>JBBILI010000023.1:0-79043 GCA_037445025.1 Rhodospirillales bacterium
TCGGCCCAGGGTGACGTGCTGAACCTGCATGCGGCGCTGGCGGCGGGCAGCACGGTCTCGGCCACGACGACGGCGACCGACACGGTGCTGTCGATCACCCCGTCTGGCGGCAGCCCGAGCGTGGTGGCGGATCTGCACGGCACCGGCGGGGCGTCGCTGGCGACGTTGCTGGCGGGCCACAGCGTGGTGGTGTGATCCTCCGGCGCCTGATTGATCTAGCGCAATGACGGCGGGCCCCGATCCTGGGCAGGATCGGGGCCAAGGTCGTTCAATGGCCGGTCAACAGGGAAGACAAGCCGATGTTCCGTGATTCCAGCCTGATCGCGTCTGACATCATGACCCGCGGCATCGCCGTGGTGCATGCCTATGCCAGGCTGCGCGACGTGGCCAAGATGATGGTGGACCGTCATGTCAGCGGGCTGCCGGTGGTGGATGCTGATGGCAACGTGGTGGGCGTGGTCAGCGAGGCGGATCTCATCCGCAGCGATGACGTGACCGAGAAGCGGCACGACTGGTGGCTGCATGTGCTGGCGGATGGGTATCAGCTGGCGCCGGAGTTTCTGATGGCGATCAACGAGAGCGAGCGGCCGGTCTCGGCGGTGATGCATTCGGAGGTGATCAGCGTGTCGCCGCAGGCGTCGCTGCATGAGGTGTCGACGTTCATGTCCAAGCACAATGTGAAGCGTGTGCTGGTGATCGATGACGGGAAGCTGGTGGGGATTGTCAGCCGGACGGATCTGATTCGGGCGATGGCCAGGGCGTAGGAAGGAAGGACTTCTTTTTCTGAAGAAAAAGAAGCAAAAAGACTTTTATTCGTTTGAGCGGACCTCTCTCCGGAGCGGGGCGCCAGCCAAATGAAAGTTTTTTGGTTCTTTTTTTCAAAAAAGAACCTCTTAATCGATAACGATCTTGGGCCCCTTCACCACCGGCTGCGCCACCTTCTCCCAAAGCCTTCGGGCGATGGCGCCGAACGCCTTCGCCGCCGGCCCGTCCGGATCGATCGCCACGATCGGCGTGCCGGCGTCGGACGCGGTGCGGATGTCGCGCAGCAGCGGCACTTCGCCGAGGAATTCGGTGCCGAGCCGGGCCGCCTCGGCGCGGGCGCCGCCGTGGCCGAAGATGTGGGATTCGTGGCCGCAATTCGGGCAGGCAAAGAAGCTCATGTTCTCGATCAGGCCGAGCACCGGCACCTGGGTGCGTTCGAACATGCGCACGCCGCGGCGGGCGTCGATCAGCGCGATGTCCTGTGGGGTGGAGACGATGACCGCCCCGGCGAGGGAGACGCGCTGGGCCATGGTGAGCTGGGCGTCGCCGGTGCCGGGCGGCATGTCGACGATCATGATGTCGAGCCGGCCCCATTCGACCTGGCCCATCATCTGTTCGAGTGCGCCCATGACCATGGGGCCGCGCCAGATCATGGGGGTCTCCTCCTCGACGAGGAAGCCGATGGACATGGCCTGCAGGCCCCAGGCCTGGAGCGGGATCATGCGGTCGCCGCGGACCTCGGGCTTGCGGGACAGGCCGAGCATGCGCGGCAGGGAGGGGCCGTAGATGTCGGCGTCGAGCAGGCCCACGCGCAGGCCCATCTGGGCGAGGGCGACGGCGAGGTTGACGGCGGTGGTGGACTTGCCGACGCCGCCCTTGCCGCTGGCGACGGCGACGATGGCGCCGACGCCGGGGAGCAGGAGGGGTTTGTCGGCTGGCTTCGGCGGCGCTGCCTTGGCGGGGGCGGCCTTGGTGGTCAGCACCACGGTGACGTTCTGCACGCCGGGGACGGCGGCGATGGCGTTTTCGGCGGCCAGGCGCACCGGCTCCATGGCGGCGGCGCGGGCGCGGTCGGTGAGCAGGCTGACATGGACGAGGCCGGCTTTGGTCTCCACGCCCTCCACCAGACCGGCGGACACCAGGTCTCGGCCGGTCTGCGGATCGATCACGCGGGCCAGTGCGGCGCGCAGCGAGTCCGGGGTGGGCTGGGGCATTGGCTTGAAAACCTCTGGCTTGCGGTCAATATGCACTCTGCCCGCGATATGGCGGAGCCGCGTCGCTGTGCCAATGGCGGACGGACCACCTCCGCCATGCACAGGCGGACGAAACTCAGGAGCGGCCCAACACGATGCCTTGGAACACTGGCGGCCCGGACAACGGGGCCGGAGATCCGCCGCCGCCCAAAGGCATCCCCCCACGCGGTACTGGCCCTGACGCCAACGGGACGAACCCGTGGGGCGTGCCGCCGCAGGACAACGAGAAGCGCGCCCGGCCGGAGCCGGGCAATCGGGGGCCGTGGGGCAGCGGGCCCGGCGGCGGCGGGCAGCCGCCGGATATCGATGAGCTGATCGCCAAGGCGCAGGATTTCATCCGCGGCATGCTGCCGCCGGGCTTGGGCGGCGGGCGGCCGCGCGGACCCGGTGGGCGCGGCGGCGGCGGATCGCCCAGCTTCGGCGGGCTGGGGCTGCGCGGGGCCGGGTTCCTGGTGCTGGTGGCGGCCGGCGTGTGGCTGGCCAGCGGGTTCTACCGGGTGCAGCCGGACGAGCAGGGCGTGGTGCTGCGCTTCGGCGCGTTCGATCGCACCACCCTGCCCGGCCTCAACTACCATCTGCCCTGGCCGATCGAGACGGTGGAACGTCCGGCGGTGACGCGGATCAACCGGGTGGATATCGGCTACCGCTCGGGCAGCGGCGATGCGCGCACGGTGACCGGGCGGGACACGCCTTCGCTGGATATCGGTGCCGAGAGCCTGATGCTGACCGGCGATGAGAACATCATCGACATCAACTTCGCGGTGTTCTGGCGCATCCGCGATGCGGGGCAGTATCTGTTCAACACGCGCAACCCAGATATCACCGTGAAATCGGCCGCGGAATCGGTGATGCGCGAAGTGATCGGGCGCACGCCGATCACGCCGGCGTTGACCGATGCGCGGGCGCAGATCGAGGTGGCGGTGACCAAGGGGGTGCAGGCGATGCTCGACCAGTACGGGTCGGGCGTGGAGATCACCCAGGTGCAGCTGCAGAAGGTGGATCCGCCGACGGCGGTGATCGAGAGCTTCCGCGATGTGCAGCGGGCGAACACCGATGCCGACCGGATGCGCAACGAGGCCGAGAGCTACCGTAACGACATCGTGCCGCGGGCGCGCGGCGAGGCGGCACAGCTGACCGCCGAGGCGGACGGCGCGCGGCAGGCCTCGATCGCGGAGGCGACCGGGCAGGCGCAGCGCTTCCTGTCGGTGCTCAACGCCTACAACGTCGCCAAGGACGTGACGATGAAGCGGCTCTACATCGAGACGATGCAGGGCATTCTGGCGGCGACGCCCACGACGATCGTCGACAGCGCGCTGAAGGGCATTCTGCCGGTGTTCCCCGGCACCGATGCCACCCGCGCGCTGCAGGCCCCTGCCCCGGCCACAGCCCCGCTCAACCCGCCGCTGCCGAACCGGACACCCACACGATGAACCGCTTCACGCTTTCCGCCGTCGCGGGCCTGCTGGTGATCCTGGTCATCGGCGCCTCCTCGCTGTTCACCGTGGGCCAGACCGAGCAGGTGCTGATCACGCAGTTCGGCCAGCCGATCCGGGTCATCACCAGCCCTGGGCTGCACGCCAAGATTCCGCTGGTGCAGACGGTGATCACCTTCGACCGGCGGCTGCTCGACTACGAGCTGCCGCCGGAGGAGGTGATTCTGGGCGATCAGCGCCGGCTGATCGTGGACAGTTTCACGCGGTTTCGCATCACCAACGCGCTGCAGTATTTCCAGGCGGTGGGCGGCACCGAGGATGGCATTCGCGGGCGGCTCAACTCGGTGGTGTCGTCCTCGCTGCGGCGGGTGCTGGGCAACGAGCAGCTGCTCAACGTGCTGTCCTCGCAGCGTGACCGGATCATGAAGCTGATCCGTGATCAGGTGAACACGGAGATGAAGAGCTTCGGCGTATCGGTGGAGGATGTGCGCATCCGCCGCGCCGATCTGCCGGATGAGAACACGCAGGCGATTCTGCAGCGCATGCAGTCGGAACGCGAGCGGATCGCGCGGCAGGCGCGGGCGGAGGGGGCCGAGGCGTCGCAGCGCATCCGCGCGGATGCGGAGCGGGAGCGGACGGTGCTGCTGGCCGATGCGCGGGCGACGGCGGACAAGCTGCGCGGGCTTGGCGAGGCGCAGGCCATTGCCATCTATGCCGACGCGTTCCAGCGCGATCCGCATTTCTTTGAGGTGTGGCGCACGCTGCAGGCGTATCGTGACGCCTTCGCCAAGGGGACTGCGCGGCTGGTGCTGTCGCCGGACAACGACTTCCTGAAAATGCTGCGTGAAGAGCCGAAGCCGACCCCATGACACGCTCCACCCAAGGACCAACGCCCATGCTGCAGGCCTCCACAAGTCTGATCCGTGCCGGCCTGCTGGCGGCCACGCTGCTGATCGCCCCGGCCGCGGCGTTCGCAGCGCCGCCGCCGGACGGGTTTGCCGATCTGGCGGAGCGGCTGCTGCCCTCGGTGGTCAGCATCACTTCGGTGAAGATCGCCAAATCGGGCGATGTGGCGGGTGGGCCGGACATGCCGAACCTGCCGTTCCCGCCGGGTTCGCCGATGGACAAGCTGTTCCGCGATTTCATGGACAAGAACCGCAAGGCCACGCCGGGCTCGCCGCCGCATGAGGACGAGCGGCGGCAGACGGCGCTGGGGTCGGGCTTCATCATCGATCCGTCGGGCTACATCGTCACCAACAACCATGTGATCGAGGATGCCAACGAGATCACCGCGACGCTGGAGGACGGCACGACGCTGAAGGCCACGCTGGTGGGCACCGACACTTTGGTGGATCTGGCGCTGCTGAAGGTGGTGTCGGACAAGCCGCTGCCGGCGGTGCCGTTTGGCGACAGCAACAAGGAGCGGGTGGGCGACTGGGTGATCGCGATCGGCAATCCGCTGGGGCTGTCGAGCACGGTGACGGCGGGGATCGTCTCGGCGCGGGGGCGCGACATCAAGCAGGGGCGGTATGACGATTTCATTCAGACCGATGCCTCGATCAACCAGGGCAATTCCGGCGGGCCGCTGTTCAACATGTCGGGCGAGTTGATCGGCATCAACACGGCCATCCTGTCGCGTTCGGGCGGGTCGATCGGGCTGGGGTTCTCGATTCCGTCCAACCAGGCGAAGAACGTGATCACGCAGCTGCGTGAGTTCGGGCATACGCGGCGGGGCTGGCTGGGGGTGAAGATCCAGCAGGTGACGCCGGACATGACGGAGAGTTTCGGCCTCAAGGAGCCGACCGGGGCGCTGATCGCCAGTGCTGATGAGAACGGGCCGGCGGCGGCCGCCAAGATCAAGGGCGGTGACATCATCCTGCGGTTCAACGGCACGGACATCAAGGAGATGAAGAATCTGCCGCGCATCGTGGCGGACACGCCGGTGGGCAAGCAGGTGCCTGTTGTGGTTTGGCGCGAGGGCAAGGAGGTCACGCTCAACGTGACGCTGGGCGAGCTGCCGGATGACACCAAGCAGGTGCTGGCGTCCACCAATCCGACGGCGCCGGCGCCGGTGCAGCCGACGGAGCTGGCTGGCATCGGCATGAAGATCGGCGCGATCACCTCGGACATGCGCGACAAGTTCCAGCTTTCGGCGGATCAGAAGGGTGTGCTGATCACGGATGTGACGCCGGGTTCGGCTGCGGCCGACAAGGGGCTGAAGCCGGGGGATGTGATTGTCGAGGTGCAGCAGGAGGAGGTTGCATCGCCGGCGGATGTGACGACGCGGGTGGAGAAGTTTCGCAAGGCGGGACGGCGTTCGGTGCTGATGCTGATCCAGACCAGCGATGGTCTGCACTGGGTGCCGTTGTCGCTGACGGCGGCGCCGAAGGGGCAGCCGGGGTAAGGAAGCAAGGACTTCTTTTCTGAAGAGAAGAAGCAAAAGACTTTCAGACGTTTGAGCGGACCTCTCTCCGGAGGAGGGCGTCAGCCGGATGAAAGTTTTTTGGTTCTTTTTTTCAAAAAAGAACCCCTTGATATCTGTTTCGGTGGGCTAGTACCAACGGTCATGAAGAATGACCGTTGGTATAACATCATTATGGTTTCGTGCCTCTGGAGAGCAGTGCGTAAAACAGCCGGTGCGGCAGCAGGGCCAGGATCTGCAGCGGCAGGACCAGCTGCCAGGGGAAGCAGATTTCGAAGCGGCCGCGTTTGAGGCCCTGGACGATGCGGTTGGCGGCGTCGTCGACTTCCAGCAGGAACGGCATCGGGAAGGTGTTCACCGCTGTCATCGGCGTTTTGACGAAACCCGGATTGATGACGTTGATGGTGACGCCGCGGGGTTTCAGGTCGAACTTCAGGCTTTCCGCCATGCTGATCAGCGCCGCCTTGGTGGCGCCGTAGGCGACGGCGCGCGGCAGGCCGCGATAGCCGGCGACGGAGGCGACGATGGCGATCTGGCCGCGGCCGCGGGCGATCATCGGCTTCATCACCGCGTCCAGCCCGTTGGCGGTGCCGATGAGGTTGACGTTGACCATGGTGCGGAAGGCCGCGAGGTCGAAATCCGCGGCGCCCATCTCCTGCCAGGCGCCGGCGTTGAAGATGGCCAGCGCCACGGGGCGGCCGGCGCGGGCCTCGATGTCGGCCACGAGGGATTTCATGGCGCCGGCGTCGGTGACGTCACCGGGGGCTGCGAGCAGGCGGCCGGGATGGGCGGCGGCGAGGGCTTCGAGCTTCGTGACGTCGCGGGCGGTGATGGCGACGGTCCAGCCGTCCTGCAGCAGGCGGAGGGCGACGCCGGCGCCGATGCCGGTGGAGGCGCCGGTGATCCAGGCGATGCCGTCGTTCGGGGTGGCGGTCATACCAGCTCTCCTTGGTCCAGGGCGGTGAGGAAGGCGTCGGCGCGGGCGCGGAGTGCGGCCTGGCGGGATGGGGTCATCTTGCGCCAGGTGGCCAGCGGCATGGCCATGCGCGGGTTGGGGGCGAACCGGTCGAGATGGCGGGCGATGAAGTCCCAATACAGGGCGTTGAAGGGGCAGGCGCGCGGGCCGGTCGCGTCCTTCACGTCATAGGCGCAGCCGGTGCAGTGGTCGCTCATTTTGTTGATGTAGGCGCCCGAGGCGGCATAGGGCTTGGAGCCGACGATGCCGCCATCGGCGAACAGGGCCATGCCGCGGGTGTTGGGCAGTTCCACCCACTCGTAGGCGTCGGCGTAGACGGCGAGGTACCATTCATCGACCTGGTCGGGGTCGAGGCCGGCGAGCAGGGCGAAGTTGCCGGTCAGCATCAGGCGCTGGATGTGGTGGGCGTAGGCGTGGCGGGTGGTGCTGTCGATGGCGTCGGCGAGGCAGCGCATGCGGGTTTCGCCGGTCCAGTAGAAGGCAGGCAGGCGGCGATGGGCGCCGAGCGCGTTGAGGCGGCGGTATTCCGGCATGCGCAGCCAGTAGATGCCGCGGATGAATTCGCGCCAGCCGAGGATCTGGCGGATGAAGCCCTCGACGGCGTTAAGCGGGGCGAGGCCTTCGGCGAAGGCGCGTTCGGCGCGGCGGCAGATGGCCAGCGGATCGAGCAGGCCGAGATTGAGCGAGGTGGAGATCAGGCTGTGGAACAGATGCGGGCTGCCGTGGCGCATCGCGTCCTGCCAGTCGCCGAATTCGGGGAGGCGATGGGCCATGAAGTCGTCGAGCGCCGCCTCGGCCTGGGCGGCGGTGACCGGCAGGGCGAAGTTCTGCGGGGTGCCCATGTTGTCGGGGAACAGGGCGGCGACGAGGGCGATGACCTCGGCGGTGATGGCGTCCGGCGGGAAGCGTGGGATGGCGGGGGTGGCGAGGCGGGCGGGCAGGCGCTTGCGGTTCTCGGCGTCGAAGTTCCATTTGCCGCCGACCGGTCCGTCCTCGTCGAGCAGGATGGCGTGGCGGTGGCGCATGTCGCGGTAGAAGAATTCCAGGCGCAGGCCGCGCCGGCCGGCCGCCCAGTCGCGGAAGGTGGCGATGGGGCAGAGGAAGCGGTCATCGGCGCGGATCTCGACGGGGCAGCCGGCGCTGGCGGGCCAGGCGCGCATGTCGGCGAGCAGGCGGTATTCGCCGGGTTCGGTGGCGACGATGCGGCAGGCTTCCAGTTCGGCCGCGGCCTGCAGCACCTCGGCGCGCAGGCTGTGGCGGTTGTCGGGGTCGTCGAGCCGGCGGTAGCGCACGGTGATGCCGCCTGCGCGGAGGGCTTCGGCGAAATGGCGCATGGCTGAGAGCACCAGCACGATCTTGTGGGTGTGGTGCGGCACATAGCGGCACTCGTCCATCACCTCCGCCATCAGCACCACGTCACCGGGGGCGAGATCGCGCAGGGCGGACAGGCTGGGGGAGAGCTGGTCGCCCAGCACCAGGCGCAGCGTGGTCACAGCTTCTCGTAGATGATGGTGGAGTTGTCCTTGGTGAATTCGAGATGCGCCCATTGGCCGGACTCGTCGTACCACAGCTCCAGGTTCAGCTCGCCGCCGTAGTGGTAGCGGCGGGCCGGGATGGTCTGGCCGGACGCCATGCGCACGTTCTCGATGCCGCCCGGGGTGAGGGGGAGCTGCATCAGCCGGCCGTCCTCGGAGTTGATCAGCTGGTTCTGCAGCATCGCCTTGTTCCAGTAGGTGGTGGGCAGGACGCCCTCGGGGGCGTTGTAGGGCGCGGTGCGTGTGCCGGTGACGCGCACCACGCCGTCCTCGCCGCGGAGCGCCTGCATGGTGCGCGGCGAGCCGTCGCGGTCGGTGCGGCTGTCGATGCTGATGAACCGGTCGCCCTGCCATCGTTCGGTGGCGCGGTGGCTGTAGCGGTAGATCGGGATGCCGATCAGCTTGACCAGGATCTCGATGGCGACGGAGACCACCAGCGCATCGCCCCGGCGGGCGAAGTCGAGATGGTGGCTGCCGATGACGTCGCCGTTGCGGAGCATGCGAAAGCCGATCCGCCAGTCCGGCGGGACCGGCAGGGCGGCCTGGGCGCGGGATGGCAGGGCAGCGGCGAGGCCAGCGCCTGACATCAGGCCACGGCGTGAAATCATGCTATGCTCCCGGAACATGTCAGCGTGCCACGATCTGTGTTCAGAGAGTGGTCCGGCACGGCGGTGGCACAAGTGGGCGCTGGCGTGGCAGTGTCCAAATCGACGGATGTGAAAGGCTCGATCTCCTCCTTGCGCCAACTTCTGCTGATGCGCCACGCGAAATCGCTGTGGGACGATCCGAAGCTGTCCGACCATGCGCGGCCGCTGAACGCGCGCGGCCGGGCCTCGGCGGTGGCGATGCGACGTGCCATGCGCGAGATGGGGCTGGTGCCGGATCTGGTGCTGGTCTCATCGGCGCGGCGCACGCTGCAGACGCTGGAGGCGCTGGGGCCGTGGGACGACACGCCGCTGATCGAGCCGATGGACGCGCTGTACCTCGCCAGCGCGCATGACATGCTGGATGTGCTGCACCACGTGACCGACACGGTGCGCTCGGTGCTGGTGCTGGGGCACAATCCCGGCATGCACGAGCTGGCGCTGACCCTGGTGGGGGCGCATGCGTTCAGCAGGCCTTTGGAGGCCGACCGGGCCACGCTGTCGCGGCTGGCGGAGGGCTATCCGACCGGGGCGCTGGCGGAGTTCAGCGTGGCCGGGCCGTGGGCGCTGGTCGGCGAGGGATCGGGCCGGCTGCAGCATTTCCTGACGCCGCACGATCTGCCCGAGGCGTCATGACGGGATCGCCGCGATGAGCGACGCGCCTGATCCATCCTTCCCTTCGGCCGGGGCGGCCGGCGTGACGGCGACGCTGAGCCTGGCCCTGCACCCGGACGATCTGCCGCTGCTGCTGCGTCAGTCCGGGCTGCGGCGCGGGCTTGGGCACGGGGGCATGGGGCGGGGGGGCATGGGGCAGCGAGGGGCCACACGGTGCAGCCTGGTCTGGCATGACACGCCGGACTGCGCGCTGGCGGCGCAGCGCCTGGCGCTGGCGCTGCGGCACAGCGCCGCCGGTGCGCCGCTGTGGGAGCTGACGCGGCTGGTGGCCGATGCGACCGAGCTCTGGCCGCCCGGCGCGCCGGCACCTGTGCTGGCCACGGCCGCGACACCGGAGGGTCTGGGGCAGAAGCTGCCGGCGGGGCTGCTGCCGGTGGCAGCGTTCGAGGGCACCAGCCGGGTGCTCGCCGACACGGCGACGCTGCGCGTGGTGCTGCTGGAGGGCAGCCTGCGCGCCGTGACCGCCGAAAGCCCGGTCTGCCGGCTGGAGCTGTGGGGTGCGGAGGCCGCGTCCCAGGCGCTGGCGTGGTGCGACGAGCTGCGGCTGGCGGTGCCGCCGGACAGCCTCGCCGCCGAGGCGTATCGGCTGGCGCGGCCGGCGAGCCTGCCCGGCCGCCCGCTCGGCCCGCCGAGCCTGCCGCCGACGCTCGATGTCGATGCCGGGTTCGCCTTCGTGGCCGCCCATCTCGCGGGTGTGATGCTGCATCATGTTCCTGGCGCCATCGCCGAGGCCGGGCCGGAGCCGGTGCATCAGATGCGGGTGGCGGTGCGGCGGCTGCGCTCCGCGATTCTGCTGTTCCGCCGGGCGGTGTCCTGTCCTGAGCTCGATGTCGCGACCCAGCATCTCAAGGCGCTTGGCCGTGTGCTGGGGCCGCCGCGGGACTGGGATGTGTTCACGCTGGGCACCGGGGCCACGGTGGCGGCGAGCTTTCCCGACGACGCGGCCGTGCGTGCGCTGTTGGGTGCGGCCGGGCGCCGCCGCAAGGCGGGCTATGCGGCGCTGCGCCGGCATCTCGCCGGCCCCGGCTTCCGCGCGCTTGGCATCGCCCTGGCGGCGCTTGCGGTGTCGCGGTCGTGGCGGATGGCGGTGCCGGATGACCCGGACGCGGCGGAGAAACGCGCGACGCTGCAGCGTGCGGCGCTGTCTGACTATGCTGCCCGGGCGCTGACCAAGCGGCTGGCCCCGGTGAGCGCGCCCGGTGCTGATCTTTCAGCCCTGCCGCCGGTGGCGCTGCACGAAATTCGCCTGCACATCAAGCGGTTGCGCTATGCGGCCGAGTTCTTTTCACCGCTGTTCCCCGGGCGCGAGACACGCCGCTTCCTGCGCCGGATGGCGGCGGTGCAGGAGCGGCTGGGCCAGCTCAACGACAGCACCGTGGCGGGCGAGCTGATGGCGGAGCTGCCGCGCGGCGGGTCTCAGCGCGCCTATGCGATCGGCGTGGTGCGCGGCTTCGTGGCCGCACGCGCTGCCGGCGGGCGTCGCAAAATGGAACGGAGCTGGCAACGTTTTCTCAAACTTGAGCCGTTCTGGACATAGCGCGGCGGCCTGGCGCGGCCGGGGGCGGGGGAGTCCGGACGAAGATCACGCGAGTCGTGATCTGGATGCGAATCGGCCGTTGCGGACGTCGCGACATCGCGGTAGGCGTTTCTGGATCCCAGTCGAGAGGAGACGAGGCGTGACCGTTCGCCACCCGCGCCGCATCTTCAGCGGTCAGACCCGCTCGCCGCAGTTTGGCGGCACGGTTGGCCATACCGTGGCGGTTGGGCTGGTCGGCGCGTTCGTGGGCGCGCTGGTCGTTCTGCTGGCCTCGCCGTCGGACCTGTTCGGCCGCGTGCCCTCGCCGTCGGGCAGCCTGTCCGCCGATCCGTCGCAGCTGGCGGTGGTGGACGGCGAGACGCTGCGGCTCAACGAGACGGTGGTGCATCTGCAGGGGGTGGAGGCGCCGCCGCGCGGGCGGATGTGCCGGCGCGCCGACGGCAGCAGCTTCGATTGCGGCAGTGCGGCGGCGGCGGCGCTGGCCGATCTGGTGCGCGGGCGCCGTGTGGTGTGCCATCTGACCGGACGCGATGCGAGCGGCTATCCGCAGGCGCAGTGCCTGGCGGGGGAGACGGAGCTGAACCGGCGGCTGGTGGCGGATGGCTGGGCGCGGGCGCGGGCGGAGATGCCGGCGTTCACGCATGAGGAGAGTGCTGCGCGCAGTTCGGCGCGGGGGCTTTGGCGGGGCGGGGCGACGTTCTGAACCTGGGTGCGGGCTCGGGGATCGTTGCGGTGGTGGGCTGAAGCCCACCCTGCGGCCGGGGTTACTGGGTTTGCATGTCGCGCATGGCGAGGCGGCGGGCGGCGTCGTCTGAGCCGGCGGCGGCGGCTTTCTTCATCCAGTCATAGGCGATGTCTTCGTTGGTCGGCACGCCGTTGCCGTTGAAATACATGTAGCCGATGTTCTTCATGGCCTCGGCGTTGCCGGTGGCGGCGGCCTGGCGGAACAGCTTGAGGGCCCGGGCAGTGTCGACCTTCACGCCGCGGCCCTGTTCGTAGAGCACGCCGATGGCGGTGGTGGCGTCAGAGTCGCCGGCGGCGGCGGCGCGCTGATACCAGGCCAGCGCCTCGGCGTAGTTGATGGTGGTGCCGATGCCGAAATTGGCGTGGCGGCCGACCTGGTACTGGGCGGTGGGGTTGCCCTGTTCGGCGGCCTTGCGGTACCAGATCAGGGCTTCCTTGGGGTTTTTGGACACGCCGCTGCCGCCGTTGTCATAGATGCGGGCGAGCAGGAACTGGGCGTCGACATTGCCGGCCTCGGCGGCGGGCAGCAGCCATTGCCTGGCCTCGTTGAAGTCCTGCACCACGCCCTGGCCGCTGGTGTAGAGGGCGCCGATGCGCTCCTTACCGATGAGATCGCCCTGTCGGGCTGCGATGGTGTAGTTGTCGAGCGCTTCCTGGTCGTGGCCGGCGGCGAGCGCCTTGTCGCCGGCGGCGTCGGCCTCGGCGGGGGTGGGGGGCGGCGGCGGCGGCGGCGGGGCCGCGCAGGACGCGAGGCTGAGGGCCAGCAGGAGGGCGATGGGAATGGGGCGCATGCACTCTCTCTCGGCAAAGGTCGCGTCGTGATACAGGATGTGGGCCGGGATGCGAAGCGTGGCGCTTGGTGACTTGCGGGCTGGGCTGCGCTACTCCCATGGGCCGCACTCGGGCCAATGATTTTGGGGATCCTTTTCGCCGCCATGACCAGCAGCAACGACATCCGCGCGACGTTCCTCGATTATTTCGCCCGCAACGGCCACACCGTGGTCGAGAGCAGCCCGCTGGTGCCGCGCAACGATCCGACGCTGCTGTTCACCAACAGCGGCATGGTGCAGTTCAAGAACGTGTTCACCGGGCAGGAGAAGCGGCCGTATTCGCGCGCGACGACGGCGCAGAAGTCGCTGCGCGCCGGGGGCAAGCATAATGACCTCGACAATGTGGGGTATACCGCGCGGCACCACACGTTCTTTGAGATGCTCGGCAATTTCTCGTTTGGCGACTATTTCAAGGATCAGGCGATCTATCATGCGTGGCATCTGCTGACGCATGATTTCGCGCTGCCGAAGGAGAAGCTGCTGGTCACGGTGTATCACGAGGACGAGCAGGCGGCGGAGCTGTGGCAGAAGATCGCGGGGCTTTCGGATGATCGGATCATCCGGATCAAGACCAACGACAATTTCTGGCGCATGGCCGATACCGGGCCGTGCGGGCCGAGCTCGGAGATCTTCTATGATCATGGGCCGTCCATTCCCGGCGGGCCGCCGGGGTCGGCCGATGAGGATGGCGACCGGTTCATCGAGATATGGAACCTGGTGTTCATGCAGTACGAGGAGGGGCCGCCGGGTACGCGCGTGGCGTTGCCGCGGCCCTCGATCGACACCGGGATGGGGATGGAGCGGTTCGCCGCCATTCTGCAGGGCAAGCACAACAACTATGACATCGACACGTTCCGCGCGCTGATCCTGGCGAGTGCGGAGGTGGTGGGGCAGCCGGCGGACGGGCCGTTCAAGATGAGCCACCGGGTGGTGGCGGATCATCTGCGCTCGACCTCGTTCTTGATGGCGGAGGGGGTGCTGCCCTCCAACGAGGGGCGCGGCTATGTGCTGCGGCGGATCATGCGGCGCGCCATGCGCCACGCCCATATGATGGGGGCGAAGGACCCGGTGATGTATCGGCTGGTGCCGGCGCTGATCCGCCAGATGGGGGCGGCGTATCCGGAGCTGGCGCGGGCGGAGACACTGATCACCGAGACGCTGCGGCTGGAGGAGACACGGTTCAAGGCGTTGCTGGAGCGCGGCCTGGGGCTGCTCGGCGAGGAGGCGGCGCGGCTGCCGCAGGACGGCACGCTGCCGGGCGAGATCGCCTTCAAGCTGTACGACACGTTCGGCTTTCCGTTGGATCTCACCCAGGACGCGCTGCGCGAGCAGGGGCGGACGGTGGATGTGGCGGGGTTCGAGGCGGCGATGGCTGATCAGCGCCGGCGGGCGCGGGCGGCCTGGGCGGGGTCGGGCGATGCGGCGACGGACAAGGTGTGGTTCGAGCTGCAGGAGAAGCTGCCGGCCAGCGAGTTTCTGGGGTATTCCACCGAGAGTGCTGAAGGTCAGATCTTGGCCATCGTGCAGGGCGGGGCGCTGGTGGAGACGGCCGCGGCGGGTGCTGCCGTGACGGTGATCCTCAACCAGACGCCGTTCTATGCCGAGATGGGCGGGCAGGTTGGCGATCATGGGGTGATCTCGGCGGCGGGGATGCGGATTGCCGTCAGCGACACGCAGAAGAAGGCGGGCAATCTGTTCGCCCATGTCGGCACGGTGGTCGAGGGCAGCGCTGCGGTCGGGCAGTCCGTGCTGGCGGCGGTGGATCACACCCGCCGCGGCGCCATCGAGGCGCATCACTCCGCCACGCATCTGCTGCACGAGGCGTTGCGGCGCAGGCTCGGCGATCATGTCGCGCAGAAGGGCTCGCTGAACGCGCCGGACCGGCTGCGCTTCGATGTGAGCCAGCCTGTGCCGATCAGCCGCGAGGATCTGGCCTGGGTGGAGGCGGAGGTGAATGCGCGCATCCGCGAGAACAGCGCGGTCACCACGCGGCTGATGACGCCGAATGCGGCGGTGGCCGAGGGGGCGATGGCGCTGTTCGGCGAGAAATACGGCGAGGAGGTGCGCGTCGTCGCCATGGGCGACGGGGATGGCAACCGGGCGGCGTATTCGATCGAGCTGTGCGGTGGGACGCATGTGAAGCGGACCGGGGATATCGGGCTGTTCCGCATCGTGGCGGAAGCCGCTGTTTCGGCTGGGGTGCGGCGGATCGAGGCGGTGACCGGGGCCGCGGCGCTGGCGGTGATCGCCGAGAGCGACTGGCGGATGGCGGAGATCGCGGCGACGCTGAAGGCCTCGCCGGCGGAGGTGCCGGAGCGGGTGGCGGCGTTGGTGGAGGATCGGCGCCGGCTGGAGCGGCAGGTGGCGGAGCTGCAGAAGAAGCTCGCCACCGGCGGGGCGGCCGCCGAGATCGAGACCGTGGCGGGGGTGAAGTTCTCGGCGCGCAATCTGGGCGATGTGCCGGCCAAGGAGCTGAAATCGATCGCGGAGGCCATCGGCAAGCAGCTGGAGGAAGGCGTGGTGGCGCTGGTCTCCACCGCCGAAGGCAAGGCGAGCGTGGTGGTGGGGGTGACGCCGTCGCTGACCGGGCGGTTCAACGCCGTCGATCTCGTGCGCGCCGCCAGTGCGGCGATGGGCGGCAAGGGCGGCGGCGGGCGGGCGGACATGGCGCAGGCCGGCGGGCCGAGTGCCGAGCAGGCCGATGTGGCGCTCGCTGCCGTGCGCGCGGCGATGGCGGCGGCGTAGCGGTCATGCGCGTCCTTGTCATCGAGGACGACAGGACGACGGCGGATTACATCGCCAAGGGGCTGGGCGAGCTGGGCCATGTGGTGGAGGTGGCGCGGACCGGGCGCGACGGGATGTTTCTGGCGCTGAACGAGACGTTCGACGCCATCATCACCGACCGGATGCTGCCGGGGCCGGACGGCGTGACCATTCTGCGCGCGCTGCGGGCGACGGGGGTGAAGACGCCGGTGCTGATCGTGACCGCGCTGGGCGAGGTGGAGGCGCGGGTCGATGGGCTGGATGCCGGGGCGGATGATTATCTCGCCAAGCCGTTCGCGTTCAGCGAGCTGCGGGCGCGGCTGGATGCGATGACGCGGCGGGCGAGTGACACGCTGGAGGGCGAAAGCTCGGTGCTGCGGGTGGGGGATCTGGAGCTGAACCTGCTGCGGCGGACGGCGAAGCGCGGGGCCACCACCATCGAGCTGCTGCCGACGGAGTATCGGCTGCTGGAATTCATGATGCGCCACAAGGGGCAGGTGCTGACGCGCACCATGCTGCTGGAGCGGGTGTGGGATTTCAATTTCGATCCCACCACGAATGTGGTGGACGTGCATGTCAGCCGGTTGCGGCGCAAGCTGGATGCGGCGGGGCCGCCGATGATCCGGACCTTGCGGGGGGCGGGGTATATGTTGGAGGCAGGATAAGAGGTTCTTATTTGAAAAAAAGAACCAAAAAACGTTTGATTGGCTGACGCCCTCCTCCGGAGAGAGGTCCGCTTGATGGATGAAAGTCTTTTTGCTTCTTTTTCTTCAGAAAAAGAAGTCCTTCCTTGAAACGCAGCTTCGCCTTGCGGGTCGCAGCCCTCGCCGCCGGCCTGGTCGTGATCGTCTGCGGTCTCGGCTTCTTCTGGGGCTATCTGCGGGTGGAAGGCGCGTTGCAGGAGCAGCTCGACGCCGCGATCGCCAGCGATGCGCAGGATCTGCTGTCGGAGTACGAGGCGGCGGGGCCGGCCGGGCTGGTGGCGAGCGTGACCGAGGCGACGCGGCGGCACGGCATGCAGGTGCGGCTGCAGACCGCCGATGGCGAGAATGTGGTGGGCAACATCACCGGCGCGCCGGTCGGGATGATCGGATTCGACACGCTGCATCTGCCGGACGGGCGGGATGTCCGCGCCCTGGGGGCGGGGCTGCCGGGGGGGCTCAATCTGATCGTGGCGGCGGATCTGCAGCCGTTGCGGCGCAGTGCGGCGGCGCTGACCTCCGCCCTGCCGCTGGCAGGGGCGGTGGCGGCGGCGGCAGCGCTGGTGCTGGGGTTCCTGGTGGCGCGGCGGCTGGAGAAGCGGCTGCGCGCGGTGTCGGACGCGGCGGGGGCGGTGGCCAACGGCGATCTGTCGCGCCGGCTGCCGGAGACCGGCACGGGGGACGAGTTCGACCGGCTGTCGGCGACCACCAACACGGTGCTGGCGCGGGTGGAATCGCTGGTGGAGGGGCTGCAGGCGACCACGACCTCGATTGCGCATGATCTGCGCAGCCCGCTGTTCCGGCTGCGCCAGTCGCTCGAGGCGGCGCTGGCGCGGCCGCGCGAGGCGGAGCGCGACGCGGCGACGCTGGAGACGGCGCTGGGCGAGCTGGACAGCGTGCTCGCGACGTTCTCGGCCCTGCTGCGGATTGCCCGCGCCGAGGCGGGGCTGGCGGGGGCCGGGTTCGTCGAGACCGATCTCAGCGCGCTGGTGGGGCTGGTGGCGGAGACCTATGAGGCGGTCGCGGAGGAGGCCGGACAGTCGCTGCGCGCCGAGATCGCGCCGGGGCTGCTGGTGCGGGGCGATCCGGATCTGCTGCGCCAGGCGCTGGCCAACCTGATCGAGAATGCGATGACGCATGGCGGTCCGGGGGTGGCGGTGCGGGTGACGCTGGGGCCCGGATCAGGATCGGGGCCAGGATTGGGGCCGGTGCTGGCGGTGGCCGATGACGGGCCGGGGGTTCCGCCGGCGGAATATGGCAAGGTGCTGCAGCGCTTCTATCGGCTGGACGGCAGCCGCAACACGCCCGGCACCGGGCTGGGACTGGCGCTGGTGGCGGCGGTGGCGCGGCTGCACGGGGCGAGGCTGGAGCTGGGGGATGCCGGGCCGGGGCTGCTGGTGACGCTGACGTTTTCGGTGGAGGGATTGCGCGGCGGCCCCGCATCGCTCAAGAGCGATGCGGGGCACATCAGGTGAGGAGCGCTGCCATGACGTCACACGACGCGATCTATCCCAGTCTGCGCGGTCGGGCGGTGCTGATCACCGGGGGGGCGAGCGGGATCGGCGCGTCGCTGGTGGCGCATTTCGCGGCACAGGGGGCGCTGGTGGCGTTTCTCGATATCGCCGATGACGCGGCCGCGGCGCTGGTGGACAGCGTGGCCGCGGCCGGGCACCCGGCGCCGCGGTATCTGCATTGCGATCTGCGTGACATCGATGCGCTGCGGGCGGCGATCGCGCAGGTGGGACCGGTGACGGTGCTGGTCAACAACGCGGCGCATGACCAGCGGCATGCCTGGCAGACGGTGACGCCGGAGTACTGGGACGAGCGGCAGGCGGTGAATCTGCGGCATCAGTTCTTTGCCATCCAGGCGGTGGCGCCGGGGATGATCGCGGCCGGCGGTGGCTCGATCCTGAATTTCGGCTCCATCTCGTGGCGCAACAAGCAGGGCGGCATGCCGGCCTACACCACCGCCAAGGCGGCCATCGAGGGGTTGACGCGGGGGTTTGCCAGCGATCTCGGGCCGCATCGCATCCGGGTGAACTGCGTCATTCCCGGGTGGGTGATGACCGAGCGGCAGATCGCGCTGTGGGTGACGCCGGAGAGCGAGGCGGATATCGCGCGCAACCAGTGCCTGCCGGACAAGGTGATGCCGGCGGATCTGGCGCGCATGGCGCTGTGGCTGGCGGCCGATGACAGCCGGATGTGCACAGCGCAGGCCTGGGTGGTGGATGCGGGCTGGACCTGAGTTTCGGCCCGGATCAGGATGACCGGTGGAGGCTGCCATGTCGGACACGCTGACGCCGCTGATCCGTGATTTTCTGGACTGGATCGATGCCGAACCGCGGGCCTACGCGGATGTGATGGATGTGTGGCGAACCTCCTGCCCGCGGCTGACGGTGTGGGAGGATGCGGTGGATCGCGGGTTTGTGCGGCGGACGCGGACCGGGCGCGACCTGGTGGTGGAGCTGACGCCTTCGGGGCGCGCGTTTCTGGCCGGCCAGGGCTGATCCGGCTAGAGCAATATGGCTTTAGGTGGACTCATCGTGCCATAAAATTGCTCGTCAAAACAAAGAGCTAGAGTGGGGTGGCATCGCATGTCAGATGCCACCCCGATCTAGGGTTTGAAAGTCTTTTGCTTCTTTTCTTCAGAAAAGAAGTGCTTGCTTCACGTTGGCCCGTGACCTGATTCAGTGGATGGGCTGAACCCCCTGCCATGCTTGATTCTGGTTGCGTTTGTGCTGGGTTTATGTTCCTATATTTTTATGAATGCCGTTTGTCCCCTTTCCGTTTCTGACCGTCTGGCGCTGATCCTGGATGGGTTGTGCCGGGCTGTTGCGGCTCGGGCGGGGGGTGGGTTGGCTGCTTGTTTGATTGTTTTGATCTGGGGGCGGGTTCGGCGGGTTGAGCGGCGGTTGCAGGGTTTGCTGGCGCGGTTTCGGGCGGGGCGGATCTGGTTGCGGGGGGCTCGGTCTGTTGGTGTGGCGGGGCGGGTTCGGGCTGGTGGGTCGGTTCGGGTGCCGCGGGGCTTTGGGTGGTTGCTGCCGCTGGTTCCGCCCCATGCGGCGGGGTTTGCTTCGCAGTTGCGTGGGGTGCTGGAGGATCCGGAGATGAAGGCGCTGCTGGCCTCGGTGCCGCAGGCGCGGCGGGTTCTGGCGCCGTTGTGCCGGGCGTTGGCGTTGGAGCCGGCGTTGCTGGGGGTGGTTCCGCCTGTTGTGGTGGAGCAGGTTGCGGTGGTGCGGAAGGTTCGGGTGGTGCCGGAGCCGTTTCGGATTCCGTTGCCGCGGGGGGTATTGTCTGCGGCGCGGCGGCAGGGTTTTGGCAAGCGCCGGTGAGGGAGCCCCATCCGCTTGCCCGTATTGTTCCATCTTCGTAACTTTATGGGTTTGCCTTGCGGTGGGGCGGTGGGTTGCCGAAGTGCAACCCACCCTACGAAGGACCGTCTGACGGATAAAAGTTTTTTGGTTCTTTTTTTCAAAAAAGAACTTCTTGCTTATACCAACGGTCATAAAGCATGATCGTTGGTTTGAGTCTTGGTTTGGCGCGCCGCCGCCGGCCAACCCGGCGCGCGATACCAACGGCCTTGATCGATGGAAGAGTTATCGATCAAGGCCGTTGGTATTACTGACTTATCCTGGCGATCGGGAACGATCTGAGATCGCGCTGGGCTGCTCTGAACTGCGCGTCCTGATCATGGCCTTTCTGCCGGGCGAGCTGTCCGACACGGCGGGAGACGTATTCGCCGAGGGCGAGGGCGCCGAGGTCGTGGTCGGCGTCGCTGCCGGCTTTGCCGGCGAGGGCTTCCTTGACGGCGGTGACGAAGACGCCGTTGCGGTTGTCGTAGCTGTCGAGCGCTTCCTGGACGGAGGAGCTGGCGGTGAGGAGGTATCGTCCGGTTTCGTGTCCGACATTGGCGAGGCTGTCGGCGGTGACTTTGCCGGCGTGGCAGGTGTCGAGGAAGAGCAGGGCGTCGCGGGCCTGGATGCGGGCGAGTTCGGTGACGAGGGTGGTTTCGTCGATGGATTGGCGGGCCATGGTCTGCCAGGTGGCGATGTCGGACATGTCCTGGGGGACGAGGAGGAAGTGGCCGTTGTCTTCGTCCACCACGCCGTGGCTGGCGACGTAGAAGAGGAAGGTGTCTTCGGGGCGGATTTTCTGGGCGAGGGTTTCGAAGGCGGCGAGGATGCGGGGCCGGGTGGCGTTCTGGTCGAGGAGTTCGGTGATTTCGACGCTGCGGAAGAGGGGTTTGGCGGCGGCGGCGATGGCGGTGGTGAAGGTTCTGGCGTCGGCGACGGCGAAGTGGAGCGAGAGTTCGGGGTTGGCGAAGTGGTCGATGCCGATGGAGAGGATGAAGAGGCGGCCTTGGGGCGGGCCTGGGGTGTCGGTTGCGGTGGCGCGTTCGATCTGGAGCGGGGGGGATTGGGAGAAGATGGCGCCGTCGCTGTCGTAGAGGCGGAGCTGGACGGTGTTGGGGCCGGGGTCGAGCGGGGCGTTGAGGGTGAGGGTGTTGGTGGCGGCTTTGAAGCGGCCGGCGATGCGGTCGTTGACGAAGATGTCGAGCACGCCGTTTTGCGGGTCGGTGCTGGTGATCTGGGCGGTGAGGCGGAGGGTGGCGGCGTCGGCGGGGACGGTGAGGGTTGATCCGGCGCGGCTGGCGAGGGCGGGGCAGGTTCCGTTGGCCTGGGTCTGGCAGGCGCTGACGACGGCGACACCGGGGCGGTGGGTGAGGCGGGCGCGGACGTCGCCGCGTTCGGCCAGTTTGGTGCGGGCTGGGGTGGGGTCGCCGGCGAGGCGGGCGCGGACGATGTCGGGGGCGTGGAAGAGGCGGAAGGCTTCGGAGAAGCTCAGCCATTCCGGCTGTTGTTTGCAGCTGCGGTTGAGATGGAGGCCGACGAGGTCGTCGCCGCCGCGTTCGGAGTCGGCGAAGAAGCCTTCGGGGGTGAACAGGACCCAGCTTGTGGCGTCGGCGGTGACGAAGAGGCTGGCGCGTTCGGTGATGTGGGTTGGGGTGAGGTCGTACCAGCGGATGGTGCCGTCGCGCAGGGCGGCGACGGCGAGGTGGGCATCTGGGGTGACGGTGACGGCCCAAGCGGGAGCGGTGAGATCGATGATCGCCTGGGTTCGGCCGTCGGTTGCGATGCGGCGGAGGTGGGTGTCGGTGCCGAGGAGGGCGCCGTCGGGGAGGAGGGCGGCGCTGCGGGCGATTTCGGTGTGTTCGAGGGGGATGGGGGAGTTGTTGAGGCGGGGGGCGGAGCTGTCCTTCCAGGCGGAAAGGGTGAGGCCGGGGGCTTCGATACGGGCGGTGGCGAGGGTGGGGTTTTGGGTGGTTTCGGGCTGGAGGGTCTGGTCTTTGACGGAGAAGCGTTTTGGGCCGGTGGCGGTGGTGAATTCGACGGTGGCGCCGTCGGGGGAGATGGCGAGGCGGTGGTCTCGGGAGGGGCGCAGGTCGGCCATTGGCGGGGTGGGCGCCAGCTTTATGGTTCCGGTGCCGTCGATGAGGCCCCAGCCCGGGTCTTCGGTGGCGTAGACGGCGCCGCCTTGGGGGAGGGCCACGAGGTGGCGGATGGTGTCGTGGGCGGCTGGGATGTCGGTGAAGGGGCCGAGGCCGAAATCCTGCCAGCGGCGGATGAGGTAGGATTTGGCGTCGTGGGCGTAGCCGGCGGCGAGGAGCTGGACACCGCCGCTGGTGTCGTGGGCCCAGGCGACTGCGAGCAGGCCTTCGCCTTGGAGGTTGGACGTGTCGGGGGTGAAGACGGGGGCGAGGGTTTTGGTGGACAGGACCTCGATATGCAGGTGGCCGGCCTTGTCGGCGGTTTCGCCGGTGACGGCGAGCAGGCCGTTGTCGGGGGAGAGCGCGAGGCCCCAGGGGTGGATGCCGGCTGCGAGGGTTGTATCGAGCGTGCGGTGGCCCGCGGGGTCGTAGCCGCGGATGTGGCCGTCGGCGGCGGCGGCGAACAGGCGATTGTCGCGGGTGAGGACGACGGTGCGGATGGGGGCGGTGATGGTGGGGTCGGTGGCGAGCGGCTTGCCGGTCGTCGCGTCCCAGACGCGGATGCCGCCCTGGGCGAGGCCGGCGGCGAAGCGGGTTCCGTCGGGAGAGACGGCGAGGTCGTTCACCGGGGACGGGAGTCCGGGGAGGAGGCCTGCGAGGGTGCCGGTGTCGGCGTTGTAGATGAGGATGTTGAACGTGCCGTCCCAGGTGCCGCCGGTGGCGCCGGCGGCGAAGACGCGGCGACCGTCCGGCGTGACGGCAACGGCGTAGATCTCGCCTTCCTGCAGGGGACCGATTGGGGGGCGGAGGACGGCGCGGGCGGTGCCGTCGGGCAGGGACCAGAGGCGGATGGTTTTGTCGTAGCCGGCGCTGGCCATGAGGTGACCGGTGGCGTCGATCGCCAGGCGGGGGACGGCGCTGGTGTGGCCGCCGGCCTCGATGCGCAGGAAGGGTTCGGTCGGCGGTTCGCCTGCGAACGCGGCGAGCGGCCACAGCAGCATCAGCAGCAGACGGCACAGCGCCGCCGCGTTCATCCCGCGAGCTCGAAGCCGGAGCTGGTGGCCTGCTGGGTGACGGCGACGCTTTCGGAGAAGGTGTCGCGCCGTGCCGCGTTGCTGCCGGCCAGGGTGCGGACCTCCTCCGGCGGCGGCGCGCCGGTTGCGGCTTGGGCGGCCGGGCGTATGGTGCGGGTGACCGGCGCCGGGCCCTGGAGCGCGGATTGCGGGGCATAGCCGGTGTTGCCCTGCGCGGTCTCGACCAGGGCATAGCCATCGCGCCGGGAGGTGACCGTCACTGGCTGGCGCGGCTGCAGCTGGCCGATGTCGGGCGCGGCCGGATCGGGGCGCAACTTCAACGCAGCGGCCTGGCGGATGATTGCGCGGGTGGGCGGCGGTGGCGCCACGGCGGCGGCGGTGCCGGGGGCGAGCGTGTCGGCGGCGACCTCGAACTGCTGGGTGCGGCCGGAGATCTGCTCGTTGATCTGGCGGGCCAAAGCGAGGTCGCGCTCGGCGCGGGATTTGATCTGCGCCATGGCAGCGACGGCGGATGAGCGGTCCATGCGGTGCTGGGCGTAGGCCTCGCGGATGGTCTGCGCCGCGCGGAAACGGCAATCGACCAGCTGGTCGAACGCGATCTGGGTGCGGTCGATCTGGGCGTTCTCTCGGCTGATGTCGCCCTGCATCTGGTTGAACATGCCGGCCTGGTCGCTTTGCTGCTGCTGCAGGGCGGAGAGATAGCCGCCGGCGGCACCGAGCGCTCCGCCCGCCACGGCGCCGATCAACGCGCCCTTGAGATTGCCGCCGAGCAGGGCCCCGGCCAGTCCGCCGGTGGCGGCCCCGATGGCGGCCCCGGTGAGAATCTGCGCGCCGAAGAAATCGCCGGTGGAGTCGAGGGCCACAAGCTGGCGGCGGCAGGAGTCGGTGCCATCATCGGGGCCGATGCGCGAGGTCTGCGTGGTCAGCTGGCCCGGCGCGCAGCCGGCGAGAACGCTGAGGGAGAGCATGGCGGCCACGGCACGGGAGCGGGCGAGGGGATCGAGTCTCAAGAAAACAGCCTCCCCAGGCGCGACGTTCCGAGCCTTGTGGCGGCTGCCTGGCCGAACTCGCGGAACTGGGCTGAGACCGAGGCGAGCTCGGCGTCCCAGTGCTGGTTGATCGGCTGGCCCTCGGCGCTGGCATGGAAGCGCACCATCATCATGATAAGGAACACCGGCTTGATGAACGCGGCGCGGATGGGGCCGGCCAGCAGGGCTGCGATCAGCACCGTGGCGAGGCCGCCGGACTCGCGCATGCTGTGCGGCAGAGCCAGGGTGATCAGCGCGGCCGGGATCAGCAGGACGATCCAGAGCACCACGCTGGCCACCCGCTCCAGCACCACCGACCACATCGCCGTGGTCAGCACCGGGCGGGCGTTCTGGGCGTAGTAGACGAGCCCCTCGCGCGAACTGGTCCAGGGATCGGCATCGCCGCGGGCCAGGTTGTAGGAGAAGATGACCTTGTCGATGTAGCGCGTGGCGCCGCGCAGCACGATCGAGATCAGGTTGGCCACGGACTCCAGACCGGGGATGGGCAGCAACTCGCTGACCCAGTCCAGCGTGCGGTGAAAGCTGTCCACCACGCCGCGCACCAGCGCGTGCAGTCCGTACAGCACGTTGGCCTGGGCGAATCTTTCCGTCACGATGCGGCGCCCGTAGGCGAACATGCTCTCCTGCCCGTTGGCGACCTGGCCCTTGGTGATCAGCTCGGTCAGCACCGCGACATGGCCGCATTCGATCAGGTGCAGGGCGTAGCGCATGATTCCGCCCCATAATGCGCCGCCGCACAGCGCCAGGGCGATGAACCACACCACGCCGAACACGCCCGCGATATGATCCGCCAGCCAGCCGGCCCCGCCGATCATGACCACGAACCAGATGACGGCCACGATCGAACAGACCATGAGCACACCGAACCGCATCAGCGCGTAGGGCAGGCTCTGCAGCATCAGCCCCACCGCGGCCCAGAACCCGGCCGAGCGCACCGCCAGCGGATAGGCGTGACGCACCGAGGCCGGCGGCACCGGCGGCACGGGAACCGCGCCCCACCCCGACCCGGGCGGAACCCGGATGGTCTCGTCAGGCGTGGACCCGAACCCGGACATGATTCCCCCTGCACGTGGAAAACATCGGTTGAAACGGTGTTGGAGGCGCCAGTCGCATTGCCTTCGGAACAGTCAGGCTTGCGTGGAGGCTTGTCCATCGCGGAACGAGCCGATCTCGACAAAGTGCATGGTGTGGCGATGGGTGAGAAAGCGCAGGCAGGCAAGGCCAGGACCAGGGTTCCCGACCTTGTTCGTGCGCGCGAACCCCGGTCAAATGAGAGAGGGGCGATCGACACCGTCATGACGGTGTCGATCGCCCCTCACGCGATAGAAGAGACGCGCGGGGCTCGGACTCCTCAGGGGAAGCCCGTGCTTCGCATCACCTGGGAGCGAGGGGACAACACCCCCTCACCTTCCTTCAGCCCAGCTTCGCTTCGGCAAATTCGTAGTTCGCCAGGTGATCCAGCCAGTTGGTCACATAGTCAGGGCGGCGGTTGCGGAAGTCGAGGTAGTAGCTGTGTTCCCACACGTCGCAGCCGAGCAGGGCGATGCCTTCGCCGGTGGCGAGCGGGTTGGAGCCGTTGGGGGTCTTGGTGGTCTTGAGCTTGCCGTCGGCGGCGAGCACAAGCCAGGCCCAGCCGGAGCCGAACTGGGTGGTGGCGGCGGTCTTGAAGCTGTCCTTGAAGGCGGCGACGGAGCCGAAATCCTCGATCAGCTTGGCTTCGAGCTTGCCGGGGATCTTGCCGCCGGTGGGCGACATGTTCTGCCAGAACAGGATGTGGTTCCAATGCTGGCCGGCATTGTTGAACACCGGCGCCATGTCGGCCTTGCCGTGGCTGAGGGCGACGATCTCTTCAAGGGTCTTGCCCTGGAGGTCGGCGTTCTTTTCGACGAAGCCGTTCAGCGCCGTCACATAGGCCTGGTGGTGCTTGCCGTGGTGCAGTTCCAGGGTCTCCTGGCACATGCCGGTCGCGGCGAGGGCGGTGGTGGAATACGGCAGGGCGGGAAGTTCGAAGGCCATGGCGATGTTTCTCCGTGCTGTGCGCTGTGATCGCGAGCGTAGCGTCACTATGGGTGCTGTCGTGTCCGGTCAAGCTTGCAGCGGCGTGGCGTGCGTGTCACCTCGGCATGATGACATCACAGCCCTTTGCGAGCCCGTTGGCGGAGCTCGTCCGCGCCCAGGACCCCGACCGGTTTCTGACCGCGCTGTTCGCGCCGGCGGAGCGGCGGGAGGCGTTGTTCGTGCTGTTCGCGTTTAACCACGAGCTGGCGCGGGCGCGCGAGGTGGTGAGCCAGCCTCTGCTGGCGTTGATCCGCCTGCAATGGTGGCGCGAGGTGGTGGAGGGCGCGCGCCGGCGCCACGAGGTGGCGGGTCCGTTGGGCGAGGCGCTGGATGCGGGAGTGCTGCAGCCGGGCGTCCTGCTGGAGATGATCGCGGCGCGCGAGCTGGAAGCCGAGGCCGAGCTGGCGGATCGCGCCGCCTGGCTCGGCATGATTGCGGGCAGTGCCGGGGCGTTGGCGGTGGCGGCCGGGCTTGTGCTGGGCGCCACGGACGAGGATCTGCCCCGGCTGCGGGCGCTGGGCACGGCGTACGGGGTGGCGGGCGTCTTGCGCAGCGTGGCCGTGCTGGCGCGCCAGGAGCGCTGCCTGTTGCCGGGCGATGTGTTGGGCGCGCACGGGCTGACGGTGCATCACATTCTGGCTGATCCGGCACGGGCCAAAGATGTGCTGCCGGAGCTGGCCGAGGAGGGAGCGATCCTGCTGCGGGCCGGACAGGGACGGTTTCAGCGATCGGTGATTGCCGCGGCCTTGCCGGCGGTGCTGGCACGGCGGGATCTCGCGCGCCTCGCTCATCTGGAGCAGGCCGCATTGCGCGGGCTGGGCGACAAGCTCGCCGTCACCCGCGCGGCTTTGCTTGGGCGCGTCTGATCTACGCCGAGAGCAGCTGCATCTCCGTTGCCATCACGCGGGTCGTCACCGGGGCGGGGCTGTGGCTGGGGATCGTATGGTCCATCGTGTCCCACCGCTTGACCGCGGCCGGGGCCAAAGGGCCGCCGAGGCAGAGCCGATAGCCGCCGTCCTCGTTCACCAGCAGGCCGATGCGGCTCGAGTCGGGCTCGATCTTGCGACGCAGCCGATAGATATGGGTCTCCACCGTGTGGGTGGTGGCGCCGTTGTGATACCCCCACACCTCGCGCAGCAGCTGGTTGCGCGTGACCGGCCCCTCGGAGCGATAGAGATATTTCAGCACCGCCGCCTCTTTCTCCGTCAGGCGGATGCGCGAGCCGGTCTTGCTGTCCTGCAGCATGCGGCGGGCCGGGCGGAAGTGGAACGGCCCGATCTGCAGCATGGCATCCTCGCTGGTCTCGTAGGCGCGGATCTGGGCACGCAGCCGGGCAATGGCCTCGGCCGGGCGCAGCGGCAGGGTGATGATGTCGTTGGCGCCGCTGTCCAGCCCCTCGACGGTGGCGCGTTCGCTGGTGTCGCGCGTGGCGAGCAGCAGCGGGATGGTCACGCCGCGGTTGCGCAGCAGCGTGCAGAGACCCGCGCCGGTGCCGTCGGGCAGATGGGCGCCGATGATCACGGCATCGAGCGGGGTCGCGGCCGAGCCGGCGCGGGCGAGACAGTCGGACGCGGTGCCGACGCATTCCACGCAAAACCGCCCTGCGGCGAGCAGGGCCTCGAGCACGGCGGGAAGCGGGCCGTCGGTGGTGTCGACCACCAGGATGTGACGATTGCGGGCTGTGGTGTCGCGGGACATCGGAGTATTCCTTTCCGCCATGCCAGCGTTGTGCCGGCGTCATGGGTGCAGAGTGCTGCGCGACGGCCCGGCTGCATGTGATGCAGGTCACACCTTGTCGCAGTATCTCGCTCCGACGATGCAATAAGCGCACATGGCATTCACGCGATCGTCACAGTCAGACGCCCAGACTGCAGCGCCGTGAGGGCGGCAAGGCTCCCCTCGCCCGCTGCAAGGTGTTACCAATCCGTCACCTGCCTGCCGAACACGATCAGCCCGAGTGTCATTTCCGATGGTCCGACCCGACAACTTCTCAGACTATGTCGAGAAAATGAGTGTGAAGCTGCAGGACGGCACAAGGCGCAGCCAGAACCTGCTCCTGCTGCGCGAGATCGCCGATCTGCGGCTGCAGGTGCAGACGCTGAGCAGCGCCATCGCCGCCCTTGCCAGCTACCAGGAGATCGCGCCGCTGATCCACCCGCCGGCGGAATCTGCCGCCCTGCAGCTGCCGCGGCGCGTGAGCCTCGACGCCAGCCAGCATCTGCAGGTCATCGACGGATTCTACGCCCTCGAATACACCGACAGCGGCATCCCCTATCGCTGGACCGGCCCCCACCGGCGCTTCCGCCTCAGCGTCTGGCTCGACCGATCGGTCCCGGTCGACGTCACCCTCTCGGTGATCTTCTGCGGCAGCCCCGGCAACCTGTTGAACACGTATCTGTTCGTCGACGAGGTGCGTTACCCCGCACGGTATGACGACTCGCAGAACCTTTTTGTCGTCCAGGGCGTGCTGCCGCGCGCGTTCCAGGGCATCAGCGTGTTCGAGTTCGAGCTGGCCGGGCCTTTCGAGGACAAGGACCCGAGCGACCTGCGCGACCTCGGTGTGCCGTTCCGCAGCTTCGAGGCACGCTGCCGTGACAGCGTGGCCGAAGGGACAGGACATGAATGACACCGCACCGGGTTCGCGCCGCATGATGCGCGCGCCGCCGGTGCAGCGTCACCATGTCGCGGTCAGCGTGGCGATCTGCACCTATGACAGGTACGATCTGCTCGCCGGCGTGCTGCAGGCCGCGGCGGCGCAGGCGGCGGATTTCGACGATTTCGAGATCGTGCTGGTCGACAACACGCCCGATCCCGACCGCTCGCAGCTGGAGTTCCGCCGCCATGCCGCGGTGCCGCGGCTGCGCTGGGTGCACGAGCCGGTCAAGGGCCTGTCGCGCGCGCGCAACCGCGCCATCGCCGAGACCACCGGGCCCATCGTGGCGTTTCTCGATGACGATGCGGTGCCGGTGCCCGGCTGGCTGCGCGGCCTGACGGACGCGTTCGCGATGCTGGGCCGTGACGCGATGGCGATCGGCGGGCGGGTCACGCCGAAATTCCTGGGACCACGCCCCGCCTGGCTGGCGGACGGGCTGCTGCAGTATCTCTCGATCACCGATCTCGGCGAACGGCTGCGGCTGCTGGACGATGGCGAATGGATCGTCGGCGCCAACATGGCGCTGCGCCGGTCGGCCCTGGAGGCAAGCGGCGGATTTCCCGAGCATCTCGGCCGCAAGGGCTCCGGCGCCACCTTGCTCTCCAACGACGAGACGGCGCTGATGCAGGGCCTGCGCGACCGCGGCGGACTGATCGGCTACGCGCCGGATGCGGCGGTGGCGCATCTGATCGACCCGTCCCGCCTCAGCCAGGCCTGGTTTCGCCGCCGTCTCGCCTGGCAGGCGGTGTCGGACTATCTGGCAGACCCCGCGACATCGTCCCAGCGCTCAGGCCAGTCATGGAACTGGCTGACCGGCTTCCTGGTGCAGCTGCCACCGAGCCAGCGCAGCTATCGCGGCCTGCTCGCCGACATGCCGGCACCCGATCTGTTCGAACACCAGATCAACGCCGTCTACAACGCCATCCAATGTCTGCTGGCCGGAGTCGAGCTCACCGATCCGCTGGCGCCGTCCGCCCAGGCGGACGAGGCCTGATGGCGGGCTGGCGTGGCCGCACGGTGCTCGTCGTCTCGCCGACGCCGACAGCGCCGGTCGATTTCGGCAATCGCCGCTACATCCTCAACAGCTTTCGCCACCTGCAGGCGCAGGGCGCCAGGATCGTGTTCGTCTACTACCCCGCGGAGCATGACTGGCGCCGGGCGGTGCCGGTGGCCCAGCTGCAGGCGATGCAGGCGCAATGGGACGAGTTCTATCTCGCCCCGGTCACCCGCCCGCTGCATGCCGACCCCGTGGGGTCGCATCACGAGGTGGACGAGTGGTGGGACGAAGGGCTGGGCGGCCTGCTGCGCTGGATCTTCGCCACCCACCGGATCGACGTCTGCATCGTCAACTACACCTGGCTCAGCCGCGCGCTGACCCTGTGCCCGCAGGGCGTGCTGAAGGTGCTGGACACGCATGACCGCTTCACCGGGCGCAAGGAGATGCTGGAGTACCACGGCATCCGGCCCGAGTTCTTCTACCTCACCGCCGACAGCGAGCGCACGGCGCTGATGCGCGCCGACATCGTCTGGGCGATCAAGGAGGAGGAGGCCCGGCATTTCGCCGCGACGGTGGAACGCAAGGTGCTGGTGTTCCCGCATTTCGAACGGGCCGAGCTGGCCTATCGCTGCCGGGTGCCGCGCCCGGCGATGCTGCGCTTCGGCTTCTTCGCCGCGAAGAACCAAATCAACCACGTCAACTACCGCCGCTTCTTCGAGATGCTGCAGCTGCTGGTGCGGCACTGGCTGCTGCCGGCCCGTTTCATCCTGGCGGGCTCGCTGTGCGACATGTTCGGCACCGACGCGTTCCCCTTCATCGAACGGCTGGGACGGGTCGAGACGATCGAGGATTTCTACAGCGCGGTCGATGTCGTCGTCGTGCCGATGGCGTTCTCCACCGGGCTCAAGATCAAGATCGGCGAGGCGATGGGCTACGGCAAGGCGCTGATCGCCCATGCCCACGCCTTCGACGGCTATCTCGCCTGCCATCGCTTCCATGCGCTGGACAGCTACGAGGCGATGGGCCGGGCGATCATCGCGGTGGTCGATGCACCCGAGCTGATCGACGAGATGGAGCCCGCCTCGGTGCGCGCGGCCCGCGATGCCGAGCGCCGGGCCGATCACTGCGCGGCGGCGACGATCCTGGGCGCCGACCAGCGGCGGCGCTTCGTGCTGCAGGTGCCGGCCGATCTGCTGGCCCTGCCGCAGGTGGCCGACCATGTCAGCGAAACCTGCCATTACATCGGCTACGTCGCGCAGCCGGCGATCTATGTCACCGGTGACGCCAGATCCGTGCCGGACCGGGCCTGGCAGCAGATCGCCCCGCATGCGCGGCTGACCGCGGAGCCGTTCGGCGACATGGCCGCCCAGGATGCCATGGCGGATTGCGACGTCACCTTCCTCGATGCCGAAAGCTTCCGGTCGGACGGCTGCACGATCCTCTACAGTCTGCGCTGCGACGCGGCCTTCGCCGCCTGGCGCGGCCATGCCGAGGAGACCTTGCTCCGCCTCGAACACTGGGGCGCGTCGGACCGGATGTTCGAGCATGACGCCACTTCCCTTGCGGCCCTGCTGCAGGAGGACCCGGACAGCGTCGTGCTGATCGGCACCGAGGGGGCCGAGGCATCGCTGCGCCGTCGCGGCATCGTCTGCCGCCTGGTGCGCATGCCGCTGCTGCACGACGGCACGCACAGCAGGCTGCTGCGCGCGCTGCGCGACCGTCCGCGCGGCGGCCTCTGCCTGCTGGCCGCGGACAGCGACGAGGCGCTGCTGCGGCGCGTGGTGGCGAATCCGGCGTTTCGCGCCCGCTGGTCCGGGCGTCCGCGCCGGCTGGTCGCGCCGGACAGCCTGACGGCACGGCTGCGGGACGACCCATTCTTCGCAGGCTTCGTCTTCCTGCCCCCCCCTGCCCTGCCCGCCCATCTGCTGCAGCTGCAGACGGTGCCGGACCTTTTCGTCCAGCTCGACTCCGAAGCCGGGACCCATGCCTGGCTGCGCGAGATCTGCGCCCGCGTGGTGCTGCCCTTTCTGTCTCTGGCCGAACTGCCGTTGGCCGATGGCGCCGCTTCCCAGATCGGCACCTCGGCAGCCCCCTCAGGCCAGGTGCGGCGGGCGCGCCAGGTGCTGAACGTGCTGTCGGCCCTGCTGTCGCCGGATTTCGTCGCCGTCGAAAAGACCGCACTGGAACGAAGCTGGCCGTTCGCCCGCGATTCCGGCTGGGCCTGGCTCTGGCGCCTGGTCAGCCTGCGGATCGATCCCGGCTGAGCCTGACCTCCAGCCCACGGTCGAGCGCGCGGCGCAGCGCGCGCAGCCCGGCCTCACGGGAGAAATCGGCGCGCACCTTGTCCTGCCCCGCCCGCGACAGCCGCGCCCACAGCGCGGGATCGCGATAGACCCGCAGACAGGACGCGGCGAAGGACCCCGCATCATCGGCGATCAGCGCATCGCGTCCGTCCTCCAGCTCCATCCCCTCGGCGCCCACCGGCGTCGTCACCACCGGCACGCCATAGGACATGGCCGAGGCGAGCTTACCCTTCACCCCCGCACCCGCCCGCAGCGGGCAGACAAAGACCCGGGCGGCATCGAACATCGGGCCGAGATCCTCGATCATGCCGGTGACGATCACGCGCGGCCCGGCCAGCGTCAGGATCTCGGGGCCGGGATGGGCGCCTGCGACGATGAGCCGCAGCGCCGGCATCTCGGCATGCAGCAGCGGCAGGATGTCGCGCACGAACCACAGCACGGCATCCACATTGGGGGTGTGGCGATAGCCGCCGAGGAAGCAGAGGTCGCGCCGCGCCGCGAACGGCACCGACGTGCCATGGAACGGGGTGATGAACGGCATCACCAACGCAGGGGCGCCAGGCGCCAGCCGGGCGATCTCGGCCAGTTCGAAGCTCGACGGCGTCAGCGTGCAGTCGGTCTGTTCGACAAGCGCGATCTCGCGCGCCTGCATCGCCGCGGCCGCGCGCAGCCCGGCGGCGTCGCCGGCCACCTCCGCCTCGCGGCGCATGCGCAGGAAATGCAGGTCCATGTTGTTGAACAGCAGCGTGGCCTGCGGCGCATGCGCCCGGACGGAAGGCAGCACCGCCTCGAGCACGCCCACGCGAAACACCAGCACCACGTCGAACAAGGCCCCGTACTGGCGCAGGATCGTCTCCACGCCGATGGCAAACGGGGCCACCAGGCATTCCACGCCGAGCGCGTGCAGCTCGCCGGTGGGGCCGGGCTGGAACAGCGCATTGTCCTGCGGAATGAAATACGTCTTGAAGCCCAGCAGCTGCAGCAGCTCGAAATGCATCACCGTGGTGACGGATCCGGCATCCTGCCGCGGCGTGGGCGTGGTCGCGTCGATCACCAGGGCGCGGCGATGGACGAAGCGGTCGCGTTCGAAATACACCGCCTCGCCGTTGCGCCGATGCGAAGCAAGCCGCGCCTGCCAGCGCACCGCGAGCTTGCGGGTGTTGACCGGCTGATACACCTTCACCCCGCTGGTGACGTCCCGGCCCGAGGTGACGCCTTCATAATGGATCACCCGCGCCTGCGGTTCGAACCACACCTGCCATCCGGCCTCGCTGACCCGCAGCGCGAGATCGGCGTCCTCGGCGTAGGCGGGGGCGTAATGCAGGTCGAGCCCGTCCATCGCATCCCACACCGCGCGCGGCAGAGCGATGCTGGCGCCCGAGAGAAAATCCACCTGCCGTGCGTGACAGTACTGCGGCCGATTCGGTTCGTCGCCACGGCCGTAGTTCCAGGCCGAGCCGTCGCGCCAGATGATGCCGCCGGCCTCCTGCAGCGATCCGTCCGGGTTGAACAGCTTGGCGCCGACCAGACCCGCTTCCGGATGACGCGCAAAGCGGTCCACCAGGGCATCGAGCCAGCCTTCGACCACGCGGGTGTCGTTGTTGAGCAGAACGATCACCCGCCCCCGCGCCCGCGTCACACCGTCGTTGCAGCTCTGGATGAAGCCCTTGTTGTCCGGCTGGTGCAGCAGGGTCAGATGCGGCAACCCGGCCAGCACCCGGGCGGTCTCGTCGGGCGACAGGTCATCGACCACGATGAGCTCGACGGTGGCCCGCGTCGCATGGCGATACAGGCTGTCGAGACAGTTCAAGGTGTGGCCGAGCTGGCCATGCACCGGAATAACGATGGAGACATCGGGCACGGCGCCGCGGGCGGCGAAGCGCATCGCCGGGTGATCGGCGGGCAGGCTGGCCCGGGCGCCGGCGAAATCGGGCGCCGCGGTGGCAAGCCGCCAGCGTTCGAGAAAGGCTGCCCCCCGGGCGATCTCCGGAATCACGCTGTCATCGGCGCGCAGATCGTACGGATCGGTGAAGGGCAGCGCGTCCGGCTCCTGCTGGCGCGGCCAGGGATGCGGTTCGGCCGACGTATCGAACACCGCGGCCGCGACCCGGGGCGGCGGCGGCGCCTGCAAGGCCGCGAACAGCCTGTCCTCCAGCGCCAGCAGCCGGTTCACCAGGCTTGCGCCCGACCCGGCCGCGCGCGGCCGCGCCACCGGGGCCGGCCGCTCTGCATCATGGGCATGGCTGTCATCGCGCCGCATCAGCCGTTCGACCAAAGCGACAGCCTGCGCCCGCAAGACCATCGCCTCATCGCGGGCCGTCTGCTGCGCCGGTTCCGGGGGCAACGGCTTGCGGGGCGTCCGCACCGCCCTGCGCTGCGCCGCTGCCCCCGGGGACTGGCTGTCGGTCGCCTTCGCCATATCCCTCATCCCGCTGCCCTTGGCGCCATCGCCGCACCGCTCCCATGCCACAGGCGCAGACCAAACATCGATCCACGCACATGCTTCGTACCGTGAAAAGGCGCGACGGTCTTTGCCTTTCCCGAAGCCTGGCGCAAACTTCGCCGCCACCAGACAGCAACCTGCGCAGACTGCGATGCTGCCACAGACACGTCAGGACAATGGATGCCGAATGCTATCGTTCCCGCCAGGACACTGCCAGAACATCTTCTGGCCCGCTCACGGGTTCTGCCGAACCGGGAAGCGGTTATTCCACGGCTGTCCCGACATATTCGATTCTGCGAGGTCGGTGTGGCACTGGGTGACTTCAGCGCCCAGGTGATGCAGGGCGGCGCGATCGACCGTTTCATCGCCGTGGATCTGTTCACCCTGCACCAATACCCTGAAATGTGGGGCGGCCGCATCGGCCAGGAACTCAACGGGCGCAGCCACGCCGATTATTTCCGCGACCGGTTTGCCAAAGAGATCGCGATGGAGCGTCTCGAACTGCTGGAAGGCAACAGCACCGACATGCTGGAACTGTTGCCGGATGGCTCGGTCGACGTGTTCTATGTCGACGCGCATCACTCCTATGACGCCGTCAGCGCCGAGCTGGCGATCATCCATCGCAAGATCGCACCGGGCGGTTGGATCTGGCTCAACGACTACATCATGCATGACTACATGACCGACACGCAGTACGGCGTGGTGCAGGCCACCAACAATTTCATGATCGAGCAGAACTGGGAGATGTTATACCTGTGCCTGCAGGCCGGCATGTACTGCGATGTGGTGATCCGCAAATTCGTCGGCTAGCCGGCCCGCCGCCAAAGGCCGCCCGCGCTCACAGCAGCCCGGCGACGCCAATCGCCTCCCAGTACGACATGCCACCAGCCATGTGCGCCGCGATCTCCGGCAGCGCCGAGATATGGGTGATCTTGTAGGCCTCGCTGGTGTCGAACACGTTGGGAAGCTCGGAATAGATCTGCCCGAACCGCGGCGCGGGATCGCGCTGCGCCGTGACGATGCGTCGCCCGACCTCCAGGCCGACCTGGTCGATCCACCAGTTGTTGCCGCGATCATCCCAGAAATACTCGATGCAGTCCGCCGTGCTGTCGAGAAACGCCATCGAGTCCTCCGCCGCGGGAAACAGGATCCACCCGGCCGAGAAGCGCCGCCAGGGCAGATAGCCGTTCCACGGCCCGTCGGACAGCAGCCCCAGAATCCGTGTCTCGGCCAGCATCAGCGGCAGATGCGCCGCGCGGAACTGCTCCACATCCGGGATGAACGCGTCGGCATCCACCGTCAGCAGCGGGCAGCCGAAACGCCGCAGCGCTGAGCCCCCCTTGAGGAAGCGCGCCGAGGCGAAATAGGCGTTGCCGTGGCGAACCTCCGTCTCAACGCTGACGGCCAGATGCAGCCCCATCGCACGCGCCTCCGCCATCCACGACTCGATCAACGCGAGGTCGGGCTCCTGGCGGAACATGGCATGCAGATGCAGCCCAACGCCCTCCGGCGCCAGCCGGGCGACGCTCTGGATCCAGTCACGCGCGAAGGCCATGCCATAGAGCCGGTCGAAACAGGTGCTGATCACCAGACGCTGCGACACGCTGAATTCGCAGACCCAGCGCGCCTCGCGGCCAAGCCGGGGCATGCTGCGCAGCGCCGCCAGCGCCGCCTCGGTCGGATAGGTCCTGGCGAACGCGGCACCGCCGCCAAGGTCACAGCGCACGATCCGGTAGAAATCCGGATAGGTGGCGGCCAGGGCAAACTGGCGAAACGCCGTCTCGACATCGTCGGCGACGAAGGCGCGCAGGCCGGACACGATCAGCCAGTAATAATTGTCCCGGCAGTTCACCGCCTGCGGCCGCGCGAGGCACCGATCAAGAGCTGCGAGCAGCGCCGGACGCGGCCGGAACGGTGTGCCGTCCGTGGGGGGCTCCCAGAGATCGTAATCGTGCAGATAGCCGCGCGCCTCATAGGCGAAGGCATGGGGCAGGCAGTGCGGGTTGGGGGGATCCAGCACCAGGGCGGCGCAGTCCTGCCGGAACGCCGCCAGCTCGCCGGCGGCGGCGGCGGCGTGGAAGCTGCTGAGGAACAGCGTGTTGACGTCTGCGAAACCGGTGGTGGCCGCGGCGTCCTGGAGCAGCCTCGTCATGTCGGCGATCACTCTCTCTGAAGGGCGGCTCCGGCATGGCCGGGTCCGCCTTGGATGGTCAGGCAGCGCCGCACCGCCCGGTCACGCCGGCGGCGCGGCCGCTGACAGCTCGGCGAAGAAGGCGCCGAGCCGCAGCCTCGTCACCTCATAGGGCAGCAGCGTTCCCGCCGCTTCGTGATCCTCGATCCAGTCCAGCGCCTGTTCCGGCTGGGTCATGTCCACCGCGGTCAGATCCGCGAACGAATAGCGCCACCATTTCACCCGCAGCAGCCGCTCCACCAGCGCGTCGGGGAAGCGTGTGCGGATGATGCGCGCGGGGTTGCCGGCCACCACGGCATAGGGCGGCACATCCTTGGTCACCACGGCATGCGCCCCCACCACGGCCCCGTCGGCGATGGTGACACCGGACTTGAGGTAGACATTCTGCCCGATCCAGACATCGTTGCCGATCGTGATATCGGTCCGCCGCTCCGGCATGGCGCAGAGCGGGCGATCCACGACCCCCCGCCTGCTCGCGTATTCATAGCTGGCCCAATGATCGTAGGTGATGTTGGAGGTCGAAAGCCAGGTCGTGACATGTTCGATCTGGCCGAAATGCAGGCCGGAGCCAATCGAGCAATAGCGCCCGACAGCGAGGTTGCGGCCATAGAACGCGCTGTTCGAATACGAAAACGCACCCAGTTCGAGCCGGCTGTCATGCCCGGACTCGACATTGAAGGTGAACGGCGGCTCGATCGTGGTGTCGTCATGATACGAGAACAGGCCGTTGCGACAGGTGGAAACCAGCCGCTCCAGCAGCTTCATGCGCACATGATCGTCGATCTGGAACAGTGCCATGAGATCCTCCGCGCCACGCCGGCTGCGATAGATTGCCGGCGCGGGCTAATTGGCAGTGTCAACCGGCACAACGCAAGCAGGCAGCGCTGCGTCGCGATGGCCCACGCGACCGGTCCGGCTCCAGATCGGTGCACGTGCCATCCGCAGACAGATGTCGCGTCAGGATGGGGCGCCGACGGTGCTCCACCTCCAAAACGCTGCAGATGGGATAGCCCCACCCTCCGAATTCACAGGCCGGACCTGCGGGAGCGGAATATTAAGGATCCGCGGTTCAGCCTGTCAATCATCTCCATAATTTTATGCAACTGTGAACAACGATAAACCGTTCCCCCTTCATGCGTCGCCTTGGCTGCCGATGGTCGGGATCAATTCGCTGGAAATTCGGCGGCGCACCCACCGGCAAACCGTAATAATATCTCTGGTAACTATATCGCCCTCTGACCGGAAAATCGCTCAGCCAAATCGGATAACTCTCTGTAAATTATGCTGATTCAGTGTCGTCACCGGTGCGCGGTGCCGTTACGGTACCGTCATCGCCACCGTGAACTCACGGTCTTGTTACCACCCCCACCCCATGTCTCTTCGCAGATGCGGAAATCTTCCATTGCATCAGGGCCAGAGATATGTTAGCTCAGAATTACATGCACAGAGCACAGACCGGTCCCACGATCGGAGCACTCTCTGTCCTAATTTAAGAGAATGACAACATGAGCTCAGTCACGACGATATCAGGTGCCGTAACCGGACAGATCGTACTCCCGTCATCCGTTGCCGACCAGGCCAACCTATTGGCCGCTCAGATTGCGTCCTCGATCAATTCGACCTTCACGGGCGACACGAGCTTCCTGGTCGGAGGTGCCGCCTCGCCGACCGGCAGCGGCCTGCTGATCAAGCTGCAGCCGTCCATGACGACGGACAGCGCCACCGGCTTCGGCGCGGTCGTCATCGACGACTCCGGTTCGAGCAACAGCATCATCGTCGGCGGCACCGCCGCCTCGTCGATCCTCAGCGCCACCGGCAACCTGACGCTGACCACGAACCCCGGCGACACGACCAACCTCACCATCGCGGCGCTGACCGGCAACAATTCCATTTCGCTGGTCAACAACAGCGGCAGCGACACGATCGTGACGAGCTCCGGCAACGACACGATCCGCGCCGGCAGCGGCGCCACCTCGATCGACGCCGGCGCCGGTGCCAACTCGATCTTCGCCGGCAGCGGCAACGACACGATCTTTGTACAGGGCACCGACACGGTTCAGCTCGGCACCGGCAATGCCACCATCGTCGTTGACACGAGCGCGGTTGCTCCGAACGACAGCGTTGTGGTGATTGGCGCCACGTCCGGCAGCGGACAGCTGACCTTCACCAACGGCGCCAATGCATCGACGGTGCTTGGCGGGGCCGGCACCTACAAGATCGACGGCGGCGCCGGCGGCGGCGTGTTCGCCGGCGGCTCCGCCGGCAGCAACACCATCTTCGGCGGCAGCGCCGCGGCCACCATCACCGGTGGCGGCTCGGGCGACCTGCTCAACACCGGCAACGGTCTGAACAATGTCGTCTTCGCCGGCGCGGGCACCAACGTCACCGTGAACGCCGGCACCGGTACCGGCAGCATCGTGGCGGGCTCCGGCACCGATCTGATCAACACCCAGGGCACCGATACCGTGGCCCTCGGTTCGGGTACCGCCACGGTCGTGGCGATCACCGGCAGCGACCTCGTGCAGGGCGCCACGGCGGTAACCGGCTCCGGAATGACCCTCGCTTTCGTTGGCGCCGCCGCGGCGAGCACCGTTCTTGGGGGAGCTGGCTCCTACTTCATCCAGGCCGGCGCGGGCGGCGGCGTGTTCACCGGCGGTTCGGCCGGCAGCAACACCATCGTTGGTGGCACGGGCAGCGTGACCATCTCCGGTGTCGGGTCGAACAACCTGCTCATCGGCAGCGCGGGCGCTGCGGACAGCATCTCGGCCGGTTCGGGCAATCAGATCACCATCACCGGCGGCACCGGCTCCGGCACGATCCTGGGCGGGTCGGGCAGCAACGACATCATCAACGTGCTCGGTTCTGACACGGTGCAGCTCAGCTCGGGCAGCGGCGATCAGATCTTCGCCTTCGGCAGCGGCAGCGCCCTGGTGCAGGGCGGCTCGTCCTACTTCAGCTTCTACGGCAACGGCACCGCGGCCAGCACGGTCATGGGCGGAACCGGCGCGGATGACACGATCTACGCCAGCAACGGCGGCGGCGTGTATGCCGGCGGCAGTGGCGGCAGCAACATTATCGTCGGCGGCACCGGCGCCACCACGCTCATCGGCGGCGGCGCGGGTGACTACATCCAGGCCGGCTCTGGCGCCACCTCGCTGGTCGCCGGCACCGGGTTCGAGGTTCTGCAGGCCGGCACCGGTCAGGACACGATGGTCGGCCAGGTTGGCGCCATCAACGGCGTCGAGATCTTCGACTTCGATAAGATCACCAGCAACAGCCAGACCTACACGATCCAGAACTTCGTCAACGGCCGCGACGCCATTCAGCTGGCAAGCTCTGCCCAAGCGACCTTCGCGCAGGGCAATCTCACCAACGATGGCACCAACACCACCGTCGCACTGGGCGACGGCACCAAGATCATCCTGCAGGGCTCCGTGGTGACCAACATCACGCGGCTGTTCCATTCCTGAGGTTTCCTGATAGACACGTGACACGGGGCCGGACCGAACACTCTTCGGTCCGGCCTTTCTGTATCGGAGTGACACGCAGTCTTGGCGGAACCTGCCCCGGATCCCGACCTCGCGTCCGCCGAAGCCGCGCTGCGCCGCGGCTGTGCCGCGTTGGACAGCGGCGACGTCGCCGCCGCCCAACGCTGGTTCGAGCGCGCGCGCCGGCTGTCCCCGTCCAACACCGGCGTCTCGATCCTGCAGGCCGCCTCGCTGCTCGAAGCTGATCCGGCCAAGGCCATCCAGCTGATGCGCGATTGCTGCCGCCAGCAGCCCCACTCGGTGCAGGCCCGCACCATGCTGATCGTCTGCGCCGGCCGCCTCGGCGAGATCGCGCTCGCCCGCGACGAGCTGGCCGGCTTTCTGTCGAACCACGCCTTGCCCGACGATCCGAGCTTTCGCATCATGGCCGATGCGGTGGTCCGCCGCGCGGGCGCTGCCGGATGGATCGCCCTCGGCAGCGACGGCGTGTGCACCATCGCCGCCACCGACGCCGCCGGCCCGGTCCGGCTGGCGCTGGACGAGCGCCCCCTGCGGGTCGGCCGCAAACCGCGACCGGGCGCGCTCATGCGCCACAGCCTGCCGCAGCACTGGCGCCGGGCGCACCGGCTCAGCGCCGCTCTCGGCGACGCCGCCCTGCTCGGCAGCCCCATCGACGTGCAGGCCATCCTGCGCATCGAAGGCTTCGTCGCGGTGTCGCCCGACTGGGGTCTGGAAGGCTGGGCCTGGCACCCCGCCGCCCCGGACCGCGCGGCCGAGCTGCGGCTGACCGTGCACGACCCCGCGACCGACGCCACCACCGAGCACGCACTCACCGCCGATGACGACAGCCTGGTGCTGGACCAGCAGCCGCAGGGCCTGCGCCGCCGCGGCTTCCGGGTGCCGCCGGCCGATCTGCCGGCGTTCGCGCATATCCATGTCCGCGGCGTCGACGGGCGGGATCTCGCCGGCAGCCCCATCACCATCGGCCGCGAGCTGCGCGCCAGCCGCCGCGCCGCGGCGCGGATCGCCCATGTCTATTCGCTGCGGCCGGGCACCCGCCCCGCCGCCGGCGAGGACGCCGACAGCTGGCGCCTGCTCGACGCGACGCTGCTGCTGCCGGTGGCCCGCATGAAGCGGCCGGCGCCGGAGTCGCCCCCCAGGCGCGCGCCGCTCGACATCGTCATCCCCGTCTTTCGCGGCGCCGGCGACTTCGCCGCCTGCCTCGCCAGCCTGCGCGGCCAGGTGCCGCGCGGCGGACGGATCGTGGTGGTCGATGACGGCTCGGAGGACCCCGAGCTGTGCGACGCGGTCGACCGCGCCGCCACGTCCGGCGCCATCACCCTGCTGCGCCACGCCGGCAACCAGGGCTTTCCCGCTGCCGTCCGCACCGGGCTGCGCCACGCCATGGCGCAGGCGCCGCGCGATGTGCTGCTGCTCAACGCCGACACCATCCTGCCGCAAGACGCCATCGCCCGGCTGCGCCGCACCGCCTACGCGGCCGATGATATCGGCAGCGTCACGCCCATGACCAATGACGGCACCATCGTCTCCTACCCCGCCCCCGACCAGCCGATGGCAGCACCGCAGGGCGAGGCGCTGCGGGTGCTCGATGCCGCCTTCGCCGCCGCCAACCGCCATGTCACCTTCGATATCCCGACCGCGGTCGGATTCTGCATGCTGCTCCGCCATGACTGTCTGCTCGAGGTCGGCGGCTTCCGCGACGACGTGTTCGCGCAGGGCTACGGCGAGGAGAATGACTGGTGCCTGCGCGCCGGGCATTTCGGCTGGCGCCACGTGGCGGCGGCCGATGTGTTCGTCGCCCACACCGGCGGCACCTCGTTCGGCGTGCTGAAAACCCACCTGATCGCCCGCAACCTGACTTTGCTGAACCGGCTGCACCCGGGCTACGACCGGCTGATCGCCGAATTCTGCGCGCGCGACCCGCTGGAGCGCGCGCGCCACGCGGTCGACCTGCACCGGTTCCAGGCCGGGCGCCTGGCCCAGGGGTCGGTGCTGCTGATCACGCATGACATGGGCGGCGGCGTGGCCCGCCATGTCGAGACCCGCAGCGCCGCGATTCGCGCCGTCGGCCTGCGGCCGATCCTGCTGCGCCCCGGACAGAACGGCGCCTGCCGCATCAGCGAGCCACCTGACGGCCACACGGTGGAATTCCGCCTCCCCGACGCGTTCGAGGACCTCGTTCGCGCCCTGCGGCGTGAACGGCCGCAGCATGTCGAGCTGCATCACTTCATCGGCTACGGGCTCGACATCGTCACCGTCGCCGACCGGCTCGGCGTACCCTACGACATCTACGTCCATGACTACGCCACCTGGTGCCCACGCGTGACCATGCTGGGCGATGGCGACCGCTATTGCGGCGAGCCGACCGAGCTGCAGACCTGCATCGACTGCATCGGCCGCAACGAGAGCCGGCTGCAGGACCCGATCGGCGTGGCCCAGCTGCGGCAGCGCTCCGCCGGCTGGATCGCCGCCGCCCGCCAGGCGATCGCCCCGTCGCGCGACGCGGCGCTGCGGGTCGCCCGACATTTTCCCGGCACCGCGCCGCGCGTGCTGCCCTGGGAGGCCGACGCCACCGTGGCCCGGCGCGTGCCGGCGCGGGTCCCGCCGCCACTGCCCGGCACGCGGCTGCGCGTGGTGGTGCCGGGTGCCATCGGGCCGGACAAGGGCTACGCCGTGCTGCGCGCCTGCGCCGCCGACGCACAGGCGCGCGACCTGCCGCTCGAATTCATCGTCGCCGGCTTCACCATGGATGACGGCCCCTTGCTCGAAACCGGCCGGGTCTTCGTCACCGGCCGGTTCGAGGAGGCGGAGGGCGCCTCGCTCGTCGCCCTCCAGCAGGCCGATCTCGGCTTTCTGCCCTCGGTCTGGCCGGAGACCTGGTGCTATGCGCTGTCCCTGCTCTGGCAGGCGGGCCTGCGCGTGGCCGCGTTCGATCTCGGCGCCCAGGCCGAGCGCATCCGCGCCACCGGCACCGGCGTGGTGTTTCCGCTCGGCCTGCCCGCGTCGCGGATCAACGACCTGCTGCTCGCCGCAGCGTCACCCAGCCCAGCACCTTCCCGTCAATCTGTGCGGTCGCGCACAAGTTGATCGCACCGCGCCGTGACCTCCCCCGCTGATGCTCTACACTGCCCGCACGCTCCAGACAGACGATGGAATCCATGTCGCAGACCACCCAGCAGACGCCTGACACCACCGCGCGCCCCGTGCCCGGCGCGATCTCGACCACCGCACAGTTTCTCGTCTTCGACCCCGGACTGTTCATCGTCGACATGGCGACCCCGCAATCCGGCGCCACCGACATGGGGCTGCGCCTGCCGGCGATCCGCATGGACATGACCCCCGCCACCCCGGCCCGGCCCGGCCGCGCCGTGGTCACCGGGGCCCTCGCCGAAGGCTGGATGTGGCGCTCGGACGAGCCGGTGTTCGTGCTCGTCACCGGCGGGCGGGTGGGCATGGTGCTGACGATCTACCGCGCCAGCACGCTGACGGCACCGCCGGAGATCCGCTTCCGCCAGATCAACACCTCGCTGACCCAGGCCGGCGCGCCCGGCGCCCCGGAGGCCGCGCCACAGACCGATGCCGCCTCGGTGCCGCTCAAGGTGCTGGTCCATGTCCGCAACACCGGCGACGTCATCGGTCCGGGCGGCCGCTGGCTCGGCACGCCCGGCAGCAACGCGCCGATCGAGGGCTTCGCCGTCGAACCCGGCGAGGAGCTCACCGGAGCGGACCTCGAATACCAGGCGATCCTGGGCAACAGCTGGAACACCCCCTGGTTCGCCGCCGGCGAGTTCTGCGGCAGCCGCGGCATGCTGCTGCCGCTGCTCGGCGTGCGGGTGCGGCTGAAGGGCGCGGCGGCGGCGAATTTCACCTGCATCACCTCCGGCCACTTCGTCGGCAAGGCCGACCCGGTGATCAGCCAGGACGGCGAGCCCTGCGCCGCCGGCGATGCGCCGCTGGAAGCGCTGCAGGTGGTGGTGCTGCGACGTGAGGAAGCGGCGGGCGAACCCGCAGCACCGCCGCCCGCAGCTCCGGAAAAGCCCAGGCGCGCCCCACCGGCCGCCGCCAAACCCGGCCGCAAACCCAAAGGCTGAACCGTTCACGACACTATCATCGCGAAAACACGCCGCTGTTCCAGCCACGTCATGCCTTAGGTCCGTCCCACCTCCGATAGTGATCCAGGGCTGCGTGTCGGCTCTCCCCACGTCACGGATGGAACCGCCGCCATGATCGCGCCATGAGCAAGACAGCCCTGATCACCGGGATCACCGGCCAGGACGGCGCCTATCTCGCGCGGCTGCTGCTGAGCCGGGGCTACGCGGTGCACGGGCTGCTGCGCCGCTCCGCCTCGGCGGATGTGGTCGGCGAACGGCTGCGGCTGCTCGGCATCATCGATGACGTCACCCTGATCGACGGCGACCTCATCGACCTGTCGAGCTGCATCCGCATCGTGCAGCAGGTGAGGCCTGACGAGATCTACAACCTCGCCGCCCAGAGCTTCGTCGCCGCCTCGTTCCAGCAGCCGCTGCTCACCGGCACCGTCACCGCCCTGGGGGCGGCCAACATGCTGGAGGCCACCCGCATCGCTTGCCCCGGCGCGCGGTTCTACCAGGCCTCGTCCTCAGAGATGTTCGGCAAGATCCAGGCGGCGCTGCAGAACGAGCGCACGCCGTTCTACCCCCGCAGCCCTTATGCCGTGGCCAAGCTCTACGCCCATTGGATGACGGTGAACTACCGCGAGAGCTTCGGCCTGCACGCCTCCTCCGGCATCCTGTTCAACCATGAGAGCCCGCTGCGCGGCATCGAGTTCGTCACCCGCAAGATCACCGACGCGGTGGCCCGCATCAAGCTGGGCATGGCGCGCCAGCTCCGCCTCGGCAATCTCGACGCCTCGCGCGACTGGGGCCATGCGCGCGACTATGTCCGCGCCATGCACCTGATGCTGCAGCAGGACCGGCCTGACGACTACGTCATCGCCACCGGCCGCACCACCACCATCCGCGCCTTCTGCGCCCTCGCCTTCGGCCATGCCGGGCTGGACTGGCAGGACCATGTGGTGACCTCGCCCGACCTGCTGCGCCCCGCCGAGGTGGACATGCTGCACGGCGACGCCGCCAAGGCGCGCCAGACCCTGGGCTGGGCGCCGGAATCCGGGCTGGAGGACATGGTGGCCGAGATGGTCGAGGCAGACCTGGCCCGGCATCGCGGCCGGCGCGTGGCGCGTCTGGAACCGGTGTGAGGATTCTGGTCACCGGCGCCGGCGGGTTCGTCGGCCGGCATCTGCTGGCGGAACTGGCGGAGCGGTATCCCGATGCCACGCTGCTCGCCCCGCCCTCCGAGGCGCTCGACATCACCGACGCCGCGGCGCTCGACAGCGCCATCGCCCGGATGCAGCCGCAGGCCTGCATCCACCTCGCCGGCATCGCCGCGGTCAGCGACGCCCGAGCCGATCCCGCGCGCGCCTGGCGGGTCAATCTGCATGGCACGCTGCATCTGGCCCGGGCGATCCTGCGGCACGCGCCGTCCTGCCGGCTGGTGCATGCCTCCAGCGCCGACATCTACGGGGCCAGCTTCCGCGCCGGCGTGGCGCTGGACGAACGCGCCCCGGCCGCCCCGCTCAATGTCTACGGCAGCACCAAGGCCGCCGCTGACCTCGCCCTCGGCGCCATGGCCCAGGAAGGGCTGCGCGTGGTGCGGCTGCGCCCGTTCAACCACACCGGCCCCGGCCAGTCCGACCGGTTCGTGGTGCCGGCCTTCGCGCGGCAGGTGATGCGCATCGCCGCCGGCCTGCAGGACCCCGTGCTGGCGGTGGGCGACCTCTCGCCCCTGCGCGACTTCATCGATGTGCGCGACGTCTGCGCCGCCTACGCCGCCTGTCTGCGACCGGATCTGGACATCGCGCCCGGCACCATCCTCAACATCGCCTCCGGCCAGCCGCGCCGGATCGGCGATGTTCTGCAGAGCCTGATGGATCTCGCCGGTGTCGCGGCCCGCGTGGAGACCACCGGACACCTGCTGCGCGCGGCCGATATCCCGTTCGCCGCCGGCCACGCCGACGCCGCGCGCGCCCTGCTCGGCTGGACGCCGTCGATCCCGTTCTCCCTCACCCTCGCCGACGTGATCGCGGAGTGGCGGGTGCGGGTACACGCCGCCTGACTGTCATGCCAACGGTCATGAAGAATGGTTTGGCGCGCAGCTGGCGCTCGACGAGATCAACGAGGCCGGCGGCGTGCTGGGCCGGCCGAGGAAGGCAGTGCTGAAGACCACGACCATGCCGTCACGCCTCGGCGGCAGCTATGCGCCCGACGACCAAAACCACCCGCATCTGCCCCTGTTCATCCTCGGGCTGCGCGACGGCAAACAGGCGGTTCTCGCCACCGGGCGGCGCGATGCGATCAGCGCAGCAGATGCGGCCACAACCCGCTGATCCCCAGCAGGATCAGATAGATCGCCACCACCAGGTTGAGCAGGCGCGGCATAAGCAGGATGAGGATGCCGGCGATCAGCGCGATGCCGGGCTGCAACAGGCTGATATCGAGATGAAAATTCATGCCGGCGATCTCCACTCGGGTGGTCGCGTGGAACGATGGTGCTGCTGGAGGGGATTGAACTCTCGACCTCTCCCTTACCAAGGGAGTGCTCTACCACTGAGCTACAGCAGCGCCGGTTGACGGCGAGCGCTCTCCTAACCCTCCGTCGGTGTCGGTGCAAGGGGAGATCGTGCGCCTTGTGTTTGCCCTGGCATGCGCGGTCATGGCAGGTAGGGGATATGACCGACACGACCGACCCGCCCCCCAAGAAGCCCGACTCCAAGGCGCAGCGCGCCGAGCGCGTGGCGGCAGCGTTGCGGGAGAATCTGCGGCGGCGGAAGGAGCAGGCGCGGGCGAGACAAGACAAGCAAGAGGTTCTTTTTTGTAAAAAAGAACCAAAAAACTTCTGATCGGCTGACGCCTCCCTCCGGAGAGAGGTCCGCTCAAACGATTGAAAGTCTTTTTGCTTCTTTTTCTTCAGAAAAAGAAGGCCTTAAGCTTGCTTCAACTCAATCAGACTCCGCCGTATCGCCCGCCCCCGCCCGATCTTGTCCTCGATATACCCGCCATCGCCCCACCGCACCGCACGCCCCATCGCCTGCGCATCCTCGGTGAAGCGCGCCAGCATCTCCAGCAGCGCCTCGCGGTTGTTGAGAAACACATCCCGCCACATGGTGGGATCAGAGGCCGCGATGCGGGTGAAATCCCGAAAGCCGGAGGCGGCAAATTTCAGCACCTGCTGCCGGCTTTCATCCTCCAGGTCATCCGCCGTGCCGCAGATGGTGAAGGCCAGCAGATGCGGCAGATGCGACACGATCGCCACCACCTTGTCGTGATGCGCCGGCTCCATCACGTCGATCATCGAGCCGCAGCGGCGCCACAGCTCGGCGATCTTCTCGACCGAAGCGGCATCGGTGCCCGGCGGCGGCGCCAGAATGCACCAGCGGCCCTCGAACAACGTCAGAAACCCGGCATCCGGCCCGGAATACTCGGTGCCCGCCATCGGGTGCCCCGGCACGAAATGCACGCCGGCCGGAATCAGCGGCCCGACATCGCGGATCACCGACTGTTTGGTGGACCCCACATCGGTGACGATGCAGCCGGGTTCGAGATGCGGCGCGATCGCCTCCGCCAGCGCGGCATAGGCGCCCACCGGCGCGCACAGCATCACGCAGTCGGCCCCCTTCACGGCCTCGGCCGGATCAAGTTCCACACGATGCGCGATGCGCAGCTCCATCACCCGGTCGAGCGTCCTCTGCGTGCGCGCGTTGGCCACCACCTCGGCGGCCAGCTCCCCCTTGGCCATGGCGATGCGCGCGACCGAGCTGCCGATCAGCCCGATGCCGATCAGCGCCATCCGCTGAAACAAAGGGTCAGGCATGCTGCATGAAATCCGCGAGCGCCTGGGCCACCAGCTGGCATTCCTCCGCGGTGCCGACCGTGATGCGCAGCGTGTGCGGCAGGTCGTAGCTGCCCATCGCCCGCACGATCAGCCCGCGCGACTTCAGATGCGCGTTGGCGCCCGTAGCCTTCTCGGCCGTGCCGAAATCGGCCAGAAAGAAATTGCCCTCGGAGGGATGCGTGGCGATGCCCACGCTGTTCAGCGCGGCCATCAGCCAGGCGCGCCAGCGCGCGTTGTGCGCCACGCTCTTCTCCACCCAGCCCGGCTCGGCCAGGGCAGCCACGGCGGCGGCCTGGGCGGCCAGATTCACGTTGAACACGCCGCGCACCCGTCCCAGCGCGTCGATCACGCCCGCCGGCCCGTAGGCCCAGCCCACCCGCATGCCGCCAAGGCCGAACACCTTGCTGAAGGTGCGCAGCATCACGCAGTTCTCGCCGGCATCGACCAGCTTCACGCCGGCGTCGTAATCCGCGCGATCGACATATTCGGCATAGGCCGCGTCCAGCACCAGCAGCACGTCGGGCGGCAGCCCTTCGCGCAGCCGCTCCATCTCGCTTTGCGGCAGCAGGCTGCCGGTGGGATTGTTGGGGTTGGCGACGAACACCATGCGCGTCTCCGGCGTGACGGCTGCGATCAGCCCATCGACATCGGTGGTCAGGTTGCGCTCCGGCACCTTGATCACCCGCGCGCCGGAATAGGTGCCGGAGATCTGGTACATGCTGAAGCCGTGCATGGACATCAGAATGTCCGCCCCTGGCCCGCCATAGATGTGGCAGAGGTGCTGGATCAGCTCGTCCGAGCCGGTGCCGCAGACGATGCGGGCGGGATCGAGCCCGAACCGCGCGCCGATCGCCTCGCGCAGTGCCACCGAGCCGCCATCGGGGTAGCGGTGCAGGTCGGCGGCGATTTCGGCATAGGCCTTGGAGGCGGCGGGTGGCGGGCCGAACGCGCCCTCGTTGGAGGAGAGCTTGATGATCCGGTTCACCCCCGGCAGCTTGCTCTCGCCGCCGACATAGGCCTCGATCTGCAGCACCGCCGCGCGCGGCGTGGGGGCGGACGGACGCACGAGGTCGGTCATGGCGTGTCTCCATCGACAGGGACGGCGTAGCCGCCGAGCACCACAGGTTTGCGGCTGGCGGACAGCAGGGCAAGGCGGGGATCGTCGTCGGCCACCAGGCCTTCGACATCGATCAGCGCCAGGGCGGAAGGATCGTGCGGATTGCGGCGCAGGATGCTGCCGCCCAGCAGGAATCCGGCATCGGCCAGGGCCGCGGTGAGGCGCGCGCGGCTCATCTCACCCGGCAGTTCGAGGCCGATCAGCGAGCGGTCCCGGGCACTCGCGTCAGGCGCCACCGTGGCCACCACCAGTGCGCGCGCCGAGGGCGCGCCTTCCGGGCGCGGTGACCAGAACGGCAGCCGCGCCACCACATGGATGCGCGGCTCGTCGCGCTGTAGCAGCGCGGTCCACCAGGCAGCACTTTGCGGCTCATCCTCCGCCGGCATCGGCAGCACGGCGACGGTGGCGGAGCCGCTGCTGATCTCGGCCAGCGCCTGCGCCGGCGAGCGATGCGCGCGCAGCGGCGTCAGCATGCCGAAATGCTCGCGCGCGGCGGCCACGAAGCCGGAGCCCGGCAGCGTCTCGCACACCGCCACCACATACTGGCCCTGCATCGAGGTCGTCGCCGCGAACAGCTCGCGCCACAGCCGCGGCAGCACCACGCGCGGCAGCTTGCCGGCATGGCGCGCCAGCAGCCGGCGGATGATGTCCGCCTCGCGCCCCGGGCGCAGCGCCACGCGGCCCTTGGCGCCATGCGCCGCCACCTGCTCGACCACGCGGCCGCGGGCCATCAGCAGGTCGTGGATCTGGTCGTCCAGCCGGTCGAGCTCGGCACGGAGCGTGGCCAATGTGATCTGGGGCGAGTCGCTTTGAGGAGGAAGGTCGGACATGCGCGCAATCGAACAGGGGCCATCGCAATAGCGGATGGGCGCGTGGTTGCAAAGCATTGCAGCTGTGCCGACCTGCGTCCCTTGAACACGGATGGGCCGGGCTTTAAGGACGGATGCTATGGACCAGGGTGAACCTTCCGAGATCCGCCATCAGCACGCACGCTTCAGCGACGGGCTGATGCTGGATTGCGGCGTGGCGCTGCCCGAGCTCGTGGTGGCGTACCGTACATATGGTTCCCTCAACGCCGCGAAGTCGAACGCGATCCTGATCTGCCATGCGCTGACCGGGGATCAGTATGTCGCTGAACGCCACCCTGTCACCGGCAAGGACGCCTGGTGGGAGCAGGTGGTGGGACCCGGCCGGCCGGTCGACACCGATCGCTACTTCGTCATCTGCTCCAACGTGCTCGGCGGCTGCATGGGCAGCACCGGGCCCTCCGACCTCCGCCCCCAAGGGCCGGACCAGGCCAGCGCACGCTGGGGCATGGATTTCCCGGCGATCACCATCCGCGACATGGTGCGCGCGCAGAAGCGCCTGGTCGAGCATCTCGGCATCGACCGGCTGTTCGCCGTCGTCGGCGGCTCGATGGGCGGCATGCAGGTGCTGCAATGGGCGGCGACCTATCCCGAGCACGTGTTCGCGGCCGTGCCGATCGCAACCGCGGCCTATCATTCCGCGCAGAACATCGCCTTCAACGAAGTCGGCCGGCAGGCGGTGTTCGCCGATCCCGATTTCGCCGGCGGCCAGTATTACGCCAGTGGCCGCATTCCCGCCGCGGGGCTGGGCGTGGCGCGCATGGTGGCGCACATCACCTATCTCAGCGAGGAGGCGCTGAACCGCAAGTTCGGCCGCAAGCTGCAGGGCATCACCCAAGGCGGATTGGCCCTGTTCGGTGACATCTTCCAGGTGGAGAGCTACCTGCAGCACCAGGGCAGCACCTTCGTGCGCCGGTTCGACGCCAATTCCTACCTCTCCATCACCCGGGCGATGGATTATTTCGATCTCGCGGCCGAGCATGGCGGCGATCTCTCCGCCGCCTTCCGCGGCACCGCCATCCGCTTCTGCGTGGTCAGCTTCTCGTCGGACTGGCTGTTCCCCACCGCCGAAAGCCGCGCCGTCGCCCGTGCGCTCAACCGCGCCGCCGCCAATGTCAGCTTCGTCGAGGTCACCACCGACAAGGGGCACGACGCCTTCCTGCTCGACGAGCCGGACCTGCACCGCATCCTCGCCGGCTTTCTCGACGGCTGCGCCCGCCATGCCGGGCTTTCGTCCTGATGGCCAAGAGCATGCGGGTCGATCTGCGTCTCATCGCCGACATGGTCAGCCCCGGCGCGCGCGTGCTCGACATCGGCTGCAGCGACGGCGCGCTGATCGACGAACTCACCCGCACCCGCGGCTGCGACGCCCGCGGCATCGAGATCGACATGGCCGAGGTCACCCGCACCGTCGCCCGCGGCCTGCCTGTCATGCACGGCGACGCCGACGCCGACCTGGCCCATTACCCCGACCGCGCCTTCGACTATGTCGTGCTCAGCCGCACCCTGCAGGCGGTGGAGAAGCCGCGCGAGGTGCTGCGCCAGATGCTGCGCATCGGCGAACGCGCCATCGTCAGCTTTCCCAATTTCGGCCACTGGCAGGTGCGCTGGCAGCTGCTGTGGAGCGGGCGGATGCCGATGACCAGCGTCTGGGCCCGCCCCTGGCACGAGACGCCCAACATCCATCCCTGCACGATCCGCGACTTCTTCGTACTGTGCGCCGAGGAGGGATATGAGGTGGAGCGCTGGCTGGCGATTGACGAGGCGGGGCGGAAGTCGCCGTGGCGTCGGTATTCGAGCCTTGCCAATCTGTTTGGGGAGCAGGCGCTGTTTCAGCTGAGGCGAGCTTAAGGAAAGCGCTTCTTTTTTGAAAAAAAGAAGCAAAAAACTTTCATTCGTTTGAACGGACCTCTCTCCGGAGGAGGGCGTCAGCCGATAAGAAAAGTTCTTTTTTTCAAAAAAAGAACGACTGGCTTGCCACCAAAGCCCGCCACAACGCCCCCAGCTCCGGCGCCATCGGATCGCCCGTCGGCATCGCCCGCACCGCCGTGTGCACCAGCACCAGCTTGCTCGCCGGATCGACAAACAACATCTGCCCGTGAATCCCGATCAGCACGAACTGCCGCCGCTCACCCGGCAGCAGCCACACCTGATACCCATAGCCATAATACCCCGCCCCGGCGCCCGGCCGGAGAAACGCCGCCGACGGTGTGGTGGCATCGATCACCCATTGCTTCGGAATGATCTGCACACCGTTCCACGCCCCGTCATGCGCCAGCAGCCGGCCCAGCCGCCCCCAGTCCCGTAACGTGACGTTGAGGCAGCAGAACGCCGGCTCCTGCCCGCTGGCATCGATCGCCCAGGCCGCATCCCGCTCGGTGCCGATGCGCCCGAAGATCTTGGCGGAGAAATAATCCGAAATCGTCTGCCCCGTGGCCCCGGTCAGCACCAGGCCCAGAGTCTCAGTGTCGAGCCCCTTGTAGTGCCACACCGTGTCGGGTGCCGCCACACGCACATTGAAACGATGCGCCGCCGCGATCGCTCCCTCGCCGTTGCGGTTCCAGATCGCGGCGTTGAGCATCGCCGCGTCGTCATGCCCGTCATACACCTCACGAAACGCGATGCCGGAGGCCATGTGCAGCAGCGCGCGGATCGGCGTGGCGCCGACCTCGCTGCCCCTGAGCCCCGGCACATAGGTCTCGGCGGTATCGTCGATGCTCTTGATCCTGCCTTCGGAAATCGCGATGCCGATCAGCATCGCGACCCAGGTCTTGGCCATCGACTGCGACATGAACCGGTCCTGGTCGGTGCGGCCATACTGGTAGTGCTCGGCCAGGATCGTGTTGTCCTTCAGAATCAGCAGCCCCGTCGCCGGCTGGCGGGACAGGTAGTCCGCCAGCGTGTGCTGCGCGCCCTTGTAGGTGTAAGTCAGCGCGATCTCCGCCGCCGCCCGCGCGAACGGCGCGACGGCCGGGGCCTTGGCCACCACCCTGGTGCGGCTGACACGGTCGTAATGGCTGAAATTGCCGACCAGACGCGCCTGCGTCTGCGGATACCCGGCGGGATAGCCCTCCGCACTGCCATAGGCCACCGCGTTGGGGCCGGACGGATCGAACACCGGCAGCGCCTCCGCCCGGGCCTGCACCGGGGCCTGGGCGGTGATGAGCAGCAGGGCTGCGAGAAGGCGGCGCATGGTGGTCTCCGGGCCTGCTGACGAATCGACCTTATGGGCCCCGGTTTGCTCTGGCAACGCCGGCAACCCTGTGCCTCAATCCATCCGGAGCAGAACAGGACAGATGCTTTGAACTCCGTGACAGCAACGGCCGTCGATCTCGCCAATGCCTATCGTGCGCGAAGCCTGTCGCCGGTGGAGGTGACTGAATCGATCCTTTCGCAGATCGATCGCTGTGCGCATCTGAACGCGTTCTGCCATGTCGATCGCGAAGGCGCGCTGGCCGGCGCCCGCGCGTCCGAGGCGCGCCATGGCGTGGGCACCGCGCTGGGCCCGCTCGATGGTGTGCCGGTCGGCATCAAGGACCTGATCCTGACCAAAGGCCTGCCCACACGGCGAGGATCGCTCACCACATCGCCCGATGGCCCCTGGCTGGACGACGCGCCGGTGGTCGCCCGGCTGCGCGAGGCCGGCGCCGTCATCCTCGGCAAGACCACCACGCCCGAGCTGGGCTGGAAGGGGGTCACGGACAGCCCGCTGACCGGCATCACCCACAACCCCTGGAACCCCGCCATGACGCCGGGCGGCTCCTCCGGCGGGGCGGCCGTGCAGGTGGCCTGCGGCATGGGCCCGATCGGCATCGGCACCGATGGCGGCGGCTCCATTCGCATTCCCGCCAGCTTCACCGGCGTGTTCGGCTTCAAGCCGAGCTATGGCCGTGTGCCCGCCTGGCCGACGAGCCAGGTCGGCACGCTGGCCCATACCGGCCCGCTCACCCGAACGGTGGCCGACGCCGCGCTGGCGATGAGCGTGATCTCCGGCTGGGACGCACGGGACTGGACCTCCCTGCCATCAGCCGACATCGACTGGATGCGCGCCACCACGGACGGCGTGGCCGGCAAACGCATCGCCTACACCCGCGATCTCGGCCTCGGCGGCGTCGATCCGGAGGCCGCCGCCCTGATCGCCAAGGCCGTGCAGGCGCTGACCGCGCTGGGCGCCCATGTCGAGGAGATCGACACCGGCATCAAGCCGCAAGGCGAGATCATCGGCACGCTGTGGCAGGTCGGCTGCGCCAAGGGGCAGATGAGCATGACCGAGGAACAGAAGGCGCTGCTCGACCCCGGCCTGCGCGAAGCCGCCCTCGCCGGATCGAAAGTCACCCTCGAGGACTATCTCAGAACGCTCGACGCCCGCGCCGCCTTCGGCGTGCAGATGCGCCGGTTTCACGAAACCTGGGACCTGCTGGTGCTGCCCACCATGCGCGGCACCGCCTTCCCCGTGGGCCAGAACGGCCCGACGCTTCCGGACGGCACCATCTCGCGTGTCTGGAGCCCGTTCTGCTACCTGTTCAACCTCAGCCAGCAGCCGGCGGCGAGCCTCCCCTGCGGCTTCACCTCCGCCGGCCTGCCGGTCGGCCTGCAGATCGTCGGGCGCATGCATGACGATCTCGGCGTGCTCGCCGCCTGCCACGCGCTCGAAGACTTCGTCTCACCCCGCAGCTTTCCGCCTGGAGTTGTCGCATGATCACCCGCCGTGACGGAATCCGCCTCGCCACCGCCGCCTCTCTCGCCGGGCTTCCGCCGGAGGCCCGCGCCGCCGACACCAGGCTGCGCATGGGCGTGGGCCTGACGCCCAACTCCATCGACCCGCACTACCACAACACCGGGCAGAACAACTCCGCCCTGCGCCATGTGTTCGACACGCTGTGCAACGAGCTCGGCGAGAAGGAGGTCACGCCTTGCCTCGCCGAATCCTGGAAGCTGGTCGATGACCTGACCTGGGAGTTCAAGCTGCGCCAGGGCGTCACCTTCTCCGACGGCACGCCCTTCGTGGCCGAGGACGTGGTGTTCAGCTTCAAGCGCGTGCCCACCATTCCCAACAGCCCCGGCCTGTTCACCCCCTACGTCAAACTCATCACCGCCTTCGAGACGCCGGACGACCACACGGTGCGCATGCGCACCGCCAAGCCCTACCCGTTCGTGCCCAACGATGTCGCCTGGGTGCAGATCCTCAGCCACAAGATCCACGCCGGCGCCACCACTGACGACTTCAACTCCCTCAAGGTCGCCATCGGCACCGGCCCGTTCAAGATCACCAAATACACGCCTGGTGACGCCGTCGAACTCGTGCGCAACGAAACCTACTGGGGTCCGAAATCGCCCTGGTCCTCCGTGCAGCTCAAGGCCATCGCCCAGCCGGAGACCCGCCTGATCGCGCTGATGTCCGGCGATCTCGACGTCATCGGCGGCGTGGCCCCACAGGATCTTCCCAAGGCCCAGGCCAACCCCGACCTGGTGGTGCAGCTCTTCCCCTCTGTCGAGGTGGTGTATCTGTTCCCCGACTCGACGCGCGACGTCTCGCCCAACATGTTCGACAAATCCGGTTCACCGCTGACCAAGAACCCGATGAAGGACGTGCGGGTGCGCCGCGCCCTGTCCATGTCCATCGACCGCAAGGCCATCGTCGAACGTGTCATGCAGAAGGCCGGCGCCCCCGCCTATCAGATGGCCGCGGCCACCGAGGACGGCTACGACCCGACCATCCCCGCCATTCCCTACGACCCTGCCGGCGCCAAGAAGCTGCTGGCCGAGGCCGGCTGGCCCGATGGCTGGAAGATGACCATCAACGGCCCGGTCGGCTTCATCTCCAACGACGACAAGATTCTGCAGGCGGTTGGCGGCTTCTTCTCGCGCATCGGCGTGGAAACGAAGGTGGAGAGCGTTTCGCCGGCGGTGTATTTCGGCAAGGCCACCGCGCGCGAATACTGCCTGTTCATGACCAGCTTCTCCGTGCCGCTGGCCATCACCGACCTCAAGAGCCTCATCGTCACCAAATCGGCCGAGACCGGCGACGGCCCGTTCAACCGGCAGCTCTATTCCAACAAGGCGCTCGACGAGGTGGTGTTCAAGGCACAGTCCACGCTCGACCCCACCGAGCGCCGCAAGCTGATCGGCCAGGCGATGCGCATCGGCATGGACGACGTGGCGGTCATTCCCGTCATCAACACGGTGGCGAGCTGGGCCACGCGCAAAGGCGGGGTGAAATACAACGCTGTGCCGCTGGGCTGGGCCTGGGCGATGTTGGCGACACCGGCGTGAAGCAAGCAGTTCTTTTTTGAAAAAAAGAACCAAAAAACTTTTGTCCAGCTTCGCGCCTCTCTCCGGAGAGGCGCAGATCTGTACGAATGAAAGTTTTTTGCTTCTTTTTTTCAAAAAAGAAGCTCTTGCTTCCTTTTTCATATGATTTTTTATATCCTCCGTCGCCTCGCCCAGTCGCTGCTCCTCCTGCTGGCGATGTCGCTGATCGTGTTCCTCGCGGTCTACGCCATCGGCGACCCGATCGAGCTGCTGGTCAGCCCCCAGGCGAGCCAGGCCGAGATCGACGCCACCCGCACGGCGCTCGGCCTGGACCAGCCGCTGATACGGCAATACGCCCTGTTCCTGGTCAACGCCCTGCACGGCGATCTCGGCCGTAGCTTCATCTTTCACGAGCCGGCGCTGTCGCTGGTGTTCTCTCGCATGGGGGCGACGATGGAGCTCGCCGTCGTGGCGCTGGTGGTGGCAACGACCACGGGCGTGGCACTCGGCCTGTTCGCCGCCCTGCAGGCCGATCGCTGGCCCGGCCGCGTCATCATGTCTGGCTCGATCATCGGCCTCAGCCTGCCCACCTTCTGGGTCGGCATTCTGCTGCTGCTGTGCTTCACCTTGTGGCTCGGCTGGTTCCCCGCCATCGGCCGCGGCCGCACCGCGGAATTCCTCGGCGTGTCGTCGAGCCTGTTCACCCTTGACGGCTGGCGTCACATGGCACTGCCCGCAACCACGCTGGCGCTGGGCAACGCGGCGCTCACCGTGCGCCTTACCCGCTCGGGCGCGGTGGAGGTGCTGCAATCCGAATTCGTCAAATACGCCCGCGCCCGCGGCCTCGCCCCCGGGCGCATTCTGCTTGTGCACGTGCTGCGCGCCGTGCTGATCCCGCTGGTGACCATCGTCGGCATCGAGTTCGGCGGGCTGATCGCGTTCTCCGTCGTCACCGAGACCATCTTCGCCTGGCCCGGCATGGGCAAGCTGATCATCGACAGCATTTACACGCTCGATCGCCCGGTGATCGTGGCCTATCTCATGCTGATCGTGGTGCTCTTCGTGGTCATCAATCTGGTCGTCGACCTGCTCTACCGCGTGCTCGACCCGCGCATCGGCGGCGCCTGATGCGGCCGGAGCCCTCGCCCTTCTGGCTGGCCGCGCGTGACTTCGCCCGCTCGCCCCAGGCCATGTTCGGCGCGTTCATTCTCGTCGCCTTCGTGGTCCTGGCCCTCATCGGCCACTGGATCGCGCCGCAGAACCCGTATGATCTCAAGGCGCTGGACATCATGGACGCGCAGCAGCCGCCCGGCAGCGCCTCGATGGACGGCATGGTCTTTCTGCTGGGCACCGACACGCTGGGGCGTGATCTGTACAGCGCCATTCTCTACGGGCTGCGCATCAGCCTCACCGTGGGTCTGGCGAGCACGCTGGCGGCGCTGGTGATCGGCGCGTCGCTGGGCCTGCTCGCCGGCTGGGCCGGCGGCTGGGTGGAGGCGCTGATCATGCGGGTGGCCGATCTGCAGCTGGCGCTGCCGGCCATTCTGGTCGCGCTGATCCTGATCAGCCTGGCCGGGCCTGGACTGGGCAACGTCATTCTCGCGCTGATCCTGGTGCAATGGGCGGTCTATGCCCGCACGGTGCGCAGCGTGGTGCTGGTGGAACGCCGCAAGGATTACGTCACGGCCGCGCTGGGCCTTGCCTTGCCGCGCTGGCGCATCATTGTGCGGCATGTGCTGCCGAACTGCCTGCCGCCGCTGATCGTGGTGGGCACGGTCGCTGTCGGCGGCGCCATCACGCTGGAGGCGACCTTGTCTTTCCTCGGTATTGGCCTGCCGGCAACGCAGCCGTCGCTGGGCCTGCTGATCGCCAACGGCTTCGGCTACCTGATGAGTGGTGCCTACTGGATCTCGCTGTTTCCAGGGTTCGCTCTCCTGGCCATCATCGTGGCCATCAATCTTGTCGGTGACCGCCTGCGCGACGTCTTGAACCCGCGCCTTCGGAGATAAGAAGTTCTTTCTTTGAAAAGAAAGAACCAAAGAAACTTTTATCACTTTAGATCGACGGCTATATCGTGAAATAGCCGCGCCGGAAGAGAGCCGCCGGTGATGCCGTTCATCGGGCGGTTGTCGTCGTTGCCCAACCAGATGCCGATCACCCGCCCATCGATGAAGCCGATGAACCAGGCATCGCGATAATCCTGCGTCGTGCCGGTCTTGCCGGCCACCAGTTGCCCCGGCACGGCGGCCGCGCGGCCGCTGCCGCGGCTGACCACGGCAGCCATCATGCGCACCATCATGGCGGCGATGTCCGGGTCGATCACCCGCGCCGGCGTCACAGCCGGCAAGGCCAGCAGCTTGCCATCGGCCGTGCCGCTCTCGATCGCCCGCGGTGTCACCAATATGCCGCCGTTGAAGATCGTGGCATAGGCGCCGCACATCTCCAGCAGCCCGACATCGGCCGTGCCCAGCGCCAGCGAGGCGTTCTCCGGCAGCGTGTCGGCGATGCCGAGGCGATGCGCCACCGCGATCACCGCCTTCGGCCCGCCCGCCTGCAGCAGCAGCCGCACCGAGGCGGTGTTGAGACTGTCGGCCAGCGCGTCCTCCAGCGTCACCTCGCCGCGAAATCCCCGCTCGAAGTTCGACGGACTCCAGGTGCCGATCTTGATGGGTGCATCCAGCACCTCGTCATTCGGCAACATGCCGTGCTCCAGCGCGTTGAGCCACACGAACGCCTTGAACGACGAACCGGGCTGCCGCCGCGCCACGGCGGCGCGGTTGTAGCTGCTGGCGTGATAGTCCCGCCCGCCGGCCATGGCGCGCACAGCACCGGTGGCGGCATCCAGCACCACCACCGCCCCCTGGCTGACACTGGCGGCCGTCCCCGGCCCGTCGAGCAGCGCATCGAGCCGGGTTTCCACCAGCGCCTGCACCCGGCCGTCGAGCGTGGTGTACAACGACGCATCGGCCCCGTTCGGCAGCAGACCCTGCGCCCGCTCCGCCGCCCAGTCGGCAAACCAGCCCGCACCGTTGGAATTGGGCGGCGGGAAGCTGATCTGCGCCGCCGCCTCGCGCGCCTGGTCCTCGGTGATCACCCCGGTCTCGGCCATCGCCGCCAGCACCTCGCGCCCGCGCATCGTGGCGGCCTTCGGATCGACGCGCGGCGAGAAGCGGGACGGCGCCCGCGGCAGGCCCGCGATCACCGCGCATTGCCACAGGTTCAGCTTGCGCGCCGAGATGCCGAAATACATATGCGCCGCCGCATCCACCCCCCAGGCGCCGGAGCCGAGATAGACGCGGTTGAGCCAGATCTCGAGAATCTCCTGCTTGGTGAAGCTGTGCTCCAGCCACAGCGTTAGCAGCACCTCCTGCACCTTGCGCTTGAAGGTGCGGGCATTGGTGAGGAACAGGTTCTTGGCCACCTGCTGGGTGATGGTGGAGCCGCCCTGCACCAGCCGGCCGGCCCGCAGATTGACCAGCGCCGCCCGGGCGATGCCGATGAAGTCGATGCCGGGATGCGACCAGAACCGCCGATCCTCGACCGCCACGGCGGCTTCCGGCAGGTATTTCGGCAGATCCTCCAGCCGCAGCGATTCACCCACGACATCGCCGTAGCTGGCGTAGATATGGCCCTGCGTGTCGGACAGGGTCAGGCTGGGTTTGCGCACCGCATCGAGCGCCACTTCCGGGCGCGGCAGGTCGAGCGCGAATACGACCAGCACGCCGGCGCCGGCGACAGCACCCCAGAAGCCGAGCAGAAACAGCCATTTGACCAGAAACCACCGCCACCGCCGGCGCGGCCGCGGGGCCGGGATGTCGTCCTCGATCTTCGCGACCACCGGCCGGGGCGGCTCGTACAGCGGCGCCTCCGGCACCACATAGCCGCGCTGCTGATCGGGGGCGATGCGCGGGGCGCGATACATCGCGCCTCAGATCACTTGAAGCACTGCAGAAACACCACCGACGGATTGGCGATGGCGCCGATCGCAGCCGGCCGCAGCTCCGCGCCGGAGCTTGCCGCGTGCTGCGGCGGCACCCCGTGGGACGACAGGAAGCTCGCCGCCTCCGGCCCCTTGATGGCGAAATTGACGTTCTGCGGAATGTCGCCCCCGGTGATCTGCGCAATCCGCGCCGCGTTGAGCTTGGCCACCACCACGCCGATCACGTGGCCCTGCGCGTCCAGCAGCGGCCCGCCGGAATTGCCCGGCTGCACCGGCGCGGTGATGGTGAAATGCAGCGGATTGTCGCGAAGGCCCGACAGCGCGCTGACATCCCCCGTCGTCAGGCTCGGGCCGGAGGACAGCACGCCCGACAGCGGGAACCCGTACACCACCACGCTTTCGCCGCGCTGCACCGCCGGGCCGTCGCGAAACACCAGCGCCGGGCCGAAGCCGGGCGGCACCGACAGCACCGCGAGGTCTCGCCTGGCATCCGTCGCCAGCACACCGGCCGCCACGCGCCCGCCGGCGGCATTGCGGGCCGACATGCGCTGGCAGCCCTCGACGACGTGGTTGTTGGTCAGGACCCGCCCTTCCGCAACGATAAACCCTGAGCCGCTGGCAGCTGCGCGACCCTCCGGCGGCGGCGCCTGGCGCAGCGGCGGCAGGGCTGCGCCCAACGGCGGCGGCTTGCCCCCCTCCGCCCCCAGCGGAGGCGGCTTCTGGGCGTAGGCGGGCGCAGCGATCAGCAGGGCGGCGAGCAGGATTCGCATGCGCCGGACCATGCGCGAGGCTCCGCCCGGTTTGCAAGCCGCCCGCTTCCACCGCACACTTGGTCCCTCTCGCAGGGGGTGTGCATGAAGGGTCTGTTTCTCGACGCCAACGACGATCTGGCCAGCGTCTTCCACAAGATGAGCCTGCCCACCGACCCGCAGGTGGACGTGAACATGCAGGAGGACATCGACCAGTCCGAAATCCCCGGCCTGCTCGCGGGGTATCATTTCCTGCTGGACGATCACACCACGCTGACCACCGCCGCCATGGCGAAGTGCCCTGACCTCCGGCACGTCATCTTCCTCGGCACCGGCGCGCGCAGCTACATGAACCCCGAAGAGCTGGCCGAGCTCGGCATCACCGTCCACATCATCAAGGGCTATGGCGACACGGCGGTGGCCGAACACGCCATCGCCCTGATGTGGGCGGCATCGCGCCGCCTCGCCATCATGGATCGCGGCATGCGCGCCGGCCAGTGGCTGCGCAGCGAGGGCATGCAGCTCACCGGCAAGACCATCGGCCTGATCGGCTTCGGCGGCATCGCAGCCGAGGTGGCCCGCATCGCCGGCGGCGCCGGCATGCGGGTGCTGGCCTGGAACCGCTCGCCGAAATCAGCACAAGGCGTGACGTTCGTGTCGCTTGAGACGCTGCTGGCGGAAAGCCATGTCGTCAGCCTGCATCTGCTGCTGAACGACGAAACCCGTGGCTTTCTGTCCGCGGACCGCATCGCCCAGATGCGCCCCGGCGCGCTGCTCATCAACACCGCCCGCGGCGCCGTGGTGGACGAAGCCGCCATGATCGCGGCGCTGGACAGCGGCCACATCGCTCACGCGGCGCTCGATGTGTTCGACGTGGAGCCCCTACCCTATCCGCACAGGCTCAGCACGATGGATTCGGTCACCCTCTCCGCCCACAGCGCGTTTCGCACCGCCGAGGCCACCGAGACATTGCTGCGCCGCGCGCTCGATATCGCGCAAACCGTGGCGAAGGGGTAGACTCTCGTACCTGTGCCCGCCTGGCGGAATGGTAGACGTAGCGGACTTAAAATCCGTTGCCCTTTGGGCGTACCGGTTCGAGTCCGGTGGCGGGCAGAAGCAAAAAACTTTTATCGGGCTTCGCAACACTCTCCGGAAAGACCAAGCCCAACGGATAAAAGTCTTTTGCTTCTTTTCTTCAAAAAAAAAGTCCTTACTTCCACCCTTGATACCAATCCTGAAACAGCTTCAGCTGCGTCACCGCAAAGTGCTTCTGACTTTCGCTCAGCGCATCCGTGGCATTGAAGTGCAGCGCATATTCCGGATTGCCGGTCAGCACCATCAGATATTTGTAGAATAAAACGAGGTCGGCCCCCTCATCGAAGCCGGACAGGACGCCGAGCGCCGCCTCCAGCTCCAGCGCCCGCCGCCGTGCCGCCACGTCGCCCTGCGCCGCCTGTTCGCACAGCGCCACCAGGTGCAGCGCCTCGCGCGGCAGCACGTTGCCGATGCCGGTGATGGTGCCCACCGCGCCGCAGTTGACGAAGCCGTGGAACACCGCCGTGTCCACCCCCACCATCAGCGCCAGATCCTTCGAACGCCCGGTGATGTGCTCCGCCGCATAGCTCAGCGGCTTCACACCGCCGAATTCCTTGAAGCCGACCAGGTTCGGGTAGCGCGCGTGCAGTTCGAAGAACAGGTCGGCCTTGGTCTCGAAGCCGTAATACGGGCTGTTGTAGATCACCGCCGGCAGGCTCGGCGCCGCGTCCAGAATGCCGGCGAAATGCGCCCGCTGTGCCGCCACGGACGGACCGCGTGACAGCACGCGCGGAATGATCATCAGCCCCTGCGCGCCGACAAGCTGTGCATGCGCCGCCAGCGCCGCCGCCCGGGCCGGGTTCTGCGCCCCGGTGCCGACGATCACCTTCACCCCGCCTGCCACCAGCCGCGCGACGCCTTCCATCCGCTGTTCGTCGGTCAGCAGCGGCCAGTCACCCATCGAGCCGCAATAGACGACGGCGGACATGCCGAGGCCGACCAGCTCCTGCGCCTTGCGCACCATGGCGTCGAAATCCGGCTGCCGGTCCGGCGTGCAGGGTGTCATGAGGGCGGGGATGGTACCCTGGAAGATGGCGGCAGGCATGGCGGAAGTCCTTTATCAAGAGAGGAAGAAAGCACTTCTTTTCTGAATAGAAGAAGCAAAAGACTTTTAATCGTTTAGGCCATGATCCAAACGATTAAAAGTTTTTTGGTTCTTTTTTTCAAAAAAGAACCTCTTCCTTACTCCGCTGCCTGCCGCAACCCCTGCGCAAAGAACCGATTCTCCGGCCGTTTCAGCCCGAGATGCTCCCGCAGCTTGGTCCCCTCATACTCCGTACGGAACAGCCCGCGCCGCTGCAGCTCCGGCACCACCAGGTCGCAGAATTCATCGAGTCCCTGCGGCACGGTGTGGAACATGATGTTGAACCCGTCGCTCGCCTCCGCCTCCAGCCAGGCCTGCATCTGGTCGGCGATCTCCACCGGCGTGCCCACCATCTGCAGCCCGCCATAGCCGCCCACCATCTGCGCCAACTGGCGCACGGTGAGGTTGTCGCGCCGCGCCAGCGCCACCAGCGTGTCCCGGCCGGACTGGCCGGCATTGGTCTGCGGGATCTCCGGCAGCGGCGCATCGAGATCGAAGCCCGAGGCATCGACGCCGAGCCGCATCGACAAATTGGGCAGCGAGCTGTCGGGGTGCACCAGGCTGTCGAGCTGCGCCTTCTTGGCGCGGGCCATCTCGGTGGTCTCGCCCACCACCACGAGGCAGGCCGGCAGGATCTTCATCTGAGAGGGATCGCGCCCGATCGCCGCCATGCGGCTTCGCACGTCGGCGGCGAAGCGCTTGCCGTCCTCCAAAGTACGGGAGCTGCCGAAGATCACCTCGGCGGTTTCGGCCGCGGTCTGGCGCCCGGCCTCGGAGGCGCCGGCCTGCACGATCACCGGCCAGCCCTGCACCGGGCGGGCGATGTTGAGCGGCCCGCGCACCGAGAGATGTTCGCCCTTGTGGTTCAGCACGTGGAGCTTGTCGGGGTCGAAGAACAGCCCGCTCTCCTGGTCGCGCAGCCAGGCGTCATCCGCCCAGCTGTCCCACAGGCCGGTGACAACCTTGTGGAACTCACGGGCGCGGTCATAGCGCTCGTCATGCTCCACGTGTTCGTCGAGCCCGAAATTCAGCGCCGCGTCCGGGTTGGCGGTGGTGACGATGTTCCAGCCCGCCCGCCCCGCGCTGATATGGTCGAGCGAGGCGAAACGCCGGGCGATGTGGTAGGGCGCATCGAAGGTGGTGGACGCTGTGGCGACCAGCCCGATCCGCTCCGTCACCATCGCCAGCGCCGAGAGCAGGGTGAACGGCTCGAACGAGGTGACGGTGCCGCTGCGCCGCAGGGCGGACATCGGCATGTTCAGCACTGCCAGATGATCGGCCATGAAGAAGGCGTCGAACTTCGCCGCTTCCAGCTTCTGGATGAAGCTGACGAGATGTTTGAGGTTGAAATTGGCATCGGCATAGGCGCCGGGCACCCGCCACCAGCCGGTGTGAATGCCGACCGGGCGCATGAAAGCGCCGAGATGAAGCTGCTGTGCCATGCTCGTTCCGTGCTCCGAAGTCCGTTGCCGGCATAAGGCACCGTTGGCGGCCCGGTTCAATGGACCCGGTCAAACGCCCTGGATCAGTGATGCGGCTCGTGGCCGACCTGGATGGCGGTGTTGGAGATCCACACCGTGAAGGCGATGGCGATGGAGGAGATCAGGAACACGCAATGAATGATCGTCTTCCACAGCAGCGCCTGGGGCGAGGTGTGATCGACATCGATATAGGAGCGCAGCAGGCTGATCGAGGAGATGCCGATCAGGGCAAGCGACAGCTTGATCTTCATGGTGTTCTCGTTGGTGTGGGCCAGCCATTCCGGCTTGTCGAGCGCGGAGCCCACCTTGATCTTGGCCACGAACGTCTCGTAGCCGCCGATGATGACCATGATCAGCAGGTTGGAGATCATCACCACGTCGATCAGCCCCAGCACGGTGAGCATGATCGAGGCCTCGTCCTCATCGGCCGAGAGCGAGAGGACGAGGTGGATGAGCTCCTTGCAGAACACCACGACATAGACCGCCTGCGCCACGATCAGGCCGAGATAGAGCGGCGCCTGCAGCCAGCGGCTGGCAAACACCGTGCGCGCCGTCAGCTGCTCCAGCGGCGAGGTCCGTCCGGTTGGCGCGGCGGTGCTTGGTTCATGGGCCATGTCGATTGTCCGTCCCTTGGCAACGATTTGCTCAGTGATCCCGCATGGACCGTGCGAAATGAAATGACATTCTGTTGACGCGTCAACCGGCTCCCATGACGGCCTTCACCTCGAGATATTCCAGCAGGCCGAAATCGGCATATTCGCGCCCGTTGCCGGAACGCCGATAGCCGCCGAAGGGGGCGTGATAGTCGAAAGGGGCATGGTTGATCTCGACCCAGCCGGCCCGCAGCCGCCGGGCGACCCGCAGCGCCCGGTTGGGATCAGCAGACTGCACGTAGGCGGCGAGGCCGTATTCGGTGTCGTGGGCGATGGCGATCGCCTCGTCCTCCCCGTCGTAGCCGATCAGCAGCAGAACGGGCCCGAAGATCTCGGTGCGGGCGATGGTCATCGGCATCGTGACGTCAGCGAAGACGGTGGGGCGGACGTAGAAGCCTCGTCCCAGCCCCGCAGGCCGGCCCTTGCCGCCGGTGACGAGCTTGGCCCCTTCGACGACGCCGATGGCGATGAGACCCTGGATCTTGTCGAACTGCGCCCGGTTGGACACCGGGCCGAGATCGGTCGCGGGATCGGCCGGCGGGCCGACACGCAGGCTTTCGGCGGCGGCGCGGGCGATCTCGGCCGCCTCGGCCATCCGCGCGCGTGGCACCAGCATGCGGGCGGGTGAGTTGCAGGACTGGCCGCTGTTGGCAAGGCAGGCGCGAGTGCCCTGCGTGACGGCGAGAATGAGATCCGCGTCGTCGAGGATGAGGTTGGGGCAGTTGCCCCCCAGCTCCTGCGACACCCGCTTGACCGTTCGCGCAGCACGCTCCGCCACCGCGATGCCGGCGCGGGTGGAGCCGGTGAAGGAGACCATGTCGATGCCGGGATGGCCGGCTAGCCTGCCGCCGACCGAAGCCCCTTCGCCCTGCAGCAGGTTGAACACGCCTGCGGGCACGCCGGCCTCGTGCAGGATCTCGGCGAACACCGCAGCCGAGAACGGGGCGCATTCGCTGGGCTTCAGCACCATGGTGCAGCCCGCCGCCAGAGCCGGGACCACCTTGCAGGCGATCTGGTTGATCGGCCAGTTCCACGGCGTGATCAGCGCGCACACGCCGACCGGCTCGCGCAGGATGCGGGTGGAGCCGCGGCGTTCCGCGAAGGCGAAGCGGTCGAGCACGTCGATCATCGTGGCGACATGGTCGCAACCGGACTGCGCCTGGTCGCTGCGGGCGAAGCGGGCGGGGGCGCCCATCTCCCGCGTCATCGCGTCAGCCAGATCGTCGATACGCGCCTGCATCCCCTGCAGAATGCGGCGCAGCAGCGCCTGGCGTTCGGGCACGGAGGTCCGGGCGAAGTCGGCAAAAGCCGCCCGTGCCGCCTGCACCGCATCCACGACATCGAGGATATCGGCCGCGGCCAGCGTCCCGCATTCCAGCTCGGTAGCCGGATCGATCACCGGTATGCGGCGCTCGCCCTTCGGCGCCACCCAGGCGCCGCCGATATAGAACGCGTCGGTGCGGGGCATTCCAATCTCCTCATCGCGCCATCGCATTTTCGACGGTGTGCGCGCGGACCGCAACGTGGCAGCCTTGATCCGTTCCAGCAATGGCGGGCCCATGCGCATCCAATCCCTCAAGACCTTCGTGGTCGGCAACCCGCCACCGACCTTCGGCGGACGCTATTTCCTGTTCCTCAAGCTGGTGACCGACACCGGCATCGAAGGCGTGGGCGAGGTCTACACCGCGAGCTTCGGGCCCAAGGCGATCGTGCCGATGATCGAGGATGTGTTCGAACATCATGTGGAAGGGGCGGACCCGTTCGCCATCGAGGCGCTGTGGCGCAACGTCTATGGCCGCGGCTATTCCCAGCGGCCGGACATCTCGCTGATGGGCGTGCTCAGCGGCATCGAGATGGCGCTGTGGGACATCGTGGGCAAGGCGCTGGACCAACCGGTGTATCAGCTGCTGGGCGGGCGGGCGCAGGAGCGGCTGCGCAGCTACACCTATCTCTATCCCCGCCCCGAGCGCGGCGAGCACGCCTATTCGCCCTCGCTGGTCTATGACGATCCGGATGGGGCGGCCGAGCGCGCGCTGGAATATCTGGCCATGGGCTTCACCGCGGTGAAGTTCGACCCCGCCGGCGCGTTCTCCACCTTCGATCCGCGCCAACCGAGCCTGGAGCGGATCGCGCTGTCCGCGCGGTTCTGCCAACGGCTGCGCGAGGCGGTGGGCACGCGGGCGGATCTGCTGTTCGGCACGCATGGGCAGTTCACCACCTCCGGCGCCATCCGCCTGGCCCGCGCCGTCGAGCCGTATGATCCGCTGTGGTTCGAGGAGCCGGTGCCGCCGGAGATGCCGGAGGAGATGGCGATGGTGGCGCGCCAGACCAGCATGCCGATCGCCGCCGGCGAGCGGCTCACCACCAAATACGAATTCGCCCGCCTGCTCGATACGCGCGCCGCCTCGATCCTGCAGATGGATCTCGGCCGCGTCGGCGGGCTGCTGGAGGCCAAGAAGATCGCGGGCATGGCGGAGGCGCATTACGCGCAGATCGCCCCGCATCTCTATTGTGGGCCGATCGTGGCGGCGGCCAACATCCAGCTGGCGACCTGCAGCCCCAACTTTCTGATTCTGGAATCCATCGAGCGGTTCGACGGGTTCTTCGCCGCGCTGCTGCACACGCCGATCCGGTGGGAGGACGGCTACGTCATTCCCCCCACCGCCCCCGGCCTGGGCGTGGAGCTGAACGAGGCGGTGGCGCTGGCGCATCCCTATACCGGCACGGCGCTGCATCTGGTGCCGGTGTTCGGCCCGGTGGCGAGGGGGCAATGAGCATGCGCTACGGTTTCATCGGGCTGGGCAACCTCGGCCGACCGCTCGCGGGCAGCCTGCAACGCGCGGGGCTGCTGACGGCGGTGCACGATCTCGACCGCGCCGCCGCTGCCGACCTCGTCGCCGGTGGTGCGATCTGGGCGGACGATCCGCAGGCGTTGGCGGCGCAGGTGGATGTCGTCGTCACCTGCCTGCCGTCGCCCGCCGTCTCCCGCGCTGTGCTGGCCGGGGAGCGCGGCATCCTGTCCGGTCTGCGGGCGGGCGGCACCTGGATCGAGATGAGCACCAACGGCGAGGCGGAGGTGCTGGCGATGGCAGCACTCGCCGCCGCACGCGGTGTGGCGATGCTGGAATGTCCGGTCACCGGCGGGGTGCACCGCGCCGCCGCCGGCGCCATCACCGTCATCGTCGGCGGCGACGAAGCCCTGTTCGCCACCCACCGCCCGGCGCTGGCGGCGATGGGGCGGCAGATCTTCCATGTCGGCCCGCTCGGCAAGGCCGCCGTGATCAAGGTGATCACCAACATGCTGGCCTTCATCCATCTGCTCGCCACCGGCGAGGCGCTGATGCTGGCCAAGACCGGCGGCATCGACCTTGCCCAGGCCTTCGCGGTGATCCGCGCCAGCTCCGGCAACAGCTTCGTGCATGAGACCGAGGGGCAGCTGATCCTCAACGGCAGCTACAACATCAATTTCTCCATGGACCTCGCGGTGAAGGATCTCGGCTTCGCGCTGGGCTTCGGGCGCGAATTCGGCGTGCCGCTCGATCTGGCGTCGGTCGCGCTGCAGAGCTTCATCCGGGCGCGGGCGGTGTATGGCGGGGCGGCCAATTCCACCCAGGCGGTGAAGCTGCTGGAGGATGCCGTCGGCACCGATCTGCGCGCCGCGGGCTTCCCGGCCGAACTGACCGAGGATCTGTTCACATGAGAACCCATGCCCGTGTGGTGATCATCGGCGGCGGGGTGATGGGGGTGGGGCTGCTCTACCACCTCGCCCTCGAGGGCTGGACCGATGTGGTGCTGATCGAAAAGGGCGAGCTCACCTCCGGCTCCACCTGGCACGCGGCGGGGCAGTGCCCGCATTTCAACTCCTCGCTGAACATGACCAAGGTGCATGTCTATGGCACCCAGCTCTATCCGAAGCTGGAGGCGCTGACCGGTCAGGCGGTGTCCTGGCACGGCTGCGGCGGCCTGCGTCTGGCCTGCACAGACGAGGAGGTGCTGTGGCTGAAGCAGGTCTACGGCATCTCCCGACTGGCGGGCTACGCGTGCAACATCATTGGGCCCAGCGAGATCGCGGCCATCCATCCATTCCTGGATGTGACCGGCGTGAAGGCCGCATTTCACACCGTGCATGATGGCCACGTGGCGCCGGCCGACATCACCATGGCGATGGCCGCCGGAGCGCGGAAGCTGGGCGCCGAGATCCTGCGCCGCACCCGTGTCACCAACGTCGCGCTGCTCCCCTCCGGCGAATGGCGGGTGGACACCGAACACGGGTCGATCATCGCCGAGCACGTGGTCAACTCCGCCGGCTCCTACGCCGCCGTGGTCGGCGCCTGGACCGGGCACACTGTGCCGATCGCCAACATGCTGCACCACTACCTCATCACCGAACCGTTGCAGGAGCTGATCGACTGGGCGCCCGAGCTGCCGGTGGTGCGCGATCCGATGTCGCATTCCTATCTGCGCGAGGAGGCCAACGGCGTGCTGGTCGGCCCCTATGAGACGGCGACGGCCCATACCTGTTGGGACAGCTTGCCGCCCGCCTGGGATTTCGAGAGCGAGCTGGTGGCGCCGGAGCTGGACCGGCTGATGCCCTGGCTGGAAAAGGCCGGGCAACGCCTGCCGCTGTTCGAGACGGCGGGTCTGAAATCCGTCATCTCAGGTGCCATCACCCACACGCCGGACGGGGTGTACCTCTCCGGCCTCGCCCCGGGCGCGCGGAACTACTGGATGCACACCGGCGCCTCGATCGGCATCTGCCAGGGCGGCGGCGCCGGCAAATACCTGGCGCAATGGATGGTGCACGGCCAGGCCGAGATCAACATGCGCGAGTTCGACCCGCGGCGCTTCGGCGCCTGGGCCACCGCCAATTATACCGAAACCGTCGCGATCGCCGATTATCACCACATGTACTACTGCTATAAGCCGGCCGAGCAGCACGAAGTCGGCCGCGATCTGCGCCGCTCCTCGCTGCACGACAGGCTGGCGGCGGCCGGCGCCCAGTTCAGCCAGGTGTTCGGCTGGGAACGCGCCCGCTGGTATGACCGCGACGGCGAGGGCGAGCGCTTCTCGTTCCACCGCTCCAACTGGTGGGAGCCGGTGCGCGCCGAGGCGCTGGCGGTGCGCGAGCGCGTCGGGCTGATGGATCTCTCGACCTTCGCCAAATTCGAGGTGAGCGGTCCCGATGCGTGTTCGTTCCTCGATCGGATCTGCGCAAACCGCATCCCCGCACGCGACGGCGGCCTCGTGCTCGGCCATCTGCTGAACGCCAACGGCTTCATCGAAAGCGAAATGACCATCACGCGGCTGGCGGCGGATCGGTTCTATCTGCTGTCCGCCGCCGCGGCCCAGTTGCACGATCTCGACCAGCTGAGCTGGCGGCGGCAGGGCGAGGATGTGACGATCCGCGACGTGACGGACGATTACGGCACGCTGGTGCTCGCCGGCCCCCGCGCCCGTGACACGCTGGCCGCCTGCACCGACCAGGATCTGTCCAACGCCGGCTTCCGCTGGCTGAGCGGACGCGAGGCCGTGGTCGCCGGAATCCCTGGGGTGCGGCTGCTGCGGGTGAACTATGTGGGCGAGCTCGGCTGGGAGCTGCACGTGCCGATGCCATCGATGCCCGTCGTGTTCGATGCGCTCCTGCAATCCGGCGCCGCCCACGGCATCGCCCTGTTCGGCACCTACGCCATGAACAGCCTGCGCATGGAGAAGGCCTATCGCGCCTGGGGCGGCGAGCTCACCGCCGAGATCGATCTGTTCGAGGCGGATATGGAACGGTTCATCCGTCTCGACAAGCCGGACTTCATCGGCCGTGACGCGAGCCTCGCTTTGCGCCAGCGCGGCCCGCGCACGCGGCTGGTCTATCTCGCGGTGGCCGACGGTGCTTCGGACTGTGCCGGCAACGAGCCGGTGTACCATAGCGGCGCGCTGGTCGGCCTTACCACCGGCGGCGCCTATGGCCATGCCACCGGCCGGTCGCTGGCCTTCGCCTATGTCGCGCCCGCGCTTGCCGCCCCGGGCACGATGTTCGACATCCTCGTGCTGGGCGAATCGCGCCGCGCCACCGTTCTGGCCGAACCCGCCTGGGACCCCGACAACGCGAGGCCGCGCGCATGAGCACCGATATCCCCGCCCTCGCCCGCCGCCAGCGCCCCGGCCACGCGCTGGACCAGGCGCTCTACACCAGTGACGCCGCCTTCGCGCACGACATCGCGCGGGTCTTCACCCGCCACTGGGTGCTGGCGGGCCACGAATCGCAGGCGGCCCAGCCCGGCGACTGGTTCACCCACGAAATGGCCGGCGAAAGCATCGCAATCGTCCGCGGCCGCGACCAAGTGCTGCGCGCCTTTGCCAATGTCTGCCGCCATCGCGGCTCGCGCATCTGTCTCGGCAGCACCGGCCATGGCGCGGTGCTGCTGTGCCCCTATCACGCCTGGAGCTACAATCTCAACGGCAGCCTGCGTGCCGCGCGGCATATGGGGCCGGATTTCGACAAGTCCGCCTACGGGCTGAAACCCATCGCGCTGGCGATTGCCGCCGGCCTGGTGTTCATCTCTTTAGCAGAACAGCCGCTATCCTTCCGGGCGGCCGGCGATGCCATCACCGCCGCGTTCGGCGCCTATGGCTGGAGCCGCGCCAAGGTGGCGCATCGCGAGACCTACGCCATCGACGCCAACTGGAAGCTCGCCGTCGAGAACTATCTGGAATGCTACCACTGCACCCCGTCGCACCCGGAATATTCCCGCCTGCACGCGCTGGAACAGCCGCTCGACCAGATCGAAGGCCTCAACACCGCGATGGAGGCCCGCACCGCAGCGCTGGGCGTCTCGGTTCCCGGCATCGACCGGCGGGTGGGCTCCGACACCGGCGAGTCGCCCATCTTCATCTTCCGCTATGCGCTTTATGACGGCGTGGACACCGGGGCCGAGGACGGCAGGCTGCTGGCCCCGCCGATGGGCGGCTTCATCGCGTCCGACGGCGGCGTCACCTCGGCGCATCTGGCGCCTTGCAGCTTCTTCATCGCCTATGCCGATCACGGCGTGCTCTACCGGTTCATTCCCATATCGCCACAGAAATCCGCCATGGAGATCGTCTGGCTGGTCGATGGCGCGGCACAAGCGGGGGTGGACTACGACGTTGAAAAACTCACCTGGCTGTGGCGTGTCACCACCCTGGCCGACAAGCGCATCACCGAGGACAACCAGAAGGGCGTGCTGTCGCGCTTCTATGAACCCGGCCCGTATGCGCCGGTGGAGCCCAACGCGATCAACTGGATCGCCTGGTATCTCGCCGAGATCGGCTGACGTCTGATACGTGCTTGCATGACGCGCAGATCTCTGCCCTAATTTTGGCATACCCGCAGAAGCGGGGCCAACAACGAGCAGGGATGTCGATCGTGCCAATTCCAGGAAAGCAGGCCGGGCTGTTCGCCCTCGCCGTGGCGGCGGCTTTGCCGTTCACGACCAACGCATTCGCCGCCGACCCGATCAAGATCGGGGTCATCGCCGAGGTGAGCTCGATCAGCGGGGCGGCGATTCCGCAGGCCGCCAAGCTTGCCGCCGATGAGATCAACGCCGCCGGCGGCGTGAACGGGCGGATGATCGAGATCGTCGAATACGACGACCACAACTCGGCCGCCGATGCCGTGCGCGCCTTCCAGCGCGCCGCCAGCCAGGACCATGTCTCGGCGGTGATCGCCAGCTATGTCTCCGAGGTCGTTCTGGCGTTGGAACCATGGTCGGGCCGGCTGAAGCTGCCGATGATCACGCCGGGCGCTGCCAGCGACGTGATCTCCCAGCACGTGCATGAGGATTACGACCACCTCAAATACACGTTCCACGGCTATCTCGCCTCGACCTTCCTGGCCGACAGCGTGTGTGACGGGCTCAAGGACATCGGCGTCAAAGACCTGCACATGAAGACCGCCGTGGTGATGAGCGAGGACGCCGCATGGACGTTGCCGCTCGACACCGAATACCTCAAATGCCTGCCCAAGATCGGCATGAAGGTGCTCGATCATATTCGTCTCTCACCCGACACGACCGACTTCACGCCGATCTTCAACAAGATCGAGGGTGAGAAGCCGGATGTCATCGTCACCGGCATCAGCCATGTCGGCGTGCAGCCGACGGTGCAGTGGCATGACCAGCAGGTGCCGATCCCGATGATCGGCATTTCCAGCCAGGCGACGACCAGCACCTTCTACAAGGACACCAACGGGGCGACCGAGGGTGTGATCTATCAGACCGTGTCCGCCCCCGATGTGGCGGTGACACCGAAGATGATCCCGTTCACCAACGCCTTCGTGAAGAAATACGGCGTGACGCCCGCCTATTGCGGTTACACCTCGTATGACGAGGTCTACTACATCGCCGATGCGATCAAGCGGGCCGGCAGCACGGATGCCGACAAGCTGGTCGACTCGCTGGAGAAGACAAGCTGGCTCGGCACGATCGGCAAGTATGAGTTCTACGGCAAGGACTCGCCGTTCACCCATGCCATGAAGGTGAGCCCGGAATTCGTCTCCGGTCTGCTGGTGCAGTGGCAGAACGGCAAGCAGGTCACGGTGTGGCCGACCAGCATCGCCAACGGCAAGATGGCGTTCCCCGGCTTCATCAAGCTTCCGGGGACCTGAAGCACGCGCCAGACGGATGAAAGTTTTTTGCTTCTTTTTTTCAAAAAAGAAGTTCTTTCTTTGAAAAGAAAGAACCAAAGAAACTTTCATTCGTTTGGGTTCGGGCTCACTTCATATGCAGATACTGCAGATACTGATCGATGGGTTTGCCATCAGCAGCCTTTATGGGCTTGGTGCGATCGGGTTCACGCTGATCTTCGGCGTCTCGGGCGTGCTCAACCTCTCGCACGGCGCCATCATGGTGACGGCCGCGGTCATCGCCTGGGCGGTGGCGGGCAGCTGGCACACCGGCCCCTATCTCGGCGCCCTGCTCGGCGTGCTCGCCAGCGTGGTGACGGCGTTCGCCACCTACCTGCTGGTGGTGCGCCCCATCCAGTCCTCACGGCGGATCCCGCGGGAGGAGAAGGAGATCTTCGTGCTCACCGGCACGCTGCTGTGGGGCATCATGCTGCAGGAGGCGATCGCCTATCTGTTCACCTCCAACCCCAAGACGGTGCTGCCGCTCATTCCGGGAGTGATTCAGATCCTCGGCGTGCGCACGCCGCTGCAGGAGGTGCTGACGGCGGTGCTGTCCTGGGCGGTGATCGGGCTGCTGTGGCTGCTGGTCAATCGCACCAGGCGCGGCAAGGTGCTGCTGGCGGCCTCGATCAATCCGCGCGGGCTGACCCTGCTGGGCTTTGAGCTCTCCGAGGTCTACCTGTTCGTCTGGGGGCTCTACGGGCTGTTCGCCGGCATCGCCGGCGTGCTGCTGGGTATGTTCCTCGGCGTCAGCTCCGACAATGTCGGCACGCTCACCGCCAGCGCGTTCTCCATCGTGGTGCTGGGGGGGCTGGGCAGCGTGTCCGGCTCGCTGATCGGCGCCTATGTGGTGGGATACCTGGAGACGGTGACCGCCTATGTGATTTCTCCTTCGATTCGAACCATCCCGGTGCTGCTGCTGCTGGTGCTGGTGGTCTATCTCAGGCCGCAGGGCCTGCTGGGGCGGCGATGAAGACCTTTGGCATTCCCCTGCTGGTGGCAGCCCTGCTGGCGCTGCTGCCGTTTGGCGTCTCCGGCTATGTGCTGGGGCTGCTGACGCTGGCCTATTATTTCGGCGTGTTCGCCATGAGCTGGGATCTGCTGTTCGGCTTCGCCGGCGAGGTGAATTTCGGCCCAAGCTTCCTCATCGGCATCGGCGCCTACACGGCGGCGATGCTGAACCATTACGAGGGGCTGCCGATCTGGCTGTGCGTGATCTGCGGCGCGCTGATGGCCGTGCTCGGCGGGGTGCTGCTGGCGGTACCGGCGCTGCGGTTGAGCGGGCCGTATTTCGGGCTGGTGACGCTGGTGGCGGTGCTGCTGCTGCAGAACGCCATCGTGCTGTTCGCGGGCCTCACCGGCGGCGAGATCGGGCTCGACATCCCCGACATCCTCTCCATCGATGACGGCACCAACTACTGGATCGCGCTTGGGTTCATGACGATCAGCGGCATGATCCTGTTCGGCCTGTCGCGCTCCTCGGTGGGGTTGATCCTGCAGGCGAGCGGGCAGGATGCGATCCAGGCGGCGGCGCTGGGCTTCAACGTCACCAAGCACAAGCTGGCGGCGTTCTGTGTGAGCGCGCTGTTCTCGGGCCTCGCCGGTGCGATGCTGATCTTCTACATGGGCACGGCTTCGCCGGGCACGGTGGTCGATATCAGCGTGGGCGTGCAGGTGATCATCGCGGCCGTGCTGGGCGGCAGGCGAACCATTCTGGGGGCGGCGCTGGGGGCGATCTTTCTGATCGTGGCCGGCGAGATCCTGCGTCCGCTCGGTGAACTGTCCACCTTCGTTGTTTCGGCGGTGGCGCTGGTTGTCATTCTGTTCTTCCCCGGTGGCTTTCTCGGCACCGCTTTGCATCGCGGAGATCGCTGATGGCACCGCTTCTCGAGGTGTCCGGCCTCACCAAGCGCTTCGGCGGCCTGGTGGCGGTGAAGGACATGCATTTCACCATCAACCCCGGCGAGATCCTCGGCCTGATCGGGCCCAACGGCTCGGGCAAGTCCACCGTGATGAAGCTGATCATGGGCATCGAGCGGCCGAATGCCGGCGTGGTGAAGCTCGACGGCACCGATGTCGCGGGCTGGCCGAGCCACCGCATCGCCCGCCAGGGCGTGGGCATCGTGTTCCAGCACTCGCGGCCGCTGCACCGGCAGACCGTGCTGGAGAACATCAAGCTCGCGCTGCTGCCGGACAGCCTGACCCAGCTGATCGCCGGCCGGCACATCGACGACCGCGCCCGCGCCATCGCCGAGCGGGTCGGCCTCGGCCACGTGCTGCAGCGACGCCCCGGCACGCTGCCGTTTGCCGATCTGCGGCGGCTGGAGCTGGCACGTGCGATCGCGCGTAACCCGAAGGTGGTGCTGGTCGATGAGCCGTTCGCCGGCCTCACCTCCGGCGAGGTGCGCGACTTCTCCGACCTCATCGCGAGCTTTCGCCAGGACGGGCATGCGGTGCTGCTGGTGGATCACAACGTCAAGGGCGTGGCAGCGCTCGTGGACCGGGTGATTGCCATGTATCTCGGCGAATACGTCGCCGGCGGCAGTGCCGAGGAGGTCATGGCCAACGAGACGGTGCGGCGGGTTTATCTCGGCGGCAAGATCGAGACGGCAGAGCGCCGCGAGCGGCCGGCGGGGGCCAACGACAAGCTGCTCGATGTGGCTGATGTGAAGGTGTTCTACGGCAAGGCGCAGGCGCTGGAAGGGGTGTCGATGCATGTCGGCGCCGGCGAGTTCGTCTCGGTGGTGGGGCTGAACGGGGCGGGCAAGACCACGCTGTTCAACGCCATCTGCGGGCTGGTGCCGAGCGAGGGGCGGGTGAGTTTCGACGGCCAGTCGCTGGCCGGGCGCACACCGGCGGTGATCGCGCGGGGCGGGATCGTGCAGTGCCCGGAGAGCCGGGAGCTGTTCGGCGAGATGTCGGTGCGCGAGAACCTCGATCTCGGCGGCCAGCATCTGGCGAAGGATGTTTCGGCGAAGCAGCTGGAATGGCTGCTGGGGCTGTTTCCCATTCTGAAATCCCGCGCGGGTCAGGCGGCGCGCACGCTGTCCGGCGGGGAGCAGCAGATGCTGGCGATCGCGCGCGCGCTGATGATGCAGCCGCGGCTGCTGATCCTCGACGAGCCGACGCTGGGCCTGGCCCCGGTGATTCTGGAGCAGCTGTCACGCGCGTTGGAGACGCTGCGCAAGACCACCGACATCACGGTTCTGCTGGGGGAGCAGAACGTCACCTTCGCGCTGCCGCATGCCGACCGGGTGTATGTGCTCGAACACGGCCGGTTCATCTGGGAGGGTGATCCACAACGTTTCGCCGTCGAAGCAGGGACCGCTTATCTGTAGCCATGCGGCGAGACTTGCCGTTACGCTCACGTCTGACGACACAAGGAGATTTCGCGATGGGAACGGCAAGCTGGCGGGTTGGTCTGGCACTGGCGGCCTTGGCCGCGATGGGCTCGCAGGCCCAGGCGCAGAAATCGGCGGACACGTTGCGCGTGGTCTGGTGGGACCAGATCGCCAACGTGAACCCTTACTACAACCAGCTTCGCGCCGGCCTTGTCGTGGCGCATCAGACGATGGACGGGCTGATCTACCGCGAGCCCACCGATTTCTCGCTCAAGCCGGCGCTGGCGACGAAGTGGGAGTATATGGACCCCACCTCCATCCGCTTCACCCTGCGCCAGGGCGTTGTGTTTCCCGACGGCAGCAAGTTCACCGCCGATGACGTGGTCTACACCATCAATCTGGCATTGACCGACAAGCAGGTCTCGGTGCCGAGCAACTATTCCTGGATCGCCGGGATCGACAAAGTGGACGACTATACCGTTGTGCTGCATCTCAAGAAGGTGTTTCCGGCGGCGCTTGAATATCTGGCGATGGTGACGCCGATCCTGGACAAGACCTATCGCGAGAAGCTCGGCAGCGACGCGTTCGACAAGCTGCCGATGGGTGTGGGGCCCTACACGATCACCAAGATCGACGGCGTCAACGAGATCGATCTTGTTCGCAACGAAGCCTATTACAAGGACGCGCCCAAGGCGCGTCCCGCCATCGCCAAGGTGGCGATTCATGAGGTGGCCGACGCCTCGGTCGCGCAGAACGAGATCATCGGCGGGCGGGCCGACTGGACCTGGAACGTGCTGCCCGACAACGTGCCCAAGCTGGCCGGTCTGCCGTTCCTCAAGACCGAGGCGGCGGAGACGATGCGGGTGAATTTCCTGAACCTTGACGCGGCGGGGCGGACCGACCCAAAGGGGCCGCTGACCAACCAGAAGGTGCGGCAGGCGGTCGAATACGCGATCGACCGGCAATCCATTGCCAAGAACCTGATGCAAGGTGGCTCGCGCGTGCCGGAGGCGCCGTGCTTCCCCACCCAGTTCGGCTGCGATGCCGCGGCCGCGGTGAAGTATCCGTATGATCCCGCCAAGGCGAAGGCTTTGCTGGCCGAGGCCGGCTACCCCAACGGGTTCGACACCGAGATCGTTTCTTTCATGCTGCCGACCTTCGAGGGGGCGGTGCAGAACTATCTCAAGGCGGTCGGCATCAACGCCAAGATCACGCATCTGCAGGTGCAGGCGGTCATTCAGCGGTCGCAGGAAGGCAAGAACCCGATCGATTTCACCAACTGGGGCAGCTATTCGATCAACGATGTGTCGGCTTTTCTGCCGGCGTTCTACAGCGGCGCGCTGGACAGCGGGTTCAGCACCAGCGACTTCGCGCATGACCAGACGCTGACCGATCTGATCAAGGCGGCGGGTACGACCACCGATCTCGATACGCGCAAGAAGGACTATGCCGAAGCGATCCATCGGATCACCGACGAGGCCTATATGATTCCGATGTACACCGGCGTTGCGTTCTATGCGTATCGCAAGGAGGTGGCCTTCAAGCCGTGGGCTGACGAGGTGCCGCGGTTTTATCTGACGTCCTGGAAGTGATCGCAGGTGGCGGATTGCATCCGCCCTACATCGGTAGGGCGGATGCAATCCGCCTGGCCTGGTGGGTCATACCAACTCTCACTGATCAGAACCGATGCGCCCAATCGCGCATGCCGATAGACATGATGCGCCAGGGCTGATCGGTGAGTTTGTTCCAAGCCTCGCAGCAATGATCGAGGATGGCGTCGTAGGTATCGAAGACTCGATTGGACAGCCAGTTGTCGCGCATGAACTGCCAGACGTTTTCGACCGGATTGAGTTCCGGGCACTTGGGCGGCAGCGGCAGGA
>JBBILI010000024.1:0-78793 GCA_037445025.1 Rhodospirillales bacterium
GGTTTTGGGTGGGTGGGGGTTGCGGGGGGTGTTGGGTCGGTCGTTGGTGTTTCTGGTTTATCGGCGGCTGGCGGTGATTGAGCGGGGGATGGCGGGGCTGGTGGCTCGGTTTGGGTCGGGTCGGTTGGCTCGGTGGTCGGATCGGCGGCGGGGTCGGGTGGATTGGGAGGATGGGGTTTCGCGGGAGCGTCGTGTGGTGGTTCGGGTGTGGCCGACGGGGTTTGGCTGGCTGGTTCGGGCGGCGGCGTATGAGGCGGTTGGATTTGGGTCTCAGCTTCGCGCGATTCTGATGGAGCCGGAGATGGTGGCGTTGCTGCGGGCGGCGCCGCAGGCGGGGCGGCTGTTGCGGCCGTTGTGTCGGATGTTGGCGGTGGAGGCGGAGGTCTTGCGGCCGGTGGTGGAAGCTGCGGTTGTGGAAGTGGTGGTGGAGCCGGTGCTGTCTGCGGGTGTGATGGCAGGTTTGGTGGGAGCGGTGGCCTCGCCGTTTTCAACGGCCTGATGCGTGGTGCTTTTTGGCACGACCCTAATGTTCCGCCTTACCAACGACGCTGACCGCAGGCGGGGGTGCTATCACTTCGACGGACCCTGCCGTGGAGCGCGTCAGCCAGACGAAAGTTTTTTGGTTCTTTTTTTCAAAAAAGAACCGCTTAACCCTCACTATCCCTGAAATACACCTCCACCGTGCCTTGCACCTTCATCGCCAAAGGCTGGCCTTTCCGGTCCACGGTGTTGCCGACGGAGAGTCGGACCCAGTTTTCGCTGATGCAGTATTCGACGACGTTGGTTTTTTCGACGCCTTTGAAGCGCACGCCGACGCCGCGGCTGATGAGGGCTTCGTTGAAGAAGGGGCTGCGTGGGTCGGTGGAGAGGCGGTCGGGGAGGACGTCGTCAGACATGGGAGACCTTTGTTACGGAAGGGCACGCCAGCCGATGTCGCGGCGGCAGAAGCCGTCGGGCCAAGCGATGGTGTCGATGGAGGTATAGGCGGAGGTTCGGGCCTCGGCCAGGGTGGGGGCGGTGGCGCAGACAGTGAGAACGCGGCCACCGTTGGAGACGAGGGTTCCGTTGCGGGTTTCGGTGCCGGCGTGGAAGATTTCGACGTTGAGGATGGCGCGGGCGGTTTCGAGTTCGCCGATGGGTGTGTGTTTTTTGGGGTTGGCGGGGTAGCCGGTGGCGGCGAGGACGACGGCGATGGCGGCGCGGCTGTGCCAGCGGAGGTCGAAATGCTGGAGTTCACCTTCGCAGGCGGCGACGAGGGCGGAGAGCAGGTCTGATTTCAGGCGGAGCATGAGGATCTGGCATTCGGGGTCGCCGAAGCGGACGTTGAATTCGATGAGTTTGGGGCCGGTTTCGGTGAGCATGAGGCCGGCGAAGAGGATGCCGCGGAAGGGGGTTCCGCGGGCGGCCATTTCGGTGAGGGCCGGGCGGATGATGCGGTCCATGGCGAAGGTTTCGAGGGTGGGGGTGAAGGCGGGGGCGGGGGCGTAGGCGCCCATGCCGCCGGTGTTGGGACCGGTGTCGCCGTCGCCGACGCGTTTGTGGTCCTGGGCGGAGCCGAGGGGGAGGGCGTTGGTGCCGTCGCAGAGGGCGAAGAAGGAGATTTCTTCGCCGGTGAGGCATTCCTCGAGGACGATGGTGGTGCCGGAGGGGCCGAGGGTTTCGGATTCCATGAAGTCGTGGATGGCGGCGAGGGCTTCGGCTTCGGTGGTGGCGACGACGACGCCTTTGCCGGCGGCGAGGCCGTCGGCCTTGACGACGATGGGGGCGCCGCGGTGGCGGACGAAGGCGCGGGCGGCGTCGGCGTTGTCGAAGCGTTCCCATTTGGCGGTGGGGATGAGGGCTGCGTCGGCGATCTCCTTGGTGAAGATCTTGCTGCCTTCGAGCTGGGCGGCGGCGGCGGTGGGGCCGCAACAGGCAATGCCGGCTGCTGTCATGGCGTCGGTGAGGCCGGCGACGAGGGGGGCTTCGGGGCCGGGGACGACGAGGTCGATCTTGTGGGTGACGGCGAATTCGGTGAGGGCTGCGATGTCCATCACGCCGATGGAGACGAGCTTGGCCAGTTCGGCGATGCCGGGGTTGCCGGGGGCGCACCAGAGTTTGGTGAGGAGGGGGGAGGCTGAGAGCGCCCAGCAGAGGGCGTGTTCGCGTCCGCCGCTGCCGATGACCAGAACCCGCATCGATTTTCTCCTGCTCGCCTTGTAGTCTGCGGCCATGGCCGAGACCCAAAGCAATATTCCTGAATTCAGCGTCAGCGAGATTTCCGGTGCGGTGAAGCGCACGTTGGAGACCACGTTCGGCCGCATCCGCGTGCGCGGAGAACTGACGGAGGTCAAGCGTTACCCCTCGGGGCATATCTACTTTTCGTTGAAGGACGAGGGGGGGAAGCTGTCGGGGGTGGTGTGGAAGTCCTCCGTGGGGCGGCTGGGGATGCAGCCGGAGAACGGGGTGGAGGTGATCTGCCAGGGCAAGATCTCGGCGTATGGGGATCGGTCGAGCTATCAGCTGATTGTGGAGCGGATGGATTTTGCCGGGGCGGGGGCGCTGCTGGCGAAGATCGAGGCGCTGCGGGTGCGGCTGATGGCGGAGGGGCTGTTCGATGCCGGGCGCAAGCGGGCGCTGCCGATGCTGCCGGAGGTGATCGGGGTGGTGACGAGCCCGCAGGGCGCGGTGATTCAGGATATCCGCACCACGATCACGCGGCGGTTTCCGCGGGCGTTGCTGCTGTGGCCGGTGCCGGTGCAGGGCGAAGGCGCCGCGGCGGCGATCGCGGCGGCGATTGACGGATTTTCCAATATCCGCCCAGGCGGCCCGGTTCCGCGGCCGGATGTGGTGATCGTGGCGCGGGGAGGCGGGTCATTGGAAGACCTGATGGCGTTCAACGACGAGGCGGTGGTGCGGGCGGCGGCGGCTTCGACGATTCCTTTGATTTCAGCTGTCGGGCACGAGACGGACACGACGCTGATCGATTTCGCTTCGGACCGGCGGGCGCCGACGCCGACGGCGGCCGCCGAGATGGCGATTCCGGCGCGGGCGGAGCTGCTGGCGGATCTGCTGCAGAAGGCGGCGCGGCTGGCGGGGTCGCTGAACCGGATTGTGCAGGAGCGGCGGCTGCGGCTGCAGCGGGCGGAGCGGGGCCTGCCGGATCTGCCGGCGCTGGCGGGGGCGGCGCGGCAGCGGCTGGAGGATCGGGCGACGCGGCTGCAGCTGGCGCTGCCGGGGCTGATTGCGGCGGCGCGGACGAAGCTTGCCGATCGTGGGCTCAGGCTGCGGCTGGCGTTGCCGAATGTGGTGACGGCGCGGCGGTCGCGACTGGCGCTGGAGGGGGAGCGGTTGCGGTCGGCGTTGCGGCACACCACGTCGCGCCGGGCGGCGGCAGGGGCGCGGGTGCTGCCGCGACTGACCGATGCGGCGCTGCGGGCGAAGCTGCGGGAATCACAGGCGCGGCTGGAGGGGGTGGCGGCGCGGCTGGAATCGGTGTCGCACAAGGCGGTGCTGGCGCGCGGGTATGCGATGGTGTTCGACGGCAAGGGCGTGGCGTTGACGACGGCTGCGAGCGTGCGGCCCGGGGCGGCGCTACGGATCGATTTCGCCGATGGTCCTGTGCGGGCGACGGCTTCCGGCGGGCCGATGCGGCAGGGGGCGTTACCGCTGTAGCGGTTCGAGGACGATTTCGACCGTCATCAGCACTGGGTTGGCGCCGCGGCGCAGGCGGCCTTCGGAGAGGCGGCCGGTGTAGTCGACCAGGGCGACGTCGAGCTCGGCCGTTCCGTGTTGAATGAGGCCGTTGCGGACATACATCTCGGTGGCGAAGGACTCGATCTGCGTGCCGTCCGCGTAATCCGCGCCGATGATGCTGGCAACGCCGCCGTGCAGCCGCGCGCTGGTGATGCTGTGGTGACCGCAGAAGGCTTCGAGCGTGCCGCAGAGGTCCTGGTTGGGGCGCAGCCGGAGGGCGAAGCAGGGCGTGCCTTCGCCTGCGCGTGTGTGCGGCACCGGTGCGAACAGGGTGAAGTTGGTTTCGGGGTCCGGGCGCTGTTCGAAGGCGGCGCCGTGGAGCAGCCAGATCTGCGCGGTGACGGGTTCGGCAATGACGGTTTCGGCCGGGAGGATATGGCCGCCGCGGCGGGCGCCGTCGGCTTCGGTCCAGAAGGCGTGGCAGTGCAGGAAGGGCGCGCCGTCGCGCGGGCCGAAGGTGATGCAGCCGTCGCGCAGGGCGGCGGTGCCGTGGGGGGTGAAGGTTTCGCTGTAATTGGCGGCGTGGCTTGGGTCGGGCGGCAGGGAGGGGATGACGTAGGCGAGCGGGGCGAAACCGCCGCCGGCGATGGACATGACGGCCGATTCGGCGCCGTGATGGGTGACCGTGCGGTGGACCGACTCCAGCAGGGACAGGCCGGCGGGCAGGATCGTCTCGACCAACCGGCCCTGGGCTTGGACCGCGACGATGCGCGGTTCGAGCGGCGGGCCAGGCTGGGCGATGCGGCGGTGAGGTTCGAGACGCGGCGTCATCAGGGCATTAGGCACGTCTCAGGCCGTCAGCGCTATCCCCGAGACCAGGAGCGTGGCGTTCAGAACAAGGGAGAACTGGCGGTCGCTCAGCAGGCGGAACACGCCGAGACCGAGGAAGGTGCCGAGCAGCGAGCCCGGCAGGTAGGACAGGCTTTCCAGGGTCAGCCCCGGCGCGCCGTGCGGGCGCATCCCCGCGATGCAGAGCAGTGCGAGGATCTGCAGCACGAAGATGCAGGGCTGGAACACGCCGCGCTGGCGGTTCTTGTCCCAGCCGCGCAGCCCGCAGCGCACCGAGATCATGGCGCCGGCGAAGCCGCAGAACCCGCCAAGAATGCCGGCGAGGGTGCCGAAATACACGTCGCCCAGCAGCGTGGGGTTGCGCAGCACGACCGGCTTGCGGACGACCTAGTAGATCGCCCAGGCGGCCAGCCCGACGCCGAGGATCTGGAGATAGATTCCGGTCTGCAGATGCACCAGCAGATAGGCGCCGATGGGAACGCCGGCGCAGGCCGGGATGAGGAAGGGCAGCAGGGCCGGGATGTCGATGCTGCGGCGGATGGACCAGATTGCGAGCGCCTGGTTGGCGATGCTGCACAGCATGATGATCTGCACGACCTGCAGCGGGTCTGGCAGCAGGTGGAACAGGAAGGCCCCCGCCATGGCGGCAAAGGCGAACCCGGCGATGCTGGAGGCGAAGGCGGCGATGACGACGGCGAGCACCGGCGCCGTGGCGCCGAGCGACAGGTGGCTGGGCGTGTGGAGGGCGGCGAATCCGGCGCTGGCCAGGGTGGCGAGGCCGAGCAGGGCGAGATGGGAGGGCGAGAGGACAAGGCGGCTGGTCGTGGCGCTGGCTCGCGGCATGGCACGCTCCTGTGTGGCGATGCCGCAGGATCACCGTTGCTGCGCTGCACCGATGTGAGGGAGCTCACAGGCTCGTTGCGAAATCGGCTATGTCATACGAATGGGCTTGGGGGTTCGCCACCCACCGCAGGCTCGCGCGGCACTTGGTGGGCGGCGCAAGGGCTTGCCCACCCTACGGGGGGAGCGGGGCGCAGACCGCTGATAGATCGATCACCTTTTCGCTGCGTTTGTGATACAGATGCGTCAGCATGGTGGGTGTGCCTTGCTTGACGGTTTCCATCACGGGGTAGGAGTGGGTCTGGCGGATGCCCGGGACCTCGGCCAGCGCCTCGCCGAGGAAGGCGCGGTAGGCGGCCATGTCGGCGACACGGACCTTCAGCAGATAGTCGAACCCGCCGGCGACCATGTGGCATTCCTCGATTTCGGGAATGCGCGCGACCGCCGCGCGGAACTGCTCGAAGGCTTCGCGCGAGACGCGTTCCAGCGAGACCTCGATGAAGGCGAGCAGGCCGAGACCGACCGCGGCGCCGTCGATGGCGGCGGCGTAGCCGGTGATCACGCCGGCGGCTTCGAGGCCGCGCACCCGTTCGGTGCAGGCGGTGCCGCTGAGGCCGACGTCGCGGGCGAGGGCGGAGAGCGCCATCCGGCCGTCCTTCTGCAGGGCGTCAAGGATGGCGATGTCGATGGCATCGAGCGGTTTCATGGTCAGGCTTCCGCCAGGCTGAGCAGGCTGGCGTTGCCGCCGGCGGCGGCGGTGTTGGTGCTGATGCAGCGCTCCTGCAGCAGGCGCCAGACGGGGTAGGTGCCGTCAGGGTTGGCGACGATGACCGGCACGATCGGGCCGGGGCGGTTGGCCAGGCGCTCGCGCAGGACGCGCAGCTCGGGGCCGGTCGCGTCGGTCAGCACCGCGTCGGCATGTTCTAGGCTGTCGGTCGCGTCGCAGCCGGCGGCCAGGATGGCGGCGTATTGCCGCTGGCTGTGTTCTTCGGTGCGGGCATCACGCGCCACCCGGCCGCGCGGGTGCAGTGCGAGGATGTTGGTCTCGCCGGTGGGACCGGGCAGCGGCAGGCGGGCGGGGGTGGTGGGATGGCTGTCGCGCACCAGGCGGTGCAGGATCAGCGGCCCGCCGGCTTTCGGTCCGGTACCGGACAGACCTTCGCCGCCGAAGGGCTGCACGCCGACGACGGCGCCGACGATGTTGCGATTGACGTAGATGTTGCCGGCGCGGATGCGCTGGGTGATCGTCTGCACCGTCGCGTCGATACGGGTGTGGATGCCGTGGGTGAGGCCGTAGCCGGCGGCGTTGAGACGATCTATCAGCGCATCGAGCTGGTTTGCCTGCCAGCGGACCACGTGCAGCACCGGGCCGAAGATTTCGGTCTGCGGCAGCGTGTCCAGCGTGACATGCAGCAGGGTGGGGGCGACGAAGCCGCCGGTCGGCGGCACCGGGCCGGGCTTCACGCCGTGGCTGGCGAGGGCGGCCAGCAGGGTGTCGCGGGCGGCGGCGTCGATGACCGGGCCGATATCGGTGGCGAGCACGGCCGGGTCGCCCAGGCGAAGTTGGGCCATGGCGCCGCGGAGCATCTCCAGCACGTGGTCGGCGATGTCCTCCTGCAGGCAGAGGATGCGCAGCGCCGAGCAGCGCTGGCCGGCGGAATCGAAGGCGGAGGTGATGACGTCGGCCACCACCTGTTCGGGCTGGGCGGTGCTGTCGACGATCATGGCGTTGAGGCCGCCGGTTTCGGCGATCAGCACAGGATCGTCGGTGCGGGCGGCGAGCTGGCGGTTGATGAGGCGGGCAACCTCGGTGGAGCCGGTGAACATGACACCGGCGATGCGCGGATCGGCCACCAGAGCGGCGCCGATGGTCTCGCCGGGGCCGGGGAGCAGTTGCAGGGCCGTGGCGGGGATGCCGGCCCGGTGGGCGAGACGGACGGCATGCCGCGCGATCAGCGGGGTCTGTTCCGCGGGCTTGGCCAGCACAGGGTTGCCGGCGGCGAGGGCTGCGGCAATCTGGCCGGTGAAGATGGCGAGCGGGAAGTTCCACGGGCTGATGCAGACCACCGGGCCGATCGGGGTGGAACCCGCCAGCTCCTGGCGGGCGGTGACGGCGTAGAAGCGGCAGAAATCGACGGCCTCGCGCAGTTCGTTCACGGCATTGGCCATGGTTTTGCCGGCCTCGCGCACCAGCAGCGCGAGCAGGGTGGGCGTGTCGGCCTCCAGGGCCGCGGCCCAGGCTTCGAGGGCTTTGGATCGTTCTGCCAGCGATGCGGGCCAGGCGGCGGCGGCGATGGCGGCGTGGGCTTCGGCTTCTGTTGCTTCCTCGATATATCCGATGATCTCGCCGGTGGCGGGATTGTGGATCGGCTGGCCTGCGGGATCGCCGTGGAGGAGCGGGGTGGATGCGATCTCCGTGGCGAGGCGGGAGAGGGTTGCTTCGTCGGCGAGGTCGATGCCGGCGGCGTTTCGGCGGCCGGGGAGAAGATCGGAGGGGCGCGGAATCGCCGGGTGCGGCGTGCCGCCATGGCCGAGCGCGATGGCGACGGGATCGGCCACCAGCCGGTCGAGGTCGACGGCGGGATCGACGATCTGATTCACAAACGATGTGTTGGCGCCGTTCTCCAGCAGACGGCGCACGAGATAGGCCAGCAGCGTCTCGTGCGGGCCGACCGGGGCGTAGATGCGGCAGGCGCGGGTGGGGCCGACGATGCCGTCATACACCGCCTCGCCCATGCCGTGCAGGCACTGGAACTCATAGTCGGCGGAACCGGCCAGGGTCTCGATGGTGGCGATGGTCAGCGCGTTGTGGGTGGCGAACTGGGGGTAGATCGCCTGCGGGGCGGCGAGCATGGCCCGCGCGCAGGCGATGTAGGAGACGTCGGTGTGCGCCTTGCGGGTGAAGACGGGATAGTCCGACATCCCCGCCACCTGCGCCGCCTTGATCTCGCTGTCCCAATAGGCGCCTTTGACGAGGCGGACCATGAGGCGGTGGCCGGTGCGGGTGCCGAGCTCGGCCAGCACGTCGATCACCGCGCGGGCGCGCTTGCCGTAGGCCTGCACGACGAAGCCGATGCCGTTCCAGCCGGCGAAGGCGGGGTCGGTGGCCAGGGCTTCGAGAATGTCGAGCGAGAGATCCAGCCGGTCGGTCTCCTCGGCGTCGATGTTGAAGCCGATGTCGTGGGCGCGGGCGAGTTCCAGCAGGGCGCGGACACGGGGCAGCAGCTCGGCCATGACGGTGGCGCGCTGGGCGCGGCTATAGCTTGGGTGCAGGGCGGAGAGCTTGACGGAGATGCCGGGCCCACCGATCACGCCGCGGCGGGCGGACTGGCGGCCGATGGCACCGATCGCCTCGGCGTAGGCGCGGAAATAGCGGTCGGCGTCGGCCGCCGTCACCGCGGCCTCGCCCAGCATGTCGTAGGAGAAGCGGTAGCCGCGGGCCTCGCGCGGGCCTGCGTGTTCCAACGCGTCGGCGATGGTCTGGCCGGTGACGAACTGGCGGCCCAGCAGCCGCACCGCGAGATCGGCGGCGGCGCGGACCACCGGGGCGCCGGTGCGGGCCAGCAGGCCGGTCAGCGCCGCGCCGAGGCCTTCGCTGGATTGAGGCACCAGCCGGCCGGTCAGCAGCAGGCCCCAGGCGGTGGCGTTGACGAACAGCGAGGGGGAATGGCCGACATGGGAGGCCCAGTCGCCATGGCCGAGCTTGTCGGCGATCAGCCGGTCGCGGGTGGCGGCGTCGGGCACGCGCAGCAGCGCCTCGGCGAGGCACATCAGCGCCACGCCCTCGGCGCTGGAGAGGGAGAATTCGTGCATCAACGCATCAACACCGGAAGCGTTGCGGCGGGCGTGGCGGACATTGCCGGCCAGCGCGCGGGCGCGGGCCTGGGCCTGTTCGAGCTGGGCGGGGGACAGCGCCGCCTCGTGCGCGAGATCGAGCACGATCGTCTCGGGCGCCCGCAGCCGGGCGGCCACGGCCTGGCGGAGCGGTGGCAGAGGGGCTGCGAGTCCGAAGTCGGGGCCATGCCAGGAAGCGGTCATGCGGGAGGGTCCGGATTGAGGTTTACGCCTCAGTATCGGATCACGCCGGGGATTTCACTGGTAATCGTCCGGTTCGCCGAAATTTCTCAGGGCGCGGTGGTCAGCAGCGCGCAGGCCACCCCGGCATCGTCGGTCCCGCGCAGGGCCTCCGCCGTCACCGGGTTGCGCAGCAGCCGCGACACCTGGGCCAGTGCGGCGAGGTGCTGGCCGCTGCCCTGGGGCGGGCTCAGCAGCATCACCACGAGATCGACCGGCTTGCCGTCGATCGAATCGAACGGCACCGGCCGCTCAAGCCGGGCAAAGAACGCCACCAGACCGGCGATGCCCTCGATTCTGGCATGCGGCACCGCGATGCCGTGGCCCACGCCGGTGCTGCCGAGTGCCTCGCGCGCCTGCAGCGCCGCCAGCACGGCGGCACTGTCGAGCCCCACGGAAAGCCCGGCGCGGCTGGCCAGCTCCTGCAGCAGCGCCGCTTTGCCGGCGGCCTTGAGGCGGAGGAAGATCCGGCCGGTGGTGAACAGGTCTGTCGTCATCTCTCTCGTCTCTGGGCGCTCATTCGTCCGTGACCAGGCGATAGCCGATGCCGGTCTCGGTGAGAATGATGCGTGGGCGTTCAGGGTCCGCCTCGATCTTCTGACGGATCTGGCGGACATACACGCGAAGCTGCTGCACGTCGCCCCCCGCACCCCACAGCTTGCCCATGATCACCCGATGCGTCAGCACGCGGCCGGCATGGACCACCAGCAGCTTGAGAATGTCATACTCACGCGGCGACAGATGCACCTCCGCGTCACCGACCTTGACGATCCGCCGTACCAGATCGACCGACAGCGCCCCGCTGCGGAACAGCGGCTGGGCGCCCTCCTGCGCCAGGCGATGGCGCAGTGCCGCGCGCAGCCGGGCCACCAGCTCGGCGATGCCGAACGGCTTGGTGACGTAGTCGTCCGCCCCCAGGTCCAGCGCCGTCACCTTGCCGCGTTCGTCCTCGCGCGCCGACAGCACCACGATGGGCACCGCCGAGCGGGCGCGGATGGCGCGGATGACATCGAGCCCGTCAAGATCCGGCAGGCCGAGATCCAGCACCACCACATCAGGCGACTCGCCCGCCTGCCGGCTCAGCGCCTCGGCGCCGGTTTCCGCCTCGGTCACCCGATAGCCTTCGGCGGTGAGGCTGGTGCGCAGCAGGCGCCGGATCGCCGGCTCGTCATCCACCACCAACACATGGGCACTCATGCGAACCCCACCGGCAGGGTGATGGTGAACACCGCGCCCGAGCGATCGACCCGGTTGGACGCGGTGATCCGCCCGCCCATCGCCTCGATGAAGCCGCGGCAGATCGCAAGGCCCAGCCCGGTGCCGGCGCGCCTGTGGTCGGCGTGCTCGCTCGCTTCGGGGGCACGGTAGAATTTCTCGAAGATCCGCTCGGTCAGCTCCGGCAGAATGCCCGGCCCGTCATCGATCACCTGCATGCGCACCTCCCGCCCGTCCTGCCAGGCCCGCAGCGTGACCATGCTGCCGGCCGGAGTATAGCGCGCCGCGTTGTCCAGAAGGTTGAACAGCACCTGTTCGAGCAGCACCGCGTCGAGATCCAGCAGCGGCAGGCCGGACGCCACCTCCAGCGACACGGTGTGCGCCTCTAGCACCTTGGCGGCACGGTCGAGCCCGCTGGCGATGACCTCGCCGAGGTCGGTCGGCTCGCGCCGGAGGATGACGGCGCCGGATTCGAGCTTGGTCATGTCGAGCAGGTTGGCCACGAAACGGTTGAGCCGCTCGGCCTCCTCGGCGATGGAGCGGAGCAGGTCGCCGCGCTGGGCCACGTCCAGCGTGTCGTGATAGGATTGCAAGGTTCCCGCCGCCCCCAGGATGGTGGCCAGCGGCGTGCGCAGGTCATGCGAGATCGAAGTGAGCAGGGCCGAGCGCAGCCGCTCGGTCTCGGCCAGCAGCCGTGCGCGGTCGACATCCTCGGCGAGGCTGATCCGCTCGATCGACACCGCCGCCTGGTCGCCCAGCGCATCGAGCAGGCGGCGCTGGTCGGGTGACAGCAACGGTCCGGTCTCGTCACGATCGATGCCCACCACCGCCACCGGGCCGCGGGCGGTGCGCAGCGGCAGGAACAGCCGCTTCGCCCCCGGCAGCGTGTCCGCCCCCCGCCCCGCCGGACGGTTGGACTGCCAGCACCAGCGGGCGGCGGCGAGGTCGGCGTCGTCCATCTCATCCTCCGGCGGATAGGCGCCGCGCACGACAATGGTCTCGCTGTGCGGATGGTCCGGCATCAGCACCACCACGCGCAGCTTCAGCATCACCGCGATCTGGTAGGTGGTGGCCCACAGCAGATCGTCGAGGCTGACGATGCCGGCGAGCTTGCGGCTGAACTGGTACAGCTCCTCGGTGGTGCGCGCCCGCGCCCGCGCGGTGACCGCCTGGGCGCGGACGCCGGCGGCGAGGTTGCTGGCGATGAAGGCGGTGACGAGGAAGAAGAACAGCGCGACGACGTTCTCGGGGTCAGCGATGGTGAAGGTGTAGAGCGGCGGCAGGAAGAAGAAGTTGTAGGCCAGCATGGAGACCACGCAGGCATAGAGCGACGGCCACAGCCCGAACGCGGCGCCGGACCCCAGCACCGCCACCAGGAACACCAGGCTCAGCGACGACACGTTGAGCACTTGGCGCAACGCGATGCCGACGACGATGGCGGCGGCGATCATGCCGGTGGTGGTGAGATACGGCCAGGGGTCGAACCCTTTCCGCGCCTTGGCACTGGCCGCCTCCGGCTTCACATCGTCGCCGCTGCGGCCGACAACATGGATCGGGATGTCACCGGCCTCGCGCAGGATCGCCTGCGCCACCGAGAGCCGCCAGAAGCTGCGCCGCCGCCCGTTGCCGACCACCACGTGCGAGAAATTCTGCTCGCGCGCGTAGGCGATGAGGTCGGTGGCGATGGCGCGGCCGGGAATGGTGACCGCCACCGCACCGAGCTGCTCCGCCAGCCGCATGGTCGCGGCCACCCGGTCGCGCTCGGCCTCGGACAGATTCATCTCCGAAGCGGTCTCGACATGCACCGCGCTCCAAGCCACGCGCAGCCGCTCGGCCAGCCTGCGCCCGTAGCGCACCACGCCGGCGCCGCCGGGCCGGTGATCGACGCAGACCAGCACCCGGTCACCCGCCGCCCACGGCCCCTGGATGGCGTGGGCCTGCATATGGTCCAGCAGCTGCGCGTCCACGCGCTGGGCGGTGCGGCGCAGGGCCAGCTCGCGCAGGGCGGTGAGGTTGCCGGGCGAGAAATAATGCCCCAGCGCCCGGCTCGCGGTCTTGGGCACATAGACCTTGCCCTCGCGCAGCCGCTGCATCAGGTCGTCGGGCGTGAGGTCGATCACCTCGATCTCGTCCGCCCGGTCGATCACCCCGTCCGGCACCGTCTCGCGCACGCGGATGCGGGTGATCTGGGCCACCACGTCGTTGAGGCTTTCGACATGCTGGATGTTGAGCGTGGTGTAGACGTCGATCCCCGCGCCGAGGATCTCCTCGACATCGAGGTAGCGCTTGGGGTGCCGGCTGCCCGGCGCGTTGGTGTGGGCCAGCTCGTCGACCAGCACCAGGCCCGGCCTGCGGGCGAGAATGGCGTCGAGGTCCATCTCATCGAGCATGCGGCCTTTATAGTCGATCAGCCGGCGCAGGATCGCCGGCAGGCCTTCCACCAGCGCCTCGGTCTCGGCGCGACCGTGTGTCTCGACGATGCCGATCACCACATCCACGCCTTCCTTCATGCGGGCGCGCGCGGTGGTCAGCATCTCGTAGGTTTTGCCGACGCCGGGGGCGGCGCCGAGGAAGATCTTCAAACGGCCGCGGCCGCCCTCGCGGGCGGCCTTCAGCAGGGCATCGGGCGATGGCCGTCCGTCACGCGGGTCCACGGGGGCTGGCCTCTGGTTATGAGCCAGCCTGGTCCAGAGCGAGGTTGAGTTCCAGCACGTTCACGCGCAGCTCGCCGAGCAGGCCGAACAGCGCGCCTTCGGTGTGCGCCGCCACCAGGGCCGACACCGTCGCTTCCGGCAGGTTGCGCGCCTTGGCGATGCGCGGCACCTGGAACTGGGCGGCAGTGGGCGAGATATGCGGGTCAAGCCCGCTGCCTGACGTGGTCACCAGATCGGCCGGAATGGGCGCTCCCGGATTTTCCGCCTTCAGCTTGTCCACGTCGCCCTTCACCCGGTCCACCAGCGCCTTGGCGGTGGGAGCGAGGTTGGAGCCGCTGGAGTTGGCGGCGTTGTACGGCGCCGGGATGGTCTTGGTGGAGTCGTTGGGGTCGGTGTCCATCGTGGCCGACGGGCGGGGGTGGAAGTATTTGTCGGAGGTGAAGTTCTGGCCGATCAGCTCGGAGCCGACCACCTTGCCGTTCTTCACGATCAGGCTGCCTTGGGCCTGATAGGGGAAGACGAGTTCGGCGATGCCGGTCATGGCGAGGGGATAGGCGAGGCCGGTGACGATGGTCATGAGGATGATCATCATGATGGCGGGGCGCAGGGATGAGAGCATTTTGGAGTTCCTTAGTGAAGGAAGGAAGGTCTTCTTTTCTGAAGAAAAGAAGCAAAAGACTTTCTATCGTTGGAGCGGACCTCTCTCCGGAGGAGGGCGTCAGCCGATCAAAGATTTTTGCTTCTTTTTCTTCAAAAAAGAAGCGCTTGCTTCAAGCCAAACCCAGATGACTGACCAAAAGATCGATCACCTTGATCCCGATGAACGGCGCCGCAATCCCGCCCAGCCCATAGACCAGCAGATTGCGGCTCAGCAGTGCCGACGCCCCGATCGGCCGATACGCCACCCCTTTCAGCGACAGCGGAATAAGGGCCACGATGATCAGCGCGTTGAAGATGATCGCCGAGAGAATGGCGCTCTGCGGGCTGGCCAGGTGCATCACGTTCAACGCCTGCAGCTGCGGATAGAAGGCCAGGAACATCGCCGGGATGATGGCGAAATACTTCGCCACGTCGTTGGCGATGCTGAACGTGGTCAGCGCCCCGCGCGTCATCAAAAGCTGTTTGCCGATCTCGACGATCTCGATGAGCTTGGTGGGGTCGCTGTCGAGATCGACCATGTTGCCGGCCTCGCGCGCCGCCATGGTGCCGGTGTTCATCGCCACCCCCACATCGGCCTGCGCCAGCGCAGGCGCGTCGTTGGTGCCGTCGCCGCACATCGCCACCAGCTTGCCCTGCGCCTGCTCGCTGCGGATCAGCGCCAGCTTGTCCTCCGGCGTCGCCTGCGCCAGAAAATCATCCACTCCCGCCTCGGCCGCGATGGCGGCCGCCGTCAGCGGATTGTCGCCGGTGATCATCACGGTGCGGATGCCCATGCGGCGCAGCTCGGTGAAGCGCTCGCGGATGCCGCCCTTGACGATGTCCTTGAGGTGGACGACGCCGAGCAGCCGGTTGCCGTCCGCCACGGCGAGCGGCGTGCCGCCGGCCTTGGCGATGCGGTCGGCCGCCTGCTGCAGCTCACGCACCGACGCCTCACTGACCGGCAGCGCGCCGAGCGTGGCACCGCGGACATAGGAGAGCACCGAATCCACAGCACCTTTGCGAATGGACCGCCCGTCCACATCCACGCCGCTCATGCGTGCTTGTGCGGTGAAAGGAATGAACACCGCATTCAGCGGCGCCATCTCCCGCCCGCGCAGGCCGTATTTCTCCTTGGCCAGCACGACGATGGAGCGGCCCTCCGGGGTCTCGTCGGACAGCGAGGAGAGCTGGGCGGCATCGGCCAGTTCCGCGTCGCTGACACCGGAGACGGTGACGAACTCGCTGGCCTGGCGGTTGCCGAGCGTGATCGTGCCGGTCTTGTCGAGCAGCAGCGTGTCGACGTCGCCGGCAGCCTCCACGGCGCGGCCGGACATGGCCAGCACGTTGAACCGCACCAGGCGGTCCATGCCGGCGATGCCGATGGCGGACAGCAACGCGCCGATGGTGGTGGGGATCAGCGTCACGAACAGCGCCACCAGGATCAGCACCGGAATGGTGCCGCCGGCATAGGTGGCAAAGCTCGGCAGGGTGGCCACGGCGAGCACGAAGATCAGCGTGAGGCCGGCGAGCAGGATGTTCAGCGCGATCTCGTTGGGCGTCTTCTGGCGCGAGGCGCCTTCGACGAGCGCGATCATCCGGTCGATGAAGGTGGAGCCCTGGGCTGCGGTGATGCGCACCTTGATGACGTCGCTCATCACCGTGGTGCCGCCGGTCACCGCCGAACGGTCGCCGCCGCTTTCACGAATGACCGGCGCCGATTCACCGGTGATAGCGGCCTCGTTGACCGAGGCGACACCCTCGATCACCTCGCCATCGGAGGGGATCAGTTCGCCCGCCTCGACCAGAACGACATCGTTCTGACGCAGCGCCGTGGCCGGAACGGTCTCGAGCGATCCGTCGGCGCGGAAACGCCGCGCCATCGCTTCGGTCTTGGCACGCCGCAGGCTGGCCGCCTGCGCCTTGCCGCGCCCCTCGGCCACGGCCTCGGCGAAGTTGGCGAACACCACGGTGAACCACAGCCAGATGTTGATCTGGATGGCGAAGCCGATGCCGGGGGCGCCGTTGATGAGGTCCTTGATCAGCAGGATGGTGGTCAGTGTCGAGACGACCTCGACGACGAACATCACCGGGTTGCGCCACATCAGGCGCGGATCGAGTTTGCGAAACGATTGGCCAACGGCCGGGCCAAGGATGGCCGGGTCGAGCATGGACGATGAAATCCGGGTCATGATGTGTGCTCGTTCAGTAGGTGGTGCCGGCGGCGAGCGCGAAGTGCTCGACGATCGGGCCCAAAGCCAGTGCAGGGAAGAAGGTGAGGCCACCCACGATCAGGATCACGCCGATCGCGAGCCCCACGAACAGCAGGCTATCCGTGGGAAACGTGCCGGTGGAAGGCGGGATGGTCTTCTTGGCGGCCATGGAGCCGGCGATGGCCAGCGCCGGGATGATGACGAAGAACCGGCCGATCATCATGCCGATACCCAGCGTGGTGTTCCAGAATGGCGTGTTGGCCGAGATGCCAGCAAACGCCGAACCGTTGTTGCCGGCCGCCGAGACATAGGCATACAGCGCCTCGGAAAACCCGTGCGGACCGCTGGCGGAAATCCCCGTCGTTCCGGCATTGACCACAACCGCCACCGCGGTGAAGCCCAGCATCACCAGCGGCAGGCACAGAATGGCCAGCATGGTCATCTTGATCTCCCGCGCCTCGATCTTCTTGCCGAGATATTCCGGGGTGCGCCCGACCATCAGGCCCGCCACGAACACCGCAACGATTGCGAACAGAAGGAAGCCGTAAAGCCCCGAGCCGACACCGCCGAAGATGATCTCACCCAGCATGATGTTGAGCATCGGGATCATGCCGCCCAGCGGCAGGAAGCTCTCGATCATGCTGTTCACCGCGCCGCACGACGCATCAGTGGTGACGGTGGAGAAAAGGGCGGACTGTGCAATACCGAACCGAAGTTCCTTGCCCTCCATGTTGCCCATCGAAGGATCAACCCCGAGTGCGGTGAGCAGCGGGTTGGCATGCGCCTCAGACCCGTAGAGCACCGCCACGCCGGCGAGGAACAGCAGGCCCATAGCGGCGAAGATCGCCCAGCCCTGCTTCTCGCTGCCGACCATGCGGCCGAACATGTTGGTCAGGCCGGCGCCCAGCGAAAAGATCGAGATGATCTGCAGCAAATCGACCAGCGAGGTCGGGTTCTCGAACGGATGCGCGGAGTTGGCGTTGAAGAAGCCGCCGCCATTGGTGCCGAGCATCTTGATCGCCTCCTGCGAGGCCACCGGCCCGATGGCGATGCTCTGCTTGGCGCCTTCCAAGGTCGCTGCATCCACGAAACCACCGAGAGTCTGCGGCACGCCCTGCCAGACCAGAAACAGCGTATAGACGATGCACAGCGGAATGAGCGCATAGAGAGTCACGCGCGTCAGATCGACCCAGAAATTGCCGATCGTCTTGGATGACTTCCGGGCGAAGCCGCGCACAAATGCCATCGCGATCGCGATGCCGGCCGCCGCCGACATGAAGTTCTGCACCGTCAGCGCCAGCATCTGCGAGCCATTGCTCATGGTGCTCTCGCCGCCATAGCTCTGCCAGTTGGTGTTGGTCAGAAACGACACCGCGGTGTTGTAGGCGAGATCCGGCGTGATGGCGGACTGGCCGGCCGGGTTCAGCGGCAGCACCGTCTGCAGCCGCAGCAGCGCATAGGCCAGCAGAAACCCCATCACCTTGAACACCAGCATGGCCACGCCGTAGCCGACCCAGCTCTGCTCGGCATTGCGGTCAATGCCGCACACCGCATAGACCCCGCGCTCGACCGGGCCGAGCACCGGTGACAGGAACGACCGACCGCCGGTGGCGATGGTGGTGAGAAACCCGCCGAGCGGGCGTGTGATGGCGATGATGATCACGCTAAACAGCGCGATCAACGCCGAACCGGTGAATGTCATAGGGATTCCCTCAGAACTTCTCGGGCCGCACGAGGGCGTAGACGAGATAGACGAGCAGGAAGACGGTCACGAGACCGCCGAGCACGAGGTCGGTTGTCATGACATCCGCCTCACATGATTTCGCAAAGACGCAGAAAGCCGAGGCAGGCGGCGAAGCCGCCGACCCCGAGTAGAAGGTAGATCACGTCGAGCATGTCGGGTGTCCTATGAAGTCCTGCGCGGAACATCACGCCTGCGGCATAGGATTGCGATTGCGGCTTAAGGGCGTTCGTATAGGAATTTCATAGGGGGGAAGCGAGCAAGCGGTTCTTTTTTGAAAAAAGAACCAAAAAACTTTCTGTCCGTTGGCTTACGCGGCGGTGGGGGACAGCAGCACGGCAAAGCGCGCGCCCGGCGGCAGATCGAAGCGATACACACCGGCCTGCACCAGGCTTGGCGCCAGCCGCACGCCACGCACCAGCAGGCCCAGCGCCGGATCGTCGGTCATATCGATCGCCACCGCGCGTTCGGCGAAACGCTGCCACAGCGGGCGGATCACCGCCGGATCCGTCACCAGCGGCGCCGCGCCACGATCGGCACAGCAGGCGGCGGCACCGGCGAAATCCGGCCGCAGCCGCATCAGATCGCCTACGAAACTGTCGCGGTCGCCGGTGTCGAGATAGCTCTCCGCAGGCGTGGCCTCTGCCAGCAGAATGTCATGGGTTTCGCGTTCGAGATGCCAGTACGTGATCTCCGCCACCTGCTCCTGCACGATGCTGTCATCGTTCACCAGCGCACGCACCGGGATCAGCAGACCGTCGATGAGCAGCGCATGATCCGGCGAGAGCAGCAGATCGGCCGCAGGAACACCGTCTACCAGAGCACCGGCGCGGATGCGGACGGGCCAGATCAGTGCGGGCGCGGGGTGCTCGGCTGGGCGGATCGTGCGGTGACCGACCCAGATCAGAGGGCGGACGGCGCCGGACGCGGTCAGCACCAGATCCCCCGCCCGCAAGGCTTCGACGGCCGCGGCGCCTTGGGGCGTTGCAATGCCGGTGCCCGCGGCAAAGCAGGCGAAGGAGACGAACACGGTGCCGAGGGCATCCGGCAACGTGTTGACGGCCGACGCCGTGATCACGCCCGAGAACGATTCCGCGGCCCCCAGCTGCAGCGTGGTGCTGGTCTGCGCGCCTGACAGGGTTAGAACATGCATGACGGGATCAAGCGTCACCGCCAGAGCACCGGATGGCCCGTTCTGCACGTCCATGAACGCCAGCATGCCGCCGCTCATCACCACCGTGTCCGTCACGGTGCCGGCGACATAGAACAGCCCGCCATCGCTGACCACGGTGCCGACAGCAGAGCCAAGCACATCCACCATGCCACCGCTGCTGACGACGGTATGGCTGATGACGCCTGTGTTGGTGATCTGCCCGCCGGACTCCACCACGGCATCGATCAATTTTCCGCTGGCCAGCACCGCCCGGCCGCGAGTAGGCTGACAGTGGCCTGCGGCAGCAGCACCAGCGTGCCGCCTGATGCCACCGTTACGGCCATGACCGAGGCCCCGGACGACACCATGGCGAACGCGCCGCTGCCGACATTCAGCCCTGATGCCGCGCCACCGCCATAGACATAGGCACTGCCGCCCTGCAGCAGTGTCGTCGCATTGGCCACAGCGCCGCCCAGAACCTCCAGGGTTCCGGACGTGACGCTGGCGCCGACCACCGCCCCCCCCGGAGGAAACCGTGATATAGGAATGGGGAAGGCTGATCCCGGAACTCACCTGACCCGAACTGGTGGTGGTGATCGGCATCAGACGCGCTCCGGGTTAAGATCCTCTTTTCGGCTGTTTCAGACCTGCAGCAGGTTCAGGCTGCCTTGGCCAGCACAACCGAGACGAGATCGCCCACATTCTGCAGCCGGTCCAGCTCGCGCGTGTGCAGCTTGATGCCGAACTTCTCTTCCGTGGCGATGACGATCTCGATCTGCTTGAAGCTGTCCCACCCCGCCACATCCTTGGCGGTCAGCGTGGGGGTCAGCACCAGATCGTCGCGCATGAACACGTCGTGGAAGATCTCGGTCAGCGCCGTATAGATTTCAGGCTCGGTCATTGGGCTCAGCCCTCCGTGACGGTGATGAAGGTTTCAGCCGGAACGAAGCTGGCGAGGTCGAGCACGGCCCGGCTGCTGCCGTCCTCGCGCATCTCCGCCATCTCGAAGCCCAGCTTCACGTAATGGTCGCGCACCATGCCATTCTTTTTGGTGGGGATGTAGTCCCCCAGCAGCCGCTTGGCGCCGAGCTTCTGGGCCTGGGCTGCAATCAGGTTGAGGGTCGTCGGCTCCACCTGGCGGCCGAGCACGCGGCAGCTCATCAGCCAGGTGTCGATCAGCAGGTCGTCATCCTCCTGCAGCTTGCCGATGCAGACGGCGATGATGCCGTTGTCGCCGAATCGATCGGTGAGCCGCAGCTGCAGGCCGAACGCCTTGTTGGACTGCATGACCTCGACCACGTCTTCCTCGGTGTAGCGCCGTGTGGTTAGGTTGAACTGGTTGGTCTTGTTGATCAGCTGCACCGTGCGCTGCAGGCCGATCCGGTCGAACCGGCGCCAGATCATCTCCATCTCCAGCCCGCGGAGATAGGCGCCCATATCGGTGGTCGAGGCCTTCAGCGCCTCGCGCGCGCGGTTGCCCTGATACTGGGCGGAACGGACACGATCCTCGTCGGTGATGGCGACACTTTCGAAATAACCGGCATCCGAGACAGCCCGCAGGAAGGTGATCGGATCGTCGGTCACTTCCGGCACCTGCACCATCGGCAGCTCCTGGCGCACCAGGGCGCGTTCCACCGGGTTGTCATCGACGAATACCAGGCTGTCGATGCCGATGTTGAGCTCGGCGGCGATGGCCTTGATGTTGCTCGCCTTGTCCTGCCAGTTTGCGTAGAAGGCCGCGATGTCGTTGCGCTTCAACGTCATCTCCGGATGCTTCTCGAACGGCTCGACGGCATTGGCCTCGTCGTTCTTGGAGCACACCGCCAGGATGATGCCGCGGCGCGACAGGTCACGCGCGTATTCCTGGAAGGCGGTGTAGCCTTCGCCGAGCGGGCTGCCCTGCCCCAGTACGATGCCGTCCATGCCGTCATCGCCGATCACGCCGCCCCACAGCGTGTTGTCGAGGTCGAGCACGAGGCATTTGGACGAGCGGCCCTGCAGGGCGGCGATGACGCGGCCGACCATGTCGCCATAGAACGGGGCGGCGGTGGGGGCGATCTCCTGCTTGGCGCGGTGCCACAGGCCGATGTCGTGCCAGGCGGCGATGCCGTCGCGCGCGGCGCGGGTATCGACGGTCAGCAGCTCCACGCCCGCTTTGTCGGCCATCGGGCGCAGCTGCTCATTGATTCTGGCGATCACGCGGGCGGCCGAGCCGGGCAGGCGGTGTTCGTTGAGACCGAGCAGATCCGGGTGCACCGGCAGCGGAGTCTGGTGCAGGATCGGGCACTTGAACGCCTCTCGTGCCAGGCGCCAGCATTCGGCGATGCGGTTGGTCTGCTCCTCCACCGCGGCGTCGCCATCGGCCTGTTCGAACTGCGCCGACAGGCCGGCGGCGAGGTGGTGCGCATCGAGCGCCAGCAGGATCATGTTGGGCTTGAAGGCGTTCAGGCCGGAATCGGTGTCGACCAGTTCCTGCATGTACTGGCCGTAATCGTTCTCGTAGATATCGATCCAGATGCCGCGGCGCAGGCCCGCCACACGGATGGCGCTGTGCAGATGCGCCATGGTGCAGGAGCCGAGCATGGCGAGGCGGATCGGCTTAGTGCCGGTGCCGGACGGCGGCTTGCCGTCAAACAGCGCGCGCACGGTCTGGTCGAGCGCATTGGTGCGCACGAAATCCATTCGCAGATTGGCCAGGGCCACGGCCTCCGCCCAGGCATCCGCCGGCGCGCGGGGTTCGGTGCGCAGCGCCTTGAGACGCGCGCGCCAAGCAGGGTCCTCAGGCAGCCAGTGGAGTTGGGTCATCGCCGCAGTCCTTCTTGCCAATCGCTGGATGTCTGTCTGACAAACCGGATGGGCGCGCAAGACCAGCGACGAGCGCCTTGCGGCCCGCTTTAGGGTCCGAAGCGAGAGAACACGCGCTAGACGGGCGCCGGCATGCGACCTTCGTCATAGCCATGGCGGTTGTAGTGGTCTTGCGCGGAGACGATCTCGCCGCTCTCGATACCTTCCTTCACATCCGGATAGGTCTCGAGGTACCAAGGCTCATTGACCTCGACAGCATACGGCCGACGACCCTCGAGATACCCGTGCTCGACGAAATGGCTGGTCGCGGACGTATAGGTCCCGGCATCGATCGCCTCGGCCACATCGGGATAAGTCTCGCGATACCACGCCTCATCCACCGGAACGGCCACCAGAAGCTTGCGGACCACTCCGAGAAACTCGTCGTAGTTCATGTCGGCCTTCAGATTGCCACGTTCGGACACGAACCGGATCGTCTGTTTCAGGGATGCAAATTGCACCAGATACTTCATCACCAACTCCCTGCACGAACCAACACGGCAACGCCGGCCTGACGCTGCACGTCTTTCCGCGGGCGCCATGAGTATCCCGATTTGGTGAGCAAATCCATCGTCAAGGAGCCAAAAATGTTGCGCGGCACAAAAAGATCATGCGGACAGACACGGGCTCAGGCGAGAATCCTGCCACGAACCACCAGGTGAAACCGGCCAATCGCTAGCGAAACCGGTCGGATGCGATGAGGTAGCGCTGCACATAGTCGGTGACACCGCTCTCCAAACTCACGAACTCTTGATTGTACCCCAGCGCCCGCAGACGGTCCATCGCAGCGCAGGTGTAATACTGATACTGTGCGCGAATGGACTCCGGCATGTCCACAAAAGTGATCCGCGGTTCATCGCCGCAGGCCCGGATCGCCGTCACCGCCAGATCATGAAAGCTCCGCGCCGTGCCCGTGCCGAGGTTCAGAATGCCGCCCGGCCGCCCCAGACCGCCGAGCCAGACCAGCACCGCCACCACGTCGGACACATAGACGAAGTCGCGCAGCTGCTCGCCATCGGCGAAGCCTGCCTTGTGCGACTTGAACAGGGTGACGCTCTGACCCGGCCGATGCGCCGACACGATCTTCGAGACAAGGCTCTGCATCGCCCCCTTGTGATACTCGTTCGGCCCATAAACGTTAAAGAACCGCAGCCCGGACCACACCGGCGGCTGGGCCTCGCCTCGGGCGGCCGATTGCAGCACCCAGCCGTCGAACAGCCATTTGCTCCAGCCATACAGGTTCAGCGGCCGCAGCCGCCGCAGCTCCGCAAGGTCGTTGCTGTCCTCAAAGCCCGCGTCACCATCACCATAGGTGGCCGCCGACGAGGCATAGATGAACGCGATCCGATGCCGCGCGCAGGCCCGCCACAAGGCCACCGAAAACGCGAAGTTGGTGCGCAGCACCTCGTCGCCATCGGTCGCCGTGGTCGAGGAAATCGCACCCATATGGTAGATCGTCGTGATCCGCTTGGCATGGGCCTCGATAAAATCGAGCACCGCGTCGGGGTGCACAATGTCCATCGGCATGCGCTTGGCGATGTTGCGCCACTTGCCGCCGTCACGCAGCCGGTCACAGATCGCGATGTCGGTGTGACCCTGCTCTTCCAGACTTGCAACCAGATTCGAGCCGATGAAGCCGGCGCCGCCGGTGACGATGATCAATGCGCGGTCCTCTTGAGAAGCAAGGTCAGGGAAGGAAGGACTTCTTTTCTGAAAAAAAGAAGCAAAAGACTTTCTATTCGATAGCCTGCACGCGGAGCAGGCCCAGCAGCCGCTGGCTTGCGCGGTGCACGTCGCCGGGTTTCAGGCCGCGCATGCAGGCTAGGTTTCGATGGCAGTCCGACAGCCTTGAGAGGTAGCACGGGCTGCACGTCATGTCCCGCCGCAGCGCCAACGCCGCAGGACCCATCGGGCCCCACTCGCCGGCATCGACGGAACCGGAATGAATGCCGATCGTGGGAACACCGATCGCAGCCGCCATGTGCTTGGGGCCGCTGTCATTGCCGACATACAGGTCACACGCGCGCAGCACCTTCGGCAGATCCCGCAACGAGGTCTTGCCCACCAGCATGAACACGCGCTCCCTGTGCAGCACGTCCTCCAGCACCTGTTCGGCCACCTCCACCTCGTTCGGTCCGCCGACCATGACGATGTTGGCATCATCCTGTTCAACCAGCAGATCGATCAGCCCGGCGAACGAGCCCGTCGGCCACTGCTTGTTCTCGTTGCCGGCACCGGGATGAATGCAAACCAGGGTGCGCGCGAACAACTCCGGCAGCATCGGCTCCACCGCCGGCAGCACCGAAATCGCCGCCCGCGCCGCATCCCTCGTCATGAAGTGTTGGATCACATCACGGTCCACGCCACAGGACACCGCAATCGAATCGACACATTGCAGCAAGGAATCGCTGACATGCAGTCGCTTGGAGGTGCGCGCGATGTCGCCCTCCCAGTCGATGGCGATGTCGAGATACGGATACTGGTTGCGCATGTCGAAGCCGGCCAGCCAGGTGGCGCCGGTATAGCGCAGCACCTCACGCGTGTCGCCCTGGCGACGCAGATCGATCGCGAGATCGAAATGGAACGGCTCCAGTCGCGCCTTCAAAGCCAGCAGATCCTGCTGCAGCAGATCGACCTTGCCCTCGGAGGATTTGGCGTGGAAGAAATTGAATTCATGCATCCGATCGATCGCAGGCTCGAGCGCCGCCAGCGACTGTGATGCGCGCGCGCCCAGCACATGCAGCTCGACATTCGGGAACAGCACCTTCAGCCGCCGCATCGCCGGCATCGCCGCGATGAAGTCGCCGATATGGTCGAGCTTCAGAACCAGCAGCCGCCGCACCCGCGCCGCCTCAACGATGGGATGGCCGACATGCAGCACCCGTGTCGGTTCCGACTCCGCGACATAGTCGTCATAGTCGCTCGACAGCAGCGGGCTGAAATACGGATCGCCCTTGAGGAACATCCCTTTCCAGGCCGCGGCAAAGCGGCCCTTGTCGTAGATGTCGCGGATCTTGGCGCGGCTGACCATTTCATGATGAATCAGCGTGGTGTGCGGCGTGTAGATCACCACCTTGCCGGCCCGGTGACAGCGCAGACAGAAATCCAGATCGTTGTTGATCACCGAATGGGTTTCGTCGAACCCGCCGATCTCCTCGAACCAGTCCCGCCGCACCATGAAGCACGCCCCGGTGACGGCAATCACGTTGCGCTGGGTCAGCGCCAGGCCGAACGTCCCCGGCTCGTCCTCGGGCGAGAAACGGAAAGCGTGGCGCGCGACCCCTTCGGCCAGGAACATGCCGGCGTGCTGCACCTTGCGGTCGGGATACAGCAGCTGCGGCCCGACCACGCCGACCTCCGGGCGCTGCACATGCTCCAGCAGACATTCCAGCCAGTCCGGATGGGTGTCGAGCACCTCGATGTCATCGTTGAGGAACAGCAGGAACTCGCCGCTGGCCTGCGCCACGCCGAGATTGTTGAAGCGCGACCAGTTGAACTTCTCGTCGATGCGCACGACCACATCGGCATTGTCCGCCACCCATTGCTTCCAGACCAGATTGTCCTCGGCGATGTTGTCGAGCACGACGATCTCGACATTCCTCCAGGTGGATTTCTGGCGGATCGAATCAATACAGACCTGCACCAGACCCCGCGTGGCCACGGTGGGAATGATGATGGACACAAGCCCTTTGGTGATCACTCGCCGCTGCACCCGGTGCACCCCCGGCAGGCAGCCGGGGCCGACCTTGCCGCGAATGCCGCGTCGCTCCAGCGCCGCGCGCAAGGCCTGGCGTTCCTGCGCCACCGGCTCCAGCACGGCCCGCGCCCTTTCGCACAGCACGCGGCTGACATGGGCCACGCAAGCGGCACGCTCGGTCAGCCGCAGAACCTGGCCGTATTCGCCGTCGGCGCCGAGCCGGTTCGGCGTGAGGTCGCAACGGTCCAGCAGATCGGTGCGGGCCAGCCAGATGCGGCCGATATAGTTGGTCGACAGCAGCAGGTCCGGCGACCAGTCCGGCTTGAAATACGCCTTCATCTCGCCGTCCGCCGGGTCCACCCGGCGCTCATCGGCGTAGATGAAATCGGCCGCCGGCCGCAGCCGTGCCGCCACCGCCAGCTCGATCAGCGCATCCACGCCCAGCACATCGCCAGCGCTGAGAACGCCCGCCCAGTCGGCACCGGACCACGCTGTCGGCAGCGCGTCGAAGCGCAGCCGCTCGGCCAGATCCTCGTTGCCCTCCAGCAGCGCCGCCGCGACATCGCCTTCCGCGGGAATGGCCAGCGTCCACAGATCATACACCTGGTGGCGCAACGCATCGATCGTGGCCCGCGCCCGGGCCAGCGCCGTGGCCTTGGTCGAATCCAGCTTCACCACGAAATGAAACACCGGCAGCGCCCCGCCGGCCTCGACAATGCCCAGCATCAGCCGCCGTTCCGCATCGGTCATCTTGCGGCGCAGCTGCCAAGGCCCCTCGGTGCCGGTCGCGGGCTCGGCATCGACGGCGAATTCCACCAGGGTCGAGGTGCCGGCCTTGTCGCGCACGATGACCCGAACGTCATGCCGGCCGCGCCGCAGCACCTGCGGCGGCACCAGCATGGCGAAGCCGCAGAGCAGCGCGTTGTCCATGCCCGGGAAGGCGTTGCCGATGTCCTCGCGCCGGATGCCGTAATAGGCCTCGCCGAGCGAGGTGCCATCGACCAGCACCTCCACCCCGGCGATGCCCGCCGGCGCCAGCGCCCAACCGGCGATGGACATGAATCCCCGCACCGTCTCGTTGGCGACATTGCCGTCCGGGCCGCCGGAATGTTGCGGCGTGTCGAGATAGAACCTGATGCCGTTGCCGCCGTCGTCGCCCACCTGCGGCGCATCTGCGGCCGGCATCGCCAGCACCGGCAGCAGCATCACCTTCTCGGCGCCATCCGCGCCGCGGGCGATGACCCGCACGATCTGCTCGCCGGTAACCCGCGTCTCAGCGCGCCCGGAGAAACGGAACCCGCTGCTGCGTGCTGACGGAATCTGCGGGAAATGATTGCCCACATCCGGCCGGTCCGGGCCTGGCTCCGCCCGTCCGACCAGAACGCCGTCCAGCTCGATCGCGACCTCGGACATCCCCGCCGCACACACCGCCCACCCGGTGAGCGTCACCGCGCCGTCCTCGGTCAGCGTCACGGCATCGCAATGCAGATGCACCTCGCCGGAAGTGGCCACCCGCCGGCGCACCGCGCCGGGCATCTCCAACGTCGCCCGCGCCTCGCGCGCGATGCCGCCGAACATGCGCGACACCACGCGGATGGTCTGTCCCGTGGCGGCCATGTCATCCAGCGCATGCAGCAGCAGGAAGCCGGCATGGGCGCTGTCGGGATAGTCCGGATGCACCACTGCAACATCCCCGCGCGGCACGCCCTTCTGCGCCACGCCGAGCAGCCGGTCCTCCAGATACACGCGGATCTCATCGATCGGCGCCAGACCCGTGGTCCAGCCGCGCACGCGCAGCACCGCCTCCTCGTTGACCTTGCACTCCTCCAGCCGCAGCAGCATCGGCGCCAGCGCGGGTTCGGACGCCGCTTCCGGCTCCGGATCGGGAATCGGCGCCACCTCTTCCAGCCGCACGGGGATCACCGCCTGGCGCGGCGGCAGGCCGAGCGCGTGCACCACCACCCGCAGCTCGGCGCCCAGCAGTTCGCTGGCCTCCACCCGCTGGTCCAGCCGGAACCCGGCCCGATCGGCATCGGCATAGCCGGGATAGGCGACCGCGATATCCTCCCGCGGCTGCCCCAGACGCGCCACGCCCAGCAGCCCGTTGGGGCCGAACACCTCGACCCGCTGTACCGGGCTCAGGCTCACCGCCCAGCCGCGCACCATCAGCAATTCGCTGGGGGACAGGATCGCATCTTCCACCCGCAGCACCAGCGCGGCATCGGTACGGGCAGGTGCCGCGACCGGCGCTGCGCCGCCGATGGTCAGCATCATGGAGTTGCGCACCTCGCCGGACGCGGTGCGCGCCACCACCACCAGTTCGGCCGGACCTGACGGCAGGGCGGGAATGGTGCCGGTGAAGGCGAAGCCTTCCGGGCGCAGCCCCGCCGCATCGGGATCATCGACATCGCTGCGCGACAGCCCGGTGGCCGCGGCGCACATGCGCGCCTCACCCACGAACACGGTGACGGCCTGAACCCGTGTGGCCCCGGCGATCCAGCCATACCCCGTCAGTTTTTCCCCGGGCACGACAGAGGCGCCGGCCAACGGCGCTTCAAGACGCAGAACGGGATACCGAATGTCATCCATCAGGCAGCAGGCTTGGCCATGCGCCGGATGATATTGGTGGTGCTGTGACCCTCCTCGAGATCGATCAGCCCGACCTCACCGCCATTGGCCACCACCACGGCGCCGCCCACCACCTGGTCGGCGGTATAGTCGGCCCCTTTGAAGATGATGTCGGGCAGCAGCTTCGTGATCAGCTCCAGCGGCGTATCCTCGTCGAACAGCATCACCATGTCGGCCGCCGCCATGCTCGCCATCACCGTGGCACGCGCGGTCTCGTTCTGCACCGGCCGGCTCGGCCCCTTGAGCCGGCTCACCGAGGCATCCGTGTTGAGCGCCACGATCAGCCGGTCGCACCGCGCCCGCGCCTTGCCGAGCAGGCGCACGTGGCCGGGATGGATCAGGTCGAAGCAGCCATTGGTGAACCCCACCTTCAGCCCCCGCCGGCGCCAGCCCGCGATGCGCGTCTGTGCCGCCTCCAGCCCCGCGAACTTTTCATCGATCACCAGCAGCTCCTGCCGGTGCAGCGCCCGCTCCAGCTCGGCATGGCTGACGGTGGCCGTCCCCTGCTTGCCCACGGCGATCCCGGCCGCGACGTTGGCCACCCGCGCCGCATCCGCCATATCCGCCCCGGTCGCCAGCATGATGGCGAAGCTGGCCACCAGCGTGTCGCCGGCGCCCGACACATCGGCCACCTCGCGCGCCTCGGTCGGCAGATGCAACGGGGCGCGGCCGCGGCGCACCAGCGTGAGCCCCTTCTCCGAGCGCGTCACCAGCACCGCCTCGGCCCGGCTCGACGCCAGCGCCGCAAGCCCTGCCGCAACCGCCCCCTCATTCTCCACCGCCGACAGCCCGGTGGCCGCGGTCACTTCAAGCTCGTTGGGGGTCAGCACCGTCACTTCGGCATAGGCCGACAGATCGGCCCGCTTCGGATCGGCGATCACCGGCTTGCCGGCAGCCCGCGCCATCCGGATCGCCTGGCCCAGCACCGCATCCGACAGCACGCCCTTGGCATAATCCGACAACACGACAACATCGGCACTGACCAGCGCTTCCGCATAGGCTGCCAGCAGCCGCGTCGCCAACTGGCCGTCGACCGCCGTGGTCACCTCCTCGTCCAGTCGCAGCAGCTGGTGCGATCCGGACATGAACCGTGTCTTCACCGTGGTCGGCCGGCCTAGGGCCGCCACCGTCATCAGAGTGATGCCGCTCTCCGGCCCGCCCACAGCCTCCTGCACCAGCCCGGCCGCCGCATCATCGCCGACCACACCGACCAGAACCGCCCGGGCGCCCAGCGCCGTGATGTTCTTGGCCACGTTGCCGGCCCCGCCCAGCACCACACGCTGACGCTGCGCCCGCAGCACCGGAATGGGCGCCTCTGGCGAAATCCGTCGGACATCGCCGAACACATAGCGATCCAGCATGATGTCCCCGAGCACGAGAACCACGCGCGATTGGAAATCTGTCAGTGCGTCCATCTGCCTGCCCCACCTCGTCGCCGGGATCATACCGCTCCAGCGCAGGAAGGGCCAACTTCACCGTGACTAAACCGCAGCGATTGTCACCAGATCACAAAAAACTGACTATCGTCATCTATTCCGGCGGCACGGTCTTGTGCGTCAGCCGGCACCATGCTGCCCCCACGCAGCGCCAGCATTCCGGCTTGCGTGCCTTGCACACATAGCGCCCGTGCAGGATCAGCCAGTGATGCGCATCTCGCAGCATGTCCGCCGGCACGCGCTTCACCAGCCCGTCCTCCACCGCCCGCACCGTCTTGCCCGGTGCCAGGCCGGTGCGGTTGCCGAGCCGGAAGATATGCGTGTCCACCGCCATCGCACTCTCGCCGAAGGCCACGTTCAGCACCACGTTGACGGTCTTGCGCCCTACCCCCGGCAGCGCCTCCAGGCTCTCCCGATCCCCCGGCACCACCCCGCCATGCAGGTCCAGCAGCCGTTGCGACAGCGCCGCCACGTTCTTCGCCTTGCCCTGCCACAGCCCGATGGTGCGGATATGCCGGCCGATCGCCTCCACCCCCAGCGCCACCATCGCAGCCGGATCGGGCGCCGCCGCGAACAATCCCACCGTCGCCTTGTTCACCGCGGCATCGGTGGTCTGGGCCGAGAGCACCACCGCCACCAGCAGCGTGTAGGCGTCCTGATACACAAGATCGCTCTTGGGATTGGGATGCTCCGAGGCCAGCGCCTCCAGGAACGGGCGCACATCGCGCGCGGCCATCAGCCGCGAGCGGATCGGGTTGGTGGCGGAGATCTTGGATGCGGTTTTGGCCATGCCGGAATCTTTGCGTGTTCGCAGGGGCTGGCAAGGCCTCGCGACGTGCTATGTGCGAGATATGGAACCAGACCAGCTGCTGTTCGAAGCCGTCATCATTCCGCATCGCAGCCTGTCCAACACCGCCCTCAAGGGCCTGCTGGCCGCCATCTGCCTGATGTGCTCGCTCTCCGCCGGGATGTTCGTCTGGCTCGGCGCCTGGCCGGTCGGCGGCTTCACCGGTCTGGAGCTGCTGCTGGCCGCCTTCCTGTTCCGCCTCAACGCCCATGCCAAACGCGGCTCGGAACTGATCCTGCTAACCCCGTCCGGACTGCAGATCCGCCGCACCGAGCCGAACGGCACTCGGCGCGAACGCACGCTGCAGCCGGGCTGGCTGAACCTGGTGCTGGAAGAACGCCCCGGCCGGGTGCCCGGGCTGGTGCTGGTGTCGCGCAATCTCCGCGTGGAAATCGCGCGCGACCTTGGCGAGACAGAGAAGCGGGACCTGGCAGAGGCGCTGGACGAGGCGCTGCACCGGCTCAGGTCGCCGGTGTTTGATAATCCGCAACTTAGAGAAGATTGAGAAAGAATCTTCTTTTTCTGAAGAAAAAGAAGCAAAAAGACTTTTATTCGTTTGAGCTGATATTTCTTCGGAGAGGGGTGTCAGCTGATGGGGCGTTTTTTGGTTCTTTTTCGAAAAAGAACTACTATCTTGAACTTGGCCGCCAATCCGCTGGCGCCATCTCAAACCCCTCGAACTGAAACGCCGGAGAGACGGTGCACGTCACCAGCGTCCAGCGCCCCAGGCTGGTCGCCGCCTGCCAATGCCCTTTCGGCACAACATGCTGCAGCGCCTGCTTCGCCTCGAGATCGGGCCCCAGCCAATGCGCGCTCGCATCATGCCCATCTGGCGATACCGACAGCACCAGCGGCGCGCCGGCCTGCCAGATCCACAGCTCGGCCGCATCCACCCGATGCCAGTGGCTGAACTGCTCCGCCGCCAGCAGGAACAGAATGGCCGTCCCAACGCCGCGCCCACCGCCCTCCGGCTGGTCGCGCCAGGTCTCCCGATAGAAGCCGCCCTCGGGATGCGGCTCCAGCCCCAGCGCCGCCACCACGGCGTCCGGCGCCAGCGACGCATCGCGCAGATTGATCACGGCGTGGGCTTGGTGCGCGCGATGCAGGGGTTGAGACTGAATTCGGCAAACCACGCGGTCAGCCTGGGATGCCCCTCGCGCCACGGCTCAGCCGCAAAGCGCAGCGTCAGGTAGCCAAGTGCGCAGGCGATCGAAATCGTGCCGATATCCAGAGTCTGATGGAGCGTCTCCGCTTCCAGCACATCCAGCGACCGGTCCACCGCATCCTTGTAGCGCGCCATCACCACATCTCGGGCCGCCTCCTGCGGACGCCCCTGCTCCATGCGCCGGCCAACCGCGGCGTCCATGATGCCATCGGCGATCGCCTGCTGCTTCAGCACCCGCAGCCGCGGGCCCAGACCACGCGGAAACAGCGGCAGCCCGCCCTCCAGGCTGTCGAGGTATTCGCAGATCACCGGGCTGTCGAACAGCGCCAGCCCGTCGCCCGCCACCAGGCAGGGTATCTTGCTGAGCGGGTTCGCCGCCAGCAGCGCCGGCGGCGAGATGTGCGGGTTGGTCGGGATCAGCTCGATCTGACTGTCCAGCCCACGGGCGATGGCGCAGGCATAGACCTTGCGGGCATAGGGGCTCGTGGCGGCATGGAACAGCTTCATGGAGATCCCTCAGAACTTGTTCTTGGCTTCGCGAAGCGATGCAAGCGTCGTGACATCCGGTGCGCGCAGGAATGGGTTGGCCGCCATCTCATCGCCCAGCCGGCTGGGCACGCTGGGCTGCCCCGCCGCCCGCAGCGTATCGACATGCGCCGAGAAGGCCGCCAGCGCTCCATTGTCCGGATCGACATGCCGCGCGAACCGGGCGTTCGACTGAGTGTACTCATGGCCGCAGCACACCAGCGTCTCCGCCGGCAGCCGCGCCAGCTTGGCCAGCGAGGCGAACATGTCGGCCGCCGTGCCTTCCAGCAGCCGGCCGCAGCCAAGGCTGAACAACGTGTCGCCACACAGCAGCACGGCGCCGTCGGGGAAATGATAGGCGATGTGCCCGATCGTATGACCGGGCGTGTCGATCACAACGGCCGTGCTCGCGCCGAGAGTGACGCTGTCGCCCTCCGCCACGCTGACATCGAGCTTCGGCAGGCGATGGGCATCCGCCGTGGCGCCGACCACCTGTGCGGGGAAGCGGGCGCGGATGGCATCGACGGCGGCGATGTGGTCGCCGTGGTGATGCGTGATCAGGATCATGTCCAGCCGCCCGCCATGCGCCTCGATGGCGGCGGCGATCGGAGCCTCCTCGGCCGGATCGACGATGGCGGTGGCCCCGGTCTCGCTGCAGCGCAGCAGCCAGGCATAGTTGTCGGAGAGGATCGGGATCGCGTGTGCTTCAATCATACCCGAGATGTATCACCCTCGCCTGCGGCTGCAAGCGGCGAAGCCATGACAGCTTCACCGCGTGCGACATTCGCCTCGTGCTACACTTCCGCACATGACCAGCGAACCGGCCCTGACGAGTGCCTTCTACACCACCGGCCGCGGGGCGGTGGTGACACGCCTGCTGCGCCAGCGGCTGCTGCGGATGTGCCCGCCGCGGCCGGGCCAGTCCGTCCTCGGCATCGGCTACCCGTATCCCTATCTGCTGCCCTATCTGAGCCATGCCAGCCGCCCCGGCTGTGTTGCGGTCACCCTGGCACAGTCCGGCCTGGTGGCCTGGCCCACCGACACGGCCGGACTGTCCTGCACCGCCGAGGAGGATTCGCTGCCCTTCGCCGACCTGAGCTTTGACCGTGTGCTGATCGTGCACGGGCTGGAAGCGGCCGAGGCCCCGCGCCGACTGCTGCGCGAGGTGTGGCGCGTGCTGCGCGACGATGGGCGGATGATCGTCGTCGCCCCCAACCGCCGTGGCCTGTGGGCCTTCACGGACGGCACGCCGTTCGGCCAGGGCCAGCCCTTTTCGCCCAGCCAGATCACCCGGCTGCTGACGGAATCGATGTTCCACATCGAACGGCGTGACACCGCGCTGTTCGTGCCACCGCTGCAATGGCGGGTCGTGCTGAAGGGGGCGCGCGCCTGGGAGCGGGCCGGCCGGATGCTGGCGCCGCATCTGGCCGGCGTCACCCTCACCGAGGCGATCAAGGACAGCTATGCCGCCATTCCGATGCCGGTGACCGCGCGCGCAAGGCGACGCCAGGTCATGGTGCCGAGCGGTTGACCTCGGCACGGCCATGACCGAGGTAGCGGCATGAACCTGTCCCTGCTCTTTCTCTTCTGCGCCGCGTTTTTGGCCGGCGGCATGAATGCGCTGGCCGGCGGCGGCTCCTTCGTCACGTTTCCGGCCTTGCTGCTGACCGGGCTCGACCCGCGCGCGGCGAACATAACCTCGACCATCGCCCTGTTTCCCGGGCAGTTCACCGCAGGACTGGCCGGCCGCTCGCTCGTCAGCGGCGCCGGGCGGGTACAGTTCGGCGCGCTGCTCGGCATCAGCCTGGGTGGCGGGCTGGTCGGGGCGTTGCTGTTGCTGGGCACACCACCTTCGTTCTTCGCGGCTCTGGTGCCGTATCTCGTTCTGTTCGCGACCTCCGTGTTCGCCTGGGGCAGCTTTCTGCGCAGGCCGGGGCAGGCGACAAAGCCGCTCGATCCACGGCTGGCCGGCCTCGTGCAGTTCGGCATTTCCGTCTATGGTGGCTATTTCGGTGGCGGCATCGGCTTTCTGATGCTGGCGGCCCTCACCGTCGCGGGGGTCGCGATGCGCAACGCCGGGGCGACCAAGAACGCGCTGGGGGCGGCGATGAACGCCTCGGCAGTGGTGGTGTTCCTGTTCGCGCCGGATGTGGTGTGGCGCGATGTGGCCGTGGTGGCGGTCGCCGCCATCGGTGGCGGGCTTGGCGGCACATGGCTGCTCAAACGGGTGAATGAGAAGCTGCTGCGCGGGTTCGTAGTACTTGTGGGGTTGGCATTGACAGTGGGGCTTTTCATACGGCAGTAAGAGAATCTTCTTTTCTGAAGAAAAGAAGCAAAAGACTTTCTATCGCTTAAGCGGACCTCTCTCCGGAGAGGGGCGTCAGCCGATCAGAAGTTTTTTGGTTCTTTTTTTCAAAAAAGAACTTTCTCACTTACTTGCATGATGCCCCGACATCTCCTGCGCCGCATTCCTTGGCATCAGCATCGTCACGGGCCCCGCCATCATCGACACCGCCGCCACCACGAGAAATCCTGTGCTGAAATCCGCAATCTGAGGCGTGCCATGCCCCAGTGCGGCCATCGAAAGCTCCAGCACGCCCGCGCCGATTGACACACCCAGTGTCAGCGACACCTGCTGAATCGTGCTGTACAGCGAGGTCGCCCCGCTCATCCGCTCCCGCGGGACATCGGCATACGCCACAGCGTTGTAGGCGGTGAACTGCAGCGAGCGGAAGAACCCGCCGATCAGCAGCGCCAGATAGATCCAGGCCACCGGCCAGGCCGGCCGGAACAGGGCACAGACCCCCAGCAGGCTGGCGGAAATGACGGTGTTGACCAGCAGCGTGTCGCGAAACCCGAAGCGGCGCAGCGCCGTCATCGCCGCCGGCTTCATGATGATGGCCCCGGCCGAGCTGGTGAAGGTGATCAATCCGCTCTGCGCCGCCGACTTGCCGAACCCCACCTGGAACATCAGCGGCAGCAGAAACGGCACCGCCCCAACCCCCACGCGAAACAACGTGCCGGCCACCACGGAGACCAGGAAGGTCGGAATACGCAGCAAAGAGAGATCCAGCAGCGGCGCCGGATGCCGCCGCGCATGGCGCCAGTACAGCAGGGCCGACACGACGCCGACAGCCAGCAACGCGCCGGTCAGCTCCCCTGCCACCATGCCACGTCCCGCAGTTTCCAGCGCCACCATCACCGAAGCCAGCGCCACCGCCGACAGCACAAGCCCGATGATGTCGAGCTTCACCCGAACGGTCTCACGCACATCCTCGACATAGAGCGTCACCAGCGCCACGCCGAGAATGCCGATCGGCACGTTGATATCGAACACCCATCGCCACGACGCGTAGGTCACGATCAGCCCGCCCAGCGGGGGTCCCACGATCGGGCCGATCAGCGCCGGCATGGACAGCCAGGCCATGGCCGCGACCAGCTCGGATTTCTGCACGGAGCGCAGCAGCACCAGGCGGCCGACCGGCACCATCATCGCCCCGCCGGCACCCTGGAGAATCCGCGCCGCCACCAGAAACGGCAGTGACTCTGCTCGACCGCACAACACAGAGCCCACCGTGAACACGGCGATGGCAGCGCGGAACACCGTGCGTGCCCCGAACCGGTCGGCCATCCAGCCGCTGGCGGGAATGAACACCGCCAGGCTGAGGAGGTAAGAGGTCAACGCCACGTTCATCCGCACCGGATCGGCGCCGAAATCCCGCGCCATGGTGGGCAGGGCGGTGGCGATGACCGTGCTGTCCAGGTTCTGCATGAACAGCGCGCACGCCACGATCAGCGCTGTCAGGCGCGTGCGGCGTTGGCGGAGGCGGGCTTCGTCGTCGAGAACGATCCGGGGCGTGGCCCCGGCGCTCACGGCACCAGCACCGTGCTGCCGGTGGTCTGCCGCGCCTCAAGGGCCCTATGCGCTGCCGCAGCGGCACTCAGCGGGAAGGTCTGATTGACACGGATAGCGACGGCGCCGCTCGCGACGACGCCGAACAGATCCCCTGCCATCGCCACCAGATCGGCACGCTTGGCGGTGTAGGTCGCAAGCGTCGGGCGGGTGAGGAACAGGCTGCCCTTGGCCGAAAGCACGCCGATATCGACTGGCGGCACCGGACCGGACGCGCTGCCGTAGGAGACCATCATGCCGAGTGGCGCCAGACAGTCGAGGCTGGCGCTGAACGTGTCGCGGCCGACGCTGTCATAGACCACCGGCACCATCGCACCTGCGGTGATGCGCTTCACCTCGCCGGCGAGGTTGCTGTGGCCGATGATGACATGTTCCGCCCCATGCGCCCGCGCCAGCTCGGCCTTCTCGGCGGTGGAGACCACGCCAATCACATGCACGCCGAGATGACTTGCCCACTGACAAAGAATCAGCCCCACGCCGCCGGCCGCCGCATGCACCAGAATGGTCTGGCCCGGCTGCACCGGAAAGGTACGTCGCAGCAGATACTGGGCGGTGAGGCCCTGCAGCATCATCGCGGCCCCGGTCTGGAAGTCGATCGCATCGGGCAGCTTGACAAGGCGATCGGCAGCGATGACGCGCTCGGTGGCATAGGCCCCCACCGGCCCTCCGGCATAGGCGATGCGATCCCCCACCGCGAGCTCGGTGACACCTTCGCCCAGCGCCAACACCACGCCGCTGCCCTCCATGCCGATTCCGGCCGGGAGCGCGGTCTTGTACAGGCCGGTACGGAAATACACGTCGATATAGTTCAGACCGACGGCTTCATGATGGATCAGCACCTCGCCGCGGCCGGGCTCCGGCGTGGGCACGTCTTCCCAGCGCATTACCTCGGGGCCGCCATTGGCGTGGATTCGAATGGCCTTGGTCATGTCAGTTCCAGTCGGGGCTGATCGGTGGAGGAAGAGGCCGCACGGCGCAAAGTGGTGGCAGAGAGCGCATGGCGCTCCAGCGCGAGCAGGAAATGCTTGGTGGGCAGGCCATCGCCGCCGGAATAGCCGCCAGGTCCGGCACTGGCGACGACGCGGTGGCAGGGAATCAGGATCGGGATCGGATTGGTGGCCATCGCGGTGCCGATCGAGCGCGGACTGCCACCCGCGACAGCAGCGAGCTGACCGTAGCTCCGGGTTTCCCCTGGCGGGACGGTGCAAAGCGCCTGCCAGACACGTTTGCGGTATTCGGTGCCAAAGGGCGCCAGCGGAATGTCGAACGTCACGCGGGTGCCATCGAAATATTTGTGCAGCTGGTCGCGCGCAGCGCAGAGCAGCGGCGTTGGGGATTGCAGACTGCCCCATCCCCAATCGAGTGCCACAAGGGCGCCGTCTTCCTCCGAGAGGGACAGATCGCCGACGGGCGTGTGCAGCGAGAGCTGGGGCAAGCGCGGATCCGTGAATTCAGGCAGACAGGGCTATCGCCCCTCAGCCGTCACCATGCCTCATTGCGCGTCGGCTGCCCAGAGGCGGGGTCTCGTCCTGTCAGGCATGGCTGACGGCAGCACGCGGGCGGTGCACCGGATCGCATGGCAGCCTGCTTGCTGCTAAAGACAGCGAATCTGGCACGATGTATTTGTTATGAATTGGAAACTATCATGACGGTTGGCGAACGGCAGGCGGGTGAGCCTGAACTATACTTCGATGCGCATCTGTTCGTCTGCTGCAACCGACGGCCCGACGGACATGCCCGCGGGTCCTGTGCGGCCAAAGGATCGGAGGGGCTGCGCGACTATATGAAGGCGCGTGCCAAGGAGATGGGACTGCAGCGATTGCGGGTGAATTCGGCCGGATGCCTGGATCGCTGCGAGCTCGGGCCTTGCCTGGTCATCTATCCCGAAGGCATCTGGTATAAGATCGAAACCAGAGCCGATGTCGACGCTGTCTTGGAACAGCATCTGCGTGACGGTGGCCGAGCCACATCGCTGATGCTGGCCTGATCCGAACCGGCCATGCAGGCGGGTCTCAGCGACACGATCTTTGCGCTGGCCTCAGGCCAGGGGCGTGCGGCGGTGGCGGTGATCCGGGTCAGCGGACCTGGTTGTCAGGGAATGCTGCACACACTGTGCGACACGCTGCCGGCACCGCGCCGCGCGTCGCTCCGCCGTCTTCGCGGTCCCGACGGCGCAATACTGGATGAAGCGCTGATTCTGTGGTTTCCGGGGCCAGGCTCCTACACCGGCGAGGACAGCGCCGAACTGCAGGTGCATGGCGGGATTGCTGTCGTTGAATCGGTCATGCTGGCGCTCGGTACCTTGGGGGCACGGCCGGCCGAGGCAGGTGAGTTCACACGCCGCGCGGTGCTGAACGGCCGAATGGACCTGCTGGCGGCGGAGGCCGTGGCGGATCTCATCGACGCCGAGACCTCCGCCCAGCGGGATCAAGCCTTGCGCCAGCTCTCTGGCGCGCTGGGCGACCTCTATGCCGCCTGGGCCGCCCGGCTGCTGCGGCTTCTGGCACAGCAGGAGGCTCTGATCGATTTCCCGGACGAGGATCTCCCGCCGGAGATCTTCGCTGCCATGGCCACCGAGATCGATCGGATCCGCGACGAAATGGCAGCGCATCTCGACGATGGCGGCCGCGGCGAGAGACTCCGAAACGGCCTCACCTTTGCCATCGCGGGCCCGCCCAATGTTGGAAAATCCACATTGATCAACGCGTTGTGCGGGCGCGATGTGGCCATTGTGTCGCCCACGGCCGGCACGACACGTGATGTGCTGGAGGCCAGGCTCGAACTCGGCGGCATTCCCGTCACGCTGCTCGACACCGCAGGACTGCGGGAGACGGACGATCCGATCGAGGCGGAGGGCGTGCGCCGAGCCCGCGCACGCCTTGCGACCGCCGACCTGGTGGTCGCGCTGAGCTGCGATGATCACGAAGCCCCCACGCCGGAAGCATCAGCGGGGGTGCGCATTCTGCCAGTGGTGACCAAGGCCGACCTGCTCGAATCCCCTCCAGCTGACCGGATGGCTGTCAGCGCCAGAAGTGGGTTCGGCATGCCAGCCCTCCTGGCTCAGCTGCAACAGATTGCAATTCAGCTGGCGGGACCGCGTGGCACGCCGGCACTGTCCCGGGCGAGGCACCGGATGGCGCTTCAGGACGCGATGCTGTGCCTGCGCGCCGCACGCGAGGCGGTTCTACCAGAACTATGCGGCGAAGAACTTCGACTGGCGGTGCAGGCGCTGGGGCGCATCACCGGGCAGGTTGGCGTGGAAGACGTCCTGGACTCTGTGTTCCGCCAGTTCTGTATCGGAAAATAACGTAGTATGACCGCCAATGATGTCAGGCGGGACTTGGGACACAATGGCCAACGACTTCGACGTGATTGTGGTAGGCGCCGGCCATGCCGGATGCGAGGCCGCTGCCGCTGCGGCGCGTATCGGCGCGCAGACACTGCTGCTCACGCATCGGTTGGACACGATCGGCGAGATGTCCTGCAATCCGGCCATTGGTGGCATCGGCAAGGGCCACCTGGTCCGTGAGATTGACGCGCTCGACGGGTTGATGGGTCGCGCTGCGGACCAGGCAGGTATTCATTTCAAGCTGCTCAACCGCAGCAAGGGACCAGCCGTTCGCGGACCGCGTGCCCAGGCTGATCGGGCGCTCTACCGGCGCTCCATCCAGGCCATGTTGGCGGAGCAGGCAAATCTCACCATTGTCGCCGGCGCCGTAGAGGATCTGACGCTCGATGCCGCAGGTAGGGTCATCGGGGTGGTCTGTGGCGATGGACGAAGCTGGCGTTGCGGCGCCGCCGTGCTCACTGCAGGAACCTTTCTGCGCGGCATGATCCATATCGGCCCCGACAGCACACCGGCCGGACGCGTCGGCGAGGCCCCTTCGATCGGGCTGGCGCAGACGCTTGGCCGCTTGAACCTTCCCATCGGTCGGCTCAAGACTGGAACGCCGCCGCGGCTGGATGGCAAGACGATCGATTGGCGGGCCTTGGGAGCCGATCACGGAGATGCGCTGCTGGAGCCCTTCAGCACTCTGACGACCGCTATTACCAACCGCCAGATTGCTTGCGGCATCACCGGCACCACCGAACGCACCCACGCGATCATTCGTGAGAACCTGCATCTGTCGGCCGTCTATGGTGGGCAGATCTCTGGACGTGGCCCGCGCTATTGCCCGTCCATCGAAGACAAGGTGGTGCGCTTCGCGGACAAAGAGCACCATCAGATCTTCCTGGAGCCGGAGGGGCTGGATGACGCCACCGTCTATCCCAACGGTATTTCGACCAGCCTGCCGCGCAATGTTCAGTCGGCTCTGATCGCTTCGATCCCCGGCCTGGAACACGCCCAAATTCTGCGGCCTGGCTACGCGGTGGAATACGATTACATCGACCCCAGATCCCTCTTGCCCTCGCTCGAATTGCGGGCCGTGCCGGGACTGTTCCTGGCAGGCCAGATCAATGGAACGACCGGCTACGAGGAAGCTGCGGCGCAAGGGCTGATGGCCGGCATCAACGCGGCCCGCCTGTGCGGCGGCCAGGAGGCCGTGCATGTGAACCGCTCTCAGGCCTATATCGGCGTGCTGATCGATGACCTGATCACCCAAGGTGTGTCAGAGCCTTATCGGATGTTCACCTCGCGCGCCGAATTCAGGCTGTCCCTGCGCGCTGACAATGCGGATCGACGCTTGACGGCCCTGGGCGGCGCATGGGGCTGCGTTTCAACGACCCGCCTCGCAGCATTCCAATCGTTCATCGAGCAACTCAATTCGGCGGACAGCCGCGCCGGCTCCCTGCAGATTGCTCCTGGCAGACTGTCCCAGCTCGGATGTGCCGTCGGGCAGGACAGCACACCACGCACCCTTAAGGCCTGGATGGGACATACAGGCGTGACGATGCCCGCCCTGGAGACCGAAGCTCCCTGGCTTGCCACTTTGCCCAAGCGGGTCGTCGAGCAACTTGCAACCGAAGCCCTGTATGCTGGGTATCTACACCGCCAGGACGCTGAGCGGCGCCTGGTTCATCGCGAAGATGGACTGGCCTTGCCCATCGATCTTGATTTCAGCCGGGTCGGAGGCCTGTCGCGCGAGCTGCAGGAAAAGCTGACCACCACACGGCCGGCCTCCGTCGGCGCCGCATCACGTATTCAGGGAATGACGCCCGCGGCCCTTGCGGCCGTATCCGCGTTCGCACGCCGGCAACGCGCAGAGCACGAGGTGTGTTTCACGTGAAACAGTCTGAGCGACCAAGCGCACATGTTTCACGTGAAACACGGACGCGCCTTGAAGCCTACGCCACCCTCCTGACCACCTGGAACCGAACGATCAATCTGATCTCCAAGCACGACCTGGACTCGCTCTGGGACCGCCACGTCGAAGACGCACTACAGCTCATCCCCCACCTGCCACCCGCCCTGTCCCATGCCATCGACCTCGGCAGTGGTGGCGGGCTCCCCGGCTTGGTCCTCGCCATCGCGACCGGCACTCATTTCCATCTCATCGAATCAGACCACAGGAAATGCGCCTTCCTTCGCGAAGCAGCCCGCGCATGCTCCGCTTCGGTCACCGTCCACAGTACCCGGATGGAAACAATCGTCCTGCCACAGGCGCAGTGCGTTACTGCCCGCGCCCTGGCGCCGCTGGCCACCCTGCTCGGGCTCGCCCACCCTTTCCTGACCCCGAACGGTGTCCTGATCGCCCCCAAAGGCCGCAATGTCGAGGCTGAATTGACCGCCGCCGCAGAGCAGTGGCACATGCGCGTCACGCGGACCCCCAGCCTCACGGATCCGACCGCGACCATCCTTCACATCACCGAGGTCAGCCGTGTCGGACCCTTCTCCTGACAGACATCCACACTCCACCAACGCAGACCGCGCCTGCATCATCGCGATCGCCAACCAAAAGGGCGGGGTCGGGAAGACCACGACAGCCATCAACCTCGCGACATCCCTCGCCGCAACCGGCGAGCGGGTTCTCCTGGTCGACCTTGACCCCCAAGGAAACGCCACGACCGGCCTTGGGCTGAGCCGAACCGACCGGGGAGCCGGAACCTACGCCCTGCTGACCGAGACAATCGCTACCACAACCGTCATTCAGCCCACGATCGTCGAAAACCTATCGATCATCGCCGCCGAGCCGGATCTGGCCGGTGCGGAGATCGAACTCGTCAATCAGCCCCAACGCGAGTTCCGCCTGCGCCAGGCCCTCCGCCGTGAAGGACCGGGCAGGCTTCCGTTCACCTACGTTTTGATCGACTGCCCCCCCAGCCTCGGACTTCTGACCCTCAATGGTCTTGTCGCAGCCGACAAAGTGCTGGTGCCGCTGCAATGCGAGTTCTTCGCCCTCGAAGGCCTCAGCCAGCTCATGCGAACCATCGGCTTGGTTCAGCAGAACCTGAACAAGGCCCTGACCCTGCAGGGGATCGTGCTCACGATGTACGATCGCCGCAACAACCTCTCCGATCTCGTGGCCGATGACGCCAGAAGCTTCTTCGGCACCAAGGTCTACGAGACCATGATCCCCCGCAACATCCGCATATCCGAAGCCCCCAGCCACGGCAAACCCGTCGTGATGTACGATCACCGGTCTCCAGGCGCACAGGCCTATGTCAAACTTGCCAGCGAACTGTTGCAACGCGAACGGCTCGCTGTGGGAATTTCATCATGAGTGCCAAAGACAATAACCCCCGCCTCGGCCGCGGTCTGGCCGCCCTTCTGGGTGACGTTGCAACCGCATCCAAATCACATGACGCAACTTCCGGCATTCGCTCCATTCCCGTCGAACACCTGGAACCAAGCCCCTACCAGCCCCGCGGCACCATAGACCCTGCCGCCCTCGCCGATCTCGTCGACTCCATTCGGGCAAGCGGCATTCTGCAGCCCCTGCTGGCCCGGCCACATCCAACACAGCCCGGTCATTTCCAGATCATCGCCGGCGAACGCCGCTGGCGCGCCTCACAGGAGGCCGGCCTCCACGACGTGCCGGTGCTGGTGCGTCACCTAAGCGACATGGAAGCCATGGCGGCCGGGCTGGTCGAAAACCTCCAGCGGCAGGACCTCAACGCAATCGAGGAAGCCGAAGGCTACAAACGCCTGCTCGAAGAGTTTGGCATGACCCAGGAAGTGCTCGCCGAGTCCATTGGTAAGTCGCGCAGCCATATCGCCAACACGATGCGGCTGCTCAACCTCCCCACAACGGTGCGCAACGAAGTCCGCAAAGGCGCACTCTCCGCAGGGCACGCCCGCGCGCTCCTGGCCCATCCGGAACCGGAAAAGGCAGCCCTGGCCGTCATCGCGCGCGGCCTCAATGTTCGCCAGACCGAGGCCCTGACCAGCAGGAAGGCTGCGCCCGCCGCGACTGCGAGGGTCAAGGACCCAGAGACAGCAGCGCTGGAGAACGATCTGTCGGAGCGGCTTGGACTGAAGGTCGAGATCAGCTTTGATGGGAAGGCAGGGTCTGTGCGAATCGTCTATCGATCGCTGGACCAACTGGATGGCATCGTGAGTCTGCTTAGTCGGAATTAAGCAACACGTTCTTCTTTGAAAAAAGAATCAAAAACGTTCAATCGCAACGAAGCCTCTCCGGAGAAAACAAGAGTAAAAGCGATCGGAAATCTTTCGGTTCCTTTCTTCAGAAAAGAAGTTCTTCACCCCCGCCGTCGCATCACCGCCGCCCGCTGCGCCAGCCCCAACACAGCACTCCGGCTCATCGCGTCCGCGGGCACCCCGGTGCTCTTGCACCCACGCTCGACCTCCCAAAACCGCAGCGCCGCCTGCTCCAACACCAGCAACGGCCACAACCGCACCGCACGGACAAACACCGCCTCACGCCGAAAGAACACCGGTGGGCGCGCAGCTTTCACTGCCGCCTCCACTGCAAACCCAGCATCGACCACCGCCCGAACCCGCGCCAGCCGCTGCAGATGCATCAGTCCCGCTCGCAACACCCCCACGGGCGTCGCTCCTTCCGACATCGCCAGCTCTAGCGCCCGATCTGTGGCAACCACATCGCCATCGGTCGCAGCAAACAGCGCATCTTCCAGCTGCAGCCCGGATTGATCACCCACGCACAGCCGCACCGCCTCCTGATCCACCACACCACCAGGCCCCACATACAGCGCCAGCTTCTCCAGCTCGCTCCGGGTCACGGCACGGTCCGCCCCCAGCTGCCCTGCCAGCCACTCCATCGCATCCGGCTCGATTGAAATCCGATCCTGCGCCAAAGCCCCCCGAACAAGCGCCGGAATCGCCCGCGCCTCCATCGGATAACAGGCGATTGTGACCGCTTGCTCGCTCCGCTCCAGCAGGGTCTTGAGCCGGGACTTCCCACCCAGCGTCGCACCTTCCAGCACCAGAAATGCCGGACCAGGCCCGGTCAACGCCTTCTGCACAGGTGTCGTCGCAGCATCGGTGGCCTCGCGCACCCGCACCACCCGACGTCCCCCCATGAGTGACATCGCACCCATCTCATCAGCCAAAGAGCCAATGGCATCGCGATCGAGCTCCGTCACCCGGAACGGATCATCGAGCGAACCCGCCACACGGCGCACCACACGCGCCGCCCATTCCCGGATCAATCCGGCATCCTCGCCATGGAACAACACCGCCCGGACCGCACCGGGGTCATCGAGAAACGCCTCGACCCGCCGTGCATCGAGCTTCACGCCATCACGCCCCGGTGGGATGCGCGAGGAAATACCGCGCCAGCTGGCCCACCAGCACGTCCGCAACCGCCACTGCAAGTCGGCGCTGCGCCGCCGCATTGGCCTCTTCGCCGGCGAAGAACTGCAGGTCAAGGTTGTCATAGCCATCCGTCGACACCGCAACCCCATGGGTCAGCGTTCGCCGCTGCGAATCAACGCTCAGCAGAGACCACGTGGCCTTTCCCGTCATCCGCACCCGTGTGGGGTTGCTGTCCTGCTGAATCCCGATCTGATCGGTTGGAATGGAAAAGCTGACCACCAGCAACTCATACAGCCGGGTGCCAGACACCCCGCCACGTTCCAACCGATCCTGCAACGCCTGCCGCAGAAGCTGGCCCTGTCGCTCCGGAATCGTCGAAACACCAGTTTCGGCAAAGGCCGTCAGCACCGCATGCGAACCATCCGCCCCAGGCCCATACACCGGATGAAATCCGCAACCGGACAGGCCGAGCGCCGCACCCAGCAGCAGGCTTCGCCGCAGAACAACCGGGCCACCGCTGCGTTGGATCACCCTATGCTCCCGCCACCACAAAATTGACGATCCGGCCCGCGACATACACGCGCTTGACGATCCGCCGACCCTCCAAAGCCCGCACCACATTCGGCTCCGCCTCGGCGGCCGCAATCACCTCCGCCTCCGGGGCATCCGGCAACACTTCGATCTTGCCGCGCAGCTTGCCCATCACCTGCACCGCGATGGTGAACGTCTCAGCAGCGGTCAGGCTCGGATCCGCCACCGGCCACGTGCCCTGTGCCACCAGGCCGCCATCGGTCCCGGGCAGACGGCTCCAGATCTCCTCCGCCAGATGCGGCATCATCGGCGAGATCAGCACCGCCAGCGCCTGCAGCGCCTCATGCTGCGCCCAAACCAGACCCTCTCCATCCCCAGCGCGCGCAGCGTTGCCGGCGCGCTCCGCCTCACCGATGGCGTTGGCGAACTCATACACACGGGCCACCGCCACATTGAAGGCGAAACCCTCCAGCGCCTCGGTCACTGTCGCAATCGTCCGATGCGTCGCCCGCCGCAGCGCCCGCGCCGCGGCCCCGAACGTGGCAGGCTCGGCCGGCACCGAACCCGGCGCGGCCTCCACCAGCCGAAACAGCCGCTGCGTGAACCGATAGGCTCCGATCGCGCCCGACTCGGTCCACTCCATGTCCCGCTCCGGCGGATTGTCAGACAGGATAAACCATCGCGCCGTATCGGCACCGTAACGTGCAATGATCGCCCCAGGATCGACCGTGTTCCGCTTCGATTTCGACATCGCTTCGACACGGCCCACGGTCACCGGCTCGCCGGTGTCTCGATGCACCACGGCACCGTCCTGCCGGCGCTGGGTCTCCTCGGGATAAAGCCAGGCCCCATCGACGGACTTGTAGCTCTCATGCGTCACCATGCCCTGGGTGAACAGGCCATCGAACGGTTCGTCCACGGAAAGATGACCCGTCTGGTGCATCGCCCGGGTGACGTAGCGGGAATACAGCAGATGCAGGATCGCATGCTCGATGCCGCCGATATACTGGTCCACCGGCAACCAGTGATCCACCGCCGCCTGCGTCACCGGCGCGTCGGCATGCGGGCTGCAGAACCGCGCGAAATACCACGAGCTGTCCACGAACGTGTCGAACGTGTCGGTCTCGCGCCGCGCCGCTGCCCCGCATGCCGGGCAGTTCACGTGCTTCCACGTAGGGTGATGGTCCAGCGGATTGCCGGGCCGGTCGAACGTCACGTCCTCCGGCAGCACCAACGGCAGCTGGTCGCGCGGCACCGGCACCACGCCACAGGAATCGCAATGGATCACCGGGATCGGGCAGCCCCAGTAGCGCTGGCGCGACACGCCCCAGTCCCGCAGCCGCCAGTTCACAACGCCCTGGCCCACACCGAGCCGATCCAGCTCGGCAATCGCTGCCGCCCGTGCGGCCTCGCGCGTCATGCCATCAAGGAAGCCTGACCGGATCATCGCACCGGTGCCGTCATACGCCTTGCTGCCCACCGCAAAATCCGCATCCTCACCGGGCGGGCACACCACGGCGGTGACCGGCAGATCGTATTTGCGGGCGAAATCCAGGTCGCGCTGGTCATGCGCCGGACAGCCAAAGATCGCTCCGGTACCGTATTCCATAAGCACGAAATTGGCGATCCACACCGGATGACGCAAACCCGTCAGCGGATTGATCACCTCCAGCCCCGTCGGATAGCCCCGCTTCTCCAGCGTCTCCAGCACCGCCTCGCTCGTGCCGCGGCTCTGACAATCCGCCACAAAAGCCGCGGCCGCCGAATCTCGCGCCGCCACCGCGGCCGCCAGCGGATGCTCGGCCGCAATCGCCAGAAACGACATGCCAAACAGCGTGTCAGGCCGGGTGGTATAAACCTCAACCGAGTCCAGCCCCGCCTCGGCCGCGGTCAGCGCAAAGCGCATCCGCGCCCCTTCGCTGCGACCGATCCAGTTGGCCTGCATCAGCCGCACCCGCTCGGGCCAGCGATCCAGTGTCTCCAGCGCCGACAGCAGCGCCGGCGCCTGGTCGGTGATGCGCAGCACCCATTGTGATAGACGCTTCTTCTCCACCAGCGCCCCCGAACGCCAGCCGCGTCCGTCGATCACCTGCTCGTTGGCCAGCACGGTGCCATCCACCGGATCCCAGTTCACCCAGGCATCCCGCCGCTCCGCCAGTCCCGCGGCCAGCATGTCCAAAAACAGCTTCTGCTGCTGGCCGTAATAGCGCGGATCGCAGGTCGCGAATTCCCGGCTCCAGTCCAGCGACAGCCCCATGCGCTTCAACTCGGTGCGCATCGCCGCGATGTTGTCCCACGTCCAGCGCGCCGGATGAATCCCACGCTCCCGCGCCGCGTTCTCCGCCGGCAGACCGAACGCGTCCCATCCCATCGGATGCAGAACCGAATGCCCGCGCGCGCGCTTGTACCGCGCCACCACGTCGCCCAGCGTGTAGTTGCGAACATGACCCATATGGATCTTCCCGCTGGGATACGGGAACATCTCAAGCACATAGTATTTTGGCTTGCCGTCCGTCGGCACATCATCGACAGCAAAGCAGTTCGCCGCGTTCCAGGCCGCCTGCCAGCGCAGCTCGGCGGCGCGGAAATCATAGCGCGGCGTGTCGCCAACAGAGGCGGGAGGGGCGATCGTCTCGATGGTCATCAGGGGGCCAGACAGTTCGTTGAGGTGCCCCCATTGTATCAGTCAGAACCCCGGTCGCGGCAACCTTCTGCGCTGCAGATCAGTTCGCCTTGCCCGCCGCGGCGCGCAGCTCGCGGGCGCGGGCGAGCACCTTGTCCTCCACCTGGCTGGACGTGGTGCTCGCCACCGGTGCATCCACCCACTGGCCGTTCTGCTGCACCTGGTGGAACAGCGCCACGCGCACCCCGTCAGCGCGCAGCTGGCGGCCCAGAATATAGGCTGTTGCCTTGAAGCGTTCGCCGGTCACGGATGGCGGCTGATACCAATCGGTGATGATCACGCCGCCAAACGGGTCAGCCGAGGCGAGCGGCATGAAGGACAGCGTGTCCAGCGCGCCGCGCCAGAGATAGGCGTTCACGCCGATACCGGAGGGCCCGCCGCTGCTATCGTTGGTGTTTCGGTTGCCTTTGGCGGTGGTGAACAGCACGCCGCCGGAATTGTCGATGGTACCGACGTCACGTCCGCGAAACTGATCGTCGTTGCCTTCGACAATCGGCGCCGGCGCGCTCTTGCCGTTGCAAGCCGTCAGCACAAGGGCCATCAGCAAAGGCGAAAGACGTGTGAAAGCGCGATACCGCATGCCTGACCCATTCATCAATGCCGGCCATCCGCATCTTCGATGCGCACGCCAGAGGGCCATCTGTTAGCGCAATCGGCCGTCCGCGCCAAGCCGCGAGCGAGGATCGTCCTGATGATCAGGTGAAGGAAGCAAGCGGCGGGCGCCGCCCTACGCCTGCTTCCTTCACCTGACGATCCCTGGCAGATCGACAGCGCGGCGACGGCTCAGAAGTCGAAGCGGTTGCCGATATCGATGGCGCGCGCCTGGGTGCTGTTGTTGTTGGCGCCGGTCCCGCCGTTCAGCAGATCGGCACCAGACTGGTGACGCAGCCCAAAGAGCATGGACACGAAAGCTGTGGCACCAGGCGCATAGACGTAGCTGCCGCCGAAGGCGAGCCCGGTTTCATGCAGGCCGCCGCCCGAGTGGGACGCGACATAGGTGCCGCCGGTGATGGAATTGATGTATTGCAGGCCGATGATGCCCTGACCGATGGTGTATTCCGGCCCTCCGATGAACGCCTGCTCCTTGTGGGCGCCGGCGTGCAGCGGCTGAAAGTTCGCGCCGCTGATCGTGCCGAAGTCGTAATGCGCGCCAAACTCCAGATGGCTCACGACGAATTTCACGCCGACATCAGCGACTGACAGGCCTTTGTAGGCCGTGGGGCCGCTTGAGTTGTTCACCACGCCGGAACCCCAGTAGCCGCCCTCCAGCACCGCGGCCACCGGGCCAAATGAGCCGGTGTAGCGGGCGCTCACGTCATACGTGTTCTTGCGCAGCGCGAGCCCGCCTGGCGTGGTGCTGAGGATCGCGCCGGCCGCGCTCGCCTGGCTTGTGGTGTTGGCACCGGCGGCGGCTGTGCTGTAGCTGGGCTCGAACGATGCGCCGAAATCAAATCCAGCGAACTTGGGCGAGATATAGACCAGCCGGTTGATGCCATAGTTGGCGCCCACATCCGCCCATTGCCAGCCGACCGTGGTGCCGCTGCTCAGCAGCAGCGGCGCATCGCCGTTCCTGCCGCCGTTGCCGGCGTCCTAGTCTTCCTGGGTGCCGACCAGGAACTGCCCAAGCGCGCTCGAGACCTGGCCGGCCCAGACGGTGCCGACGGTGGGAAGGCTGACATAGGCGCCGGCCTGGCGCACATAGAGAGTGTTGCCGGAGGTGCTGCCGGTGGCGCTCGAGTTCTGCCGGATCTGGATCTGCGCGCCGTATTTCAGGCCGTTGGCGGCCACGGCGTCCAGCCTTGGGTAGATGCGGATGTAGTCGAGCACCTGGAAATTCTGGTTCTTGGAGCCGTTGGGCAGGCCATTGGTGCCTTTGCCGTTGGTGCCGGTGTCAGAGCCGTAGCCGATATCAGTGTAGTTGCGGACGCGCAGCGTGACGGTGACGCTGCCGGGCGCCGGCGGGCTCGCGCCGTTGGAAACCTGGCCAGCGGTGAAGGAATCGGTGGTCACCGGCTGCACCGGCATCTGTGCCTGAGCGCTTGCACCGAGCACGGTCGCAGAAAGCATTGCTGTCGCTGCCAAAAGTATCCGCTGCATAACTTTCTTCTCATCTTTGGTCTTGCTGAGAAGAATAGCAGATCGACTTGGCCTGCACGGTGACAAAATAGCGATGCAGGAGGACGCCAGGATCATGAGTATTTCGAGCGATATGGCGTTCGGTACACTCACCGCGCCGTCAAATTGCGTGTTGAAACCAAGAGCCTGACCGGAACGGCATGAGCCTTTGTTGGGCGCTGGCGATGCCCACCAGGACGCACGCACGAAAAAGGGCGGTGGAAACCCACCGCCCTTTCCAGTCAAGCCGGATCCGCTTCGAGACTAGAAGTGGAACAGGTTGCCGATGCCGATGGCACGCGACGTGGTATTGTTGTTGTAGGCGCCGGCGACGCCGTTCAGCAGGTCCACACCGGCCTGGTGACGAACGCCGTAGAGAACCGAGAGATAGGCTTCGGCGCCCGGAGCGTAGGCATAGCTGCCACCGACGGCGATGCCCACTTCGTGCATGCCGTTGGCGGTCTGCACAACGTTGCCCGAGGTGATCGAGTTGATGTACTGAACGCCGACGATGCCTTGACCGATGGTGTATTCCGCACCGCCGATGAACGCCGACTCCTTCCTCGCGCCAGCCTTCAGCGGCTGGTACGCCGCACCGGCAACCGTGCCCCAGTCGTAGTGAGCGCCGACTTCAAGCGGGCCCATCACGAACTTCACGCCAGCATCGCCAACCGAGAGGCCCTTGTAGGCCTGCGGGCCGGTGCTGTTGCCGACAACGCCCGAACCCCAGTAGCCGCCTTCGATCACGGTCGCGACCGGGCCGAACGAGCCGGTGTAGCGGGCCGCCACGTCGAAGGTGTTCTTGCGGGTGTCAGCGCCGCCCGGGGTGGTGGTCAGGATCGGGCCGCCAGCCTGGCTGGTGGAGTTCGCACCGGCCGCGGCCGTGCTGTAGCTCGGCTCATACGAGAAGCCGAAGTCAAAGCCCGCGAACTTGGGCGAGATGTAGACGAGGCGGTTGACGGTGTAGGTGCCGCCGTCTTCCGGAAACGGCCAGGACATCGTGGTGCCGCCGCTCAGGAAGTCCGGCGCGTCGCCGTTCCAGCCGCCGTTGACGTCGAAGTCTTCCTGGGTGCCGACCATGAACTGGGTGATGGCCATCGAAGCCTGACCGGCCCAAATGGTGCCGACGCTCGGCAGGCTGGCATACACCTTCGCGTTGCGAACATAGAGCGTGTTCGCACCGGTCGAGCCGGTGGTGCTGGAGTTCTGACGGATCTGGATGTTCGCGCCGTAGCCCAGGCCGTTGGCGGCGGTGGCCGACAGGTTCGGGTAGATACGGAAGTAGTCCTGAACCTGGAAGTTCTGGTTCTTGCTGCCGTTCGGCTTGCCGGTCGTCAACTTGCCGACGGTGCCCGAGTCAGAGCCGTAGCCCACGTCGGTCCAGTTCTTGAAGCGCAGCGTCACCGTCACGGTGCCGGGGGCCGGGGCGCCGGCGCCGTTGGACACCTGGCCGGCGGTGAACGAGTCGGTCGTGTCAGGCTGGGCCGGCATGCCCTGAGCCTGGGCCTGATGGGCGAGCATGCCCACCGAGAACATGGCCGTCGCGGCCATCAGAATCTTACGCATGAAATCCTCCTCATGTCGCCGGAAAGCCCGGCGGATTAGCAGGCCCCGCCCCGTTCTCACGGCACACGAACGTTCGGCAATCCGCGGAATGTTCGCATGTCCCGCAACAGGCGGGGGCAGCCAGACCTGAGAAGAGTATTGGCGCACCGTTCACGGTCTCGCAATTGGGTGTCCAACAGTTGCATGGCATTTGCGAAACACTGTGGCTGCTATGCAACAAGCGCCGCGATGGCGCCGATCGCCGGGCAGCGCGGCCACGGCAGGCGCCGCACGCTCTGCCCGTTCAGCCCGCCGAGTGCGGCGACCGGGCCACGCACCCGTGACGCACAGCGCGCCCAGCGCAGCACGCCCAGGCCCGAAGCGCCAGGATGGCTCGCCGTTGCATAGACAGGTGAGAGGAATGTCAGCACCGCCCCGGCGCGGCGCGCGCGCACCAGCTGTGCTGCGCCGTGCGCCGAAGCCGTGGCAAAGCGCCACGGCTTCGGGCCACGTCCGCCGCGCAGATGCACGCCGGCGCGCAGGCACCAGGCCAGCCTTGGCTCCGCCACCGACAGCGCCAGCCGACGCTGCCGGCACACACGTGCCACTGCGCGCCCCAGCCGCTCCCGGTCGGCCACGGCGTCGTGGCGGAACACCACGCCGCACAGGCCGCGCGGCAGCTGCGAGACCGCCGCCACCACGTTCTCCATCCGCGCCGGATCGGTAAACAGCCATACCGGCGGCAGAACAGGGGTCTGCCAGCGCCTTCGCGACTTGACCGATCGCCCCCATGCGACAAGCTTCGCATCCATGACCGAACCCGCCCCTTCCGACATCGCCGCCAATCTGGCGCAGATCCGCACCCGCGTCGCCCTGGCGGCCCCACAGTCCGGCCGTGCGGCCGATGCGGTGACGTTGGTCGCCGTCTCCAAGACCCATCCTGTTGACGCCGTCACCGCCGCGCTGGCCTGTGGGCAGCTGCATTTCGGCGAGAACCGGGTGCAGGAAGCCGCCACCAAGTTCCCCGCGCTGCGCGCCGCCCATCCCGGGCTGCGCCTGCACATCATCGGCGGGCTGCAGACCAACAAGGCGCGCGACGCGGTGCGGCTGGCCGACGTCATCGAAACCCTTGACCGGCCGCGGCTGGCCGACGCCATCGCCGACGCCATCCAGCGCGAAGGCCGCACGCCGGACCTGCTGGTGCAGGTGAACGTGGGCGACGAGCCGCAGAAATCCGGCATTGCGACCAAAGAGGCCGACGGTTTCATCGAAGCCTGCCGCCTGCGGTTCGGCGCTGCCCTCGCGGGACTGATGTGCATCCCGCCCGCCGAGGGCGATCCGGCCCCGCATTTCGACTGGCTGGCCGCCTGCGCCGCACGGCATGGTCTGCCCATCGTGTCCATGGGCATGTCCGGCGACTTCGAGACCGCCATCCGCCACGGCGCCACCCATGTCAGAGTGGGCTCCGCCATCTTCGGACACCGCCCGGCGGCATAGAGCGGATACAATCCGCCGCTGGACGGTTGCGGGCGGCATCCGCCCCACGATCCCTCGACTTGCGCCCGCCGTGGCGGCGGCGTAGTGCGCGGCCTGCGATTGAACGAGGCACCGATGAGCATCTCCGCGATCAAGGCCGCCAGCGACGGCGAGACACATCGTCCGGCCCTGCGCATGGGCGCCCTGCTGGGCGTTCTCGGCATCGTCTACGGCGATATCGGCACCAGCCCGCTTTATGCCTTCAAGGCCTCGCTCGAACATTTCAGCCACGAGGCGGTGCTGCGGGCCGATGTGCTCGGCATTCTGTCGCTGATCTTCTGGTCGCTCATCGCCATCGTCACCGCCAAATACGTGCTGCTGGTCATGCATGCCGACAACCGCGGCGAAGGCGGCATCCTCGCCCTGATGGCACTGGCCCAGCGCGTGTGCAGCGGTGCCAGGATGCGCCGCGCCATGGCGCTGGTCGGCATCGGCGGCGCCTGCCTGTTCTTCGGTGACGGCGTGATCACCCCCGCCATCTCCGTGCTCTCGGCCATCGAGGGCATCGAGGTGGCGACCCCTGATCTGCAGCAGTTCATTCTGCCGATCGCCGTGGTGGTCATTGTCGGTCTGTTCGCGGTGCAGTCGCACGGCACCGGCCTGGTGGGCAAGGTGTTCGGCCCGGTGATGGCGGTGTGGTTTCTGGCCATCGGCGCCATGGGCCTCGGCGAGATTGTGAAGCAGCCGGACATTCTGGTGGCGTTGTCGCCGACCTATGGCATGCAGCTCTGCCTCGCGCATGGCTGGCTCGCTTTCGTGGCGCTCGGCTCGGTGGTGCTGGCGGTGACCGGGGCCGAGGCGCTGTATGCCGATATGGGCCATTTCGGCGCCCGGCCGATCCGCCTCGCCTGGCTGTTCTTCGTGCTGCCTTGCCTGGTGCTGAACTATTTCGGCCAGGGCGCCCTGGTGCTGAGCAACCCGAAGGCGCTGGAGAACCCGTTCTATCTGATGGCCCCTGGCTGGGCGCTGTTGCCGCTGGTGGCGCTGGCCACGGCGGCCACCGTCATCGCCAGCCAGGCGCTGATCTCGGGCGCCTATTCCATGACCCGCCAGTGCATGCAGCTCGGCTTTCTGCCGCGCATGAGCGTGAACCACACCAGCGCCACCGAGGAAGGCCAGATCTACGTTCCGCAGATCAACACCGCTCTGCTGATCGGTGTGCTGGTGCTGGTGTTCGCCTTTCGCACCTCCGACAATCTGGCCGCCGCCTACGGCATTGCGGTGACCGGCACGTTCATCTGCACCTGCGTGCTGGCCGCGGTGGTGTTTCGCCGGCAGTTCCTCTGGTCGCGCGCACGGACCTTCGCGGTGTTCGGCACGTTCTTTGTGATCGATGTGGTGTTTTTCGCGGCCAACGCGTTGAAGATTCCGGAGGGCGGCTGGGTGCCGCTGGCGTTGGGCGTGTTCCTGATGCTGCTGATGACCAGCTGGAAGCGCGGGCGCGAGCTGCTGCTCGACCGTTGGAAGCATGACAGTCTGCCGCTCACCAGCTTTCTCGCCCGGCTGCCGCACAGCCGCACCATCCGCGTGCCGGGCATGGCCATCTTCATGACCGGCAACCCGGACTACGTGCCCGGCGCGCTGTTGCACAACCTCAAGCACAACAAGGTGCTGCACGAGAAGGTGCTGTTCGTCACCGTCAGCAACATGGACGTGCCGGAGGTGGGCGAGGCCGACCGCGTGGTGGCGACGGAGCTGGCGCCGGGCATTCACCGGGTAACCTTGCGCTACGGCTTCATGGAAAGCCCGAACCTGCCAAGGGACATCGCGCTGCTGCGCGATCAGGGCATTGCCATCGAGCCGATGCAGGCGAGCTACTTTCTGGGACGTGAGACGCTGGTGCCGGCGATGGCGCCGAAGATGCCGGCGTGGCGGCGTTTTCTGTTTCTGGTGCTGGCGCGCAACGCGACGCCGGCCACTGAGTTCTTTCGGATTCCCAGTGACCGGGTGGTGGAGCTTGGAGTTAGAGTAGCGATTTAGAAAGGACTTCTTTTCTGAAGAAAAGACGCAAAAGACTTTTCTATCGCTGGGGTAGTCCCTCTCCGGAGGAGGGCGTCAGCCGATAAAAAGTTTTTTGGTTCTTTTTTTCAAAAAAGAACCTCGTATACCAACGGTCATGACGAATGACCGTTGGTATGGTCTTGGTTTGGCGCGCCGCCGCCGGCCAACCCGGCGCGCGATACCAACGGCCTTGATCGATGGAAGAGTCATCGATCAAGGCCATTGGTATTATCCTTTCTCCGTGATCTTATTAATCATTTCCAGATCCTCCGCCGAAAGCTTCCAGCTCCCCGCCTTCACATTCTGCGCGATCTGTTCCGGCTTGGTCGCCCCGGCGATCACGCTGGAGACGGGCGCCTGGGCCAGCAGCCAGCTGAACGCCAGTTCCAGCGGCGTGTGGCCCTGGGCCTCGGCGAAATCCGCCAGTTTTTCGCTGATCTCCCAGTTCTTCTCGGTCAGATACCGGTCCGCCAGGCGCTGCGTGTTGGTCAGCCGCGCGCCTTCCGGCATCGGCGCGTTGCGACGGTATTTGCCGGTCAGCAGGCCGGAGGCGAGCGGGAAATACGGCAGCAGGCCGAGGCCGTATTCGCACAGCGCCGGGATCAGATCCGCCTCATGGTCACGCTTGACCAGCGAATACTCGTCCTGCGCCGAGACGAAGCCGGGGATGCCCAGCGATTTCGCGGTCCACTGCGCTTCCACCATGCGCCATGCCGAGAAGTTCGAGCAGCCGAAATAGCGGATCTTGCCCTGGGTCACGAGGTCGGACAGCGCGCGCAGGCTTTCCTCGATCGGTGTCAGCGGATCCATGCGGTGCATCTGGTAGAGGTCGATATGGTCGGTCTGCAGCCGCTTCAGCGAGGCCTCGACCGCCTGCATGATGTAGCGGCGCGAGCCGCCTTTCAGCGTTTCCGCCGCGTCCATCGGCATGCAGAACTTGCTGGCGAGCACGATGGAGTGGCGGATCGGGCCGATCACCTGGCCCATCAGCGTCTCGGAGCCGCCCTTGTCGCCGTAGACGTCGGCGGTGTCGAACAGGGTGATGCCGGCATCGAAGGCGGCATGGATCACGGTGCGGGTGCCGGCGAGGTCGAGCCGGCCGCCGAAATTGTTGCAGCCCAGGCCGATCGCCGAGACGCGCAGGCCGGACCGGCCGAGATTGCGAATTTCCATGGTGGGTCTCCAATTGCCGGATCAGTCTCACCCGCCCATCTGCAGGGCGCAACCTGCCACGAACGGAGATCGTCATGACCCCACGCCGCACCGCCTTCGGCCTTGCCGCCACAGCCCTGGGCAGCCTCGGCGCCCTGTTCGTTCGCCCCGCCCATGCCGAGGGCAAGCATCACCGCGTGGTGTTTCAGGTGAGCAGCGGCGACGCGGGCACGATGAACCTCGCCATCAACAACATGGGCGCGATGCGGCGCGAGTATGAAAGCCGTGGCGAGACGGTGGGGATCGAGCTGGTGTGCTATGGCCCGGGCCTGGCCATGCTGCGCGCCGATACCAGTCCGGTGAAGGACCGTCTGGCGGGGTTGAAGGGCATGACGCTGTCGGCCTGCAACAACACGCTGCAGGCGTATCAGAAGGCCGAGGGCCAGACGATCCCGCTGGTGCAGGAGGCGCGCGTGGTGCCGGCCGGCGTGGTGCGGATCGCGGAGCTGCAGGAGCAGGGCTGGAGCTATGTGAGACCATGATCCGCCTCGCCCTCGGCATCGGCCTCCTGCTCGGCAGCGCCCTGCCGGCGCTGGCGCAGCAGGCGCCGCGGCCGGACTGCAGGACCCCGACTTCCACGCCCGAGATCAGCTACTGCCTCTCGGTCGAGCTGAAACGCGCGGATGCCGATCTCAACGTGGCCTATCGTCAGGCCCTCGGCAGCATCGCCGACAGCACGGAGCTCGACGCCAAGCTGCGCGCGAAATGGGCCGAGACGCTGAAGCAGGCCCAGCGCGCCTGGGTGGCGTTTCGCGACGCCGATTGCGGCGAGCTGATCGACTACGAGATGCAGGGCGGCACCGGCCTGGGGGCCGCCATGATCTCCTGCCAGCTCGTCAAGACGAAGGCGCGCGTCACCGAGTTGAAGCAGCGTTACGGCGGGCAGTAGAGCAACATGGCTTCAGGTGGACTCACGGTGCCATAAAATTGCGCGTTAAAACAGAGAGCTCGATCGGGGTGGCCTCGCCTGTCAGATGCCACCCCGATCTGGCGGTCAGCTGCCCGGCAGGCTCTGCGCCACGGGCAGAAACAGCTCCTGCCAGGCGGATGGCACGGTCCGGATCGTGCCGGTCCGGTGCATGAACGTGGCAAACGCCATGGTGCCGAGCGGTGTGGTGCCGAAGCGGATATGCGGATCGTCGAGCACGGCCATCAGGTCCGACCGGGCGATCCTGTCATGGCTCAGCCGCAGATAGGCATCGGCCGCGGCGGTGTGATCGCGGGAGATGCGTTCGGTCACCTCCGTCATCGCATCGAACATGGCCTGCACCACCAGCGGGTGGCCGGCGGCGAACTTTGTCGTGGTCCAGACATCGGTCAGCGACGCATCGCCCATCACATCGATGGAGCTGAGGATCGGGTGCACCGCCGGCGTGTGCCACTCCAGATGCTCGAACGGCGGCGAGGCGAAATGGCTGTTCACCTCGCCGCCGCCCATCACCTGCTGGGCGGCGTCGGGGTGGCCGAGTGTGAGGGTCAGCGCGTCGAATTTCGCATACTGGTCCGCGCCGTAGCGCTTTGCCGCCGCCATCTCCAGCACCAGGGCGGCGTTGGAGATCTTGACCGAAGGCAGGGCGATCCGGTCCGCCTGGGTGAGGTCGGCGATGCTGTGCACCGCCGGGTCGCGCGTGTTCAGCGTGGTCGGCATGGTGGCGATGGCACCGAGGCCGCGCACCTGGCCGTGGGTCTTGTCCCATAGCAGGATCAGCGCCGGCGGGGCGCCGCTGCCGAAGGCGATCTGCCCGGACAGCAGCCCGTCATTCATCGCCGCCGCGCCGGACAGCACCACCCAGTTCACCTGCAGATCGGGCAGGCCAAGGGCGGCCGCGTGGCGCTCGATGAGGTGGCCGTCCTCCATCAGCAGGAAGGGCAGGAAGGCGAGGCCGTATTGCCGGGCCAGCGTGATCGTCTCCGCCTGGGCGGGTGTGAGGGCCGCGAGCAGCCAGAGCACCAGCCAGAGATGCTTCCTCATGGCTTCATGCCGGTGATGGAGGCCGACATGGTTCGCGGATCGCGCATCGGCCAGCGCCCGGCATCCACCAGACCGATGAAATCGCCCAGGATCTGGTTGAACAGGTCGGGCGCCTCGAGGTTGATGGTGTGGCCGCAATTCGGCATCACCGAAAGCGCCGCGGAGGGGATGCTGCGCTTCATCAGCAGCCCGGGCGCGAGGCAGGGCCAGTCCTCGTCCCCGGTCAGGATCAGCGTCGGCACGGTCAGCGCCGCCATCTCCGCGGTGAGATGGTAGAGCGACGGCCGCTCCTTCTGGCAGCCGAGCTGGGTGTTGGCCGAGCCCAGCGCGGAATGCTCGGCGAACTGGGCCTTGAACAAGGCGAAGCCGCGCGGCTCCTTCGCCTCGAACTGCAGCCGGGTCGGGCCATGGGCGTAGCGGGCGGCGAATTCGGCTATGCCGTCGCGGTGCAGGGCGGCCACGATCGCATCGGCCTCGGCGCGGAACACCTCGCGCCGCTCCGGCTCGGCGCCGTAGCCGCAGCCGGCCACGCACAGCGACAGGGCGCGCGTGGGATGGCGGAAGCCGAAATGCAGCGTGGCGAACCCGCCCATCGACAGGCCGCAGACATGCGCCTTGTCGATGCCGAGATGGTCGAGCACGGCCAGAATGTCGTCGGCCGCCCGGGCCTGGCTGTAGAAGCCGGGATCGGCCGGCACGTCCGAGGGCGGATAGCCGCGCGCGGCGTAGGTGATGGCGCGGTATTTCCGGCCGAAATGCCCGAGCTGCAGCTCCCAGCTGCGATGGTCGCCGGCGAACTCGTGCACGAAGATCAGCGGTATGCCGGCGCCGGTCTCCTGATAATGGAGCCGGACGCCGTCATCGGTGGTGGCAAAGGGCATGTCATGGGTTCCGAACGCGATGGTACGGAAATGATGCCCCTTCGTCATCCGGCGCGGAAGGCCCGCGCCGATCGGTTACGCGTTGCCGGCGACCGGCTGGGCGCGGCGGCTCTGCCACAGCGCCACGAAATCGATCGGCTGCAGCAGCACGGGCGGGAAGCCGCCTTCGCGGGTGGTCTCGCTGAGGATGTTGCGGGCGAACGGGAACAGCAGCCGCGGGCACTCGACGAGCAGGATCGGCTCGATCGATTCCTCGGGAATGCCGGTGAGCGTGAACACGCCGCCATACGCCAGCTCGACCACGAACACACGGGCGGGCTCGGTGCCCGGCTCCGGCTCGGCCTCGTTGGCCTCGGCGCGGATGGCCAGCACGACCTCGAACACGTCCTGGCCTTCCTGGATGCGGCGGGCCTGCACGTCGAGATTGATGTCCACCCGTGGCGGGGTGCGCAGGCGGGTGTAGATGGCCGGCGCCCCGGGCACCTCGAAGCTGAGGTCCTTCACGTACTGGATGTTGACCACCAGTGGAGGGGTGGGCTGGGTCTGCGACATGGAGATCTCCGTTTGAAGTGTCAGTGGCGCCAGATGATGGCTTCGGGGGGCGGCAGCGTCGGGTCGCAGCGCAGCCAGGTGCCGTTCAGCACCCGCTCGCCGGTGAGCGAGAGGATGAAGCCCCAGTGGCTGACCACCAGCGTGTCCGACCAGTCCGGCAGGGCGGCCATCTCGGCGCGGAACAGGTTGGCGCGGGCGATGATCTGCTCGGCCGGCTCCTCGTCGGCCGGCCACCAGACCTCGTCGATATGGCTGAAATCATGGTGGGGGAAGTGCCGCACGAGCTGCGAGACCGGCGAGCCGATGTCGCAGCTGAACGCGTAACGCTCGCGCACGATCGGGTTGACGATCACCGGCACGCCAAGCCGCGCCGCGATCGGGGCGGCGGTCTGCAGTGCGCGGGTATAGGGTGAAACGATGATACGTCGTATGGTTTCGTTCTGCAGCGCTTCGGCTGCGGCATCGGCCTGCGCCTCGCCGAGTTCGGTCAGCTTCGGATCCGGGATTCCCGGATCCCGCCGCGTGGCGGTGAAGTGGAGATTGAATTCGCTCTGGCCGTGTCGGAGCAGGATCATGGCGCCGGTGATTACAAGGGGGCACCCCGTCGCGCAATCCGGGGATGGCGCCGGACTGGGGTTGGCGTGAAAGTTGTGCGGGAGCTTCGCAGTGCCTATGTGCCGTGTGTGACGTGTGGGGGTGATGATGGACGGCGGGTTTCCGATCGATCTGGTGCTGTTCGGCATGGTGGCCGTGTTCCTGGTGCTGCGTCTGGTGAGCATCCTGGGCAAGCGCACCGGCTTCGAGCGGCCGGCAGACCGGGTGATGCCGGACCCGATGCAGCCGCAGACGATGGCGCGCGCCGGCGGCCCGGTGATCGACGCCGTCGCCGAACCCGTCGCCGCTTCGACGCGCGCGCTGCCGGACCCTGCCGGGCCGGTGGGCCAGACGCTGCTGGCCATGGCGGGGATTGACCGGAATTTTTATCCGGCCCGCTTCCTCGATGGGGCGGAAGGCGCGTTTCGCATCATCGTCACCGCGTTTGCCGCCGGCGACCGCGTTCGGCTGCACCCGCTGCTGTCCGATGACACCTACCGCGCCTTCGAAGGCGCCATCGCCACCCGCGAGGCGGAAGGCCACACCCAGCGCACCGAAATCCGCAGCATCGACAGCGCCACCATCGAGCACGCGGAGCTGCATGGGAAGGTCGCGACGATCACGGTGCGCTTCGTCTCGGACCAGGTGAACGTGACGCTGGGGGCCGACGGGCTGCCGGTGACCGGGGCGGACGCGGTGATGGAAATCGTCGATCTCTGGAGCTTCGAGCGGGATCTCGGCCAGTCCGACCCGGCATGGCGCCTGGTTGCGGCCCGCAGCGCGTGAAGCCATTTGTGCTGGCCGGCCTTCTGCTGGCCCTGGCGGGGTGCGAGGTGCCACCGCCATCCGGTCCGGCCGCAACCGGCCCTGAGGGGATGACCCTACAGCCTGTGGCGTTCGCGCAGCTGCCGGGCTGGAACACGGATCATGTGGCCCAGGCTCTGGCGCCGTTCCAGGCCGGATGCGCCGAAATGCGCGATCCCGCCGTCGCTGCCACCAAGCTTGGCGGCGCGGGCGAGGCAGCCGCCAAGGGCGGCGATGTCGCCAGCTGGGCTGCCGTCTGCGCCGCCGCCGCCGCCGTGCCGCAGGGCGACGAAGCCGCGGCCCGAAGCTTCTTCGAAACCAATTTCCAGCCTTACGCGGTGGCCGAGAACGGCAACGACACCGGCCTGTTCACCGGCTATTACGAGCCGGAGGTGCGTGGGGCGCGCAGCCCCGGCGCCGGATTTTCAGTGCCGCTGTACCGAAAGCCCGCCGATCTGGTGATGGTGGACCTCGCCCAGTTCCCCGATGCGCTGACCAGCGGCACGCTGAGCGGGCCTGTGCAGGCGGGGCAGCTGGTGCCGGTCCCGGCCACACCCGAGCCCGCACCGGTCATCCGCGGCATCGCAAGGCTGCCCGTGCCGCAGGTGCAGGCGGACCTGCAGCTGTTCCCGGACGCGGCCAAGACCCATCACCTCGTCGGCCGGGTGCAGGACGGCAGGCTGGTGCCGTATTACAGCCGCGCGGAGATCGCGGACGGCGCGCTCGCCCGCAAGCGGTTGGAGCTGCTGTGGGTGGCCAGCCCGATCGATGCCTTCTTCCTCGAGGTGCAGGGCGCCGGACGGGTGGTGCTGCCCGATCACCGGGTGGTGCGCGTCGCCTTTGCCGGGCAGAACGGCCGGCCCTACACCGCCATCGGCCGGGTGCTGGCCGATATGGGACAGATCCCGCTCGAACAGGTGACCATGCAGTCCATCCGTGCCTGGATCGAGGCGCATCCGGACCAGGCGAACAGCGTGATGAACCGCAATGAATCCTACGTGTTCTTCCGCGAGCTCGACGGCGTGCGGCCTGAGCAGGGGCCGCCCGGCGCCATGGGTGGGCTGGCGTTGACGCCGAACCGCTCGATCGCCGTCGATCGTGGCTACCTGCCGCTCGGCGCGCCGGTGTGGGTGGACACGACGGACCCGGTGGACGGTTCGAAATGGCAGCATCTGACCGTGGCGCAGGACCTCGGCGGCGCCATCCGCGGCGCGGTGCGGGCGGATATCTTCTTCGGCTGGGGGCATGACGCCGAGGAGCGCGCCGGACGCATGCGCCAGACCGGGCGTGACTACGTCCTGCTGCCGAAGGGCTGAGCTTGCTGCTGTGCGGCGACTGTCTGGAGGTGCTGCCCACACTTGCGGCCGGGTCGGTCGACGTGGTGGTGACGTCGCCGCCCTATGATCTCGGCCTGTCCTATCGCAGCTATCACGACCGGCGCGGCGAAGCGGGCTACCTCGACTGGATGGTCGATGTGGCCGAAGCGCTGCGACGGGTGATGCGGCCGGATGGCTCGTTCTTCCTCAACATCTCCGGCTCGCCAAAAAGCCCGTGGCTGCCGTTCGAGCTGATCGTGCGGCTGCGCGCCCTGTTCGTGCTGCAGAACCACATCACCTGGATCAAGTCGATTTCCATCGACGACGACACGGTGGGGCATTTCAAGCCGGTAGCGGGGCAGCGATTCCTGCACCAGGCGCATGAGCACATCTTCCACCTCACGCTCGACGGCATGGTGAAGCTGGACCGGCTTGCGCTGGGAGTGCCGTACAAGGACAAGTCCAACATCGCCCGGCGCGGGCATGCGGCCGATCTGCGCTGCCGCGGCAACACCTGGTTCATTCCCTATCCCACAGTGCAGGCGCGGTCTGAGAAGTTCCACCACCCCGGCACCTTTCCGGTCGATCTGCCGCGCTGGTGCATCCGGCTGCACGGCCGCCCCGACGCGGTGGTGCTGGACCCGTTCATGGGCACCGGCACCACGCTGGTGGCGGCGCGGCGCGAGGGGGCGCAGGGCATCGGCATCGAGCTCGATGCATCCTATGTCGAGATCGCGCGGGCGCGTCTGGCGGCGGAGGAGGCGGATGGATAAGGTGCCGGTATGACCCAGCCCGCTCCCCGCCCCCGCGTCGCCCTGTTCGTCACCTGCCTGGTGGACTTGCACCGGCCCACCGTGGGGTTCGCGGCGATCCGGCTGCTGGAAGCGGCGGGCTGTGATGTGGAGGTGCCGCGGGCGCAGACCTGCTGCGGCCAGCCGGCGTTCAACTCCGGCGATCGCGCGACGACCGCTGCGATGGCGCGTGGCATCATCGAGGCGTTCAGTGGCTATGACTATGTGGTGGTGCCCTCCGGCTCCTGCGGCGGGATGCTGCGCACGCATATGGCCTCGCTGTTCGACGACGATCCCAACACCCGCAAGCGGGCCGAGGCGCTGGCCGAGAAGACGTATGAACTCGTCAGCTTCCTCACCGATGTGCGTGGCCTGTTCGCCGTTACCGCGTCCTATCCCGGCACCGCCACCTATCATGATTCCTGCGCCGGGCTGCGCGAGCTCGGTGTGAAGACCCAGCCGCGCGACCTGCTGGCCTCGGTGCAAGGGCTGACGATGGTGGAGATGAAGGAGCCGGAGATCTGCTGCGGCTTCGGCGGCACGTTCTGTGTGAAATATCCCGAAATCTCGGTGCGCATGGTCAGCGACAAGACCGCCGACATCGCCGCCACAGGGGCGGACACGCTGCTGGCCGGCGATATGGGCTGTCTGCTCAACATGGCCGGGCGGCTGACCCGCGAGGGCAGCAAGGTGAAGGTGCGCCACGTGGCCGAGGTGCTGGCCGGCATGACCGGCGAGGTGCCGCCGATCGGGCACGGCCGCAGCTGAAGCTGCGTCTGCCCGACGGTCGCTGGGCCGGCGTCGCGCAGGTTGGCGCCGCGGACGCGCCGCCGGTGCTGTATTGCCATGGCTGGCCCTCATCACGGCTTGAGGCTGGGTTGCTGCCCGATCCGCCGGCGCGGCTGATCGCTGTCGATCGTCCGGGTTACGGACAGTCCTCGCCGCATCCGGCCGGCTCATGGCTCGACCACGCGCAGGATCTGCGCTGTGTGATGGATCATCTGCAGGTGGAGCGTTTCCATGTGGTCGGCGTGTCCGGCGGGGGGCCGCTGGCCTGCGCCTGTGCCTATCTGATGCCGGAGCGGGTGATCGGGCTGGGGCTGATCTGCCCGGTGCCGCCGCACACCGCCATTCGCGGCACCGCCGGGCCGTTGCGCACGCTGGTGCGGCTGGCGCCGTGGCTGGGGGTTCTGCTGCCGATCCCCCGGGCCGTGATGTTCACCCCGCTCGCGGACTGGCTGGTGTTCGGCGACGCGCCGATGGCCGATCGGGCGGCCCTGACGCCGGAGCGGCAGGCAGGGCTGATCACCTGCTTTCGCGAAGGGCTACGGGCATCCGCCGCGGGCGCGCATCACGATGCGTTGCTGTACGGACGCGGGCTGGGCTTCGATCTGGCGGTCATCACTGTGCCGACCTGGCTGTGGCAGGGCGATCAGGACCATCTCGTCCCGGTCGAAGCAGCGCGGGCCTATGCGGGGATACCCGGCAGTGTCATCGAAATCCGGCCGGGTGCGGGCCATTACGCGCTGGCGCTCGGCGAGGGGCGGGCTTTGCTCACCGCCCTGCTTGCGCGAACGGACCCTGGCGTCGTGGCCGATCCGGGCTAGATTGGATCTGTCACACGCGGAGTTGCCCCGATGCTCGCCACCAGCCAGGCCTTCAAGGAGAACGCATCCGAAGCGATGGCCGATCCGGGCCTGCAGAAGGCGCTCGCCCGCACCCGCCCCCAGAACCCGGCCAAGCGCCTGGCGGCGGTGGCCAACCTGCCGGAGTTCGAACGGCTGCGCGACATCGGCCGCGACATCAAGAACCACACGCTGCAGCATCTCGATTTCTACCTGGAGACCTGGGAGCAGAATGTTCTGAAGTCCGGCGGCCAGGTGCACTGGACCAGCACGGCCGATGACGCCCGCGCCGCGGTGCTGGCGATCTGCCAGAAGGCCGGCGCGCGGACCGTGACCAAAGGCAAGTCGATGATCAGCGAGGAGCTCGCGATCAACGATCACCTGGAGAAGCACGGTATCGCGCCGATCGAGACCGATCTCGGCGAATACATCCTGCAGATCCGCAAGGAGCCGCCGAGCCACATCATCGGCCCGGCGTTTCATCTCAACCGCGAGGATTGGGAGGAGAGCTTCCGCAAGGTCCATACCCATCTGCCGGCGGATCGGGTGTTTGCGGAGAAGAAGGACATCCAGAACGAGGCGCGCACGCTGCTGCGTGACAAGTTCCTCGCCGCCGATGTCGGCATCACCGGCGCCAACTTCCTCATCGCCGAGACCGGCAGCTCCGTCATCGTCACCAACGAGGGCAACGGTGATCTGACGCAGACCATCCCGCGCGTGCACATCGTGCTGGCCAGCATCGAAAAGGTCGTCCCCGCCCTGGAGGACGCCACCAGCCTGCTGCGCCTGCTGGCGCGCTCGGCCACCGGCCAGGATTTTTCGGTCTACACCACGTTCTCCACCGGCGGGCGCCGGCCCGGCGATCTCGACGGGCCGGAGGAATACCATGTGGTGATCGTCGACAACGGCCGCTCCGGCATGATCGGCAGCGAGTTCCAGGACATGCTGCGCTGCATCCGCTGTGCGGCGTGCATGAACCATTGCCCGGTGTATCAGACCGTCGGTGGGCATTCCTATGGCTGGGTGTATCCCGGCCCGATGGGCTCGGTGCTGACGCCGAGCCTGATCGGCGTGGACAAGGCGGGGCACCTGCCAAACGCCTCCACCTTCTGCGGCAAGTGTGAAAGCGTCTGCCCGGTGAAGATTCCGCTGCCAAACATGATGCGGCATTGGCGGGAGCGTGAATTCGAACGCCATCTGTCGCCGCAATCCGTCCGCACCAATCTGGCGCTCTGGGCCTGGGTGGCGCAGCGGCCATCGCTGTATCGCCTTGCCACCCGGATCGCGGCGAAGGCGATGGCGCTGTGGGGCGGCGGCAAGGGGCGCATGGCGTCGCTGCCGTTCGCTGCCGGCTGGACGGCGGGACGCGATCTGCCGGCGCCGGAGGGTGACACCTTCTTCGCCCGCTACGCCCGCCAGCAAAGGAACGGACGATGACCAAGGACGCCATCCTCGGCGCCATCCGCCGTGGCCTGCGGCGTGGCCCGTTGCCGGAGGACCAGGCGATGGCGCTGCGCGCCCGGCTGGCAGCGCACCCGCGGCATCTGATCCCCAAGCGCAGCCAGGTCTCGCGGCCGGAGCAGATCGCGCTGTTCATCCGCAACCTCGAGAAGGAATTCGCCACCTGGAACCGGGTGGACAGCGTCGATGACGTCCCTGAGGTGATCGGCGACTATCTGGCCGCCCAGAACCTGCCCTCCTCGTTCGTGATGGCGCCGAACCCGGAGCTGCGCGCCATTCCGTGGGAGCGCCGGCCGATGCTGCGTGGCCATGAAGGTCGCGCGATGCCGGATGATCTCGTTTCGGTGCAGCATGGCTGGGCCGGCGTGGCCGAGACCGGCACGCTGGTGCTGCCGTCGGGGCCCGAACGGCCGACAACGCTGAACCTGCTCTGCGACACCGAGATCGTGGTGCTGGCCACCAGCAACGTGGTGGGCGCCTATGAGGAGGCGTGGGACCGTCTGCGCGCCGTGCATGGTGCCGGGGTGATGCCGCGCAACGTTATGCTTGTCACCGGGCCGTCGCGCTCGGCGGATATCGAAAGCACGCTGGAGCTGGGCGCACATGGGCCGCGCCGGCTGCATGTGGTGCTGGTGGACGACGATCCCGCGGCGCGCTGATGGGGCTGCGACCCAGGCGCCTGGGAAAGACTCTCACCGAGAAGGACCGTGCGGACTGGGCGCTGTTCGCTCGGGCCATCAAGCCCCTGCCGGGGCGCGACGTGCCGAAACTGCCGGAACAGCCGCCGGACCCGGTGCCTTCGCCCCAGCCTGTCACGGCGCCGACAGCACCGCCGCCGCCGCCGCAGCGTGTGAGCGCCTTGCAGGTGGGCGTGCATCCCGGCGGGCTCGACAATGCCTCCTGGAACAGGTTCCGCTCGGGCAAGCTCGGCGCGATGCGGACCATCGATCTGCACGGCCGCACCGCGCAGCGGGCGTTTCACGCCCTGCACGCGTTCCTCATCGCCGCCCACGCCGACCATGTCCGGTGCGTGGAGGTGATCACCGGGCGTGGTGCCGGTGAAACCGGCGGCGTGATCCGCCGCGAGCTGCCGATGTGGCTCAACCTGCCGACGCTGCGGCCGCTGGTGCTGGCAGCGACCCATCCGCATCCGTCCAACCCCGGATCGGTGCGGCTGCTGCTGCGACGGCCGAAATGACGCCGTTCGGCCTGCGGCTGCGGGAATTGCGGGCCGAGCACGGCATCACCCAGGCCGAGCTGGCGAATCGTCTGCAGATCTCGGCGGCCTATCTCTCGGCGCTGGAGCATGGCCGGCGCGGCGTGCCCGCCACCGGGCTGGTGCATCAGATCTGCGCCGAGCTGGGCCTGATCTGGGATGCGGCGGAGGAGCTGCTGCAGCTCGCCCGCCTTTCGCATCCGCGCGTGGTGGTGGACACGGCCGGGCTCACCGCCGAGCAGACGGCGCTGGCCAACCGGCTGGCCCAGACCATCGCGCGCCTGCCCACCCGGACTGTCGCCGAACTGCACGCGGTGCTGGACACGGTGCCGAACGCCGCCAAGCCACGGGTCCGTCGGGCGGCGGGACGTGCGCCGTAGGGCGTGCCAGGGCGCTGTCACCGTGACTTGCAGGAGCCGGCGGATTGCATCCGCCCTACGGGATGATCACGCCGTGTTGTCGCAGGAAGCCCAGCAGCGGCAGCAGCGGCAGGCCCAGAATGGCGCTGTGCTCGCCGTCGATCTCGTCAAACAGCTGGGCCCCGAGTCCCTCGAGCCGATAGGCGCCGACCGTGGTCGTCAGCGCAGCAGCTTCCTCGGCCATATACTGCGACAGGAAGGCGTCGGAGAACCGCCGCATGGTCAGGCGGGGCCGTGCCACGTGATGCCATACCAGCTCACCGGCCCGATGACAGACCACGCCGGTGACCAGCGTGTGCGTCCGTCCCCGCAACGCGCGCAGATGTGCCTGCGCATCGGCGAGATCGACGGGCTTGTCGAACCAGCGGTCCGCGCACACCAGCAGCTGGTCGGCGCCGATCACCAGCGCGTCCGGATGCAGCCGGGCGATGCGGCGGGCCTTCAGCTCGGCCAGCAGCAGTGCGGTGTCCTCCACCTCCACCTCCTCGGCGCGGGCGCTGCGCTTGATCTCGCCTTCGTCGATCTCGGCTGCCATGACCTCAAAGCGCAGACCGGCGCCGGCCAGCAGCGCCCTGCGGGCCGACGAGGCGCTGGCGAGGATCAGCCGCGGCGCCGCCGCCTGCAGACTCACGTCACCGGTGCTTCGAGCGCCTTGCGGCGGCGTTCGTGCCAGCTGTCCATCAGGGTGATGATGGTGGCGGCCGTCTCCTCGATCGACCGGCGGGTGACATCGATGACCGGCCAGCCGCGCCGCGTGCACAGGCGGCGCGCCCAGATCAGCTCCGCCTTGACGGAATCGTGATCCACATAGTCGCCGGTGTCCTGGCGCACCGCACCGGTGCCGGGTCCGGCGCCAAGCAGCTTGAGGCGGTGACGGCGGATCTCGATCAAGGCGTCAGGGTCCAGCGTCAGGCCGACCACGGGACAGACCGGGTTCTCCAGCCCCGGCGGATCGACCGTGCCGGGCACCAGCGGGATGTTCGCCGCCTTGATGCCGCGATTGGCGAGGTAGAAGGAGGTCGGTGTCTTCGAGCTGCGGGACACGCCGACCAGCACCACATCCGCCTCGGCGATGCCGGCCTGGGCCTGGCCGTCATCATGCGCGAGCACGTAGTGCATGGCATCGATGCGGCGGAAATAATCCGCGTCCAGCACGTATTGGCGGCCGGGACGCGACATCGCCTTCTCGCCGAACTGCTCCTGGAACATAGCGATCACGGGGTCGAGCACGTTCACCACCGCCACATCGAACCGCTCGCAGGCCGATTCCAGCTCGGCCCGCAGCGCCTTGTCCACCAGAGTGGACAGCACCGGTCCCGGTTCCGCCTCGATACCCTCCAGCACACGGTGCAGCTGGAACCGGGTCCGGATCAGGCTCCAGCGGTGATAGACGAGGCTGGCATGCTCGAACTGCGACACCGTGGCGCGCGCGATCGAGTTCAGCGTTTCGCCGGTGGCGTCAGACACGAGGTGCAGATTGATGCGGTTCGACATGAGAGCAAGGATAGCGGGGATAAGCGGGGTTTTCACCCCCGGGTTTTTCCGAGCGATAAGAGAGCGGGGATAACCAGGCCGATCCGCTGTCACGGGGACAATACTGCCCCCTGTTGTCAGGATCTCGGGACAGCATGAGATTGAAACATGGAATCAGGGGGTTGATGGTCCCTGGTGATATGGACAACATGCCGGCGAACTTGCCGCGCCGCGTGTACCCCGTCATCCACAGGGTTCCACTGCCACTGCATCCAAGACTCTTTTCTTTTTATCCTTGATAAGGAGAGGAGTGCTGAGACGGGACGGACCATGACGAAGAAACTGTTGCGGGTTTTGAACGGCGAAGCGGTGTGGCCGCCGCCGGTGTGGCTGATGCGCCAGGCCGGGCGTTTCCTGCCGGAGTACCGGGCGGTCCGCGCGACGACCACGGGGTTCATGGATCTGTGCACCACGCCGGAGAAGGCGGCCGAGGTCACGCTGCAGCCGGTGCGCCGCTTCGGCATGGACGCGGCGATCCTGTTCTCCGACATCCTGGTGCTGCCCTGGGCGCTGGGACAGGACCTGACCTTCGAAACCGGGGAAGGCCCGGTGCTGCCGCCGATCCGCGATGCCGGCGGGGTCGCGGCGCTGGAGCCGTCGCGGGTGCGCGATGCGATCAAGCCGATCCTGGAGACGGTGCGGCAGGTGAGCGCGGGCCTGAAAGCGGATTCCGAGGAGTCTGGCCGCGAGGCAGCGACGCTGATCGGCTTTGCCGGCAGCCCGTTTACCGTGGCGTGCTATATGATCGAAGGCGGCGGCTCGAAGGAGTTCGCGCATGTCCGCGCTATGGCGCATGGCCAGCCGGAGCTGTTCGCCGAGCTGATGGAGAAGATCACGGCGGCGACCATCACCTACCTTTCCGCCCAGATCCTGGCGGGCGCCGAGGCGGTCATGCTGTTCGGCAGCTGGGACGGCATCCTGTCGCCCCGCCTGTTCCGCACACTCGCCATCGCCCCTGCGGCGCGCATCGCCAGCGTTCTGCGAAGCCGTTTCCCCAAGACTCCGCTGATCGGCTTCCCACGGCTGGCAGGCCTGATGATCGGTGAATACGCGGCCAGGACCGGCGTTCAGGCCGTGGCCCTCGACACCTCGGCCGAGCCGAGCCTGGCCGCGAAGATGGTGCCCGACCACGTGGCGCTGCAGGGCAATCTCGATCCGCTAGCGCTCGTCGCCGGCGGGGCCGCGCTGGAGGACGAGACCGCGGCCTTGTTGGCTGCGATGCGTGGTCGTCCACATATTTTTAACCTCGGCCACGGCATTCTTCCCCAAACCAACCCGGAGCATGTGGCAGCCTTGATCGCGCAAATTCGAGGTGCTTGACGTGGCGGGCCCGGTTGCCACCTCTCCAGGCATGACCCAAACGAAAGCCAAGCCCAGAATTGCAGTCGTCCTGCTGAACCTTGGCGGGCCGGACAAGATGGAGTCCGTCTATCCGTTCCTGGTGAACCTGTTCAGGGATCCTGCGATCCTGCGCGTGCCGTTCTTCGTTCGACCGCTGCTGGCCCGCATTATCGCGCGCGCCCGCCGGAAGCCGGCAAGCGAGAACTACGCACTGCTCGGCGGCAAGAGCCCCCTGCTGGAGCTGACGGTGGAACAGGCCAACGCGCTGGAGGCGGCGCTGCCGGAGCTCGACGCGAAATGCTTCATCGCCATGCGCTACTGGCACCCGTTCAGCGATGAGGCGGCGCGGGCGGTGAAGGCGTGGGACCCGGACCAGGTGATACTGCTGCCGCTGTATCCGCAGCATTCCACCACCACCACCGGCAGCTCGTTCACAGCCTGGCGCGATGCCGCGGCGCAGATCGGGCTGGTGAAGCCCACGACATCGGTGTGCTGCTACCACTCCGATCCAGGCTTCGTCGCCTCCACCGCCGCCATCGTGCGCGCCAGCTACGAGAAGGCGCGAGCCGCGCTCGACCCTGCGATTCCGCTCCGTGTGCTGTTCTCCGCCCACGGGCTGCCCGAAAGCATCATCAAGGCAGGCGATCCCTACCAGCATCAGGTTGAACGCACCGTGGCCGCCGTGATCCGCCAGATGGCCATTCCGGATCTCGATGCCGTGGTTTGCTATCAGTCCCGTGCCACCCCGCAGAAATGGATCGGCCCTTCGACCGAGGAGGAGATCGCCCGCGCAGGGCATGACAAGACGGCGCTGCTGGTCGCTCCCATCGCCTTTGTCTCGGAGCATTCGGAGACGCTGGTGGAACTTGACGTGGAATACCGCGATGTCGCCATCGCCGAAGGGGTGCCCGGCTATTTCCGCGTGCCGGCACAGAATTCCGATCCCGGCTTCATCCATGCGTTGGCCGAGATCGTGCGCCGCGCCCGCACACGTGGCACTGGTCTGTGCAGCTTCGCCGGCAGCCGCACCTGCTACCGCCCGCATGCCGACTGTCCGCATGCCCGCGCCGGTGCCGCTGCGCCGCCAGGCCCCGGCGAGGGCGTGGAACCGACCAAGCTGCCGAGAGCGGCGTGACCCCGCAGGAATTTCTGTCTTGCCGCACCATCCCGCTGCGTCTGGTGATTTTTGACTGCGATGGTGTTTTGGTGGACAGCGAGGGGATTGCCAACCAGGTCACCGCACGCTGGATCTCCGAGCTTGGCTGGCAGATGACACCTGCCGAATCAGACCGCGAATTTCTCGGCATGTCGCTGGACGACATGATCCCCGTGATCGCTGCCCGTATCGGCCGGCCGGTGCCGCCGGACTGGCGGGCCGCGATGATGGCGGATTTCATCACCACACTGGGCGAGGAGGTCACGGCGATCGACGGAGCGATCGTGGCATTAGACGGGCTGGATGCGCTGGGCATGCCCTGGCGTGTCGCCACCAACTCGTCGCACGCCGAAATCGCCGTCAAGTTCCGCAGGTTGGGCCTGTCGGAGCGCATTGCTGGCCGTGCACACAGTTTCCAGGATGTGGCCCGCGGCAAGCCGGCGCCGGACCTGTTCCTCGCCACCGCCGCCGCAGAAGGTATGACCCCTGCGGAATGCATTGTCATCGAGGACAGCGGCACCGGCGCCCGGGCAGCGCGGGCGGCGGGAATGGATTGCCTGGGCTACGCGCCGCACGGGCACGATTCCGCATTGCTGGCAGAGGGTGCGGTGCCGTTCCGATCCATGTATGACCTGCCGGACCTGATTCGTGCCTGCCTGAGGATCACCGCATGACCATCGCCGCCCTGGGCCCGTTTGTTCTCTACGTGAAGTCGTTTCACGTGATTGCCGTGATCGCCTGGATGGCCGGGATCTTCTATCTGCCGCGCCTGTTCGTCTACCATTGCGCGCTGGAGCGCGGCGGCGTGGAGAGCGAGCGGTTCAAGGTGATGGAACGCCGCCTGCTCAAGCAGATCATGACGCCGGCGATGATCGCCACCTGGGTTTTAGGCATTCTCCTGGTGCTGACCCCCGGTGTGATCGACTGGGCGGCCGGCTGGTGGCACGTGAAGATGCTGATGGTGATCCTCATGAGCGGCTTCCACGGTGCCTGCTCGAAGTGGCGCAAAGACTTCCTCGACGACCGCAACACGCGTTCACACAGGTTCTACCGCATTGCCAACGAGATTCCGACCGTGCTGATGGTCGTCATCGTCATCATGGTGATCACCCAGCCTTTCTGATCCGTCCGAGGGTGCCATGGTGTTTGCCCGCGAGCTGCCGGATGGCACTTGCGTGACCGACCGCAAGGAGACGCTGGATGTCGATGTCATCCATCGTGACCTCTCTCAGGAAAGCTACTGGGCGCGCGACCGCACCCGCGCCGTGACCGAGGCCACGATCGCTGGCAGTCTCTGTGTCGGACTGTTCGCGCCCGACGGGGCCTAGGCCGGATTTGCCCGCGCGGCCACCGACCGGGCGACGATGGCGCATCTGTCCGACGTGTTCGTGCTGCCGGCGCATCGTGGCAACCGACACGGGCAGGCGCTGGTGGAGGCGCTGCTGTTTCATCCGGCGCTGCGTCAGGTCCATCGCTGGACGCTGTCGACCGGGGACGCGCACGGGCTTTACGCAAGATACGGTTTCGGCCCCTTGCGCGAGCCGGAGAAACAGATGATCCGCATGATCCCTATCGATGCTGCTTGACGCCGGGCGGCGCTGCGCCTAACTGGCCGTAGGGCATAGTCGCGCATTTGCGCGCCGCGCCCTCCCTCCACCGAGGGCCCTCCTCTCAGGGACCGTGTCAGCCTGCCGATCCGGCGGCCGACACACCAGCACGCAGGCGCATCGCACCTGTCTCCGGTCCCGCCTCCCGCGCTCTGACTCTCTTTGCGATCATCTTTCTCTGGCCATCTTTCGAGGCGACCCAATGCACCTCGCCGAACTCAAGGCAAAATCCCCGGCGGATCTTCTCAGTTTCGCCGAGTCTCTGAACATCGAGAACGCGTCCTCGCTGCGCAAGCAGGACATGATGTTCACCATTCTCAAGACCCTGGCTGATAACGACCAGGCGATCCACGGCGAGGGCACGCTGGAGATCCTGTCCGACGGGTTCGGCTATCTGCGCAGCCCGCAGAGCAACTATCTGCCGGGGCCGGATGACATCTATATCTCGCCGACCCAGGTGCGCCGGTTCGGCCTGCGCACCGGCGACACGGTCGAAGGCCAGATCCGCGCGCCGAAGGACGGCGAGCGGTATTTCGCCATGCTCAAGGTCAACACGATCAATTTCGAGCCGCCGGAAGCAGTCAAGCACCGCATCAACTTCGACAATCTGACGCCGCTTTATCCCGATCAGCGACTGAAGATGGAAATCGAGATGAAGGAGCTGCCGCCGAAGGGCTCCACGCGCGACAACATTCCCCGCGTGATCGACCTGGTGGCGCCGATCGGCAAGGGCCAGCGCGCGCTGATCGTGGCGCCGCCGCGCACCGGCAAAACGGTGATGCTGCAATCCATCGCCACCTCGATCTCGGCCAACCATCCCGAGGCCTTCCTCATCGTGCTGCTGATCGACGAGCGGCCGGAGGAAGTGACCGACATGGCACGCACCGTGAAGGGCGAGGTGGTTGCCTCCACCTTCGACGAGCCGGCGACGCGGCACGTGCAGGTGACGGAGATGGTGCTGGAGAAGGCCAAGCGCCTGGTGGAGCACAAGCGCGATGTGGTGATTCTGCTGGATTCGATCACGCGTCTGGCTCGCGCCTACAACACCGTGGTGCCCTCCTCGGGCAAGGTGCTGACCGGCGGTGTCGATGCGAACGCCCTACAGCGCCCCAAGCGGTTCTTCGGAGCGGCGCGCAACATCGAGGAAGGCGGGTCGCTCACCATCATCGCGACCGCGCTGATCGACACCGGCAGCCGTATGGACGAGGTGATCTTCGAGGAGTTCAAGGGCACCGGCAACAGCGAGATCATTCTGGATCGCAAGCTGTCAGACAAGCGCACCTTCCCCGCCGTGGACATCACCAAGTCCGGCACCCGCAAGGAAGAGCTGCTGGTCGACAAGGGCACGCTGTCGAAGATGTGGGTGCTGCGCCGCATCCTCAACCCGATGGGTGCAATGGACGCGATGGATTTCCTGCTCGACAAGCTGAAATACAGCAAAAACAACAACGACTTCTTCGATGCAATGAACACCTGAAACGGTAGAAGGTTTCTTTGGTTCTTTCTTTTCAAAGAAAGAACTTCTTTTTTGAAAAAAAGAAGCAAAAAATTTTCAATCGCTGAGTGGGTGGTCCATGCCGGAACGGCAGACGACGTTGCGGGGGATTGCACTCACGTTGCTGAGTTCGGTCCTGTTTTCTTTGACCAATGCGTCCGCCAAATGGGTGATGGTGGACGTGCCGACCGGCGAGCTGCTGTGGATCCGCAGCATCGTAGCCTTCGGTGTCGTCAGTCTGTTCATCCGCAAAGGCGAATGGTCCACGCTTTGGTCCGGCGGGCTGCGCCGCGTGCATCTGCTGCGCAATCTCTGTTCGGCGTGCGAGGTGATGTGCTTCTACACGGCGATCACGCGGGCGCCGCTGGCGGATATCACCACGATTTATCTGGCCGCGCCGATCTACGTCACCGCGATGGCGGCACTGTTTCTGCGCGAGCGCGTGGGCTGGCGGCGCTGGAGCGCGGTGTTCGTGGGGTTTTTTGGGGTGATCGTCGCGATGCAGCCATCCGGGGCTGCCCTGTCCGACGCGGCGCTGATCGCGGTGTGCGGATCGGTGCTGTATGCGACGTCGCTCGTGGCCACGCGCAAGCTTCGGGGCACGCCAAGCACGCTGCTGGTGGCCACACAGATGGGGTCGCTGTTCATCGTCTCCTCCGGCACCGCGGCGTTCGGCTGGGTGATGCCCAACCTGGTGCAGGCCGTGCTGATGGTGGTGATCGGGCTGGTGTCGATGATCGCATTCTGGTGTGTCAACCAGGGCCTGTGCCTGGCCCCGGCCTCGGCGGTGGCGCCGTTCAACTATTCCTCGATCGTGTTCGCAACCGCGCTTGGATTTGCGATCTTTGGCGATATCCCTGCCAGCGCCACTCTGGTCGGAGCCGCGATCATTGTGGGCGCCGGGCTGTTTATCATGTTGCGTGAGCGGCGCTTGCAACAGGGTTGAAGAAAAGAAGAAAAAGACTTTTAAACGCTGGCGCAGCACTCCCCGGAAAGAGTTGCTTCGATCAAACTAAAGTTTTTTGGTTCTTTTTTTCAAAAAAGAACGCCTTGCCTGCCAGTTGCGCTCGAGGCTGGCGACGTTGCTGTCTGCCATGATGCTCTCCCACTTTACGTTTCGTTGAGGAATCCTGGTGGACAGTAGAGCGGGCTGTTGAGCGTCAGGCCATGACAAGGCCGCCTGATCCAGTTTGCGTATATGCAGATATCCTTATATACGGCGCGTACCCTTCTTGAGGACATTTCCATGCCCGATACCGCCGTTGCCGTTGACTACAAGGTTCGTGACATCTCGCTGGCCGATTGGGGCCAGAAGGAGATCTCGATGGCCGAGGACGAGATGCCCGGCCTGATGGCGCTGCGTGCCGAATACGGCAACACCAAGCCGCTTGCCGGGGCGCGCATCGTCGGCTGCCTGCACATGACCATCCAGACCGCGGTGCTGATCCAGACGCTAGAATATCTCGGCGCCACCGTGCGCTGGTCGTCGTGCAACATCTTCTCCACGCAAGACCACGCCGCCGCCGCGATTGCCGCGGCCGGCACGCCGGTGTTTGCCTGGAAGGGCATGAGCGAGGAGGAATTCTGGTGGTGCATCGAGCAGACTCTGCGCGGGCCTGACGGCTGGACGCCGAACATGATCCTCGATGACGGCGGGGACGTGACCGCCATCATGCATGACAACTATCCGGAGATGCTCGCCTCCGTGAAGGGCCTGTCCGAGGAGACCACCACCGGCGTGCACCGGCTGTGGGAGATGGCTAAGGCCGGCACGCTGAAGGTGCCCGCGATCAACGTCAACGACTCCGTGACAAAGTCGAAATTTGACAATCTCTATGGCTGTCGCGAAAGCCTGGTGGACGCGATCCGCCGCGGCACCGACGTGATGATGGCCGGCAAGGTCGCTGTGGTATGCGGCTTCGGTGATGTCGGCAAGGGCTCGGCCGCCTCGCTGCGCAACGCTGGCTGCCGCGTGCTGGTGACGGAAATAGACCCGATCTGCGCGCTGCAGGCGGCGATGGAAGGCTACGAGGTGGTGACGCTGGAAGACGCCGCCCATCGGGGTGACATCTTTATCACCGCCACCGGCAATGTGGATGTCATCACCATCGATGACATGCGCAAGATGAAGAACCGCGCCATCGTCGCCAACATCGGCCACTTCGACAGCGAGATCCAGATCGAGGCGCTGCGCAACTACAAGTGGGACAACGTGAAGCCGCAGGTGGACGAGGTGGTGTTCCCGGACGGCAAGCGCCTCATCGTGCTGTCGGAAGGCCGCCTGGTGAACCTTGGCAATGCCACCGGCCACCCTAGCTTTGTGATGTCGGCCAGCTTCACCAACCAGGTGCTCGCCCAGCTGGAACTGTGGAACGCCCCGGCGGGCAAATACGAGAACAAGGTGTACACCCTGCCCAAGCATCTCGATGAAAAGGTGGCCGCACTTCACCTCGCCAAGGTTGGTGCGAAGCTGACCAAGCTGTCGCCGAAGCAGGCGGAGTATATCGGTGCTGCCGTCAGCGGCCCGTTCAAGCACGAGCTGTACCGCTACTGATGATCAGCGCCGCCAGTCACATTCTGGGATTGGCGGCGCTGGGCTGCCTGTTCGGCGGCATGGTGTTCTTCGGCATCATCATGGCGCCGCTGGTGTTCACCAAACTCGATATGGAGACGGCGGGGCGGTTCATTCGCGCCACTTTCCCGCGCTATTACCTCTATGTTCTGATCAGTTCGGCTCTGGCCGCGCTGGCGTTTCTACCGTCGGATCTCTGGTCCGGCCTGGGTCTGGCCGTGGTGGCTGCCACCACGATCTGGCTGCGGGAGGGGCTGATGCGGCGGATCAACCGGCTGCGTGATGCGGAACTCGCCGGCGATGCCGCGGCAGGGGGCGCGTTCGCCCGGGCTCATCGTCTGTCCGTGCTGGTGAACCAGGTGCAGCTCGTTGTCGTTCTCGGCGTGCTGGTGCGGGTGGCGCTGATCATTCCGACGTGATGTCGCCATCTCGTCATCATTCGTAAACGCTTCGGTGCGACTGCCTGGGCTATGTCACCGCCACGACGTGGCACGTGAGGCTCCCATGCAGATGACAGATCCGATCACCCAGACCGTCCGCCGCGCACTCGACACCACCCAGGATCGCTCGGCGATCGCGGATCTGCTGTTTCTGGAACGGTGGGAGATCCAGGCGCTGCCGGGGGCTGCAGCGGCGTTGCGGGTGATGCAGATACGTCGGGCAAATCCCGGGCTGGCGGCAGAGCTTCGGGCAGAGGTTGAAGAAAGTTCGAAGAAAAAAGAACTTCTTTTCTGAAGAAAAGAAGCAAAAGACTTTCAGTCGTTTGAGCGGATCTCTTTCCGGAGGAGGGCGCCAGCCGATCAAAAGTTTTTTATACCAACCGCCCCGGTTGATGACTCTCGCGCGGATTATGGGCTTCCCAGCCACGGCTGAGATTTGATTCGCTCTTCCCCACGTCATTTCGCTGCGGGGAGTTTCCAATGAGCGCTGCGGTTCAGATCACACGCACGGAGCATGACGCAGGAGCGTTGCGTGGCTTTGCTGCCAAAAGTCGGGATGCGGCGCAGAGCAGGCGACTGCTTGCCATCGCCATGGTGTTGGAAGGTGCGTCGC
>JBBILI010000025.1:0-75066 GCA_037445025.1 Rhodospirillales bacterium
GGACAACTACGACGCAATCCTCCAGGCGTGCAAACATGCTTGGAACTTCCTCACCGATGACCCGGACCGCATTCGATCTATCGGCAAACGAGATTGGACAACGGTCAGCCGCTAGGGCCGTTGGTATTACCTGCGCAACGCCGCAAAGGGCCTGCCGGATCTCAACAGCCTGGTCACGCTGCTGGACAGCGAAACCGGCGTGCCGCTGGCGGTGGTGGACGGCAACTGGGTCACAGCGGTGCGCACCGCAGGCCTCAGCGGAGTCGCCGCGCGGCGCATGGCGCGTCCCGACTCAACCGCGCTGGCCCTGATCGGATGCGGCGTGCAGGCGCGCAGCCATCTGCAGCTGATGTGCGACCTGTCTCCCATCACCGAAATCCACGCCTTCGGCCGCGGCGCGGCGAACCGCGACGCGCTGTGCCGGCTGGCCGAGTCGCGGGGGCTGCGTGCCATCGCCCATGACGACCCAAAGCACGCCGTGGCCACCGCCGACATCATCGTCTCCTCGGTCAGCGTGCCGCTGCAGGCACCACCGCCGGCGTTCATGGACGCTCGCTGGCTGAAGCCCGGCGCCTTCGTCGCCTTCGTCGACCTCGCCCGCGTGTGGCTGCCAGAAGGCATGCCGGCGCTGGACCGGATTGTCATCGACGATCTGCTGCAGGAGGCCACGCAGCCGCGCAAACTGGTCGATCCGGCGCTGGTCAGCGGTGATCTCGCCGGGCTGGTGGCAGGCAGGGTGCAGGGCAGGGGGGATGCCAGCGAACGGTCGGGATTTGCCTTTCGTGGGATGGCGATTGGCGATCTGGCGGTGGCGGCGTTGGCCTATACGAAGTCGGTTTAAGGAAGGACTTCTTTTCTGAAGAAAAGAAGCAAAAGACTTTTATGCTTCTGAGCTGAGTCCTCTCCGGACAGACGCGTCAGACGATGGAAAAAGTTCTTGTTCAAAAACAGAAGGCTCGCCAGCTTTCACTGGCGAGCCTTCCATCGCGATCGGCCTGAGATATCAGACCGAGTAGTACATCTCGAATTCGACCGGGTGCGGGGTGTGCTCGAACTTGTACACCTCGTTCCACTTCAGCTCGATATAGCTCTCGATCTGCTCCTTGCTGAACACGTCGCCGGCCAGCAGGAAGTCATGGTCGGCGGCCAGCGCCCCCAGAGCCTCACGCAGCGAGCCGGACACGGTCGGGATGTCCTTCAGCTCCTCCGGCGGCAGGTCGTAGAGGTCCTTGTCCATCGGCTCGCCCGGATGGATCTTGTTGAGAATGCCGTCCATGCCCGCCATCACCAGCGCCGAGTAGGCGAGGTAGGGGTTGGCCGACGCATCGGGGAAGCGAACCTCGACGCGCTTGGCCTTCGGGTTGGTGGTGTACGGAATGCGGCACGAGGCCGAGCGGTTGCGGGCCGAGTAGGCCAGCAGCACAGGCGCCTCAAAGCCCGGGATCAGCCGCTTGTAGCTGTTCGTCGTCGGGTTGGTGAACGCGTTCACCGCCTTGGCGTGCTTGATGACGCCGCCGATGAAGTACAGGCACATCTCGGACAGATCAGCATAGCCGTTGCCGGCGAACAGCGGCGTGCCCTTCTTCCAGATCGAGAAATGCGAGTGCATGCCCGAGCCGTTGTCGCCAAAGATCGGCTTGGGCATGAACGTCGCCGTCTTGCCGTAGCTGTGGGCGACGTTGTGGACGCAGTACTTATAGATCTGCATCTGGTCGGCCATGGTCAGCAGGCTGCCGAAGCGCGTGCCCAGCTCGTGCTGGCTCTGCGCCACCTCGTGGTGGTGCTTCTCGATCGGCAGGCCCATCTCGCCCATGGCGGAGAGCATCTCGGCGCGCAGATCGCTCTCGGTGTCGACAGGGGGAACCGGGAAGTAGCCGCCCTTGACCACCGGGCGATGGCCCATGTTGCCTTCCGGGTAGTCCTTCAGCGAAGCGCCGGGGCCTTCGACGCTGTCGATCGAATACTGGCCGAAGTTGCCGCCGGTGCCGAACTTGACGCTGTCGAAGATGAAGAACTCGGCTTCGGCGCCGACCGAAACGCTGTCGCCCACGCCGGTCGACTTCACATAGGCCTCGGCCTTCTTGGCGGTGCTGCGCGGATCACGCGCATAGGGCTGGCCGGTCGAAGGCTCGAAGATGTCGCAGAACAGGATCAGGCTCGGCTTGGCCGAGAACGGATCGAGCACCGCGGTCTCGGGGTCCGGCATCAGGATCATGTCGCTCTCGTTGATCGCCTTCCAGCCGGCGATCGAGGAGCCGTCGAACATGATCCCGTCGCGGAACGCATCCTCGCCCATCGTGGTGATGTACTGCGAGGTGTGCTGCCACTTGCCGCGCGGATCGGTGAAGCGCAGGTCGATGAATTCGACCCCGTGCTCCTTGATCATATCCATCACCTTCTCGACGCCCTTGCTGGCGTCGGCGGCCTTCTTTGCCATACCTGTTTCCCTCGATGCTGTGCCGGGGAAGCGCCCCCGGCACATTGGATAGAATAATTACGCCAGGCGCGGCAGACCCTATATGGCGTCCTGGCCGCGTTCTCCGGTGCGGATCCGCACCACTTCTTCGACACTGCTGACGAAGATCTTGCCGTCGCCAATCCGTCCGGTGCGCGCCGCGTGCACAATGGCCTCTACCGCGCGCTCGACCATGTCGTCATCACAGACGACCTCGATCTTCACCTTCGGCAGAAAGTCCACCACATACTCTGCGCCACGGTACAGCTCCGTATGGCCCTTCTGACGACCGAAGCCCTTGGCCTCGACCACCGTGATGCCCTGAAGCCCTACCTCGTGCAGCGCGTCCTTTACCTCGTCCAGCTTGAACGGCTTGATGATCGCCTCGATCTTCTTCATCGCTTTAACGGCCCGGCGGTGCCGGGCGCCTCCCTCGTGAACAGGACCGCGCGTCCCGCCTTCGAGGGCGTGCGGTGGACCAAGTTTGCATGTCGCGTGCCAGACCGCAATCTGCGGCTCAGGCGTTCTGGTGCCGCAGGACGCTCGCGCAATAGGCGGAATTTGCATTTATTTTCGGCATCGCGTGCCATGCATTCACGCCATGTGCGCGTTGAACGCTGCCCGTGTTCTGAGCATAGTGACGCGCTGTTGTTTTGCCCAAGGAACCGCCTGAAATGAAGAGCCCGAACACGCTGCTCGCCAACACCGGCACCACCATCTTCACGGTGATGTCCGCCCTGGCCGTGCAGCATGGCGCGATCAATCTCGGCCAGGGCTTCCCGGACACGGAAGGTCCGGCCGACGTGGTGCAGGCGGCCGCCGATGCACTGCTCGACCATCGCAACCAGTACCCGCCCATGACCGGCGTGCCCGAACTGCGCCAGGCCGTGGCGCACGCCAACCAACGCTTCTACGGGCTCGACATCGATGCCAATTCCGAAGTCTGCGTCACCTCCGGCGCCACCGAGGCGATCACCGCCTGCCTGATGGCGCTGATCAACCCCGGTGACGAGGTGGTGCTGATCGAGCCGCTGTATGACACCTACCTGCCGGTGGTGAAGCTGCTCGGCGCCACGCCGGTGCTGGTGCGGCTGCAGCCGCCGAAATGGGAGCTGCCGCGCGCCGAGCTCGCCGCCGCCTTCGGGCTCAGGACCAAGGCCATTCTGCTCAACACGCCGATGAACCCCACCGGCAAGGTGTTCACCGCCGCCGAGCTGGCCTTCATCGCCGATCTGCTGGCGCGCCACGACGCCTATGCGGTGTGCGACGAGGTCTATGAGCATCTTACCTTCGACGGCTGGAAGCACATCCCGCTGATGACCCTGCCCGGCATGCGCGAGCGCTGCCTGCGCGTGGGCTCCGCCGGCAAGACGTTTTCGCTGACCGGCTGGAAGATCGGCTATGTCTCCGGTCCCGCGGCGCTGATGGGTATCGTCGCCAAGGCGCATCAGAACCTCACCTTCACCACGCCCCCCAACCTGCAGCGGGCGGTGGCGATCGGGCTGGCCAAGGACGACAGCTATTTCCAGGAGCTGGGCGCCAACCTCGCCGCGCGGCGCGACCGCATCACCGAAGGACTGACCCGCATCGGCTTCACCGTTCTGCCGGCGCAGGGCAGCTATTTCGTCACCGCCGATTTCACCCCGCTGGGCTTCAACGGTGATGACGTGGCGTTCTGCCGGCACATCACCGAGCAGGCCAAGGTGACCGCGATTCCGGTGAGCGCCTTCTATGACGGCGCGGCGCCGGGCCATTACGCGCGCTTCGCCTTCTGCAAGAAGTTCGAGGTGATCGACGAGGCGGTGGCACGGCTCGCTGCGCATTTCGAGGGTGCGTCTGCACGATTGACGCCGGCGGCCCGTTCGGCGTAGACCGCGCACTTCTGCATCGCCCCGGCGATGCAGGCTTACGAAGAATGGCCTGCTAAGGCAGGCCAACTGATGGCGGACGTAGCTCAGTTGGTAGAGCGCCAGGTTGTGGTCTTGGATGTCGCGGGTTCGAGACCCGTCGTTCGCCCCAGTTTCCCTTTCTCTGAGATGAGGCCCAGCCGATGAAGACCGTCGCCATCGCGGGCCTCGGGGCCATCGGCTTGGCTCTGGCCGAGGCGCTCGACCGCGGCGTCGACGGACTGCGGCTGATCGCTGTGAGCGCACGCGACCTGGAGCGGGCAGGGGCACGAGTGGCCTCCTTCGCCCATCCGCCGCGTGTCAGCGACATCGCGGGTCTCGCCGAGGCCGACATCGTGGTGGAGGCCGCACCGGCCGCGGTGTTTGAACCCATCGCGACAGTTGCCATCGAGGCCGGGCGGATCTTCGTGCCGAGTTCGGTCGGCGCGCTGCTGCCGCGCATGCATCTGGTCGACCGGGCGCGCGTGACCGGGGCGCGCATCATCGTCCCGACCGGCGCCTTGCTGGGGCTCGACGCCGTGCGGGCCTGTGCCGAGGGCGCGGTCGAGTCGGTCACCATCGAGACCCGCAAGCATCCGCGCGGCCTGGTCGGTGCACCTTATTTGACCGACCACGCCATCGACGTGCTGGCGATCACCACGCCCACGGTCATCTTCGAAGGCAATGCTCTGGAGGCCGCGCGCGGCTTTCCGGCCAATGTGAACGTGGCGGCCGCCCTGGCGCTGGCCGGCATCGGGCCGTTGCGCACCACGGTGCGGCTATGGGCGGATCCGGGGGTGGACCGCAACATCCACACCATCCGCGTGGAAGCGGCGGCGGCGCGGCTGACGATGACGGTGGAGAACGTGCCAAGCGAGGCCAATCCACGGACGGGGAAGCTGACGCCGCTGTCGGTGCTGGCGTGTCTGCGGGGGTTGGTGGGGACTTTGAAGATCGGGTCGTGACGCTTCGGCCCTTCAGAGGAAGGTGAACCGCCAAGGCGCCAAGACGCCAAGGCACGCCGTTCCAGCTTCTTGGCGCCTTGGCGCCTTGGCGGTTCCACTTCCTGCTTGCTGCTTCCTGCCTGCGGCGCCCTACCTGCGGTGCGGCCACCCCCCGATCCCGGCTTGCGCCGCACCGCGCGCCGTGCATGCTTGCCCCACCGCATTGGCATGGCACGTGCACCACGCGCCCCGAACGCAGAGGACTCCCCCCATGAAACGCATCGCTCTCGCCGCCGCCGCCACACTGGCGCTCGCAGGCGGCCAGGCCCGCGCGGCCGATGACATCATCATCGGCGTCATCTACCCGCTCACCGGCAACGGCGCCCCCGTGGGCCTCGACGCGAAGGCCGCCTACGAGACCGCGGCCGACATCATCAACACCACCCATGCCGCCATCCCGATGGTGATGGGCAAGGGCGGCGGCCTCGACAAGCTCGGCGGCGCGCATATCAAGCTGGTCTTCGCCGACAGTCAGAACGACCCGCAGAAGGCCCGCGCCGAGGCCGAGCGGCTGATCACCCAGGAACACGCGGTGGCGATCTGCGGCAGCTACACCTCGGCCACCGGGGCCACCATCAGCCAGGTCACCGAGCGCTACGAAGTGCCGTACATGTCGGCCGACAACTCCTCGCCGAGCCTCAACCAGCGCGGGCTGAAATGGTTCTTCCGCACCAGCCCGACCGATGAGACCTTCTCGCAGGCGATGTTCCAGTTCTTCAAGGACGAGGCAGGCAAGGGCCACACGATCGGCTCGGTGGCCCTGTTCTACGAGGACAGCATCTTCGGCACCGACAGCTCCAACGTGCAGCGCAAGCTGGCCGCCGAGGCCGGCATCAAGGTGACGGCCGACATCAAATACCGCGCCAACTCGCCCTCGCTCTCGGCCGAGGCGCAGAAGCTCAAGGCGGCCGATGCTGACGTGATCCTGCCTTCGTCCTACACATCCGACGCGATCCTGATCATGCGGGCGATGAACGAGATCGGCTACAAGCCCAAGGCCATTCTGGCCCAGGCCGCCGGCTTCCAGGAAAGCGCCTATCTCACCGGCGCCGGCGCGCTGGCCGAGGGCGTGATGAGCCGGTCCTCCTTCGCGCTCGATGCCACCAAGGCACGTCCGGCGATCGAACCGGTGAACGCGCTCTACAAGGCCCGCAACAACAAGGACATGAACGACAACACCTCGCGCGAGATCACCGCGTTGCTGGTGCTGTCGGACGCCATCAACCGCGCCGGCTCCGCCAAGCCCGAGGACATCCGCCAGGCGCTGATCAAGACCGACATCAAAGGCGCTGACACCATCATGCCTTGGAACGGCATCAAGTTCGACGCGACCGGCCAGAACATCGAGGGCACGCCGGTGATCCAGCAGATCACCAACGGCGCCTATCACACGGTGTGGCCGTTCTCGGTGGCGGTGCAGCCGGTGGTCTGGGGCGTGGGCAAGTAAGCGCCGGTTGCTGAATTGCAGATCGACGCACTCCTGCAGGTCGTCATCAGCGGCCTGCTGATGGGGCTGATCTACGCGCTGGTCGCGGCCGGATTGAGCCTCATCTTCGGGCTGATGGACGTCGTCAACTTCGCCCATGGCGAACTGATGATGGTGGCGATGTATGCCGTGTTCACGCTGTGGCAGATGAGCGGGCTCGACCCGTTCATCCTGCTGCCGATCGTGGCCGCCCTGCTGTTCGGCCTCGGCATGGCGATCTACCGGCTGCTGATCGCCCGCGCGCTGTCGGTGCGGTTCAACCGCGGCATGGTGCAGATCTTCGTCACCTTCGGGCTCGCCATCTTCATCCGCGGCTTCATGCAGTTCTGGTACGGCGGCGAGTTCCGCTCCATCACCGGCACCTGGCTGTCGGACCGCACGCTGAACATCCACGGCGTCTATCTGCCGCTGCCGCAGGTGGCCGCAGCCGTGGTGTGCCTGCTGGCGTTCGCGGGACTGCTGGCGATCAGCCGCACCGAGTTCGGCCGCGCGCTGGAGGCGACGCGGGAGGACCGCGAGGCGGTGGCGCTGATCGGCATCGACCGGGACCGGATCTTCTCGCTCGGCTGGGGCCTCGGCGCCGCGACCGTGGGCGTGGCGGGGGTGATGCTGGCGGGATTCTATTACGTGTCGCCGAACGTGGGCGCCAATTTCGCGCTGATCGCCTATGTCACGGTGGCGCTCGGCGGCTTCGGCTCGATGTTCGGCGCCCTGGCGGCGGGCCTGCTGATCGGCGAGGTGGAGGCGGTGACGGCGCAGCTGCTGGAGCCCTCGCTGAAGCAGGTCGGCATGTTCGCGATCTATCTGGCGGTGCTGATGTTCCGGCCCCGCGGCCTGTTCGGGAAGATCTGATGAACAGCGCCATCACGCGCCGGCGCACGCGGGAACTGATCGTGGCCGGCGTTCTGCTGGTGCTGCTGATCCTGGCGCCGCTGCCGATCCATGACGTCTACACGCTGAATCTGCTCATCATCACCCTGATCTTCGCCGGGCTGTCGCAGTCCTGGAACATCCTCGGCGGCTATTGCGGCCAGATCTCGCTGGGCCATTCGCTGTATTTCGGCGTCGGTGCCTATGTCTCCTCCATGTTGTTCGTGGGCGGGCATATCCCGCCGCCCGTCGGCATGATCGCGGGCGGGCTGGTCGCGGCGCTGGGCGCGTTGCTGGTGGGGTGGCCGGTGTTTCGGCTGTCCGGGCATTACTACGCCATCGCCACCGTGGTGGTGCAGGAGATCGGCTATCTCCTCGCCCTCAATTGGGATTTCATCGGCGCCGCCTCGGGTGTGTATGTGCCGTTCCGTGGCGAAAGCCTGCTCAACCTGCAGTTCCGGATCGCCAAGCTGCCTTATGTCTATGTCGCGCTGGGCTTTGCCGCCGTCACCTGGCTGGTCGCCTGGCTGCTGGAAGGCTCGCGCATCGGCTTCTCCTGGCGCGCGGTGAAGGATGATGTCGTCGCCGCCCGCTCGCTGGGCGTGCGCATCTTCCGCTCCAAGATGATCGCGGCCGGCGCCAGCGGCTTCTTCACCGGCGCGGGCGGGGCGATCTACGCGCAATATGTCGGCTATATCGACCCCGACAGCATTCTGTCGGGCCAGATGGCGATTCTGATCGCCTTGCCCGCCGTACTCGGCGGTGTGGGCACGCTGTGGGGCCCGTTCATCGGCGCCGCCGTGCTGATCCCGCTGCGCGAGCTCAGCTCCTCCTATCTCGGCAGCTCCGGCAGCGGGGTGGACCTGATGCTCTACGGCGCGCTGATCGTCACCGTCTCGCTGCTGCGCCCGCAGGGCCTGGTCAGCCTGGTGTCGCTGCTGCGGAGGCGCGCCGATGGCCCTGCTTGAGATCCGCCACGTCTCCAAGAGCTTCGGCGGGGTCGCCGCCAATGTGGACATCTCGTTCGACGTCGACGAAGGCGAGATCCTCGGCCTGCTCGGCCCCAACGGTGCGGGCAAGACCTCGCTGTTCAATTCCATCTCCGGCGAAGTGACACCCGATGCCGGCGAGATCCTGCTCGCCGGCCGCCGTGTCTCCGGCCTCGGCCCGGTCGTCTGCGCCGAGGCCGGCATCGCCCGCACCTTCCAGGTGGTCCGCAGCTTCGAGAGCATGACGGTGCTGGAGAACGTCATGGTCGGCGCGTTCGCGCGCCGTCCCTCCAGCCGCACGGCCATGGCCAAGGCGGTGGATGTCATCGGCTTCTGCGGTCTCGCCGCCAAGATGGACGCGCCGGCGCACGGGCTGAGCCCCGCCGAAAAGCGCCGCCTCGAAGTCGCCCGCGCGCTGGCCACCGAACCACGCGTGCTGCTGCTCGACGAGATGCTGACCGGCCTGACCCCCACGGAGTCGCAGGGCGGCGTGCAGCTGGTGCGCGACGTGCAGTCCCGCGGGGTCACAATCATCATGGTCGAACACGTCATGGAGGTGGTGCTGCCGCTGGTCAGCCGCGCCGTGGTGCTGAACCTCGGCCGTGTGCTCACCATCGGCAGCTCCGCCGAGATCGTGAAGAACCCCGATGTGATCCGCGCCTATCTGGGGGATCGCTATGCTGCGCATTGAAGGCCTCAACGCCGCCTATCGCGGCCTCAAGGCGCTGCAGGGCGTCTCGCTCGATGTCGCCGCCGGCGAGATCGTGGCCGTGGTCGGCGCCAACGGCGCGGGCAAGACCACGCTGCTGAAATCGATCGCGGGGCTGGTCGCCACCGAAGGCAGCATCGTCTTCGACGGCCAGGCGCTGCAGGGCCGCAAGCCGCATCTCATCACCCGCGCCGGCGTGGGCCTGGTGCCGGAGGGCCGCCGCCTGTTCCCGCGCCTGACCGTGGAGGACAATCTGCGCCTCGGCGCCTACGCCATCGCCGGCCCCGACCGGTTCAAACCGCTCGACCTGGTGTTCAGCCTGTTCCCCCGCCTGCAGGAACGCCTCGCCCAGCGCGCCGAAACACTGTCCGGCGGCGAGCAGCAGATGCTGGCCATCGGCCGTGCGCTGATGACCCAGCCGCGCCTGCTGATGCTCGACGAACCGAGCCAGGGCATCATGCCCAAGCTGGTCGATGATATCTTCGCCGCCATCCAACGTATCCGCGCCCTCGGGCTCACCGTGCTCCTGGTCGAACAGCGCCTTGCCGAGGCGCTTGAGATCGCCGACCGCGCCTACGTGCTGCAGACCGGCCGGGTCGTGATGTCCGGCCCCGCAAACGATATCGCCGCCGACGGCGCGGTGCGACGCGCCTATCTCGGCCTGTAGCCGACACTGTCATCGGCTTTTGTCAGAAAGTCTCTGGCCAAAGTTGAGCCGGCATTCATTCGTGACAATTCTCAAAACGACCATCGCTCTGCGCCGTGTAAGGTTAGTCATCGGACAGTAAGCGTTTGGGGAAGCCGGTTTTGTCGGCATTCGTAGACCAAGATCACGAAGCCGCGAGCCTCCTCGTCTCTGCCCAAAGTCCTGAAGATTGCGTTCCGTGAACCGACTTCACTCGGAAGGGCTGACGGTGACATTCCTGCAGCACGTGCTCCCATCTCCCGCCCGGCGTATCCTGGGGGCCGACCGGCAGCTTCCGCGGGCGTTGCAGGGCCGCGCGCTGATGGGCTGGGCATTGGTGATCGCCGCCAGCTTCATCGCCCTGACCGGCGCCGTGCTGTGGCAGGTCCGCCAGGACATCAGAACCGACACGCTCAACAGCTCCGCCAACCTGGCCGGCGTGATGGAGCGCGAGATCCTGCGCAGCGTCGACGTGGCCGATGCCGCCCTGCGCGGCATCGATGACACGCTGCAGCGGCCCGAACTGGCCCGCATGACACCGGAGGAACGCCGCCACGCGCTGTTCGACCGCACCGCCGCCCTCAGCGCGCTGGGCACCGTGCTGGTGGTGGACGCCGAGGGCCAGGTGGTGGACGACAACCCGGTCGCACCGGTCGATCGCAGCTTCTACGCGCGCATGCAGATCCCGTCGCGCGACTATTTCGTCGTCCACAAGACCGGCGATGTCAGCGGCCTGTGGATCGGCCGGCCGTTCCGCAGCCAGGTCACCGGCCATCCCAGCATCAGCCTCAGCCGGCGCATCACCACCCCCGACCATCACTTCGCCGGCGTGATCGTGGCCTCGCTGGACCTCACCTTCTTCCAGGCCGCCGCCAATCAGCTGCATCTCGGCACCGAGGCCGCGGTGACGCTGATGCGCACCGACGGGATCGTGCTGATGCGCGAGCCCTATGACGAAAGCGAGATCGGTGCCAACCACGGCACCGGCGAGCTGTTCCGGCAGTTCCGCGTGCACGGTTCCGGCAGCTTCGAGACCCGCTCGCGGATCGACGGTGTGCTGCGCCTGGTCAGCTACGATCAGGTCGGCGATATGCCGATGCTGATCACGGTGGCGATGGCGGAAAGCGGGGTGTTCGCCACCTGGGATCGCCGGGCGGTCGAGATCGGCGCCATCGTGCTGGCGCTGACGGTGGCGCTGCTCGCCACCGTGCGCGGCATGCAGCGCGAACTGGTGCAGCGCCGCGCCGCCGAGGCCTCCGCCAGCGAAACCAGCGCGCGCTACCGCCAGCTCACCGAGAGCTCGCGCGACATCATTCTGCGCATCAAGCTTGACGGCACGCTGCGCTACGCCTCCCCGGCCATCGAGGAGCTGCTGGGCTTCCGCCCGTCCGAGCTGACGGGGGCGGCCGGGGCGAGCCTGGTCGATCCGCGCGACGTGCCGGTGGTGGAGCGCGCCATGGGGCGCCTGCGCAGCGGCGCCGAGCATGTCAGCGCCACCTATCGCTGCCACCGCAAGGACGGCAGCGAGGTCTGGATCGAGAGCCTGTTCCGGCTGATCCGCGACCCCGCCACCAACGCGCCGAGCGAGGCGATCGCCAGCTGCCGCGACGTGACGCGGCGGATGCGCACCGAGGCCAACCTCACCCGCTCGGCCGCCACGGACGGCCTGACCGGCCTTGCCAACCGCCGCCGCTTCGACGAGGCGCTGGGGCTGGAGTGGCGCCGGGCGCACCGGGAGAGTACCTTCATCGCGGTCATGCTGCTCGATGCCGACTGCTTCAAGGCGTTCAACGACACCTACGGCCATCTGGAGGGCGATGCGGCGCTGCAGATGATCGCCCGGGCGATCGCTGCCACCATCCGTCGCCCGGGCGATCTCGGCGCGCGCTATGGCGGCGAGGAGTTCGCGGTGCTGATGCCCAACACCGACGAGGCCGGTGCCATGGTGATCGCCGAGCGCGTCCGTGCCATGGTGGTGGACGCGGCGATGCCGCACCAGGGTGGCCCTGCCGGCATCGTCACGGTCAGCATCGGCGTGGCCGCGACCCTGGTGTTCGACGGCGATCAGCCGGATCGGCTGCTGCGCATCGCCGACCAGGCGCTCTACCGGGCCAAGCATCTCGGCCGCAACCGGGTGATCGCGCCAGAGCAGCTGCAGGGACCCGAAGCGGCGCCGCGCGAGCCAGACCGGGCGGAGATGACCTGAGATGACAGAGAATTGCTCCCGCGCCATGCCGCCGTGCCTTCTTTTCCCGTGCAGCCTCCTGCAATGATGACAGACTAAGGGTGCCTCGCGGGCTCCGCCTGAAACGTCTCTAGGAACATTCGATGTCGTCCAACCGGCTTCTGATCATCGATGACGAGCCAGAGATTGCAGCTGTGATCGGCCGTGTTGCACGCGGCGCCGGCTACGACACCATCGTCACCACCGATATCGACGACTTCCTTGACCGGGTGCGCACCTGGAACCCCACCGTCATCGCGCTCGACCTCGGCATGCCGGATCTGGACGGTCTGCAGGTGCTGAGCCTGCTGGGCGAGGAGGGCTGCAAGGCGCGCATCCTCATCGTCAGCGGCCGCGACCACAGTGTGATGACCGAGGCGCTGGGCCTGGGCCTGCGCCGCGGGCTGATGATGGCGGGCATTCTGCAGAAGCCGCTGCGGCTGGACGAATTGCGCACGGCGTTCCGTGAGATCTTCGAGGAAGCCGGCCTGATCTCGAAGTCCGATCTGGCGGATGCGCTGCAGGCCGGGCAGTTCACGCTGGAATACCAGCCCAAGGTCGACATCCGTACTCTGCGCCCGATCGGCGTGGAGGCGCTGGCTCGCTGGCACCACCCGACCCGCGGCACCATCGGCCCCAGCACCTTCGTGCCGCTGCTCGAACAGTCCAACGTCATCTTCGACTTCACCCGCTCGATGTTCGACATGGCGGTGGCGCAGACCAGGCTGTGGCATGACCAGGGGGTGCGCCTGGTCACCGCGGTCAATGTCTCTGGCCGCTGCTGGACGGCGATGGACATGGGCGAGCTGGTGGTGGGGGCCTGCGACCGGCATGCGCTCGACCCGCATGCCCTGGTTCTTGAGCTGACCGAGACGGTGGCCATGGTCAACGAGCCACGCACGCTGGCCACGATGCGCCGGCTGGCGGATATGGGGGTGGGGCTGTCGCTGGACGATTTCGGGACAGGCTATTCATCGCTCACCCAGCTGCACCGGCTGCCGTTCAGCGAAATCAAGATCGACCGCAGCTTCGTCACCGATTGCGACGAGAACGACGAGAGCCGGATCATCATCGAGTCGGTGACCGAGATGGCGCATAATCTCGGCCAGAAGGTGGTGGCCGAGGGCATCGAGTCGAACCATGTGCTGCGGCGGCTTGCGACGCTGCGCTGCGATGTGGCGCAGGGCTACTATTTTGGCCGACCGATGCCGGCGCGTGAGATCCGCGGCTGGACGCAGGATTGGACCGAGACGTGGTGTGCGGCGGGGTCGCAGCCGGTTGGGTGTGCGTAAGGAAGGACTTCTTTTCTGAAGAAAAGAAGCAAAAGACTTTCTATCGCTGGCGCATTACCTCTCCGGAGGGTATTTCGAGAGATAGAAAGTTTTTTGGTTCTTTTTTTCAAAAAAGAACCGCTGTCTTTCCTAAATATTTTTAAGGTTGGCCAGACTCCAGCTCTGCGGCGGCAGCGACAGATCGAGCGACCCGTCATCCTTCGGCATGGCGTATTTCACTTCTGCCTTCCGACAGACGAATTTGATGCTCTCCTTGACCACATCATCGTCCTGCCAGTCGAAATCGATGAGCAGCACATCGGTGAACTTGATCTGCAGAAACGTGTACAGCATATCCGAGCCCATGCCGCGCCGTTTGATCAGCGTTGCTGAGTCAATGATTGTGAAGTTGAGGCATGCCTTGAACAGCTCGATCGAGGACTTGTCCATCTTCTTGCTGAACTGCACCGGCTCCAGATCGGTGGTGAACGGCTTGTTGCGGATGCTGTTCGAGCCGAACGTCATGAAGCGGGGGTACTGGTTGAAGCTGTGGCCGGGCATGGGCGGCTTGCCCGCAGCGGCGTTCTGCTGTGTGCCCATCAGGAACTCGATCTGCTTACGGAATATCGCATCCTGTTCCTTGCGGGCGCGCCCTTCATCGTTCTCGTCAGGCATCGTGTCCGGCATCAGCCCGACTTCGAGCCGGAAGTCGTCCACCGAGAAATAGCTGCCGGTGTAGACGTTGGGCCCCAACTGGGTTTTGCGGAAATCCGCGGCCAGGGTGTCGTCGCCGGCGATGAAGGCCTGTGATTCCGCGGGGATCGGCGTGTTGCTGATCACCATCCGCATCAACGTGTCGCGGGTGTCCTGTGCCATGTTATTTGCTCGGTCCGGTCTTGCGGGTCTTGGCGTCGTAGCCCCAGAACATGTTGATGGCGTCGCCGAGCGAGCCGTCGGCGTTCTGCGGCTTGTAGGTGACCTTGATTTCGCGGAACACGAACTGGATCGTTTCCTTGATCACTTCGGCATCGGCGAAGTTGATGTGCGAGACCAGCAGATCCTTGAAGTCGTAGCGCAGGAAGGTCTGCAGCATGTCCTCGCCGACGACCTTGCGTTTCACCACCGAGGCGCTGCGGAGCACCTCGGAGATGGCGCATTTCTGAAACAGCACCGGCGAGGCCCGGTCATAGCGGCGGGTGATCGACAGATCGTCCAGCTTCAGCTGGAACTTCATGGCCTTGATCTCCTCCGGCGTGGCGCTTTTCCACTTGCCGAACTTGGCCTTGGGCACTTTCTTCTTGTCGCTCTTGTTCGCTCCGTCCTGCTTGCCGGAGCCGCCGGCGGTGCCGGCGTCGCTTGACGCGTCCTCATCCTCGACGTTCACGCCGATCTTGAAATCATCGACCGCGAAGAACTCGCCGTTCAGGTAGTCATCGATCAGGTCATCGCCATCGCTGGTCACCTCTGTCCGACATTCGGCGAGGATCGGCTTGCCGTCCTTGTCCAGCAGCCGCATGAAGACCTCGCTGTTGTAATCGTCTGCCATTTCATGCTCCTGCCAACTGGCCGCGGCCTCACCAAAAAACTCCCGCGCAAACGTTCAAAAGTCTTTTGCTTCTTTTCTTCAGAAAAGAAGACCTTGCTTCCTTCCTAAACCCCCCTCAAGGCGCCGGCACCCGAGAGACCAGCCGCAGCGCCACGCTCAGCCCCTCCAGCTGGTAATGCGGCTTGATCAGAAACTTCGCCTCATACTGTCCGGGGCGCTCGGGCATGTCCTCCAGCGTCACGTCGGCATCCTCCAGCGGATGGCTGGCCTTCCATTCGTCGTCCGACGTGCTGGTGGACCCATCGACATAGCTGCGCAGCCATTTGCGCAGCCAGGTCTGCAGCTGGGCGCGCGACATGGAGCCGCCGACCTTGTCGCGTACCAGGCATTTCAGATAATGCGCAAAGCGGCAGCAGGCGAACAGGTAGGACAGCCTGGACGAAAGCACGGCGTTGGCGCTCGCCGCCGGGTCGTCATAAAGCTGCGGCAGCTGCAGCGAATTGGCGCTGACGAAGGCCGCCACGGCGCTGTTCTTGCGATGCAGCAGCGGGATCAGCCCAAGCCGGGACAGCTCGGCCTCGCGCCGCTCGTTCAGGGCGATCTCGGTGCAGGTGCGCACATCGGCGTCGCCTTCCACCGTGTCGAAATGCAGCATCGGCAGGTCCTCGACGATGCCGCCGGTCTCGATGCCGTGGATCTTGGTGCACCAGCCATAGCGCGAGAACGAGCGGGCGATGTTGGCGCCCATGGCGAAGGCGGCGTTGGCCCAGGCGTAGGTGCTGTGGTCCGGCCCTTCCACGTCCTCCTCGAAGGCGAAATCGTCGATCGGGTCGGTGCGGTGGCCGTACGGCAGGCGGGAGAGCATCCGCGGCATGCACAGACCGACATAGCGCGCATCCTCGGTCGCGCGCAGCGCGCGCCAGGCGGCGTAGTCCGCGGTCTGGAAGATGCGGCTGAGGTCGCGCGGGTTAGCGAGCTCGGTCCAGCTGTCCATCTGCATCAGGCTGGGGGCGGCGGCGGTGATGAACGGCACATGGGCGGCGGCGGCGATGGCGGCCATGTCGGCCAGGATCTGAATGTTCTGCGGCTGGTGGTCGAATTCATAGTCGCCGATCAGCACGCCGAACGGCTCGCCGCCGAGCTGGCCGTATTCCTCCTCGTAGATCTTCTTGAAGATCGGGCTCTGGTCCCAGGCGGTGCCGCGGAATTTGCGCAGCGTGCGGCCCAGTTCGCGCTGGGAGATGTTGAACAGGCGTATCTTCAGCATGGCGTCGGTCTCGACGCAGCGGACCAGGAAATGCAGCCCGCGCCAGCTCGCCTCCAGCGCCTGGAACTCGGAATGGTGCAGCACGAGGTTGATCTGCCGGCCCAGCAGACCGTCGATCTGCGCGTTGACCGCCTCGATCATCTTGCGCACCGGAAGCTGGCCGATCCAGGGGCGGCCCTGGATCTCACGCGCCAGCACCGCGAGTGCGGGGAGGCAGGCTGCGTCCACACTGTCGAGCGAGACACGATCGGACGACGGCTCCGCCACCATGCGGCGCCGGTCGAGCAGGGTGATGAAGACCGTCTCGTCGCTCATGGGGCGTTGTCCGGTCAGTTGATCTGGATCATGGCGGCCTGCAGCTGGATCATCGCGTCACCGCTGCCCTTGATCATGGGGCCGGACAGGGTGATGCCGCTGGGGTCGAGCTTGAGGCTGGTGCCGCCCACGGTCAGCTCGATCGAGGCGGTGGCGGTGAGCTTGACCGAGGTCGTGGCGGTCACCTCGAACGCCTGGCCGGTGGTGATCTTGCTGCCGCCGGCGCTGACCGCGAGCGAGTGGTTGCCGGCGGAGACGATGGTGCTGTCGTTGCCCTGCGACACGGTCAGCGTGTTGTTGCCCTGCGACACCGTCACATCCCGCTTGCCCTGCTTGACGGTGGTTGCGGTGTCGTTGGTGATCTCGATCGTCTCGTTGTTGAGCACGACCTTGTGGTAGTCCTTCTGCGCCTGGAAGAACACTTCCTCGCTGCCGGCCTTGTCCTCGAAGCGCAGCTCGTTGAAGCCGCTGCCGCCCTGGCTGGAATTGGTCTTGATGGTGCTGCGGGTCATGTTGTCGGGCAAGGTGTCGGGCACGGTCTGGGTGGCGTTGTAGACCACGCCGGTGACGATCGGCCGGTCGGGGTTGCCTTCGAGAAACTCGACGACGACCTCCATGCCGATGCGCGGAATGAACATCGTGCCCCAGCCGGCGCCGGCCCAGGTCTGTGCCACGCGGATCCAGCAGGAGCTGTTCTCGTCCGCCCCGGGGTCGCGGTCCCAGAAGAACTTCACTTTGATGCGGCCGTATTTGTCGGTCATGATCTCCTGGCCGGAGGTGCCGACCACCTTGGCCGTCTGCGGCCCGCGGATCAGCGGGCGCGGCGTGACCGAGGGCAGGCGGAACGGCACGTCGCCGGGAATGGCCGCGAAATTCACCCGGTGGCTGTCGATCAGCTGGCCGCGGCTGTCGGCATTGCCTTCGGCCATGCTCATGGTGATCTCGGTGCGCGTCACCAGGTATTCCTGCGACGTGGTGGGATCGGTGGTGTCCTTGAGCTTGATCTTGTTGCCCACCCGCACGCGGCGCGCATTGGTGCGCCCGGTGCAGATCTGCACGCCGGCCTTGTATTCCTGCATCCGCACCCCGGCCAGCTTCTGCCCGTCATCCACGGTCTCGTAGCGGCCGGGATACTGGTAGATCTCGAAGCTGCCATAAGGGTGCTCGCCCGGATCGAGCGACTTTGCGGTGAGGTCGGCGGCGGGGGTGGTGAAGTTGTAGTCCCGGTAGGTCTGGGCACCGGGCATGAGATGATGGTCGGCACTCCATTCCCAGATATGGTCCTCCACCGCGCGCTGCTCGGTCTGGGCGAAATAGAACGGGATCGGGTCGCCCTGCACGGTGTGGGAGGCGGGATCGTCGGCGAAGACGATCTTGTGCTCGTCCTGCTCGTGCGCGACGTAGAAATACAGGCCGTACTCCTCCATCAGCCGCGTGATGAAGGCGTAGGCGCTCTCGTTGTACTGCACGCAGAACTCCAGCACGATGGAGCCCGCCTGGTTCTGCCGCTTGTCCTCGGTCTCGGTGAAGCCGTGGTCCTTCAGCACCTTGTTGATGATGTCCCACGCCGACATATTCTGGAAGATCTTGCAGTCCCGCGTCTGCGACAGGATCCACAGCGAGGGCCGCAGCTCGACATGGTAGTGGTAGACGCCGCCATGCATGCCCACGAAGTTGGCGCGCGAGACGAGACCGTTGAAATAAGCCTTGTTCTTGTCGGCGTCGGTCATCGACACCGTCACCTTGGCGCCGAGCATCTTGTCGATCGCAGCCCGGGCCTTGCCGCTGGAGAGGTTGAGCTCGATCAGATAGGGGCGGCCCATCTCCTCCCGGGCGGTCAGCCCGTCGAACACCAGGGTGAAGCCGGGATCGGGCTTCACCGAGATGGTGACGTAGTTGGTGGCCTGGTCGGCACTGGTGCTGTCGGACATGGCGAACCGGTCTCCTACAGCGACGGCGGGCAGCGGAACGCGCGCAGCGCGTCCAGCGTGAACGGGTTGCGCACGCTGCTGGCGTTGAGATCGAAGGTGGCGCTCCCGGCGGGCGAGGTGAACACCAGGCGGAACTTGTCCGCCTGGCCGCTGGGAACGACGCGGATCGTGTCCATCATGCGCAGCAGCGCCCACGGCCCGTCCTGCTGCGACATGGTGGCGTTGCCGCCGGCGGCCGGTGTCATCGTCACCCGCACCAGCGTCTTGCCGTTGGCACCGGGCCAGCGGAAGGCGCTGCTTTCCGTGGGGCCATGATTGTAGGTGAGCGTCTGCCCGCCGATCTCGATGGTGATCTGCCCCACTCCGGCATCGAGCGAGACCGGCACCAGCTGGAACTTGACGGCGATGTTCTGCCCGTCGGTGAACAGCGACTGGCGGATCTGATCCGCCCGTTCCAGCTGCACCAGCGTGCCGGGCTGCAGCTGCAGCTGCGACTGGTTGGCCGCCTGCCACTTCCACGGCTTCACCGTGGTGTCGACCAGGCTTTTGAGGTTGTCGTTGAAGAAGCTGTCCTCCAGCCCGCCCGGGCCGAGCAGATGGGTGAAATCGTCGATCGGCACGTCGATGGGGCTGCCGGCGACGAAGGGATAGCGGTTGAAGAACGCCTCGGTGCACAGCGGCAGCACCTTGGTCTTCCAGGCGGTGTCGAGCTCCTTGCTGGCGCCGCCGGTGGCCACCGCCGTGGAACTGGCCGAGACCGTCTGCAGCATGCCCGCGACCGGGCCGGGCAGATCCTTCGCCAGATCCTTCAGCTGCTGCGCCGCCGCCGCCTGGCCGCCGCCGGCGCCGCCGGTGCCGACCAGGCCGAGCAGCGCCTGGCCCTGGTTGGGCGCGTTGGCCACCTGGATCATGCCCTGGTAGATCGTGGCCATCTTTTCGATGGCCGCCTCCATCGGCGCCGGCTTCTCCTTGGTGGCGATGACGAAGGTGTGGATGGTCTTGAAATGCGCATCCACCCGCGAGGCCGGATCGACCGGCGCCGCGTTGGGGTCGCTGCCGAACGCCTCGCCGACGATGCCCGCGACCTCCTGCTGGGAGAAGCTGAGCCCGCTGCGCGCGACCAGCGTGCCGAAGCCGGCCGCGCGCTGGCCGACCTTGCTGGCCTTGGCCTGAAGTGCGGCCTCGGCGCTGTCGGCGGCGGCCTTGCGGCTGAGCTGGGTCTGCGCGTCGATCGAGATCAGCAGGTTGCGCAGCGGCGAGTTCGGGCCGCTGAGCAGGCCGAGCTGCTCCACCGCCTCCGGTACGCTGGCGAACGACTTCACCGCGATGTCGTTCAGCTCCTGGTCCCAGACACGGACATAGGCATCGAGATACAGGCCGATCACATCGCGGCGCAGCTTGTTCACGTCGCTGATCGTGTCGGTCACGCTGCGCTTCTGGCGGCCCAGCACCCAGCTGTCCTCGGCCAGCTCCTGCGTCACCGTCGGCATGTAGGGCAGGAAGGTGTTGTGGTAGCCGGCCCAGGTGAAGATGCCGGGCACCGGGGTGGACAGCGGCTTGCCCGAGCGCAGCGCGAACACACGGCTGGCGCCGGCGCCGCCGTTGTCCTCCACCGTCCAGCCCTGCAGCGACTTCACCCGCGGGCTGCGCATGATGCGGTTGTAGCTGTATTCCGCCAGCGGCTCGCGCGTCAGGATCTGGCGCACCTGCGCCACCAGCGGCCCGTTGATGGCGATCGGCGTGATCTCGCGCTGCAGCATGGCATCGGCATGGTTGATCAGCGCGTCGCGCACCGGCGCGTCGTCATCGGAGAAGCTCGAATTGAAGTCGGTGATCAGCCAGGCCATCACCGTGTCGTGGTCCACCGGGCCCTGGCGTCCCAGGATCAGATAGACCTTGAGCGCCTCGTAGAGAAAGTCCGGCTTGTCGAGATTGGCCTGCAGCTGCCGCTCCAGCCGGGCCAGCAGGCGCGGCAGCAGCATGGCGTTCAGCGCGCGGTAATAGGCGGCGATCGCGGCCGAGCTGATCTTGTCGCCCTGATAGAGGCCGAAGGTCAGCTCCAGCGGTGTCGAGGACTCGCGCTGGTCGTAGCCGCCGCGCATGGTCCGCAGCGTGGCGAGCGCCGGCAGGATCGCCCGCAGATCGGTGTCGTTGGCGCCGCGCTGGGCAAGCTCGGCGTATTGCTTGTTGTACTGGTCGGCCGCGGCATGCGCCTCGGCGATCATGCCGGCATTGCCGATATAGCTGGAGGTCCAGCCGGCGATCAGCAGCAGCAGCACCGCGGCACAGGCGCCATAGGTGCCGCGATAGATCCAGCGTTCGCGGCGTTCCACGCGCTTGTCGAAGCTGACCAGCGCCGCCTCGCCGAACACCACGGCGCCGAGCACCTTGGTGAGGAAGTAGCTGCGCCCCGCGCCGCTGAACGCGGTCACGGCCTGGCGCGGCAGGCCGAACTGGCTGGCCATGGTGCCGAGCAGGCGGTCGATCGGCGTGCCGTCCTGGGTGCCGGAGGTCAGGTAGACCCCGCGCAGCAGCGGGCGCTCCTCCAGCCGGCTGGGGCGGAAGATCTCGGTGAGAAACGATCCGGCCACTTCACGCAGCGAGGCGATCTGCTGGGGAAACCCGTAGATCAGCCGCCGGCGGACGATGTCGGTCTCCTGGCTCAGCCGTTCCAGCATGCGCTGGTTAAGGCGCTGCAGCAGCAGGTCGAACTCGGCCTCGAAGGCGCCGATGGCACCAGCCTCGTCCTTGCCGTCATCCAGCTTGAAGGTCATGCCCCAGACCTGCTCGCGCTCCTCGCGGCCGAGATTGTCGAAGAACTCGACGAAGCCCGCGATCAGGTCGGCCTTGGTGAACAGCACATAGATCGGCACGCGCACGCCGAGCTCCTCGTGCAGCTCGCGCAGCCGCTTGCGCATGGCCGCCGCGTGCAGGCCGCGATCGGCCTCGGAGAGCGCGGCGAGATCGGACAGGCCGATGGCCAGCATCGCGCCGTTCAGCGGCTGGCGGCTGCGGTTCTTCTTCAGCAGGCGCAGAAAGCCAAGCCAGCCCGCCGCATCCACCGCGGCCACGCTGTCCTGGGTGGTGTAGCGGCCGGCGGTGTCGATCAGCACGGCCTGGTCGGTGAACCACCATTCGCAGTCCCGCGTGCCGCCCACGCCGCGCAGGGCGGCGGGGCCGGAGGCGTCGGCGAGCGGGAAGTTGAGCCCGGAATTGACCAGCGCCGTCGTCTTGCCCGCGCCGGGCGGGCCGATGAACATGTACCACGGCAGCTCGTACAGCTTGCGCCGTCCGCGCTTGCCCGGCAGCTTCTTCAGCTTCGCCAGCGCCTCCTTCAGCCTTGTGCTGAGCACGGCCACCTCCTCGGCCGAGGCGGCGGCATGCGGGTCCGGCTCGGTGACGGCCTCGGTGAGCTTCTTTTCCTTCTTCTTGTCGCTGAGGATGTGCAGCAGGTTCACCACCAGCCACAGCAGGATGAGGACGCCGATGGTGATCAGCCGGGCGACCTCGCTGTCGAACGGATGAAACTGGCCGATGGCGATCAGTGGGCCGAAGAACCACACCAGGATGATCAGCACGGCCACGCCGAAGCCGGTGCGGAACCAGTGCGAACGAACGATGGCGGTCAGAAGATTATACATGGTCTGGGGCGCCTTGTGGTCTCGGGGCGGCTACGGCGTCTCGGTGGTGCGGGTCAGCACGATCTCGGTGCGGCGGTTCTGCTGCTGGCCCTCGGGCGTGGCGTTCGACGCGATCGGGTCGGCATCGGCCTTGCCCACCGCGCGGACCCGCTTCGGATCGGTCAGCTTCGCCGCGATGATCGAGGCCACCGCCTGCGCCCGCTCCTGCGACAGCTGGAAGTTCGACGGGAACCGCGCGGTGTGGATCGGGCTGTTGTCGGTGTAGCCGTTGACGGTGATCATGCCAGGCTCGTCCTGCAGGGCGGTCGCGATGCGCTGGATCAGCGGCGGAAAGCTCGGGCTCAGCGTGGCCTGGCCGAGCGCGAACATGTTGCGGTTGGTCAGCCGCACGGTCAGCGACTGCGCATCCTCCATCACCACCACCAGCCCCTGCTTGATTTCAGGCTCCAGGAAGCGGTGCAGCTTGGCGGAAAGCTGGCTGGGCCCGGGTGGCGGCGGCGGCGGTGGCGGCGGCGCCACGGTGACCGGCCGCGGCACGACGATGCCGCCATGCGGCGGCAGGCCGTACATCTCGGCGAACGCGATGTCGGAGCTGCCGGAGAGCGAGAAGTTGAAGCCGAGATAGATGATCCCCGCCAGCAGCACCGTCGCCAGCGGAATCGACCACAGCGGCACACGATGGCTGAGCGGCTTGTTGCCCACCTCGGTGCCGCGCCAGTGCGGCGACAGGTCGCGCTCGATGGCGCCGCGCCGCTCGCGGATCAGCCGGTAGACGCCGTCGCGCAGCTCCGCCAGTGCGGCCGTGCCGCGCGGCATCACCCGGTAGCGGCCCTCGAAGCCGAGCGAGGTGCAGAGATACATCAGCTCGACGACCTCGCCGTTGCTGCCGAGATCCCTCTGCATCTGTTCCAGGATGTCGAAGAAGCGGTCGCCGCCCGATACCTCGGCGTGGAAGATGCTGGTCAGGCTCTGCTGCGCCCAGCTGCTCGAGGCGCCCCACGGCGTGCTCAGCACGAGATCGTCGATGGTGGCGCACAGCGCATAGCGGGCCGCCCGCAGGGCGCGGGTCTCGAGCCCGGTGGCCAGCGCCGCCTTCTCGAAGTTGCGCACCTCGGCCACCATGCCGCGGCGCAGCTTCTCCGGGTCGGGGCTGTTGCCGCGGCCGCCGGCGATGCGGATCGCCGCCGCCAGCAGGGGGCCGGCCGCCGCCACCAGCGGATTGCTGCCGGTGCTCGGCACCACCACGGCCTCCGCCGGCGCCGCCTGGCGCACCGGTTCCGGTTGCGGCGCGGGATTGGGCCGCACCCCGCCCGGCCGGGGGCGGATCATGGTGCGATCGGTGTCGGTCGGCTCGGCGAACGGGTCGTTTGTCATTGGCTCACCCTCGGATGGCCCAGCATTCGATCTCAAGGCCCGGCAGGTCGCCCGTCACGTGGATCGCGATGCCGCCGGAGCGGGCGAGGGCGGCCCAGTATGGACTGCTGCGATCCAGTTCAAAGTAACTTGTCCCGGCGTAGTACGGCAGCTGGCGCGGTGCGACCGGCAGCGCGCGGGCCGCGACCCCGGGCAGCGCCACGGTGATCAGCTCACGGATCTGCTCCACCGGCCCGATCTTGACCAGGTTGGGGAAGGAGCGGCGCAGCGTCTCCGCCGGCACCTGCGCCTTCACCGCCAGAACCCAGCTCGCCTCGGTGACCAGCGAGCGATCGACGATGGGCCCCACCCGGATGCCGAAACGCTTCTCCTGCAGCGGGATCGGCACCGCGGTCTGCTCCAGCACCGTCGACAGCGACTGGCGCAGGGCGGCCAGCACCGGGCGATAGGTGGCCTGCAGATCGTCGTGCCGATAGGCCGGAAACGTCGCCGGCCGCTTGCGCGCCTCGGTGAAGGTCGACAGCTCCCCGGCAAGGCTGACCGCCACGCGATAGAACTCCTCAGGGTGCAGCTGCGGCGCGATGGCGGCGAGATGGCCCAGCAACGGCTCGTAGCGGTTGCACACCTGCAGCAGCAGATAATCGTTCACCTCGGCGGTGCCGCGTGTCGACGTCTCGGACACACGACCGGCCAGCGCCTCGGCGCGATGGTGCAGCAGGCCCTGCAGCTGGCTGATATAGCCGCCCACCACGGCCGAGCCGCTGCAGGTCAGCAGCGGCGGGATGTAGGTGTCGTCGAGCACCGTGCTCTTGTCGGCGCGCACCTCGATGACGCGGGCGAGACCCACGGCGCTGAACCCGCCGCGGGCCTCGCCCTCGAGGGCAAAGCGCAACCGCAGCTTACCGATCGGCACATCGGCGCGGCCGATATAGCCGGCGTTGGTGTCCGACGCCTCGAACGTGTCGGTGGCATAGCGCGCCACGGTCTCCACCAGCTGCGGCGGCGCCGTCTCCACGCCGCCGGGCTGGCGGGTGGGCAGCTGCAGATAGACGACGGTGTTGCGCGCCGCCTCCGGCAGATCCATCGGCCGCGGCGGATCGACATCGTCGGGCACGCTGAACGGCGTTCCGTCCGGCAGGATGCCGCTGGCCGAGCGGATGGCGAACTTGCCCAGGGTGAGCATGTCGGTGTCCAGGCTCAGCTCGGTCAGCCCCCAGCCATAGGGCCGCAGCCCCATGGTGCTGGCCCGCACCAGACGGTCGAAATACCGTTCCTGCTGCTGCAGATGCTGCGGCTGCAGAAACAGGCCCTCCGCCCAGACGACCTTGTTGTCCCAATTCATGCGTGCGGCACCCGGAAAGATCCTATGATGCTGGCTTCGAAGATGCCGTTTCAGTCTTTATCGCAAGTCCGTCATGACCGGCTGTCACAGTTATGTTGGTGGTGACGTTGGGCTTGATGTCAGCCGAGACCCGCCAGGCCGTCGTGCCGATGTCGCGATAGGCGCCGAAGATGCCAATCGATTTGACGGTGTCCGCCGGCATGATCGTCTCGGTCTTGGTGGTCGACGGCGGCAGCAGGAAGTCCTCGCGTTTGACCAGGTCCGCCTTCAGCACCGCCGTGTCCGTGTTGTAGAGCGGAAAGAACTCGGCGGCGTTGAAGTTGGCCGCGGTGCCGAGCTGATACACGCGCAATGCCAGCGGCGCACCCTGGTTGTCGGTGGTCGGGTTGTTATCCGCCGTCGTGACCAAGGTGAGGTTCACCACCGTGGGCGGCGGCGGCGGTGGCGGCGCGGCACAACCGAACAACACCGCGGCAGCCAGGATCAACGCGGCAGCCGAGCCCTTCATGGCGGGGTTCCTCATGATGTTGTCTCCCTAAAACAAGTGTATCGGCGAAACCCCGGCGTGCAAGTCCGGGCGTGGTCTGGGGTGGTCGGGGGAGGAAGCAAGCGCTGGGCTCTGCCCCAGACCCGCATCGTGCGAAGCACGTGCTTCGCACGAGGGGGCCGAGCCCCTGGACCTCTCCGTTGAGAGAGCCTGTGCCTGAGGAGGGGGTCATGCAGCGCATGGTCGTTCAACCTCGCGTGTCATGACCCCCTCCTCAGGCACAGGCTAACTCTCAATGAATGGTGTCCAGAGGCTCCGCCTCTGGCGGGTCCAGGGCAGAGCCCTGGCCTTGCTTCCTTCCCCCGACCACCCCCGAACATGCTCAGAGCTTGTTCACCTGCGCGGTGTACGCCCGCGCGAAGTCGCGGCCGAAGATGGCGTTGAAGTCGTCTTCGGCTTCGCGGGCGATGTCTTTGTAGGTCATGCAGAACAGTTCCCAGAACCTTGCCTTGCGGGCGCCGGGCAGGATGCCGTCGAGCATGCCGCGTTGCAGCCGGCTTTCGAGGCCGGCGGGGTCGAAACGTTTGAGCAGGGCCAGCAGGCCGGTCTGCATGCCGGCCATCAGCGCCAGTTCGTGGGCGCGGATGTCGTCGAACGCCTCTTGCACCGAATCGAGCGGCTTCTTGTAGCCGGGGCGGCTTGGCCGCAGCAGGGCCAGTAGAGCCTCTTCGGGCGAGATGGCGAATTTCAGGGCGTTGTTGTCCTTCGAGCGGATCATGGTCTGCTCGACGCGCATCTCGTGCTTGATCTCGGCGCGCGAGATCAGCACCTCGCGCGTGCCGGTGACGAAGGCGCGGAACAAGGCGCCCACCGCGCGCATCGCCGCCTCCGGATCGGTGTCCTTGAGGTCGCCCGCCGCGATCCCGGCACCTTCCAGGAAGGCTGCGAACAATGCGGCCTGGGTTGCCGCATCCGCTGCCGGCGGCGGCGGCGCGTCAGGTGGAACCGGCACCGGCGCCGCAACGACCACCGGTGGGGGAGGTGTGGGGGCCGGAGTTGCCACGGGCGGCGGCGGCATGGCGACCGGCGCCGCGAGCGGGGTCGGCGTCGGGGTCGGCGGCAGATCGCCCAGCAGCTCGTCGAACGGATCGGGTGCTGCGGTCTGGACCTTCGGCTTCGGCGGCGTGGCCGGCTGCGCCATCGGCAGATCGTCGCCCAGCAGCGCATCGAAATCGATCTCGCCGGGATTGACCGGTGGCAGGGGCTTGGGCGCGCTGTAGGCCTGGTTCAGCGGCGTCGCGCGGTCATGCGTCGTCGGTCCCTGCCAGGCGTCATGCGCGGTGCGGCCGCGAAACAGATCCTCGTCCGGATCAGCCTGCCGGCCTCTGGCCCCGCTGTCGAACGGATCGTCCATGCGAATCGAGGGGGGCGGGCTGCGCAGCGGGTGCTGGAAGCCAGGTGCGCCGGCCCGGCCGAGCGGATCGTCCAGCGGATCGACCTCCAGCGGATCGCCGCCGTCATGCCCGCCGGCCGCGGCAAACGGATCAGGCTGGCTGGTGATGAAGTTGCCCGAGCCGAACACGGCCGCGTTGTCGCGGACATCGCGTTCCTCGATCTCCTCCACCTCCAGCAGATAGCCGCCGAGCTGCACGGTGGTGCCTTCGATCAGCGCGAAGCGGCTGTCGCGCGTGGTCGGCTGGCGCGATCCGTTGAGGAACATGCCGTTGGTGCTGCGATCGGTGATCCAGTACTTGCCGCCTTCGAAGGAGATGATGCAGTGCGTGCGCGAGAGATGTTGATCCGGGTCCTGCAGGACCCAGTCATTGCCCGCGGCACGGCCGATCGATAATGTTCCCTTCGAGAGGGTTCGGGACTGACGTTCGCCACCCCTGACCGGGGAAATGATGAGTCTGAGCGGCATCTAGGGTGCGCCTCGTCGTCTCGGTTGGGTGCCGAATGGGGTGCTGCAGGTGTGAAGGCATCGGCCGCAAGGATCAAGAGAACCTGTCACAAGGAAGCTGGAGGGGCACATGGCCGATATCACGCTGGCCGAGTTCAATGGTCGGGTCTGGCTGGTTGGCGGGGAACCGTTCATCGATGACCTGTTGGCCAACACCCTTGCGGCTGACGTAAGCATCGAACTTATCCCCTGCGAACACAAATCCGATGTCTATGACCTGTGGGTGCAGCATTGCGGCCAGCCGAAATATATCGGCGATCCCTGGATCATCCACCCCGCCATCGTGGCCCGCATCCGCCGCGGCACCGAGGCGTATTCGATCTTCTTCGCGGAATGGTCGGTGGCGCTGGACAAGGATGCGCACACCGTCATCGCCTCGGTCGCGGCCTGGGCGCGCGACAACGAGGGGGCGGGGTTCGATCTGGTGCAGTTCCTGGCCCCGGACGCCGGCAAATCGGTCGGCGATCTGCAGCGGCTGCGCGCCCAGCTGATCGAGGACGCGCTGGTGGCGGCCGGCGTGGCGCCGGAGCGGATCGGCCGTGACATCCGCGCGCCGGGTGACGTCGCGGGGCAGGTTCAGGAAAGCCAGCGCATCGACATCGCGGTGAGACCCGCCCCGGTGTGACAGGCCGGGGCGTGTCATTTCAGCGACGCCAGCAGCGCATCGAGATCGGCATCGGTTGAATCGGCCGCCGGCGGCGGCGGTTCAACGTTGAGGCTGGCGAGCAGCGCGTCGAGGTCGTCCATCGCCGGCTCGGCCGTCGGCGGCGCGGGATCTGGCGCGCTGAGGCCGGCAAGGAGCGCGTCGAGATCAGCGGTGTCGTCGGCCGGTGCGGCTGCGGCCGGAGGCGGCGCGGGTGCCGGTGCCGGTGCCGGTGCCGGGACGGCGGCAGCTGGCGCTGCGGCGGCCGCGTGGGGGGCTGCCGCCGGTGATGGGGCGGTCACTGCCACCTGGCCCCAGAATCCGGCGATCTGACTGCCCTTTCGGACCGCGGCGAAGCCGCCGAGGCGCAGGTCCGGCCGGCCGCGCAGGCTCAGCAGCGGCATCACACCGAAATCGCCGATCGCCTGGGCCTGGCGCTCGGTGGTTAGCCGTTCGGTGCAGGGCAGGGCGATCTGGTCACCGTCCTTGTCGGTGTAGACGTAGCTGACCATGTCGCGAACGGTGAGGATGCTGCCGAGCTGCATCTTCATGCCCTGCTGGCCGAAGCTTTCGGCGAGCAGCAGGGCCGGGATCAGCGCCGGGTGGCCCCACAGCATGCCCGACAGGCCGGACTGGCGGGAGAATTCCTCGAAGCCGAAGGCGTCGATCGGGTCGGTTTTGCGGCCGTAGGGCATGCGCAGCAGGAAGCGGGGCGCACACAGGCCGAGATAGGAAGCGGCCTCCAGGTCACGCAGCGATGTCCAGGCGTCGCGGATGAGCTTGTGCTGTTCGTGCATGGGCGTGGCGAGCGCGTCGGGGCCGATGCCGGTGATGAAGGGGGCCTGGGCGCAGGCTGCCACCTGGGCGATGCGGCCGAGCAGGTCGGCGTGGGGTGGGGTGAGTTCGAAGCCGTACAGGCCGATCACCGCCGAGATCGCACCCTGGTCGGCGTCCAGCGCCGGCTGCTCCACAAGCATGCCGTAGAGGCCGCTCTGATCCAGCTGGTCGGAGCCGGCGAGGTCGGCTGCGAGCTCTTCGGCCGAGATGTCGTAGAGGATGATCTGCATGCGCGCGCCGGTTTCGATGCGGCGCACCAGGAACTCCACGCCGCGCCAGGTGGCTTCGGCGGACTGGAAGTCCGGGTGGTGCAGGATGCGGTTCATGGTGAGTGACAGGGCTTCGTCGACGCGGGCGGTGAGCTGGTCGGCGCGGCTGTCGCGGGCGGGCTGGATGAGGGGGCCGACGAGGCGGCGGATGAGGGCGTCGGTGGCGGTATCGGCGGCCTCGGCGGTGGATTTGCGGCCGGTGAGGCGGGCGAAGTCGCTGATCTTGCGGTCGGTGGCGATGGCGGAGCTGGCGGATTTGCGGGGCAGGGGGGGCAGTGCCGCCTCGCCGGACCAGGACAGGATCTGTTTGGCGGCGCGGTCAGCCCCGGCTTTGGAGCCGAGGTTGCGGCGCAGGGTGCGCAGTTCGGTGAACAGCTCGGTGTTCTCGGCGATCTGGTCGGGGTGGAAGTCGTCCATGCTGGCGGGGTTGAGGGTGACGATGCCGTCGCCGCCGTCGAGGATGAGGGTGAGTTCGAGTTTCATCCGCGCCAGGACGTCGTCGAGGTTGTCGACGTCGACCTTGATGGGTTTGCGTTTGGCGATGGGTTCGAGTTTGCCGGCGTTGGCCCGACCGGAGAAGTCGCCCATGACGGCCAGGCGGAACGTCTGCCCCGGCGCGCGTGCCCGTGGCTTGGATGAGATTGTCCCAAAGCTCACCGCGTAGTCCATTGGTGTATCTCCAAGCGTTTGAAAGTTTTTTAATTCTTTTTTTCAAAAAAGAAGTTCTTTCTTTGAAAAGAAAGAACCAAAGAAACTTTCATTTGAAAGTGTAGATGAATCCTGCGGCATCGGTGCTCACCTGCACGTTCGTGATGGGTTGGCCTTCGAGCATGCGGTTGAGAAACGCCGTGCTGATGGCGGGCAGCATGGTGTTGGTCAGAATGGCATCGATCATGCGGCCGCCGCTCTCCGGCTCGTCGCAGCGCGCGGCGATGAGGTCGACGACGCTGTCGTCGTAGCTGAGTTCGACCTTGTGGCGTTCGGTGATGCGCTTCTGCACGCGGCCGAGCTGCAGGCGGATGATGCGGCCCATCACATCGGGGCTCAGCGGATAGTAGGGAATGACGATGAGGCGGCCGAGCAGGGCGGGCGGAAACACCTTCAGCAGCGGCTCGCGCAACGCCTTGGCGATCTCGTCGGGCTCGGGGATCAGCTCGGGGTCGCGGCACAGCGACATCACCAGGTCGGTGCCGACATTGGAGGTGAGGATGATCAGGGTGTTCTTGAAGTCGATGGTGCGGCCTTCGCCGTCTTCCATCACGCCCTTGTCGAACACCTGGAAGAAGATCTCGTGGACGTCGGAATGCGCCTTCTCGATCTCGTCGAGCAGCACGACGGAGTAGGGCTTGCGGCGGACCGCCTCGGTGAGGATGCCGCCTTCGCCGTAGCCGACATAGCCGGGCGGGGCGCCCTTGAGGGTGGAGACGGTGTGGGCCTCCTGGAACTCGCTCATGTTGATGGTGATGAGGTTCTGTTCGCCGCCGTAAAGCGATTCGGCCAGCGCCAGCGCAGTTTCGGTCTTGCCGACGCCGGAGGGGCCGCAGAGCATGAACACGCCGATGGGCTTGGAGGGATTGTCGAGGCCTGCGCGCGACGTTTGAACACGCTGGGCGATCATGTCGAGGCCATGGTCCTGGCCGATGACGCGCTGCTTGAGGGTGGTGCCGAGGCTGAGCACGGCCTGCACCTCGTTTTTCACCATGCGGCCGACGGGAATGCCGGTCCAGTCGCCGACGACGGAGGCGACGGCCTGCGCGTCGACACTGGGCAGGATGAGCGGGGATTCGCCCTGGTGGGTGGCGAGTCTGGCCTGGAGTTCGCTGAGCGCGGCCATGGTGTCCGGGCGGTCCGGCGCTTCCGGCGCGTCGCGGAGTTTGGCACGCAATTCCAGCAGCTTGTCGACCATCGCCTTCTCATCGCCCCAGCGGGCTTCGAGACCGACGATGCGCACGCGTTCCACGGCGAGGTCGGCTTCGACGCTGGCGGCACGGGAGGCGGTGTCGATGCCGATGGCGGTCTCGCGGGCGATGATCTGCTGTTCGGTCTCCAGGGCCTGGATCCGCCTGCGGCAATCATCGACTTCCGGCGGCACGGCATGCTGGCTGACGGCGACGCGGGCGGCGGCGGTGTCGAGCAGGCTCACGGATTTGTCGGGCAGCTGGCGGGCGGGGATGTAGCGGTGGGAGAGACGGACGGCCGCATCGATCGCCTCGTCGAGGATCTGCACGCGGTGGTGCTTTTCGAGAGGCGAGGCGATGCCGCGCATCATCAGGATGGCCTTTTCCTCGGAGGGCTCTTCCACCTGCACCACCTGGAAGCGACGGGTCAGCGCCGGGTCCTTTTCGAAGTATTTCTTGTATTCGGCCCAGGTGGTCGCCGCGATGGTGCGCAGCGTGCCGCGGGCCAGCGCCGGTTTGAGCAGGTTGGCGGCATCGCCGGTGCCGGCGGCCCCGCCGGCGCCGATCAGGGTGTGGGCCTCGTCGATGAACAGGATGATGGGCGTGGGCGAGGACTGCACCTCCTCGATCACCTGGCGCAGGCGGTTCTCGAATTCACCTTTCATGCTGGCACCGGCCTGCAGCAGGCCGATATCGAGCGTGCGCAGGCTGACGTCGCGCAGCTGCGGCGGCACGTCGCCGGCGATGATGCGTAGCGCGAAACCTTCCACAACAGCGGTCTTGCCGACGCCGGCCTCGCCGGTGAGGATCGGGTTGTTCTGACGCCTGCGCATCAGCACGTCCACCACCTGGCGGATCTCCTGGTCGCGGCCGACGATGGAATCGATCTCGCCCTTGCGGGCCTTCTCGGTGAGATCGACGGAGAACTTGGCCAGCGCCTCCTGCTTGCCCATCGCGGCCGGGGCCATGGCGCCGGACGCCTCGCCGGGCGCGCCGCTCACACCGGAGCCGTCGGCCGCCCCGAGCGTGTCTTCCGGCGATCCGGCAACGATCTTGGCGAAGCCGTCGCCGAGCGCTTCGACCTTCACCCGCTCGAACTGCTTGCTGATGCCGTGGAAGGTGTTGCGCAACGAGGCGGTGGCGAGCCCGGCATAGAGCAGGTGGCCGGTGCGGACCTGGGATTCCCCGAATTTCAGCGTGGCGTAGAGCCACGCCTGCTGGATGGTGTCCTCGATGGCGGGGGCGAAATCGGAGATCGCGGTGGCCCCGCGGGGCAGCCGGTCGAGCGTTGCGGTCATGTCGGCGGCAAGCTTGCCGGCATCGATCTCGAAATGACGGGTGATGCGGTGCAGGTCGGTGTCCTGGGTCTGCAGCAGCTGGGCCAGCCAGTGGACCATTTCCACATACGGGTTGCCGCGCAGCTTGCAGAACACCGTGGCCCCCTCCACGGCCTTGAAGGCGATGGGGTTGAGCTTGCCGAACAGGGTGGAGCGGCTGATCTCGGTCATGCGGCCTCTTGTGGGGCTTTGGGGGAGGGGGAATTCGCGTCGATCTGACGGGCGAAGCTGTCGGCACTGGCGTCGAGCGTGAGCTCGGCGGAATCCTCGAGGTTGATCCCGGGCCTGAGCCAGGTGGTCCAGCCCAGGCGACCGGATCGGCCCAGCACCGTGTTGGGAACCTCCTCGCGCTTCAGCACGAGGTTGACGTCCCACATCAGTGTGTCGCCGACATAGTTGCGCACGATCGGGATCAGCCGGTGAAAGCTGAGCCCGCCCGGCAACAGACGTTCGTATTCTGGAAGGGTCAGCGGTCCGAAAACAATGCGAAACTTGTTCTGTCGTGTCCACACGGCCCCACCGAGCAGCATGGTGCGGCCGAGCTCACCGGTGCGGCGTTCCTGGCCAAGCCTGGTGCGGTCGGCTTCCGGCAGGACGAGCCAGGCACCGATGAAGCATTCGACGCGGACGGGCATGGTGAAGAACGAGGACAGGATCGCGCCGAGCCCCTCGGCATGGCGGGTCTGGTTGGCGAGGCGGCCGGCGAAATGCAGCTTGGACAGATGCGGCATCGCGTCGCGGTCGCGCAGGCTGTCCATGCCGTAGCCGGTGATGGCGCCGACATAGGTGGCGAAACGATCCTCCTCCGGCCGGTCGAAACTCACGGTCGGGCGCACATCGGCCCAGGCGCGGTAGAACAGCGACAGGGCGCGGTGGTGGAAGATGTCGACGAAGCGCTGGAAACTCGGATCGCGGGCGTTGCGGCGGCGGTCGCGGGCGTAGTCGGTCAGATGCAGCGGCAACGGGCCGTCAGGGCCGAACAGGCCGAAGAAATGCACCAGCAGGCGCGAGGGCCGGCCGTCCGTGCCCGGCTCGAAGCCGGCCAGGCTGGCGGGGGCGAAGATCGCCGAGGGCTCCTGCGCCAGGCGCAGCGGGTCCTGCGACGGGCGCACCGACCGGCCGAAGCGGGGCTGCGCGCGAAACAGGATCTCCAGCGCGCGCATGGTCTGCAGAAAGCCATGCGCGGTCGGGTTCTCGGCCAGCGCCTGGAACAGCGCCGGCACCGGATTCTCCGGCGGGTCCGCTACAGGACCGGACGCTGGCCAAACTGAATCGGCCATCGCATCACCTCCCCTCGTTCGGGGCTGCGCAGCACGGTTTCGGTGAAGCCATTGATGGAGACGTATTTTGCGAAGAAACGGTCCAGCACCGCGCCGAGCAGAATGCCGCCGGCGCCGCCGAAGGCGCTTTCATCGATCGAGAGCGTCAGCTCCAGTCCGCGCCCCACCGCCACCGGTCCGCTGCCGGGAATGCGCCGCACGATCGGGTGGGTCTCCACCGACAGCAGCCCCTCCAGCTGGCGCGCGGCCAGCGAGGTGGCCGAGGGCACATAGAGCCGCAGCAGCTCGCGCAGCGCGGCCGCCCCGTGCATCCGATCGGAATCGGTGATGCTGAGATAGTTCAGGCCGAGATGGGAGATGAACCGCCAGGCATAGTCGCCATCGGTGCGGCACGGCCGCGGCGCCGTCGGCCCCACCACGCAGCGCACCGACGCCACCGGGGCCGAGACGGCGATGGTGAAATCGGTGTGCTGCTTGCCCACCGGCATCGACAGCGCGAGATCGCGGTTGGTGCAGAGCAGATCGAGGCCCAGCTGGCGAAGGTTGTGAGCCAGAGGCTGGCTGTCGGGATCGACCAGGGAGATCAAGGTCTCATGGCCAAGATAGCTCGAGCGCGGGCCGCGCTGGCGCGAGCGCTGGGAGAGCAGGCGCGGCTGGCGGCGCAGCATGTAGTAGCTGCGATGGCCGGGATTGCGGCTGAGATCGTTGGCCGCATAGAACGGCAGGAAGTTCTGCACCTCGGTGCCGTCGGCTGCGAACCCCTCCACGCCGCGCACGCTGAACACCTCGTAGTCCAGCGGGCGCATGCGGTTGGGAACGATCAGATGCTCCACCTCGCGCTCGGCCACGTTCACGCGGTCGCTGCGGACAGGAAACAGGTTGATCGCCGGCGCGCAGAACAGGCTGACATGATCCGGCCCGAAGCCCGCGGCGAGCTGGCTGTCGCTGCGGGTGAGCAGCAGCACGATGTCGAGCTCGGTGGTGGTGCAGCGGATCACCGAGCGGTCCAGCCCGTCGATATCGACGAACAGGAAGCGCTCCGGCATGGCGTAATATTCCTGCAGCAGCCGGTAGCCGTCGAAGGACTGCGGCGCCTGGGGCAGCAGCGCCTCGTCCGCCTCGAACCCCACGCCGCGGATCACCGATGGCGGCAGGCGTTCCTGCCAGGGCAGCGGCCGCGTGCTGGGGCGGATGAACACCGCGGCGACATTGGCCACGAGCTGCTCGTAGAGCCGGGCCCGCGCGCCTTCCGGCCCGCCGAGGAACAGGCTCAGCGTCTCCAGCCCGATCTTGTTGAAGGGGATGTCCCCGGCCGTCTTCAGCCGCAGCCGGATCGCGGCCTTGACGCCGCGCTGGTCCGGCAGGCCGAGCGCCGCCACGGCCGCGGACGAGCTGATATATTCCGCCTCGGTGATGTCGATGGGCAGCAGATGCACCTTGTGGCCGGTGCGGAACTCGCAGTTGGTCTGGTCATGCGTGCCGAGCAGGCTGCGCAGCGTGGTGCCGGCGGGCAAGGTCACGCCCTGGGGCGCGCCACGGATGGCGGCGGGGTCGGGCCGGAACTTCACCACCGCCATGGAGGGCGTCGGCGCGAGATAGTGCGGATACACCATCTGCAGCAGCGACTGGGTGAAGGTCGGGAACTCCGCCTCCATGCGCAGCTGGATGCGCGCGGTGAGGAAGGCGAAACCTTCCAGCAGGCGTTCCACATAGGGGTCCGCCACCTCGGTGCTGCCGAGATCGAGCCGTCCGGCGATCTTGGGGTATTCGGCGGCGAACTCGGTGCCCATTTCGCGGACATAGGCCAGTTCCGTCTCGTACAGCCGCAGCAGCCGCGGGTCCATCAGCTGCGGGCCCTGGTGTCGGTGACCACGGCGAGGCGGGTGGCGATATCGATCGAGGTTTCCAGAAACAGCTGCTGCGGCACCGGCTGCGCCCACAGCTCGCCCTGGATCTCGAAGGTCAGCGTGGGCAGACCCTCGTCTGGTCCCCCCTCGCGGATCTTCACCCGCAGGGACCCCGGACGGATGCGCGGCTCGTAGGCGCGGATCGCGGTGGCGATCGCCGCTTCCAGGTCCATCGCCTGGTTGCTGGCGGTCATGCCGGCGAAGCCCGGCACGCCGTAGTTGATGGTGGACGAAGCGGCGCGGGGGTAGGGCTCCAGATCGTCGGTGGCGCCGAGATTGGTGGTGTTGAGCAGCCAGGCGAGATCCCGCACCACCGCCTGGCGCAGCTGCTGCAGGGTCAGCGTCTGCTGATCCATCGATTCCTTGCGCGCCTCAGGGGCGTTGTCGGTCAGCCGGTCGAGCAGCGACGGATGCAGGCGGTCGTGGCGATTGGGCTCGGCCATGGCAGCGCCGCCGCTCAGGCGGAGGGGGTGATGGACAGGCACCGCACATCCATGATGGCCACCTCCGGGCCATCGGTGGTGAGCATGCGCTGGCCGAGGCCAAGCTCCCATTCGCCGTGGGCGGTCCACTCCGTCCGTTTGGCCAGTGCGAGGTCGGACGAGGCGGTGGCGGAGCCGGGGTAGCGGGTGGGGATGAACCCCACCGTCTCGCCGCCGCTGCTCCAGGTGAAGCGGGCCGGCATCCAGACCTGGTCACGCAGATCCTCCGGCGGGTCGATGTTCAGCTGCGCGATGCGGCCGAACGGAACCCAGTAGTATTTGCCCTCGACGACGGCCTCGAGCACCGGGCCAAGCCGTGCATCGGCGTCGGCGATCCAGGAGAAGGCCTCGCCGTCGAGCGTGCCGGCCACTTCCGGCGCCGCCTCGAAGGCGGCATCGCGCAGTCCGGCGGCTTCGGCGTTGGCCCCGGTGGCCAGCACGCGCAGGGCCTCGACCAGCAGCGACATCCAGGGTTCGGGCGCGCCCATGAAGGTGGGCGTGCGGGTGCCTGCGAACACGCGTTCGCGCAGCATCTCGCAGCGGATCAGGGCGCGATAGGTCTGCGCCATCGGCACGGCGGACGGATCGAGCTCGGCGGCCACGGCCAGCTGGGTGAGCGCACGGTCCCAGGCGCCGGTGATGCAGAACATCTGAAACAGGAACGTGCGCAGGCGTGGCTCGCGCGGAGCCTTGCGCACGTCTTTCTTGAGTTGCTCCAGCGCGGCCTCGCACCCTTCGGCCCGGAGCAATGTCCGGGCCTCGGGGGCAAGCACGCCTGCGGGCGACAGCGTCACGTCGCGTTGATGTCCATCGAGTTGAAGTTGGAAAGTGCCACGTTCTTCACGCGGTTCCAGCCCTTCTGGATGATCGGGTAGGTGGTGCCGACGGCGCCGCTAGCATCCTGCTGGCCGTACTGGATGGCGAGCGCGCCGTATTCGAACGTCACCGTCTCCTTCGGCGATTCGTCGTCATGCGCCCACGAGATCGTCTTCACCGCGACGAGACGGAAGTCAAAGCGCAGGAAGGCCACGCCCGAGGTGTCGTTGTTGCCCGAACCGGCGCCCGAGCTCTTGCGCAGGACCAGCGAGACCACCTGGAACGCGGTGCCCGAGCAGGCCATCTGGAAGAAGGTGGGCGAGGCCTTATCGATCTTGCGGGTGATCGAGAAGGGGTTGAACGTGATCTTGCCCGCACCGGCGCCCGAGCTCTGGCTGCCGATATTGAGCGTCTGCTCGATGTCGAAGTTGAAGTCTTCGACTTCGAACACGTTGCCCGCGGTGAGCGCCACCGGGGTCTTCATCAGCGCCTCGCCCTGGTTGTTCGCGGTGAACATCACCTGCGATTCAGCCGCGAGGGCCGAGCCGTTATAGGGCTGGAACACCATGTATGAGTCGATTGCCATGACCAGATACCATCTTCAGTGTGGGGTTGGGGTAGAGTCAGCAGGCTGGGTCAGTAGAAACGATCAGCAAGTTCGGCGTAGGCGTAAAGACTAAACTCACAGCTCCAAGGGAATAGTCCATTCAGTCCCTGCCGGAAACTCACATTCGATTTACGCCTTCATTTTTGACACCAGCCGCAAGGACACCGTCAGACCTTCAAGCTGATAATGCGGCTTCAGATAGATCTTGGAGCTGTAATAACCTGGGTTGGCTTCATCTTCCTCGATGATCACCTGCCCGGCGGCCAGCGGATGCGTCGCCTTGTACGAATCAGGCGAGCTGTCCGGCGTCGCATCGACATACTGGTTGAGCCAGCTTTGCAGCCAGACCTGCAGCTGCACCTTGGTCTTCGAGCTGCCGATCTTGTCGCGCACCATGCATTTCAGGTAGTGCGCGAAGCGGCAGGTGGCGAACAGGTAGGGCAGGCGGGCGGCGAGGTTGGCGTTGGCGGTCGCGGCCGGGTCGTCATATTCCTGCGGCTTCTGCAGCGACTGTGCGCCGATGAAGGCCGCGAAATCCGAGTTCTTGCGGTGGATCAGCGGCATGAAGCCGTTCTTGGCCAGTTCCGCCTCACGCCGGTCGGAGATCGCAACCTCCGTCGGGCACTGCATGGCCACACCGCCATCGTCGGTCGGGAAGCTGTGGGTCGGCAGGCCCTCGACCGCGCCGCCGCTCTCGATGCCGCGGATCTGCGAGGTCCAGCCATACAGCTTGAAGGCGCGGGTGATGTTGGTGGCCATGGCATAGGCCGCGTTGCACCAGGTGTAGTCAGCACTTTCGGGCGCCGAGGTGTCCTCCTCGAAGGCGAACTCCTCCACCGGCTCGGTCTTGGAGCCATAGGGCAGGCGGGCGAGGAAGCGCGGCATGGCGAGGCCGAGATAGCGGGCATCGTCGCTTTCGCGCAGCGAACGCCAGGCGGCGTATTCCGGCGTGCCGAAGATCTTGGTGAGGTCGCGCGGATTGGCAAGCTCGTTCCAGCTCTCCATCTGCATCACCGTCGGCGAGGCGGCCGCCAGGAACGGCGCGTGGGCGGCCGCGGCCACCTGCGCCATGTCGCCTAGCAGTTGCACGTTGTGCGGGCTGTGGTCGAAATAATAGTCGCCCAGCAGCAGCCCGAACGGCTCGCCGCCGAACTGGCCGTATTCCTCCTCATACACCTTCTTGAAGATCGGGCTCTGGTCCCATGCCGTGCCGCGGAACTTCTTCAGCGTGCGGCCCAGCTCCTTCTTGGAGATGTTCATCACGCGGATCTTCAGCGTCTCATCGGTCTCGGTGTTGTTGACGAGATGGTGCAGGCCGCGCCACGCCGATTCCAGGCCCTGGAAATCCTCGTGGTGCAGGATGAGGTTGACCTGCTCGGTGAGCTTGGCGTCGATCGCCGCGATCATCGCCTCGATGGTGCGCAGCGCGTCATCGGAGATCAGCGTGGCATCGACCAGCGCCTGCTGCGCCAGCGTCTGCACCGCGGTCTCGACGGCGTCACGGGCACGGTCGCTCTTGGGTTTGAATTCCTTCTCGAGCAGGGCTGCGAACTCGTTGAACTCCTGCGTGGCGCCGAGGGAGGTTGCGCGTTGGGCTTCAGACATGGATCAACCCTCCCCTTCGCTGGCCGGCTTGGGTGCGGCGGCCAGGCTTGCCAGCAGGGCTGGGTCCTGCAGCACCTTGTTGATCAGCGTCTCCGCACCCGTCTTGCCATCCATATAGGTCAGCAGGCTGGAGAGCTGGGTGCGCGCATCGAGCAGCTTGTTCAGCCCCTCGACCTTGCGGGCGATCGCCGCCGGCGAGAAATCGTCCATGCTCTCGAAGGTGATGTCGACGGCGAGGTTGCCTTCGCCGGTGAGCGTGTTGGGCACGGTGAACGCAACCCGCGGCTTCATGGACTTCAGCCGGTCGTCGAAATTGTCGACATCGATCTCCAGCATCTTGCGGTCTGCCACCGGCGGCAACGGGTCGGCCGGCTTGCCCGACAGATCGGACATGACACCGACAACGAACGGCAGCTGGACGCGCTTTTCCGCGCCGTAGGTTTCGACGTCGTACTCGATCTGAACGCGCGGGGCGCGGTTGCGGGCGATGAATTTTTGGCTGCTTGCTCTGGCCATTTCGTTACTCGCTGTGCAAAACGGTTGAAACGCTCGTTCTCGGGTCGCGGCTTTCAGTATTCTCGTGATTTGACGATATTCTGGGCCTGCATCAGCCCGTCCGGCGCCAGATCCTGCAGGATTTCGAGAAAGCTCTTGTCGGCAAGGTTGCGGGCTCGGCTGATCAGCAAAGGCATCGGGCTCGAAGGTTCGTAGGTTTCGTAATAGCGGCATACCAGATCAAGCAGACGCACCGCATCCGCCCGTGTGTTGACCGAGGTGAGCGACGCCGCGGTGACGGCCGTGCCGCGCGCCCGGGGCGCAGCCTCCGTCATCACGGCATCGCCACCGCCGCCATCGCCCATGGCCGTCTCCGCTTCGTCAGGTGCCGTCCCAGCATCCTCTGCAGGCAAGTACTGACCGATGAACCGGCTCATGTCGAACAACAACTTCGACAGATTGCCGAGATCGGGGGCGTTGCCGTAGCCGGCATTGTCGTCGAACGCCCGGCCGATGCCGGCGATCTCCCGCACGCAGTCATCGAGCATCGCCTTGCGCTCCAGCAGGGCCGCGCGCCCCGTCTCGGAAAAGGCCGCCCTGATGGCCTGCTCGGTCTTTCGCTCGCTCTCCTGTTCCGGCTCGATCGCGCCGGTGAAGATGTTGATGGTTCGCCACGAGACGGCACCGTCGCGCTGCGAGGCGGCGAGACGCATCTCCCGCAGCAGCCGCAGCACCCGCGAGGGATGGATCAGCGGCAGCAGCGCGTTGGCGCGCAGCGTCGGGTCGTTGTCGTCCTCGGGGTCGAGCTGCGGATGCACGAACGCCCAGCGCTCGGCCAGCAGATAGCGGATCTGACCGATGATGTCGGCGAACGGTACCAGGCCCTGCAGCTGCAGCTGGGCGGTGGCCAGGTGCACCATCACCCGCAGGTCATAGGTGCGCTCGCACAGCGCCGACGCCTGTGTCGCCACATCCTTCCAGACGGGATCCTCGGCGGCGATGATCGTGTCGCCGTATTGCTGCTCGGGCTTGCCCTGGGCCGCGCGTTCGAGCTCGCCGTAATCCGAATCGAATTCGACATTGGGTCCGCAGGGGGCGGCCTCTGACAGATCGGGCAACGACTGGGTCACGCGCACGGCTCCTTCCGCCCGCCACCGGGCATGGCCTGCGCCTTGGGATCACACATGCGCAGAACACACGCGCGCATAACCCCCACGCACACGGATCGTGCGTCAAACCGCATCAAGCCTCCCCGCGGGTCCATGGCGGCCCCGATTTCCGGTGGGTATGAAACGTTACACACTCCCGCTTGTCCAGTGGCCTACAAATTCTGTTACCCTGGCTCCGCGTTACGTGAATGAAAATGATGTCAACACACTCGTGTGCGGTCAAACCATGAAACCGTCATGGGCGACCGCACCTCGGCTCGGCTAATCTGGCCGGACCGGACATCCAAGGACTCCAACCGATGAACAAGGCTCTGGAACATGCCGAGCATGCGGAGCACACCGCATCCCATGGCAGCAAGCACGCTGCGCTGATCGTGGCCGTGCTGGCCGCCTTGCTGGCGGTGACCGAGCAGCAGGCGCGGCATGCCGAGATCGCCGTCAACACCAACGGCATTCTGGCGGCCGATGCCTGGGACCAGTATCAGGCCAAGTCGACCCGTCAGCTGATCTCGGACAACATGTCGCGCATGCTGGCGGTGAGCGAGCCGTCGGCCGACCCGGCTTTGGCCGACAGGCGCAAGGCGCTGATCAAGGCGATGGAGGACGATTCGGTCCGCTTCGCCAAGGACCCCAAGGACGGCAAGGACGCCATCGGCGTGCGGGCGCGTGCGTATGAGCGTGTGCGGGGTGAGGCGTTGGAGCGGTCGCACACGTTTGACAACGCGGCGGCGGCGTTCGAACTGGGGATTGTGCTGGCGACGGCGTCGGCCATCACGATCAGCGGGCTGCTGATACGGTTTTCGTTGTTGATGGGGGTGGTGGGGCTGGTGCTGGGGGTGCTGGGGTTGGTGGCGCCCGAGCTGGGGGCTTTTTAGGTAGCAGGCAAGCACTTCTTTTCTGAAGAAAAGAAGCAAAAGACTTTTCAAACGTGAGGCCGGACCACTCTCCGGAATATGGCGCCAGCCAAACGAAAGTTTTTTGGTTCTTTTTTTCAAAAAAGAACCTCTTGCTTTATACCAACGATCATAAAGAATGACAGTTGGTTTGAGTCTTGGTTTGGCGCGCCGCCGCCGGCCAACCCGGCACGCGATACCAACGGCCTTGATCGATGGAAGATTCATCGATCAAGGCCGTTGGTACTACTTCATACCCCAAGCCCTCCGAATGAATCTCTCCGTCTCGCCCGTGAGCGTCGTCTGCCCGGAGCGTGCAGCGATCTGCTCGACCTGCGCCACGGACGAAAACCCGCCGATCACGGTTGTGACCTCCGGCCGTGCCAGCACGAAGCGATACGCAAGCCCGACCACATCCCCTGTGAATTGCGCGGCGATGTGCTGGCGCCCTTGCGTGCGGCGCGATGCCGCGTCCGCCGGGCGTGCCAGCGCGTGGCGCGGTCCGGGCCCGGCCAGCAGGCCGCCGGCCAGCGGGCTGAATGCGGCGACACCGCTGGCATGCCGTGCGACGGTGGCCAGCATGCCGCAGCCTTCGGCCTGCGCGAGGCCCAGGATCGGCTCCGACAGGCCGGGGGCGGGATCGAGCAGGCTGTAGGAGAGGTTGATCATGCGGAACAGCCCGGTCTGCAGCAGCGCCGCGCAGGCGGCGCGGTCGTTGCCGCGGCTGACGAAGCCGGCATGGCCGATCTTGCCCGCAGCGATCAGCCGGCGGAGTCCCTCGGCTGCCCCGCGCGGGCCGAGGAAATGGTCGATCCAGAGATGATGGTAATCGCCGTCCTGCATCGGCGGCGGCGTCGGCGTGGGGCCGTTGTGGATCTGCAGGAAGTCGATCCGCTCCAGGCCGAGCCGGCGCAGGCTGGCTTCGGCGGAACGGACGACGTGGCCGGCGATGTCGGCGAGGTCTGTCGCGCGGATCTCGACCTTGGTGGTAATCACCGGCCTTCCGCTGGAGTTGGTGATCACCGGCGTGCCGCCGATCTCGCGGAGCGCCCGGCCGAGGGCGGTCTCGGCGGCGCCGTTGCCGTAATCCGGCGCTGTGTCGAAATAGCTGATGCCCAGCTCCAGGGCGCGCGCCACCACGCTGATCTGTTCGGCCGGGGTGCCGCGGAGCATCAGCCCGGCATTGCCGCCGCAGCCGAAGCCGATTTCGGAGATCGCGATGTCCGTGCCCGGCACCGGCCGGGTTCGCACGCTCACAGCTCGATCACGCGCGCCGAGCGCAGGCTGCCGGTGGCGTCGAGCTCGCAGAAGATCTCGTGGGCACCGCCTTCCACCAGGATGTGCACCAGCGACCCGTCGGCCATCGGCGTGATGGTGACGGTTTCGGCCTGCATCGTCACCACCTGCGCGAGCAGGCCTGCGATGGTGGCCGCCGCCGCCTTCTCGAGATCGGTCATGCCGCCAGCTCGTCCTTCCAGCGCGCGATGAAGCGGGCCTGCTGGGCGAACAGGCGGGCGGTGGTCTCGGCATCGTCCGGCCGCAGGTTGGCGTGGTTGCGCCTGGCCCAGGCGATGACGGACGGGTCGCGCAAGGCCGCCACCAGGGCGGAGGAGAGGCTGGCGCGCAGCGTGTCGGGCATGCCGGGCGGGCCGGCCACGGGGCGGAGCTGGACGATGTCGGCGAGTTCCGGCTGGCCCAGCGTGGTGGCGTCGGGCACGCCGGGCAGGGAGCCTGTGGTCTCGAAGGTGGCGAGCGGGCGCACCAGGCCGCCTTTGATGAACTGCGACAGGGCGGTGATCGAGGCGACGGCTGCGTCACCGTCACCGCGCAGGGCGGCCACGATATAGTCGCTGGTGCCCTTGTAGCCGGCGATGACGCGGGCCGGGATGTCGAGCAGCTTCGCGCCGATGCGGGTTGCGGAGTAGGCGGTGCCGGCGGGGCCGACGCAGGTGAACTTGACGGGCCGCCGGCGGCCGAGGCTGCGGAGATCGTCGATGCTGTGCACATCCGAGGTGGCGGCGACGACGAGGCCGTAGGCGTCGCGGCCCATGTTGCCGAGCCAGGAGAGTTCGACGAGGTCGAAGCCGAGCCCGCCCTGGCGCTGCAGGATGAGGGCGCCGGGGATGTTGACCACGGAGATCGTGGTTCCGTCGGGTCTGGCGCGGTAGAGCGCGTTGGCGGCGCGGGCGCCGCCGGCGCCGTCGCGGTTGTCGGGCAGGATGCGGCGGCCGAGCCGGGTCTGCAGCGCGGGGATGACGGCGCGGACATAGGCGTCAAACCCGCCGCCGGCGGCGTAGGGGATGATGAAGCTGAGGTTCTCCGCCGTGTCCGCGCGGGCGGTGGGGGTGGCGAGCAGGGCAGGGGCCAGCAGGAGGCGGCGACGATCGGGTTTCACCACACACCTCCGAACAGCAGGCCGGGAAACAAGGCGAGACCCAGCACGCGGCCGAACAGCAGCCAGACCAGGCCGGTCATGGCGGCGGATGTGGCGAGGCCTGTCCGCCAGCCGAGACGGCCGCCGAAGCGCAGCGCCAGCACGCCGAACAGCGCCACCGCCGGCAGCACGCCCAGCAACACGAAGGCAGCGACGAACCCGATCGTGGCGCCGGTGGCGGCCATCTGCCGTGCCATCAGCGCGCGGTCCACGCCCTGGTGCGGTTCGGTCAGGCCGGCCGGGTTCAGCCAGCCGGCCAGCGCGCGGCCGATCGGCGCGTCCAGGCGTGAGAGCAGATCGAGGGCGCAGAGCAGAAGCACGACAAGCCCCACCAGCCGCGGCACCGCGCGCGCCGCCGGGCTGAACTGCCCGGTCAGCGCCGTGAACCCGACGGCCACCGCGAACAGCAGCACAGGCGGGCCCCAGGTGATGGCATCAAGACGCCGCTTCACGCCCGTCACTCCGCCACCCGCCTGGGGCGCCCGATGGTGCCGACCTTGAGCTGGCGCATCAGCGCGCGCGTGGGCGAGAACAGCACCGCCAGCGCCAGGCAGACCAGCAGCACCAGGCAGATCGGCCGCTGCACGAACAGGATGGCGCTGTCATCGCCCATGGCGATGCTCTGCTCCCAGGTGCGTTCGATGCCCGCACCCAGCACCAGCGAGATCACCACCGGCAGCCGCGGATAGCCGAAGCGGATCATGCCGTAGCCGACGACACCGAACAGGGCGGTGCAGATGACATTCTCGATCGACTGGTCGACGGCCCAGGAGCCGACCAGCGCGACGGTCAGCACAACAGGCACCAGCACGCCGGACGGCAGCAGCGTGACCTTGGAGAGCGGGCGCACCAGCAGCAGGCCGGCCATGGAGGCCAGCACGCAGGAGGCGGTGAGCGACCAGATCAGGCCGTAGATCTCGGGCGCGTTCTTGGAAAGAATCAGCGGCCCCGGCTGCATGCCGTGCAGCACGAGGATGCCGAGGAACACCGCCATCTCCGCCCCGCCGGGGATGCCGAAGGCGAGGGTGGGGATCAGCGATGAGCTGTCCTTGGCGTTGATGGCGGCCTCGGGCGCGATCACGCCCTCGATGTTGCCGTGGCCGAAGCTTTCGGGGTGTTTCGAGAGCTGCTGGGTGGCGGACGGGGTGGGATTCGAACCCACGGTAGGCTCACACCTACGGCGGTTTTCAAGACCGCTGCCTTAAACCACTCGGCCACCCGTCCAGTCGCTTCCCGTGACCGCTTTTTAACCGGGTGCCACGCCGCGTGATAGAGTGCTAGAAAGCTTATCGAACGGTAACACGCGCGGACCATCATGATCGAGCCGAGAAAGACCCGAAGCACGCTTGAGGCCGCCGGTTCGGCGATTCTCGTCCTCCTGGCCCTGGCGGCATCTGCCCGCGCGGCCTCGCCGGCGCCCGATCCCGACGCGATATTGACCGTTCAGGATGAAAACAGCTCCATCTCAACCGCCAAGCTGACGGACCGCTACTACACCAACGGTGTGCATGTCGGCTGGACCTCGCCCACCGATTATGCCCCTGCCGTTGCCGGGATCGGCCGCACTCTTTTTGGCGAAGGCCAGCAGCGTGTGGCCGTGGATATCACCCAGCAGATGTTCACGCCGGCAAACACCGCGGCACGCACACCACCGCCGGGCGATCGTCCCTACGCAGGGCTGCTGCTGCTGCAACTCTCGCAAAGCACCGAAACCGAATCGAGCCTCAGCAACGTCACCCTTGATCTCGGCGTCATGGGACCGTCCGCGCTCGCCAAGCAGGTTCAGAACCAGTTTCACGACGTGATCGGCCAGGGGCACGATTCCGGCTGGAACGCACAGCTGCATGACGAACCGGTGTTCAACACCGAGATCTCGCGAGTCTGGCGGGTGCCCACCGGCTCGCTTCTGGGGCTGCAGACTGACGCACTCCCCGAAGCCGGTGTGGAGCTCGGCACCTGGCGCGTGGCCGCCGATGCGCTGTTGAATGTGCGGATCGGTTCCGGTCTCGATGCCGATTTCGGCGCCCCGCGCATCCGCACGCTCGGCGGCGGCACCGCGTTCCGCGCCCCCGACGGGTTCGCCTGGTATGTCTTCGGCGGCATGGGCGGTCAGGCGGTGGCGCATGACGCGACGCTGCAAGGCAACACGTTCCGTAGCACGGCTCCCGGTGTCACGCTCGATCCGTTCGTCGGCCAGGCGCAACTCGGCTTTGCCGTGCTCGCGCACGGCATGCGCGTCAGCTACACGCAGGTCATCCAGACGCAGGAATTCAAGCACCAGCATGGCGGGCCGCACGAGTTCGGCGCGCTGTCGCTCGGCGTTCGCTTCTGAATCGACAATTGCCGAAATCCCGCGTCCGTCGCTACGCTTGCATCAAGGCCCCGATACGCCGCGTGCCAGAGGCCACCGTGGAAGACGACGAATCATGGATAGCAATGTTGTCGAGCAGCCTGAGCTTGCGCCCTCGCAGCCGGCTGAGCATCTCGACGTTCTGGTGGTCGGCGCAGGCATTTCTGGCATCGGCGGCGCCTATCACCTGACGCAGCAATGCCCCGGCACAAACTTCGTCGTGCTGGAAGCCCAGAACGGCTTCGGCGGCACCTGGCGCACGCACCGCTACCCCGGCATCCGTTCAGACAGTGACCTCTATACCTTCGGCTACCGCTTCAAGCCCTGGAAAGGGGCCCCGATCGCCACCGCCCAGGAGATCCTGACCTATCTCGGCGACGTCATCGCCGAGAACGCGCTGGCCCCTCACATCCGCTACGGCCATCGTATCGACCGTGCCAGCTGGTCCAGCGTCGACGCGCTCTGGACCATCGATGCCACCGTGACCGAGACCGGCGAACCACGCCGCTTCACCGCCGGTTTCCTCTGGATGTGCCAGGGCTACTACCGCCACGCCGCGGGCTACACGCCGGATTGGCCGGGCATGGACCGGTTCCACGGCCCGATCGTCCACCCGCAGACCTGGCCGGACGACCTCGCCCTTGCCGGCCAACGCGTCGTCGTCATCGGCTCCGGCGCCACCGCCGCCACGCTGGTGCCGAACCTGCCCGCCGACATCGCCCATGTCACCATGCTGCAACGCACGCCGACCTTCTTTCGTACCGGCCGCAACGCCATCCAGCTGGCCGACGAACTGCGTGACCTCGGCGTGGACGAAAGCTGGATCCACGAAATCGTCCGGCGCCGCATCCTGCGCGACCAGGACGTCTTCACCCGGCGCACCTTCACCGAGCCGGAAACGACGAAGCAAGAGCTTCTGGCCGGCGCCCGCCATTATCTCGGACCCGATTTCGACATCGACACGCATTTCACCCCGCCGTATCGCCCCTGGCGCCAGCGTATCGCCTTCATCCCCGACGGCGACCTGTTCCGCCGCATCCGCGACGGCTCCGCCTCGGTGGTGACCGACGAGATCGAGCGGTTCACCGAGACCGGCATCGCCCTGAAATCGGGCGCCCATCTGCCGGCCGATGTCGTCGTCACCGCCACAGGCTTTCATCTGAGCGTGCTCGGTGACATCGCGTTTTCCATCGACGGCGTGCCGCTCGATTTTGCCGACACCGTCACCTATCGCGGCATGATGTTCACCGGCGTGCCGAACCTGGCCTGGGTGTTCGGCTATCTCCGTGCCGCCTGGACCCTGCGCGCCGATCTCGTGGCCGACTTCGTCTGCCGCCTGCTCAACCACATGAAATCGCGCCAGGCTCGCTCGGTGACGGTGGCGTTGCGTCCGGCGGACGAAGGCATGGCGCTGTTGCCGTGGATCACGCCCGAGAACTTCAACCCGGGCTATCTCACCCGCGGCCTGCACCTGCTGCCCAAGCAGGGCGACAAGCCGGAATGGCAGCATACGCAGGACTACTGGTCAGAGAAGGACGCGATCCCGACGACCGACCTGGACGACGCGGCGTTCGTCTATCGATAAGCCGCCCCATCGGCCTGGCTCCTCTTGAAGGTCTGTTAACTGTCGCAGGCCCATTCTAGGGGCATGAATGCTTCAGCGACGGCACAACGATTGATCGTATGGGCGGCAAGTTTCGCCCCGGCTGTCCTGTCTCTCGGTCTCATCCTGTCGGCCGCGCCATCCTCGGATGACATCGCCGCTGTGTTTCCCCCGTGGTGGAGCACCCAGCAGGCCTTCGCCGCGGCCCTGGAAGCGGGACCGGTGCTGGGAAGCGGCGGTCTCGGAAGCGTTATGATCATGCCGAGGGCCGATGCCCCGATGCGGGCCGCGCTGCGCCAGGCAGGCGCATGGCTCCTGCTCGATGCACGTCTGGTCGGCGGCTGTCGGCCGCTCGACAAACACCGGAAGGAACAACCGTGACCGATATCGTAACACTGCGTCGCTGGGCCGGCCGCGTTCTGCTTGCCTGGCTCTGGCTGCAGGTGCCGCTCGTGCTGGCCGTTGTGGCGCTGACAGGGCAGGGCGGCTGGGTGCTTCCGGCAGCTTCCCTCTTCGGCGCGTTGGTCGCGACCGTGCCGGTGCTGCGCACGCCGGATGCCGCAACGGCGCGAATCTCGATCGCGGTCGCGCTGATCGCGGATGTGTCGCTGCTCGTGGCGGCATGTCAGGGCACGTCCTGGCAGGCGGATCTGCACATGTACTATTTCGCGGCCCTGGCCATACTGGTCGCGTTCTGTGACCGTTCCGTCATTCTCGTGGCCGCCGGTGTGACGGCGGTGCATCATCTGACCTTGAACTTCCTGGCCCCGGCCCTGGTGTTTCCGGGAGGAGCGGATCTGGCACGGGTCCTGCTGCATGCGGTGATCGTTGTGGTGGAGACCGTGGCCTTGGTCTGGGTGACCCATCACATGGTCAGGCTGTTTTCGGCCGGCGCGCAAAACCTGGCCGCGATGGAGCTTGCGTTGGCGGATCTGCAGTCCGCGCAGCTTCACGGCCAGAAGCTGCAGACGGCATCCGATGAAGCACGGCAGAGCCTGCTGCGGGGCATGGCGAGCGAGCTCGATTCCAATCTGCGTGGCACGCTGGACCAGCTTGGGGCAGGGACGGTCCGCCTGATCGGCCGCGCTGACGGCTTGTCCCTCATGGCCAAGGACTTTGAGACAGATGCACAGGACATGGCTGGCCAGAGTGCCCGTGCCGAGACGGATGTGCAGAGCGTTTCGGCGTTCGTCGAGGCGCTGAGCCGGTCGGTGCGCGACATCAGCGTTCAGATCAACGCGGCCGCCGAGGCCGGTCAGCGCACTGACACGCAGGCGCGTGCGGCCGCCGCGGTGATCGCCCAGCTTTCGGAGGAGGCGTCGCGGATCGGTGATGTGTTGGGGCTGATCAACGACATTGCCGCCCAGACCAATCTTCTGGCGCTCAACGCCACCATCGAGGCGGCACGGGCCGGTGACGCCGGCAAGGGCTTCGCCGTTGTGGCTGGGGAAGTGAAGAGCCTCGCCACCCAGACCGCGCGTGCCACCGACCAGATCCGTCAGCAGATCGCCTCACTGCAGGGCGGCACAGCGAGGGCCGTGCAGTCGATCGACGAGATCGTGCGGATGGTGGGCAGCATCAGTCACAGCACCGACAGCATGGTTCTGGTGGTGGAAGAGCAACAGGCTGCCGCCGGGGAGATGACCCGTGCCACGCAAGGTGTACTCGGCGGGGTGCAGTCCATGGCACGCGCTGTGAGCGACGTGTCCCACGCGGCGGGGCAGACACGCGAACTTGCCAGCGTGGTGGTGGCCGAGGTGGAGCAGTTGAACAACGCGACCGCCGGACTCTCGCAGGACACCAAAACATTGATCGAAAGATTACAGGTTGCCTAACCAGTAGTTTATCCCAAAAAAACGACCGAACTACTTCAAAGATTGAAAGTTTTTTGGTTCTTTTCTCAAAAAAGAACTTCTTGTCTTCAAAGCTGACCGGCACCACCACTCCCCATGAAGGTACCGGCCTAGGATCACCTCTTGCTGAGCACCGGCAAGCCAAGCAGGGTGGAGAGAGGCGTCGAGTTGTCCGACAGCACCCTCCAGCCGAATTTGTCGGACAGCGGGGTCGCACTGCCCCACAAGGTCTTCCAGCCGAACTTCTCTGACAGCGGTGCCGCTGAGCCCCACAGCGTCTTCCAGCCGGCTTTGCTCGACAGCGGTGTCGGATTGTCGATCAGCACCGCCAGGCCCAGCTTGGACGAGAACGGACTGGGGTCGTTCGATTGCTTGCGGATCTGCTCCAGCGTGCGGGAAGGACCGGTCTCCTTCTTGAGCACGGTCCAGTTCATATAGCTGGACAGCGGCGTGGGATCATTCAGCAGAACCTTCCACCCGAACGCGTCCGACAGCGGGGTGGGGCTGCTGCTGTCGAACATGAACCCGGCGAAAACAGGCTCAGGCGCCGCCGCGACCTCTGGCACAGCAAGAGCGACCGGATCGAACCCGTCCAGGATTTCGATGGCCAGCTTCGCCCCACCGAACGGCGGCTTCACCGCGACGAGTGTCTTGCCGTTGGCGACGGCCTCGGCGTAGACGGCGGCCGGCTCGGGCGCGACGCCTGCGGCGAGGATCGCCTCGAGCACGAGATTGTGTGGCGCTTCCTCCTCGCCGGACTCCTTGGCCATCGGGCGCGTGATGACAGCGATGTCATCGGTGCGGAACCCGGCCTCCTGAAGGGCCGCCATGGCGGACGTTCCGCTGGCCTGGCTGGCATAGATGCGCGCGATCGGTTGGGTCATGACGTCTCCGTTACAGGTATAAGGTCCTGGTGGCTTGCTCTTGACGGAACGAAAACCGGACCGTGACGAAGGCGCTCTTTCACTGTGCCCTGGACGCGGTCTCGGGCGAGGCGGACGGATCTCTGGTACGAGGACCTCGGTTGCGGCACCATGATGGATTCATGAAACACATGCATGACGTCAGGCCTTTGGATCGCTAGGCGGCAGAGAACGCTTCAATCATGAGTTTGAGCCTCTTCGCCGCGCGAATCCATCCCAAAGAAGATGCCGCACCGAAGCGGCTGCCATCACGCATTCAGTCGGCCGCAGCCCGGGTCGGCTCCAGAAAACGCTCAACAAGCGCATTGAATGCATCCGCGCGTTCGAAATACCCGGAATGCCCGGCCTGCGCGAGGCGCGCCGCCGAAGCCCCCGGCACCACCGCCGCGATCGCCTCGGCGGCGAAAGGCGGCATCACGATGTCCTCATCGCCCGCGATCAGCAGAACCGGCACCCCCGCCGCGGCCAGCGCTTCGGGCGCACGCACCCGCCCCTGGCCGAGCCGCGCGCGCAGCGCCTCCTTGTCGAGCCCCGCATTCATATCGTCGATATGCCGGTAGAGCAGATGCAGCGCCGGCTGCTCCGCCGCCATCCGCCGCCCCGCCGCCACGTGAATGCCGGCCGCGGCCAAGGCCGGCGCCAACGCCGCCCCCGCCTCACGCCAGCCCTGCAGCCGGCCGCGTTCGGGCTCGCGCAGCTGCTGCAGATCGATCGTCCCGGTCGCCGCCGCCAGCACCACCGCGCGCAACCCCGCGGGTCGGCGCAGCGCGTATTCCACCGCCGTCCAGCCGCCCATCGACTGCGCGACGATCCGCGTGTCCGCCAGCCCGAGATGCTCGACCAGGGCCGCCAGATCATCGGCGTAATCCGCCGGGTCCGGCCCACCCGGGATCGGCGAGGACGGCGCAAAGCCGCGATGCGCGAAAGTCACACACGTCCACCGCGGCGCGAAATGCGCAACCTGCTGCCACAACGACAGGTGATTTCCGCCCAGCCCATGCGCGAATACGATGGCAGGCCCGCTGCCGGTCACCTCATAGGCGATGCGACAGTCCGGACGCTCCAGCACACCACGGCGGCGGGCGGGAAGTTGCGGAATCTCGGTCATGCGGCTCTCCCGGTCAGCCCGTTGCGATGCTGCCGGAAGCCTGCCTAGGCTGCAACGTCCAGGCCTGCAACGTCCAGGCCTGCAACGTCCAGGCCTGCAACGTCCAGGCCCGCCAAGGAAGCCGCCAATGCCCACATCCCGCACCGCCGCGTCCCGCCGCCACCAGGCGGAAGCCTTCCTGGCCGGCACCATCCGCCCCAAGCTGTTCAACCTGCAGGTCAGGCCGCACTGGCTGGGGCCAGACCGCTTCTGGTATCGCCGCGAGGCCCCGGAGGGCGTCAGCTTCGTGCTGGTGGACGCCGCCACCGGCGCGCGCACCCTGCTCGCCGAACCGCCGCCGGCCCCGCCCGAACCCGCGCTGCGACCGGGCGAAACCGCAGCCCCCGACGGAAGCGTTGCCGTGTTCTGCCGCGACCACGATCTGTGGCTGCGCGATCTCGCAACCGATGAGGAGCGGCGCCTCACCACCGACGGCGCGCCCCACAACGCCTACGGCGCCTCGGCCGAGATGAACCTCACGCCCATCTCGCTGAAGCGCCGCGGCGTGGTGCTGCCCGCCAACGCCCTGTTCTCGCCAGACGGCACCCGCATCTTCACCTCCCGGCTCGACGAGCGGGACGTGCGCGATTTCCCCCTGCTGCAGCACGTGCCGGAGGACGGCTCGGTCCGCCCCGTGCTGCACCACATGCGCTTCGCCCTCAGCGGCGATGCCGGCCTCCCCGTCGAGACCCATTGCGTCATCGACCTCGCGACCGGCGCCGTCACACCCTGCCAGGCCGGCCCCCATGTCACCGGCATGACCACCTGCCTGGAAAAGGAGGAGGCCTGGTGGAGCAACGACAGCACCCGCGTCTTCTTCCTCGACCGTGACCGGTATTGGCAGCGCCAGACGCTGTGGGAGATGAACGCCGCCACCGGCGCCGCCCGCGCCGTGTTCACCGAGACCAGCGCCACCTTCATCGACACCAACGTCTCCGTGCAGAGCCTGCCCAACATCCGCGTGCTCGACAGCACCGACGAGTTCATCTGGTTCTCCCAGGATTCCGGCTGGGGTCACCTGTATCTGCACGACCTCGCCACCGGCCGGCGCAAGGCGGCCATCACCGCCGGCGACTGGCTGGTGCGCGACCTGCTGCGCGTCGACGAAGCCGCCCGCCAGCTCTGGTTCCTCGCCGGCGCCCGCACCGCAAACCCCTACCACCGCACCCTGTGCCGGGTCGGCTTCGACGGCACGGGGCTGACCGTGCTGACACCGGGCGAGGACGATCACACCCTGGCCATGCCGCTGAAACGCGTGCCGCGCGACCATATCCGCCCGGCCATGGTCACCGGCGACTGGTGCGCCCCCGGTGGCGCCTGCTTCGTCCACACGCATTCCGACCTCACCACGCTGCCGGTCAGCGAACTCCGCCGCGCCGACGGCTCGCTGGTCTGCGTGCTGGAGACCGCGAGCATCGCCGCGGGCACGCCGTTCCGCTTCGCCGAACCGTTCACCGTCACCGCCGCCGACGGCGCCACCACGCTGTTCGGCTCCTACTGGCTGCCCACCGACTTCGATCCCGCGCAGCGCTATCCCGTCATCGACTACATCTACCCCGGCCCGCAGCGCGGCCAGATCCTCACCACCCTGCTCACGGATGTGATGGGCGAGCTCGGCCGCACGATGCTGCCGCAGGCCTTCGCCGAGCTCGGCTTCGTCGTGCTCAACATCGAGGGCCGCGGCAATCCCGGCCGCTCCAAGGCCTTCCATGACGATTGCTACGGCAATCTCCGCAACCCCGGCCGGCTGGAGGACCACGTCGCCGCCCTGGCCCAGCTGCAGTCCCGCTTCCCCTGGATGGACACGTCACGCGTCGGCATCATGGGCCATTCCGGCGGCGGCTACGCCACGGTGCGCGCGCTCTGCGCGCACCCCGACATCTTCCACGCCGGCATCGCCACCTCCGGCAACCACGACCAGCGCGGCTACAGCTTCGCCTGGACCGAGAAATACATGGGCCCGGCCGCCGACTACGCCGCCGCCGCCAACCCGCCTTACGTCAAAGCTTTGCGCGGCCGCCTGCTGCTCGCCGCGGGCGATGTGGACGACAACGTCCACCCCGCGCTGACCCTGCAGCTCGTCGCCGCCCTGATCGCCGCCGACAAGGATTTCGACTACATTCCCCTTCCCAACGACGACCACACCACCGTCTGGTCCGGTCGCTATTTCCTGCGCCGCGCCATGGAATTCATGGTGGCAAGCCTGGGCGAACCGCATCCGGCCGGCTGAGCGACGCAAGCTGTCGTGAAAACGTCATCTCCCGCCGCGCGCGCAACCCTGGCGCGGCGGACATAAATCGGCATTGTGTGCCCCGCTCGAGACCCACGGCACCACCACGCCGCGGGCCGCCAACGCGTAGAGGAAGGGAAGTCGATTCCATGACACGCTCCAGGCTGCTCCGCTCCTGCGGCTCCACCATCGGTCTGCTGGCCATGCTGACCCACGCCACCGCCGGCTTCGCCCAGACCGCCGCCCCGGTGCCGCTCACCACAGCCGAAAAGATCGCAGCCCTGCGCCAGAAGGTGAAATACGTTTTCGTGATCTTCCACGAGAACGAATCCTTCGACCATTATTTCGGCACCTTCCCCGGCGCCAACGGCCTGTTCAGCGCCCCCGAAGGCACGACTCCCGCGAACAAGACCGCGAGCTTCATCCAGAAATACCTCGACACCGATCTCAAGCCGGTCACCATCTCGCCCTTCCTGATGCCCCAGGCGGTCAAGGACAGCAGCGGCAAGATCGTGCCGATCTACCCGGCCGACGAGATCTCGGTCGATCACAGCCACCAGGGCATGTCCAACAGCCTCAACGTCGACCCCGCCACCGGCATCGCCGCCAATGACCGCTACGCGATGGACCAGGAGACGCTGACCACCGACAAAACCGGCGCCATCGTCACCCCCAAGGGCACCGCCCCCACCGCCATCACGCTGGCACAGAAGCAGAAGGCCGAGGCCGATATCGGCCATATCGACTGCGACACCATTCCCTTCATGTGGTCGTGGGCGAAGAACTTCGTGCTGTTCGACAATTTCCGCCAGACCATCGTCGGCCCGTCCACGCCCAACACCCTGGCCATCATCGCCGGCCAGTCCGGCGAGACGCAGTGGGCCCTGCACAACGACGAAGGCGTCGCCACCACCTACGCCAACCCCGACTTCCCCAACCCGCTCGGCGCCACCTACGGCTCGAAGATCAATCCCAAGCTCAGCAACCAGTTCGTCCCGGTGGTGAACGATCCCGGCCCGTTCCCCGGCTCGAACCTCGACACCTCGGCGGTGAAGCCGCCGTACAACTTCGATTCCAGTGCCGCCAACCCCACCCTCAATCTCACCTTCGCCACCCAGCCGCTATCCTTCATGGGCTCTGACATCCACAAGATCATCGCCGCCGACCCCAACCCCTCGGCCGATCTGCGCGACGTCAAGCAGGACATCGAGGTGATCGCCAGCAAGAACCCGGTGGTGAACTGGGGCTGGTACGAGCAGGGCTTCAACGCCAACGACGCGTCGGACCCCTACACCAAGCAGGGCACGGCAACCCCGAACCCGACCAAAGATCCCGGCCTCAACACCGGCTATGTGCTGCACCACAACGCGCCGCAGTATTTCGGCTACCTCGCCGACAACCCCACCGTGCTGAAGAACAACCTGCACGGCGCCAAGGACTTCTTCCAGACCATCGAGGGCAAGGAGCTGCCCGCCAGCGGCGGCGTGTTCTACATCCGCGGCGGCTACAACAACAATGACGGCCTGGTGCCGGTGGACCCCAATCCCGCCATCCAGCACGCCTTCCTCGGCAACGACGATCACCCCGCCTATTCCGACCAGCAGATCTCCGAGGCCTTCGCCGCCGAGGCGGTCAACGACATCGCCAACAGCCCGTACTGGGCCGACAGCGCCATCGTCATCACCTATGACGAGACCGACGGGTTCTACGATCACGTCTCGCCGGAGAACCGCAGCCATTTCGGCGACGGCTCGCCGCTCGCCGCCGGCCCCCGCATTCCCACCATCCTGATCTCGCCCTACGCCAACCAGGGCATGATCTCGCACCGCTACAGCGAGCACGGCTCGGTCATCAAGTTCATCAACGAGGTGTTCGGCCTGGTGCCGCTCGCTTCGCTGCCGGATGAGACCCGTGGCCGTGCGGAAGGCGAGAAGACGCTGGGCCAGAAGAATCTCGGCCCGTCGGACGATCCGGCCAACGATGTCGGCGACATGCTCGAAGCCTTCGACGATGCCAAGCTGCAGGGCGGGGCGCCGCTGCTGCCGGCGTCGCTGGCCACCTTCACGCCGGAGCAGGTGAAGTCGCTGCCGCATCTGGCCAAGCCGAACTTCTCGCCCAACGGCTACACGAACGGCGCCTGTGCGGCGATCGGCATTCTGCCGACCGACTTCAAGGACATGGCTTCCTACCAGGCGGGCATGCCGAACGATCCGTATCCGCAGGATGTCAATCCGCGGCCGACGCAGTCGCCGGGTACGCCGACGTCTGGCACCTGGACTCCGTAAGCAAGTCTTCTTTTCTGAAGAAAAGAAGTAAAAGACTTTCATCCGTTGGACGCGCCTTTCCCCACAGCGCGCCCAACGTTTGAAAGTTTTTTGGTTCTTTTTTTCAAAAAAGAACCGCTTGCTTTCTGCCTTTCGAAAGCCCCCCATGCGCCCCCTCCTGCTCGTCCTGCTGCTGCTCTGGTCCGCCCCAAGCCACGCCCAGACCCTGGCCACCATCCGCGCCACGCATCACCTGATCTGCGGCACCGTCGCCGGCGAGGATGACTGGCGCGGTGGCGAGGACCATGGTGACCTGTCGCAGCTCGGCGAGCAGATCTGCCGCGCGGTGTCGGTGGCCATCCTCGGCGACGACAAAGGCCTGGTGATCCAGGAATTCCCGGCCGAGCTGGAGGCGGAGCAGGCGCTGCAGGCCGGCACCATCCAGCTGGCCGTCCCGGTCTCCCCTTCCGTCACCTCGGCCATGCGCTTCGGTCTGCGTTTCGGCCCGGTGGTCTACTACGACTCGCAACGCATCCTGGTCTCCAAGCTGTCGGGCATCACCCGGCTCAGCGACCTCAAGGACCAGCTGATCTGCGCGCTGGACATGAGCCAGCCCGAGCGCACGCTGCGCGAGGTGATGACCGCCCAGGGCATTCCCTATGCCCTGATGGCCCATTCCGAGCAGGGCGAGCTGGACGCCGCCATTGCCGTGCGCCGCTGTGCCGCGGGCACCGGCGAGGAATCCCGCCTCGCGGAATCACGCGGCAACTTCCACGCCTACACCAAGGATTTCGTCTTCCTCCCCGACCGTCTGACGCTGGACCCGGTGGTGCCGGCCTCGCCGGCCAGCGACCAGGCCTTCGGTCTGATCGTGGACTGGACGCTCCATGCGCTGATCGAGGCGGAGGCGCTCGGCATCACCGCCGAAAACATCGCCACCCAAGGCGCTGTGGACGACACCCGCACCAACCAGCTGATGGGCCGGGACTTCGCCACCGCCCAGGCGCTGGGTCTGTCGCATGACTGGGCGGCCAAGGTGATCGCCGCCACCGGCAACTATGGCGAGATCTTCGATCGCACGCTCGGCCGGCCCTACGGCCTGGCCCGCGGCCTCAACGCGCTGTGGACCAAGGGCGGCCTGCTGCACCCGATGCCGATGCGCTGATACCAACGGTCATTCTTCATGACCGTTGGTATCAGCGCGCCGGGTTGGCCGACGGCGGCGCGCCAAATCATGGCTCATACCAACGGTCATTCTTTATGACTGTTGGTATGACGCCGGACAGCTGCACGGCGCAGCCTGTTTCGCGCCGACGGACCAAGATTCTTCCCAGCCGATAAACCGGATTTTTACCTTTTGGAGCAAAAAAGAGATCCGGGTCGCGATCGCGATTATCTGAGGGATCTACCATGCAGTTTGTCACATTCGGGGCCGGCGACAACGCCAACACCTTGGCGTCCTACACGCCAAAGCAACTCGACGATCTCGCCTTCGGCGTCGTCCAGATCGATCGGACCGGCGAAATCCATCTGTACAACAGCACGGAAGGGCAGATGTTCGGCATCGCTCCCGACTCTGTCATCGGTAAGAATTTCTTTACCGAGGTGGCGCTATGCATGAACAAGCCCGAATTTCGCGATCGCTTTGAAGACGGGGTGCGGAGCGGCGATCTCAATGTCGTCTTTGAATGGTACTTGGGAAACGGCCATCAGGGCCTGGCCCAGGTTCATCTGAGATCGGCGATCGTTGAGGACCGCTACTGGGTTTTCATCAAGCGTCTTTGAGAGGTACACATGTTGCTGCCACGAGATGCGTTGGATCGGTCCAGCCTGCGTCGCGTGGTCACTGACCGGATCATCGCAGAATGGTCCGCCGCGGGACACGACACAGCCGACACGCTGCCGCCTGTCCCCTGGCCGGATGATCTGGCAATCGGGGCAGGCGGGATCGGGGCCGATTCGCTCGATCTGTTGCGCCTGGCCGGCAGCCTCAACGAGATGTTCCATCTGCATTGCTCCGGCCTGGAGGATCTGCTGCTGGCCCGGCGCACCTTGGGTGACTGGCTGAACATCATCCTCCGGTCCTGGGCGCTGCATCCCGAAGCGATCACCTTCGCCACCTCCGGCAGCACCGGCACGCCGAAGCCTTGCCGGCATGACATGGTGGCCTTGCTGCGCGAGGCAGGTGAGCATGCGCATCGCCTGCAGCCGCGACGGATCCTGTCGGCCGTCCCGTCGCACCACATCTACGGGTTCCTGTTCACCGTGCTGCTGCCGGCCATCGCAGGCGTTGATGTCGTTGACATCCGCTCAGGGCTGGCGCCGGCGGGTCTGCCGCGCGCGGGCGACCTGCTGGTCTCGTTTCCCGACCATTGGCGCTACCTCACCCAATCCTGGGCGCAATCCTGGGGCAGCATGCCAGGTATCACCGGGGTGAGCTCGACATCCCCCCTGCCGGAGGATCTGGCGCAGCGCCTGCGCGCGGACGGGCACCTGCGCCTGGTCGAGATCTACGGTTCCTCCGAAACGGGCGGGATCGGCTGGCGCGACACGACCGGAAGCCCTTTCACCTTGCTCGACATCTGGTCCTCCACCACCGGCCTCACGCCGGATGGCGCCTTGCAGATCGCCGACGCCGATGGCCGCACCGCCCTCACGCCGGATGTGGTGGAGACGCTGTCACCGCGGACGTTTCGCGTGCTGAAACGCCGGGACAGCGCCGTGCAGATCGGCGGCATCAACGTCTTTCCCGCCCGGGTGGCCGCCGTGCTGGAGGCGCATCCCGCCATTGCGCACGCCCATGTCAGGCTGGCGCAGCCGATCGCCCGAAGCCACGCGCACCTCAAGGCGCTGCTGGTGCCGAGTGACCCGGCGGCCGATATCGCGTCCCTGCGCACAACGCTGCAGGCCTGGATCAACCGGTCACTGACGCCGCCCGAGCGGCCACACTCCTTGCGTTTCGTGCCGGCCCTGCCGCTCGGCCCGCTTGGCAAGCCCGTGGATTGGCCGGAGGACATCGCATGCCTGTAACCCGCAAGCCCCCAGCGTTCCACGCCGCACCGGACCGTCTGGCCCGCGAACTGTCCCGCCTTCTGCCGGAAGGGTTTGCCACACCGGCCGCGCGCGCGGCCTGGCACGCCGCCGGCATGGCGCTGGGCCGCGGCGCACCCGTCGATGCGCCCTCGCTCTGCGCGCCGGCCAGTGACGCGGCAACGGTGCTGGAGCTGCAACACCGTGTGCTCGAAGCCCTTCGCCGCGCGGCCGAACCGGGCCTGTTCGCGGGCCTGTTCGCGAACCTGGGCCGATCCGCCCGGGAGCTGCCGGCCGCCCTGCGGGCGGCGCTTTGGCCGGCAACCGTCGCAGCCCTGACCCAGGCCATCGCCGTCGCGCAACCGGAGCCGATCGCAGCGCCGGCACCGGAGAACGCGTCCACCCCGGACATCGACCCGATCGACGATCTTCAGCGCCAGTCGAACTGGCTGCTGAGCGCCACCGAACGCACCGCCACGGCCGCCAACCAGGTGAGCGACGCCTGCGGCGTCGTCCTGCAGGCCGCCGCGATGGCCTTCGTCGGCATCAACACCAATGCCGATATCAGCGTCGAGCTGCAGCGATCGATCGAGAGCATCACCGAGCAGCTCGCCCGCACCGCCGATGCCTCCGTCGAGGCGTCCACCTCGGCGGATCTGGCCTCCACCGAAATCGCCCAGCTGAAGGAGGCCGCCACCAGAATCGGCAGCGTCACCGATCTCATCCGCAGCATCGCCGGGCAGACCAACCTGCTGGCACTGAACGCCACCATCGAGGCCGCCCGGGCCGGCGAGGCCGGCAAGGGCTTCGCCGTCGTCGCCAGCGAGGTGAAGGCGCTGGCCCGGCAGACCGCGGATGCAACCGCACAGATCGGTGCGGTCATCAACGAAATCCGCGGCGCCGTGGCGGCGGCGGCGGAGCGGGTGCAGGGCATCCAGCGCGCCACCGCGGAGGTTCGCCAGCTCACTTCTGCCGGCGCCAAGGCGGTGGAGCAGCAGCGCAACGCCACGACCGAGATCAGCACCGCCTCGTCCGACGCAGCCCAGGCGGTGGCGCAGATGCAGGAAGGCATCGAACAGGTCGCCAGCGATTGCTTCGCCCTGTCCACCGCCATCAGCGAACTCACCTCCGGCTCGGAGATCATGACCGCCAAGGTGGCCCGGCTGCAGCACGCCGCCTGATACCGCTGTTCCCAAATCGGGCCCGCCGTCGCAAACTGCCGCCGTGCAACAGCGGGAGCTTGCGATGGCGGACGAGATGATGCTGGACGATCCACGAACCAATTCGCGCATCGTTGCCGCCTATCGCGGCCGCACCCCGGGCTCGCAGACCCTGGCCGCCGAAGCCGCCGCGCTCTTCCCCAGCGGCATCACCCATGACAGCCGCAATGTCGACCCGTACGGCATCTACATCGAACGCGCCGCCGGCCCCCACAAATGGGATGTCGACGGCAACCGCTATATCGACTTCTTCGGCGGCCACGGCGCGCTGATCCTGGGCCACTGCCACCCCACCGTCACCGCCGCCGTGGCGCAGGCGGTGGCCGAAGGCAGCCAGTTCGGCGCCAGCCACCCGCGCGAGATCCGCTGGGCGCAGGCCATCCAGCGCCTGGTCCCGAGCGCCGAGCGGGTGCGCTTCACCTCCTCCGGCACCGAGGCCACGCTGATGGCCGTCCGCCTCGCCCGCGCCTTCACCGGCCGGCAGACCCTGCTGCGGTTCAAGGGCCATTTCCACGGCTGGCACGACCAGATGACCAGCGGCTACACCAACCACTATGACGGCTCGCCCACGCCCGGCGTGCTGCCGGCGGTGGCCGACAGCTCCGTCCTCGTCACCCCCGGCGATCTCGACGCGGTGCGCACGGCGCTGGAGACCAACCCCGACATCGCCGCCATCATCCTCGAGCCGACCGGCTCCTCCTTCGGCCAGGTGCCGGTGACGCCGGAATTCCTGCACGGCCTGCGCCGCCTCGCCACGCTGCACGGCGCCCTGCTGATCTTCGACGAGGTCGTCACCGGCTTTCGCGTCTCCCCCGGCGGCGCGCAGGTGGCGTTCGATGTCCGGCCGGACCTGTCGAGCTTCGCCAAGATCGTCGCCGGCGGCATGCCCGGTGCCGCCGTGGCCGGCCGCAAGGAGATCCTCGACCATCTCGACTTCGCGGTCTCCGCATCGCTCGGCCGCGAGAAGATCGGCCATCCCGGCACCTTCAACGCCAACCCCGTCTCCGCCGCCGCCGGCATCGCGGCCCTGACCATCCTGGCCGAGACCGATGCCTGCGCCCGCGCCGCCGCCACCGCCGCCGCGCTTCGCGCCCAGCTCAACACGATGCTGGCCGAGGAGCGCGTCGCCTGGGCGGTTTACGGCACCTTCTCAGGCTTTCATCTGTTCATGAACCCGAAGGGCCGCAACCTCACGCCCACAGGCTTCGACCCGCTGTCCCTCTCGATGGAAGAGCTGAAATCCGCCCCCGCCCAGCTTCTGTCCCGCCTGCGCCTGGCTTTGCTGGTCAACGGCGTCGACGTGAACAGCCGCATCGGCGGCTTCACCTCGGCCACCCACACCGAAGCCGATGTCGCGGAGACGGTGGCCGGGTTCAGAGCCGCGGTGCGCATGCTGAAGGCGGAGGCAGAGCTGCCAGTTTAAGCAAGCAAGCACTTCTTTTCTGAAGAAAAGAAGCAAAAGACTTTCTATCGGCTGACGCCCTCCTCCGGAGAGAGGTCCGCTCCAACGAATGAAAGTTTTTTGGTTCTTTTTTTCAAAAAAGAACCGCTTCCTTCAAGCCGCCACCCGCGCCCCCCCAAGCCGCAGCCGCCCGACGGCATAATCGGTATCCATCACATCACCAAACGTCAGATAGAACGCCCGCAGGCTGGCCTGGTGCTCATCCATGTTGGCCGCCGCATTGGCGTCGCTGATCATCACCGTCTTGAAGTTCGTCATCATCGCATCGCGCGCCGAGCTTTCGCAGCACACATTGGTGACGGTGCCGGTGATCAGCACCGTATCGAACCCACGCGCCCGCAGCTGCGCCGGCAACTCCGACGCACCAGGCAGAAACGCGCTGTAGCGGTATTTCAGCACCGTCTCGTCCTCCGGCTTCACCACCAGCGCCGGCCACAGCGCGTGCCCCTCGGTGCCTTCCGACATCGCCGCCGTCCGCCGCGCACGCGCCTCCGGCGTGGACATGCCATGCATCACCGACCATTCGGTCAGGCAGGCCGCATCATGCGTGTTCTTGATCCAGAACACGGCGCCCCCGCCGGCCCGCACCGCCCCGGCGAGGCGGTTGATGTTCGGCACGATGTCCCGCGCCATCGGACAGACGGCGTGGCCCACGCGCTCGTCCATGAAGGCGAGCTGCATGTCGATCACCACCAGCGCCGTGCGCACGGGGTCGAGATCGTCGAAACAATGCAGCGTGCCGCGACGAGACGTCACGCGGGCGGCGACGTCGTCGGAGACTTCGAACCAGTTCATGGAAACTCCTATGATATTAAAAAAGAACTTCTTTTCTGAAGAAAAGAAGCAAAAGACTTTTATTCGTTTGAGCGGACCTCTCTCCGGAGCAGGGCGTCAGCCGGTAGGAAATGTTCTTTTTTTCAAAAAAGAACGCATCTTACTATTCTGTCTTGCGTGAGAAACCTTGGCTCCGGCACCCCGTCCAGGCACGCAGCCACCGCCCGCGTGCATCTCGGCCCAAAGCTGCACCCCGCCCGCAGCCGTCGCAGATCCGGTGGGCTGCCGGGAATGGCGTTGATGTCATGCGCCCGGTCCTGCCCATGCACGGTCGAAGCCAGCAGCCCCTGCGTGTATGGATGCTTCGGGTCCGCCAGGATCTCGGCCACCGGCCCCTCCTCGACAATCCGCCCCGCATACATCACCGCCACCCGATCCGCGATCTCGCTGGCAACCCCCAGATCATGCGTCACGAAGATCGTCCCCATGCCCATCTCCCGCTGCAGCCGCCGCAGCAGGATCAGCACCTGAATCTGCACCGTCGCATCCAGCGCCGTCGTCGGCTCGTCCGCCAGCAGCAGCCGCGGGCCGCACGACAGCGCCATGGCGATCATCGCGCGCTGCCGCAGCCCGCCGGACAATTCATGCGGGTAGGCATCAAGCCGGCGTTCGGGCGAGGGGATCTTCACCAGCTCGAACAGATCCATCGCCCGCGCCCGGGCTGCGGCCGCGCTGAGCCCCAGATGCTTGCGCACCGTCTCGATGATCTGCGCGCCCACGGTGTACACCGGGTCCAGCGCCGTCATCGGCTCCTGAAAGATCATCGCCACGGTGCCGCCACGCAACGCCCGCAGCCGCTTCGGCGACATCTCCAGCACATCCTCGCCGCCGATGCGGATCCGCCCGCTGATCTGCGCCCGGGAATCGTGCAGCCGCATCAGCGCCCGCAGCGTGACCGACTTGCCCGAGCCGGATTCACCCAGGATGCACAGAACCTCGCCCGGCTTCACCCGAAACGACACGCCGTTGACCGCATGCACCGTCGCATCACGGCCGACGAACCGCACCCCGAGCTCCTCGACCTCCACCAGCGCCTGCTGCGCCACCCCCAAGCCATCCATCACGACACCGCCAGGCTGTGGCCGGAGGCAGGATCATGCATGTGGCACGCGCCGACATGGCTGTCGCGATCGCGCCAGTCCGACAGCCTCGGCATGGTGTCGCCGCACACCGCCTCGGCATGGGCACAGCGTGTGCGAAACCGGCAGCCGGAGGGCGGATCGATCGGGCTGGGCGGATCGCCGGTGAGCGGCGGCTCCTCGATGCGGCGGGCCGGGTCCATGGTCGAACGCGAGCCGAGCAGCGCCTTGGTATAGGGATGCAGCGGCCGGGCGAAGACGTCATCCACCGGGCCCAGCTCTACCACCTGGCCCAGATACATCACCAGCACGCGGTCACTGATATACTGCACCACGTTGAGGTCGTGGCTGATGAACACATAGGTGAGGTTGAAGCTGCGCCGCAGCGCACGCAGCAGGTTGAGCACCTGCGCCTCGACGGATTTGTCGAGCGCCGAGACCGCCTCGTCGAGAATGACCATGCGCGGACTGATGGCCAGCGCGCGGGCGATGTTCACCCGCTGCTTCTGTCCGCCCGACAGCTCATGCGGATAGCGCGGGCCGAACAGATCTGGATTGAGCCCGACCTTGAGCAGCATGTCGCGCGCGATCTCCCGGGCCTCGGCCTTCTTCCGGCCGTGCACGAACGGCCCGAACGCCACGGAATCACGGATCGGCATGCGCGGATTGAGCGAGGAGGCGCTGTCCTGGAACACCATCTGCACCTGCCGGCGCAGCGCGGCGATCGACACGCCCGCAGGCTGGTCGACCCCGTCGCCGTCAAAGATCAGCTCGCCGGAATCGGTGCGGATGAGATGCATCAGCAGCCGGGCGAGCGTGGACTTGCCACAGCCCGATTCACCCACGATGCCGAGCGTCTCGCCCTTGAACACACTGAACGAAACCCCGTCGACCGCACGCACGCGGCCTTCACCCGAGCCGTTGTGACCGGCGACGCGGAAATGCTTCACCAGATCGCGCGCAATCAGCAGGGGTTGGGCAGGGCCGCCGCGGTCCGTCTGGCTCACAGCCGCACATCCATGGCGCCGCGAATGCCATCGCTGACCAGGTTGAAGCAGATCGAGGTGACGAAGATGGCGGCACCGGGCAGCGCGCAGATGATCGGGTTCACGTAGAGAGACTGCCGCAGGGTGGACAGCATCAACCCCCAATCCGGCTCCGGCGGCTTCACGCCGAGGCCGAGGAAGGAAAGACCGGAGCCCAGCAGGATCGCGACCGACACCAGGCTCGACGCATAGATGAACACCGGGCCGAGTACGTTGCCGAGCACATGATGGCGGATGATGGTGAGCGACCCGGCGCCGGTCGCCCGCGCGGCCTCGATGAAATCGAGCGAACGGACCTGCGCCGTGGTGGTCTCGGCGATGCGGCACATCGCCGGAATGAACACCATGCTGAGCGCCAGAATGCCGTTCAGCATGCCGCCGCCCATCGCCCCCGATATCGCCACGGCCAGCAGCACCGAGGGAAAGGCGTAGAACACGTCCATCGTCCGCATGATCGCCGTGTTGACCTTGCGGCCGGCGAACCCGCCGATCACGCCCAGCGTGCCGCCGATGACGGTTGCGATGATGACCGGAACGGTGCCCATCATCAGCGACGAGCGTGCGCCGTAGATAAGACGGGAGAGCAGGTCGCGCCCCAGCTCGTCGGTGCCCAGCGGATGGCCGCGCCAGCCGAACGGCTTCAGCCGGCCGACGATGCTTTCCTTATAAGGATCGAACGGCGCCACCAACGGCGCGAAGATTGCCAGCAACAGGATGGCAACGAGAAGAAAGCCGAAGATCAGCGTCGCTTTGTCGCGCAGCAGCCGCAGCGTGACGGACTGCCAGTACCCCCGCACCCTTGTCTCGGCGAGGGTCTCGGCGGGGAACAGATCGGGCAGGGCGGCAAGCTCGCTCATGGCCTCTCCTTCACGCGCGGCGGATGCGCGGATCGATCGCCGCCTGCAACAGATCGACGACCAGGTTGGTCGCCACGAACACCATCGCCAGCATCAGGATCGCCCCCTGCAGCACGGGGATGTCGCGGTTGATGATGGCCTTGCTGAGCAGAAACCCGCTGCCCGGCCAGGTGAACACGGTCTCGACCAGGATCGAGCCGCCCATGAGATAGCCGAACTGCAGGCCCATCACGGCCAGCACCGGCGGCATGGCGTTCTTCAGCACGTGACGGATGATGGCGAACTCGCCCAGCCCCTTGGCGCGCAGCGTCGTCACGAAATCCTGGCCGCGCACCTCCGCCACCGCCGCCCGGGTGGAGCGCGCCAGAATGCCCACCGGCACCAGCGCCAGCGTGACCACTGGCAGCACCAGGAATTTCAGATCCGCCAGCGAGAACAGGCTGAACTGCGCCGAGCCGTTGGCGCCCATGCCGGTGGCGGGCAGCACCATCAGCTCCACCGAGAACACAATCATCAGCACGATGCCGACCCAATAGTTCGGCAGGCTCACCCCCGCGACCGCGCCGCCGGTGACGATCCGGTCCAGCGCGGTGCCCGGAAAGCAGCCGGCCACGGCGCCCATGGTGTAGCCGAGCAGAAACGAGATCGGCACGGCGAACGCGGTCAGCATGATGGTGTTGGCCAGCGATCCCATCACCTCGTCCACCACCGGGCGCCGGGTCGAGATCGAAACGCCGAAATCGCCGCGCACGACATGGCCGAGCCAGTAGAGGAACTGCACCGGGATCGGCCGGTCGAACCCGTATTCATGCTTGATCTGCGCGATCGCCTCGGCCGAGGCATCCGCCGGCAGAATCGTCTGCAGCGGATCGCCCGGGGCGAGATAGACCAGCGAGAAACACACAATCGACACGCCGAGCGCGATCGGGATCGCGTAGATCAGCCGCCGCAGAACGATGCCGAGCATCGCGCTACGGCTCCACGGAGATCTTGGTCATGTCCTGATACCAGGACTGCGCCTGCACGAAGCCCTTCAGCTTGGGCGAGAGGGCACGCGGATTGATGTCATGCACCACGTAGATCATCATCGCCTGCTCCACCTCGTATTCGTGCAGCCGGGTCAGCAGGGCCATGCGCTTGGCGGCATCGAACTCGCTGAAGATCTGATCGACCAGCTTGTCCGTCACCGGGTCCTGCCAGTGCCCCCAGTTGGAGCCGGCGGGTGACCAGTAGGCACGCCCGACCGGCTTGACCACGGCGGTGATCGGGTCCTGCAGCAGGCGGGAGATGTTGTAGCCGGACAGTTCAGGATATTTCGGCACCCCCGAGCGGCTTATCTCGAGCAGCGAATTCCAGTCCATCACCCGAAACGTCACCTGAAACCCGGCGTCCTCGAGCTGGCTCTTCACCAGCTCGTTCATCGGCAGCACCTGCATCTGCCCGGAGCCGGAGGTGGAGATGGCGAACTCCACCTTGCACGGCAGGCAGCCCGCCTCCTTCAGCAGCGCCTTGGATTTTTCAGGATCGTATTCGTAATGGACGGGATGACCGTAATAGGGCAGGGCCGGCGGCACCATGCCGTAGCCCTTGATGGCATAGCCGCCCAGCAGCTCCACCACGTCGTCGCGGTTGATGGCGTAGTTCGCCGCGCGCCGCACCCGCACATCGGTGAACGGGCCCTTCTCGTAGTTGAGGCTGTACACCCAGTCATGCGGATAGGTGTTGGTGACAATCTGCATCCCGGCCGATTTCAGGCGCGGGATGCTGTCCGGCGCCGGCGCCTCGACGAAGTTCACCTGGCCGTTGAGGATCGCAGCCGTGCGGGTCGAGGCCTCGGGCATCGGCAGCAGCACCAGATGATCCTGCTTCGGCACCCGGGCCGGGTCCCAATAGGCCTTGTTCGGTTCGAGTTCGAGACGCTCATGCGCCACCATGTTGACATAGCGATACGGACCCGTGCCCGAGGGCGCGAAGGCGTAGGCGTTCCAGTCGTATTTCAACGCCTCCGCCCGGCAGCGGCTGATCATCAGCACATAGGCCATGTCGTAAGGGAACATCGACGTCACCCGCGTGGTGCGGATGGCGATATGCGTGGCGTCGATCTTCTCGACGCTGTCGTACAACGTCATGTAGGCGCGAGAGAGGGCGAATTGCTGGGTGAAGAACTGCGGCGTGCTCCGATCGTTCATCCGCTGCAGGTTCCACACCACTTCGTCGGCGGTGAACTTGCAGCCGTCATGGAAGGTGACACCCTCGCGCAGCGTGAACAGCCAGCGCTTGGGGTCGGCGGGGTCGATATGCCATTCGGTGGCCAGGCCCGGCTTGATGTCGCTCGCGACATCGCTGCGCGACAGGTCCCAGTTGACCAGCGCGTCATAAAGGTTCCAGCCCACGAAGCGGAAACCTTCCGCCCCCTGGTCAGGCTCGCCGGTGTCGAGCGGAATGTCGCCGGCGGTCATCGCCACCGTCACCGTCCCGGCCGCCTGCGCGTGGGAGATGAAGCCAGCCACCGCGAAAGCGATTGTCAGGCGGGCAAACCGTGCCGTCAGCGTCATCACAAGCTCCTGGAACCGTCGCAGAGCTGCAATGAGCAATAGGCATGCCAGCGCTGCAGCGCCGACGCCGTTCGTGCGATGTCTGCCGAGTGGATCAAAACGAGGCAGTCGCCTGCCTCGCTCGCCCGAAAAGCGTGCGATCGCGGTACCGGGCTACGATGACTGCCTGCCGAACGGCGCCGGCACGCCTAGGCGTGCGCGAAACCACGGCAGATGCCTGTCATTGCGGGATTGGCGCCCGGTCAATATGCGTCTGGCATGGCACGTGCAACTCTGTTCCTCAGCAGAACGAGGGAACCGCCATGGCCAGGACATCGCGACAGGATTTCGAGGCGCTGGTGCGCCGCGCCGGGGTGACGCTGAGCGAGGCGCAGCTGGCGACCATCCATGAGGGCTGGTCCTATGTCGAGCCGATGCTCGACCGCATCCGCACCCATGGCCGCGACCGCGCCGCCGAACCGGCGCATGTCTTCCGCCCCGAGATCTACGTGACGGAGACAAAGTGATGCACACGCCCACCATCGCCGAGGCCGCCGCCCTCATCGCCGCCCGAAAGATCTCGCCGGTCGAGCTGACCCAGACCTGCCTCGACCGCATCGCCGCCCTCAACGACACGCTGCACGCCTTCATCGTCGTCACGCCCGAGCGCGCGCTGGAACAGGCGCGCGCGGCCGAGGTGCGCATGATGAAGGGCGAAGGCCGCGGCCGGCTCGACGGCATCCCCATCGCCCACAAGGATATCTACCAGACCCGCGGCATCGCCACGACCGCGCATTCCAAGATGCTCAAAGGCTGGGTGCCGGAGACGGATGCCGTCACCGTGCGCAGCCTGGCCGAGGCCGGCACGGTGATGCTGGGCAAGCTCGCCACCCACGAATTCGCCTTCGGCGGCCCGTCGTTCGACCTGCCCTGGCCGCCGGCCCGCAACCCCTGGAACCCCGATCACTTCACCTCGGGGTCATCGAGCGGCACAGGCGCCGCCGTCGCCGCCGGGCTGATCCTCGGCGGCACCGGCTCGGACACCGGCGGCTCCATCCGAGGCCCCGCCGCGCTCTGCGGCATCGCCGGCATCAAGCCGACCTACGGCCTGTGCCCGCGCACCGGCATCCTGCCGCTTGCCTACTCGCTCGACCATGCCGGACCGATGGCCTGGACGGTCGAGGATTGCGCCCTGCTGCTGCAGGACATGGCGGGTTTCGACCCCAGCGACCCCGGCAGCATCGACCGTCCGGTGCCGGATTTCACCGCCCGTCTCGGCCAGAGCGTGAAAGGCCTGCGCATCGGCGTGCCGCGCCATTGGCACGAGACCGACAGCCCGGTCGCCGATTCGGTGCAGAAGGGAATCGACGACGCGCTGGCGATCTGGCAGGCCCAGGGCGCCGAGATCGTCGAGGTCGTGCTGCCCTCGCTGTTCGAATACCAGGCCGCCAACTTCGTCATCCTGACGTCCGAGGCCTGGGCGCTGCACGAGCCGTTCATGCGCACCCGCTTCAACGACTACGGCGAACTGCTGCGCGACCGCATGATCATGGGCAGCCTGATGTCGAGCGCCGACTACGTGCAGGCGCTGCGGCGGCGTCGCGAGCTGTGCCAGCTGACCGCCGCGGCCACCAGGGATATCGACATCTTGGTCACCGCCGGCGCCCCGTCCGAGGCGCCGCGGATCGACGACATGCCGAAATGGACCAATCTGAAAAATCCCGGCTTCACCAACCCGTTCAACATCACGGGGTGGCCGGCGATGTGTGTCTGCTCCGGCTACGGCGCGGGCGGCCTGCCGGTGGCCATCCAGATCGCCGCCAAGCCGTTCCAGGAGCCGCTGCTGTTCCAGGTGGCCGACGCCTTCGAGAAGGCCACGCCGCACCGCGCCCGCAGGCCGGAGCTGGCCACCGCTCCGGCTTCGGTCAGCAAAGGTCTGGCCGATGCCGGCCTGTCGCTCTCGCCCGCCGACATGGCGGGGGTGGCGGAGGTCGCCCGCGAGCTCGCCGCCGGCGCGGCCGCCATGCGCGACCGGCTGGGCTACGCCCAGGAGCCGGCCGCCGCGTTTCACCTGCCGATGGGAGGCTGAACCATGGACGCTGCCGTCACCAGCGATGCCGCTCTGCTGACCATCGCCGAGACCAGCACGCTGATCCGCGACCGCAGGCTCTCCCCCGTCGAGCTCGCCACCGCGGTGTTCCGGCGCATCCACGCGCTGGAGCCGCAGCTGCACGCCCATATCCTGATCCTCGAGGAGCAGGCGATGGCGGCAGCGGCGGCGGCCGAGGCGGAGATCGCGGCCGGCGGCTGGCGCGGTCCGCTGCACGGCATCCCCATCGGGCTGAAGGACATCTACAACACCGCCGGCATCGCCACGACCGGTCACTCCGCGCTCTTTGCCGACCATGTGCCGGCGGAGGACGCCACGTCCGTGCGCAAGCTGCGCGCCGCCGGCGCGGTGTTCACCGGCAAGCTGTCCACCTGGGAGTTCGCCATCGGCGGCACCAGCTTCGACCTGCCCTGGCCACCGGCGCGCAACCCGTGGAATCCCGCGCACGACCCGTCCGGCTCCTCGTCCGGCTCCGGGGCTGCGGTGGCCGCCGGGATGTGTCTGGGTGCGATGGGGTCTGACACCGGCGGCTCGATCCGTGGTCCGGCGGCCTGGTGCGGCATTGCCGGACACAAGCCGACCTACGGGCTGGTGAGCAAGGCGGGTGTTCTGCCGCTGTCGTTCTCGCTGGATCACGCAGGGCCGATGTGCTGGACGGCTGCGGACTGCGCGCTGATGATGCAGGTGCTGTCGGGGTATGACCCGGTCTGTACGGGCAGTGCCGATGTGCCGGTGCCGGATTTCTCCGACATGGAGGGCGGCATTGCCGGGCTGCGGGTGGGTGTGGTGCGGCATTTCTATGAGACGGATCTGCCGTGCGAGGCGGATGTGGCGGTGGCGACCGAGGCGGCGGTTGCGGTGCTGCGCGATCTCGGTGCCGTGGTGGGCACGGCGACGCTGTCGCCGTTTCAGGCCTATGGTGCTGCGGCGGGGCAGATTTCCCGGGCGGAGGGATTTTCGATCCATGAGCGGTATCTGCGGGCGAGCCCGGAGAAATATGGCGCGATTGCCCGGCAGCGTCTGTCGGCTGGAGCGTTGGTGCGTGGGTCTGACTATGTGAACGCGCAGCGGGAGCGTCGGCGCCTGGTGGACGAGCTGGCGGTGACGATGCGGGATTTCGATGTTCTGGTGTTTCCCACGGCCCGCAAGGTCGCCCCGGTTCTGGCGAGCGACCGCAGCCTGGGCGGGGCGTTCTACAACCGGGTGTGCAATCTGACCGGCAGTCCGGCGCTGTCGGTATGCAGCGGCTTCTCCGCCGAGGGTCTGCCGTATGCGTTGCAAATCATGGGCCGCCCCTTCGAGGACCCCCTGGTGCTGCGCGTCGGTGCCGCCTACGAACGCGCCTGCAGCTGGCGCACCACTCGCCCCAGTCTCGCTCTCAATATATGAAAGTTTTTTGGTTCTTTTTTTCAAAAAAGAACCGCTTGCTTATACCAACGGCCATGAAGAACGACCGTCAGTATGAGTCTTGGTTTGGCGCGCCGCCGCCGGCCAACCCGGCGCGCAATACCAACGGCCTTGATCGATGGAAGAGTCATCGATCAAGGCCGTTGGTATTACTGATATCAGGAACCTTCTTCCAAACCCAAATCAAGTTGACTGTCAGCAGCACCGTCACCACCACAAACACCCATCGCACGCCCACCAGGGCTGCGATGGTGCCGCCGGTGAGCGGTCCGAACGACCCGCCCAGAAACATCGCCGACGATGTCGCCCCATACACCGCGCCTTTGTGCTCGGGCGGTGCCAGTCGCCCGACGAGGGCGTTGGCGGTCGGCAGGATGCCGCCGACGAACAGGCCCAGTCCGAAGCGGGCGGCGACGAAGCCCCAGTATCCCGTCACCAGGAACTGTGGGGCGGTGGCCAGGGCAGCGCCGGCCAGGGAGATCAGCAGCACGCGGCGATAGCCGATGACATCGCTGCGCCGTCCCAGGAAGGGCGAGGCGATCAGGTCGGCGATTCCGGTGACGGAGAAGGCCATGCCGGCCAGGGTGGCGATATCGGCGCGTGGGCCGGTCAGTTCGGCCACGAAGATGGTGACCACCGGCTGCACCGCCTGCACCCCAAGCTGGGCCAGCAGCAGCACGACGAACAGCGGCACCAGGCCCGGGGTGCGCCACAGGATGACGAAGCCGTGGGAGAGCGGTGTGCGGGGGCTGCCTTCCTTGGGCGGCACAAAGCCTTCCTTGATGCCGGCCAGCACCCCTGCGCCGCAGAGCAGGCAGATCACCGCGGTGAGGGCGAAGGGCGCGCGAAAGCTGCCGGTGAGGTCGGCCACGGCGCCGCCGGCCAGCGGTCCCACCAGGGCGCCGACGAGCTGGCCGGTGCTGATCCAGCCCAGCGCGTAGCCGAGCCGGCGCGCCGGCGCCTGGGTGGCGACGAGGGCGATGGTGGCGGAGTTGAAGCCGGCGAACACGCCCATCAGGCTGCGCAGGCCGAACAGCTGCCAGATGTTCTGCGCGAGGCTCATCAGCCCGATAAACGTGCCGATGGCCACGCAGGAGCGCAGCACCATCAGCTTGCGCCCGCGCCGGTCGGCGACACGGCCCCAGAGCGGGGCAGCGAGGGCTGCCAGCAGCGGGGTGATGAAACCGAGGATGCCGGCCCAGAGATCGACCTGCCTGGGATCGGTGACGCCGATGCTGGGCAGGAACAGCGGCATGATCGGGCTGAGGATGGTGAACCCGGCGTTCATGCCGATCTGCACGAAGACCACGACGAGCAGCATCCGGCGCCAATTCGGGGCCCCTTGGTCCTGCCACTCGGTCGAAATGTCTGGCACCCGGCTCACTGGAGCTCATTCATACGCGTTGTGATACCGCGTATGGGAAGCAAGTCCAGTGCCGTGGAGCGACGTCGCTCAGCGCATCTTGAGCAGCACCACGCGGTCGGTGGAGGGTTCCGTGCGTCGGCGCATGGCGGTGACGTCTTCGGCTGACACGGGTGCTGCCTGGTTGCCCCAGGCGCCGCGGATGAAGGTGACGACATCGGCGACCTGCCGGTTGTTCAGCTGCACGCGGAACTGCGGCATGCGGTAGGCGTCGGGCTTTCCCTTGTCCACCAGCGGTGTCGCGCCGTTCAGCACGATGTTGATCAGCGAAGCCGGATCATGGTCGAGCACGGTCGGGTTGCCGGCCAGCGGCGGCACGAACGGCGGGGCGGAGGCACCGGTCTCGCGATGGCAGCTCTGGCAGGCATTGGCGTAGACCTTCGCCCCCGGCGTGGTGTCGGTCATCGCGAGCAGCGCCTGGGCGGCCTTGGCATCATAGCGCCAGGCGGCCTCTTGCGTGCCGGCCGGCAGCGCGATGAGGAACGTCGCGATGGCGGTGCGGTCCTCGTCGGTCAGGTAGGGGGTGCTGTTCTGGATGACGTCGCGCATTGAGCCATAGGCCGAGCCATGGAGATTGTGCCCGGTCTTGAGGAACTCCGCGATGTCGGCGCGTGACCAGGTGCCGAGCCCCGTGGTCTGGTCGGCGCGCAGGCTGGGGGCGTACCAGTCGTCAAGATTGGCACCGGCGAGGAAGTTCGGGCTGTCGGCTGCCAGGGCGCGTTCCTGGTAGCTCCAGCCGCGCGGCGTGTGGCAGGCGCCGCAATGGCCGAGGCCTTCGACCAGATAGGCGCCACGGTTCCAGGCAGCGCCTTTCGAAGGGTCGGGGGTGAAGCCGGTGGCGGGGGCAAAGAGCAGGTTCCAGATGCGCATGGGCCAGCGCGGGCTCAGCCAGCGCGGGATTTCGCTTGGCTGGTCGGCCTGCTTCACCGCGGGCACGTCGTGCATGAAATAGTCGTAGAGGGATTTCACGTCCGCGTCAGTGAGCTTGGCGTAGGACGGGTAGGGCATGGCGGGATAGAGGTGGCGCCCGTCCGGGGCGATGCCCTGTCGGACGGCGCGGTCGAAATCGTCGAGCGTGTAGCGGCCGATGCCGGTTTCGGGGTCGGGAGTGATGTTGGTGGCGCTGATGGTGCCGATGGGCGTGGCCATATTGAGACCGCCGGCAAAGGCCTGCCCGCCGGGGGCGGAGTGGCAGGCGACACAATCGCCCGCACGCGCCAGGTATTCACCGGTTTCGGCGAAGGCCTGCGTGCTGAAGAGCAACCCCAAGGCCACGAACAGTCGTTTCATCGCGTGCTCACTTCACGAATAGAAGTTTCTTTGGTTCTTTATTTTCAAAGAAAGAACGTAATTGCTCACCCCACCTCTGCCCGCGCGTCGCGTGGTGACGTGGCTGCCAGCACGTGACGAATATCACCGAGGACGGAGCGGCCATTGGCCTTTGCGGTGCTGGCCACGGAGCGGAAGGCGGCGTAGGTTTGCGCACCCCATTCGGAGCGAAAGCCGTTGGTCACCTTGCGGAAGATCACGCTGGGCCGCAGCGCACGCTCGCAGACATTGTTCGTGGCCGATACGGCGCG
>JBBILI010000026.1:0-74887 GCA_037445025.1 Rhodospirillales bacterium
GGCGTTGAAGTCCGATCGAAGGGGAATTGCTGCGGCCATACCGAACATCCTTCTGTTCAGTATCGTGAATCACATCCGCCCCCGCGTCGCCAAGCCCTCGTGAGTCATCGACCCCAAGAGTTGGTATAAAGCGCTACCTCGGTCTCGCTGAGCTTCTCCCAGCGCTTCACCGCCGAGGTGTAGGTGAGGTAGCTCGCCGCCTGCACCCGGTCATACTGCGGCGCCTTGTCGTTGAGGTGCCGGTCGAAGTTCCAGAGAATGTCATCCGCCGTCAGCAGCGAACCGTCATGGAACCGCACGCCCTGGCGGAGAGTGAAAATCCAGCGCAGATCATTGTCCGGGTCGATCCGCCAGGCCGTGGCGAGACCGGGCGTAAGGTCCGCGAACTGCTCGGTGTGGGTGAAATCCCAGTTCACCAGCGCATCGTAGATCGTATAGCCGGCGAAACGGCCGCCTTCGCTGCCGTTGTCGGGAATGCCGCCGGTGGCCGGCACATCAGAGGTGGTCATGCCCACCCGCAGCACCTGCTCCGGGGTCTGCGATCGCGCCATCCCCGGAAGTCCCGCCAAGGCCAGGCCGCCGGTGGCCGCCAGAAGCTCGCGTCGTTGCATGGCATCCCTCTTCGCGCTGGAATGCAGCCATGCATCGCAACATTCATGCCACCATCGTGACGATGGCACACCGCTTGCTGCCAAACCTGCAGCACGTGTCAGCGGAGGATCAGATGAGCGTCCCGTTCCAGCTTGAGGAAGCCAGCATCGCGGAGCTGCACGCAGCGATCGGCGCGGGCCAAGTCACCCTGGTGCAGGTGGTCCAGCACTACATCGACCGCGCCCGCGCCTTCAACGGCCCCGCCAGCCTGCTGCTGACCGCGGACGGCGCCGACATTCCCCAGGCCATGGGAACCGTGCGCGCCGGCGATCCGCTGATGTTCCCCACCGAAACGGTCGCGGCCGCCACCATCCTGCCCGAGCTCGACCGCTATGTCGGCCCGCCCTTGGAATTCGGCCGCATGGAGGCGACGGCGTCAGACCCGTCGGTGATGCAGCAGTTCGGCATGATCGTCGGCAAGCCCAATGCCGGCCAGGTCAACACCCTGGCCACGCTCAACATCCGCGGCGAACGCAGCGTCACCTGCCGTGGCAGCTTCGACCTGCATCCGTCGATGGGCCCACTCCCGCCGGGCGCCCCCCCGGTGTGCGAAACCTTCCGCCACCAGCCGGACGCGCTGGAACGCGCCGCCGAGCTGGATGCGCTGTACGGCACGAACCCGGATTTCGAAGCGATGCCGATGTATGGCGTGGTGTTCTCGTTCAAGGACCCGTTCGACACCCGCGACATGCGCTCCACCGGCGGCGGCGACGCGGCCTATGACATCGACTTCCCGGCCCGCGACCACGTGCTGGTCGACCAGCTCCGCAAGAAGGGCGCGATCATCTACGCCAAGGCGGTCAACACCGAATACAACGGCCGCGCCGGCGACCCCGGCGGGCGGCACACGCCGGAAAAGGTGCTGCACTCCACGCTCGGCTATCAGCGCAGCACCTGGGGCGGCAACCCGTCCAACCCGTATGACACCACCCGTGCCGCATCCCTCGGCTCCAGCTCCGGCTCGGCGCTGTCGGTCAGCACCAATCTGGTGATGTGCAGCCTGGGCGAGGAGACCCGCGCCTCCTGCCGTGGCCCCTCCAACCACAATTCGGTGGCGCTGATCCTGCCGCACAAGGCGATGATCGGCTTCGACGGCGGCGCCATCGGTGCGGACATCTACTGCGACCGCACCGGCATCCACGCCCGAAAGATCGAGGACTGCGCCCGCGTGCTCGACGCGCTGAAAGACTCCGAGCAAGGCTACTACGACCCGCGTGACGTCTACACCACCGTGCCGCGTTCCTCGGTGCTGAGCACCAGCTACACCAGCCATGTCAGCCCCAGCGGCGCCCCGGGCGCCCTGCTCGGCCTGCGCATCGGCATCGTGCGCGAATCGATGCTGGTCCGCCCCGGCGAGATCTCGACAGTGCCCATCACCACCGCCGCCGCCCACGAGATCAAGACCGTCATCGGCCAGACGCTCGGCGCCACCCTGGTGGAATCGAAGGACAAGCTGTGGACGCCCGATCCGCATCTGGAGCAGATGGGGGTGGATTTCCGCGCAGCACTGGCGCGCCTGGTGCCGGTGTTCATGCCGGACCTGCTGTTCCGCCTCGGCCCCGATGGCGGCCCCCTTTTCAAGGAGTTCGCCGACGCGATCTGCCCCACCGAATTCGCCCCCGGCAAGATCTTCGGCAACGGCACCCTCGCGCCGATCGACTATTGCGTGGGCCTGGCCGAAGGCAGCATCGCACCACCCGCCAATTTCGACATCGCCACCATCCAGCAGCAGGAGCTGGCCAATTCCTTCCGCTTCCACATCTCGCAATACCTGGAACGCCGCGCCAAGGACTGGGCTTCCCGCGGCTTCAGCGAAACCCTGAACACCTGGCGCCAGCTCAACGCCCGATCGAAATTCTGGGGCGATGACCAGCGTGCCGCCTTCCTCAACTGGGAGGAGGTGATGGACCCGCGCAATCCGCTCGGCGGCCGCCAGGGTGTCGATGAACGCATCATGCTGCGCGAACTGCTGCGCCGCTGCGACATGATGGTGATCCTGGAGAACAGGCTCGATGCCCTGGTGCGCCTGCACACGCCCCTGCCCCCCGCCAAGATCGGCGGCGCCATCGACCCCGGCACGCAGCAGAATCTGCGCATGGAATCCTTCTACGGCCCCAATGCCGGCCTCACCGAGATGCTGGTGCCCGCGGGCTACGTGGACGTCGCCTACGACCCGGTGTTCAAGCTGAGCGCCGACGGCAAGCGTTACATCCCAACGCCGTCCGACACACCCACCCGGCTCGCCGGCCCCGGCCTGCCCTTCTCCCTGGTGTTCCGCGCCGAGCCGGGGCGCGAGGACGTGGTGCTGCGCATCGCCTCCGCCTACGAGAAAGCCTCGCAGCGCCGCGTGATGCCGCCCGATTTCGGACCGCTGCCGATGCAACCGCGCTGAGGAGTTGGGCAGTTGTCTGCCGATCAGGCAGAGCCTCACGGCGGGCCGATGAGGCAGAGCCTCACGGCGGGCCGATGAGGCTTACACTTTGAAACCGCCGGTCACGTCCACTGCTTCTAGGGTCCGCTCCAACGGAACACGGCGAGGCAGTCATGAAGACGCGGCACACACTGACGGTTCTGGCGGCCCTGGTCAGCGTCGCGGCCGCCCCCGTGCCGCCGGCCGAGCTCGCGCTGTTCAATCACGTCACCTGGGGCGCCACTGACTCGGGCCTGGCGCAGATGCGCGCTATGGGCACCGAGCGCTGGCTGCAATGGCAGCTTCACCCCACGCCCAAGGACACGCTGCCGCCGGCCGCCCAGGCGCAGATCGACGCCATGGCGATCTCCCACAGACCGCTGACCCAGCTCGTCACCGATCTGCAGGCCCGGCAGAAGGCCGCCAACCAGATGGCCGACCCCGCGGAGAAGCAGGTCGCCCAGAAATCCTATCAGGAGGCCATGAACGACACCGCCCGCCAGGCCGCCGCCCGCGACATCCTGCGCGATCTCTATTCCCCCGCCCAGCTGCAGGAGCGGATGACCTGGTTCTGGTTCAACCATTTCAACGTGCACCAGTACAAATCCGATATCCGCCCCATGCTGGGCGACTACATCGACACCGCCATCCGCCCCCACGTGCTCGGAAAATTCCGTGACCTGGTGATGGCGACGCTGCAGCACCCCGCCATGCTGCGCTATCTCGACAACGCCGCCAGCGACGCCGCCCATGTCAACGAGAACGAGGCCCGCGAGTTGATGGAGCTGCACACCATGGGAGTCGGCAGCGGCTACACCCAGCAGGATGTGCAGGAGCTCGCCCGCATCCTCACCGGCGTCGGCATCGACACCAACGCGCAGAATCCAAATCTGCCGCTCCGCCTGCTGCCGCAGCTCATCCGCAACGGGCTGTTCGAATACAATCCCGGCCGGCACGACTTCCACGACAAGACGTTCCTCGGACACGTCATCGCAGGACGAGGCTTCGAGGAGGTGCAGGAGGCCGTCGACATTCTCTGCCACGAACCGGCCACCGCGCAACACATCGCACTGCAGCTCGCCACCTATTTCATGGACGACGCACCACCCGCCCCGCTGGTGGACCAGATGGCCGCTGCATTCACCCGCTCCGATGGCGACATCGCATCCGTGATGAACGTGTTGGTTCACGCGCCCGGCTTCGCCACGGCACAGAAATTCAAAGACCCCGTGCGCTACGTGCTCTCCGCCGTGCGCCTGGCCTACGACCAGCACGTCATTCTCAACACCCAGCCGATCCAGGGCTGGCTCAACCGCTTGGCCGAGGGCCTCTACAACCACGAAACCCCCGACGGATATTCCCTCATCTCCACCGCCTGGACCGGGCCCGGCCAGCTTGCCACCCGCTTCGAGGTGGCACGCCAGATCGGCTTCGGCTCGGCCGGCCTGTTCCGGCCGCCGGTTGCCGGCAGCACCGACCAGCCCGGCTTTCCCACGCTGGAAAACGCCCTCTTCTTCAGCACGACCCGCGCCGAACTGACGCCACCCACCCGCACCGCCCTCGACCAGGCGATGTCGCCCCAGGAATGGAACATGCTGTTCCTCAGCTCTCCCGACTTCATGTACTAGATCGGAGATCCGCATGAACCGCCGTACCCTGCTCGCCGGCCTCACCGCCCTGGCCCCCATGACCGTCGCCGGCCGCGTCTGGGCCGCCCCCAAGGCCGATGCCCGCCTGCTCGTCGTCTTCCTCCGCGGCGCCTACGACGCGGTGAACATCGTGGCCCCCGTCGGCGCCGATTTCTACCACCAGTCCCGCCCCATCCTGGGCCTCGCCAAACCCGGCGAAGCCCCCAACGCCACCCTGGCGCTCGAAGGCGACTGGGGCCTGCATCCAGCTCTGCACGACACGCTCTACCTGCTCTGGCAACGCAAGGAACTCGCCTTCATCCCCTTCGCCGGCACCGACGACCTCACCCGCAGCCATTTCGAAACCCAAGACACCATCGAGATGGGCCAACCCGTCCAAGGCAGCCGCAGCTACAACAGCGGCTTCATGGGCCGCCTGGCCGGAGTGCTGACACAATCCAGGCCGATCGCCTTCACCGATCAGCTGCCGCTGATCTTCCACGGCAAGAGCGGCGATGCCGAAGCTCGGCACGCCGGCATTCCCAACACCGGCATCGCCAGCGTGGGCAAACCCGCCGTCGATGACCGCCAGGTGCAGCTCATCCTGTCGATGTACAAGGGCAACTCGCTCGAACAGGCGGTGCGCGAAGGCTTCCAGGTGCGCGATGACGTCTACCGGTCCGTCGCCGAGGAAATGACCGCCGCCAACCGCGGCGCCGCCTCGCCACGCGGCTTCGAACTCTCGGCGCGGCGGATCGGCAAGCTGATGCGCGAACAATACAATCTCGGCTTCGTCGATATCGGCGGCTGGGACACGCACGTGAACCAGGGCAGCGCCACCGGCTACCTCGCCGACCGCATCGGCGAACTCGGCCGCGGCCTCGCCGGCTTCGCCGAAGAGATCGGACCCGACACCTGGCGCAACACCGCCGTGGTGGTGATCTCCGAATTCGGCCGCACCTTCCGCGAAAACGGCGACCGCGGCACCGATCACGGCCACGGCAGCGTCTACTGGGCCATGGGCGGCGCCATCCGCGGCGGACGCATGGCGGGCCCACAGGTGAAAATCGAACAGGCAACCCTGTTCCAGAACCGCGACCTGCCGGTGCTGACCGATTATCGCGCCATGTTCGGCGGGCTGCTGCAGAAGCTGTACGGATTGTCAGCGGCGCAGCTGCAGACCGTCTTTCCGCAGGCGGCGCCCCAGGATCTGGCACTCGTTTGAGCATGCAAGACCTTCTTTTTTCTGAAGAAAAAGAAGCAAAAAGACCTTTATTCGTTTGAGCGGATCGCTCTGCGGAGCGGCGCGCACGGCGGATTGCCACCCATCCCGTTTGCTTGGCAAACTGAAGCCATCCAAAAGGGAATGGGCGATGACACGCAACCGACTTGAGGCAAAGCTCGAAGCCCTCCCAACCCTTTACCCCGGCCCCGGCGGCGCCGCCGCGGTCATCCACAACGGAAAAGTGATCGCCCGCCATACCTGGGGCTGGGCCGACATCGAACAGCGCCTCCCCTTCACCCCAGCCACCCTGTTCCGCGTCTGCTCCATCAGCAAACAATTCACCTGCGCCACGCTGCTGAGCCAGTTCCCCGACCCGTCAGTGCTCGACCCCGACGTCGCTGCCATGATGCCCAAGCTGGAACAGCCCGCTCCCCCCGCCACACGCCTCGCCCACAACCAGTCCGGCCTGCGCGACTACTGGGCCACCGCCATGGTCTGCGGCGCCACCGTCGAACGCCCGTTCGGCGACGCCGAAGCCGCCCATCTCATCGGCCTCACCCGCACCCTCCACTTCGCCCCCGGCAGCGCCTACTCCTACTGCAACCAGAACTTCCGCATGCTCGGCGACATCGTGGCCGAACGCACCGGCACACCCCTGGGCACGCTGATGCGTCGCCACATCTTCCTGCCCGCCGGCATGGAAACCGCAGGCCTGGTCCCCCACACCGAAACCATGCCAGACGGCACAATCGGCTACGAAGGCACGATGGAGAGCGGCTACCGTCCCGCCGTCAACCGCGTCCTGTGGACCGGCGACGCCGGCCTCGCCGCCAGCCTCGATGACATGATCGCCTGGGAACAATATATCGACGTCACGCGCGACGACCCCCAGTCCCTCTACCGCCGCCTCTCCGTCCCCGTCACCTTCACCGACGGCACCGAAGCCTCATACGGCTTCGGTCTCGCCCGCATGAAGATCTGCGGCCGCCCTGCCACCGGCCATGGCGGCGGCCTGCGCGGCTGGCGCAGCTTCCGCTGCAACCTGCCCGACGAACGCCTCTCCGCCGTCGTCCTGTTCAACCACATGTCCGAGCCCCGCGCCGCCGTCGGCGAACTGATCGCAGCCGCCCTCGACCACCCCGCGGACCCCGCCCGCCCCCACCCAGATGCCCATTGGCGCGGCAGCTACGAAGAACCGATCACCGGCCTCGCCGTGCGCATCGAACCCGGCCCGGACGAACGCATCCGTCTCTATTACAGCGGCCGCCACGCCGAGAACCTCGACCAGATCTCGCCGGACGAAGCCACCGGCGGTACCACCCGACTGCGCCGCACCGAGGACGGCGTGTGGATGGACCGGGGCACCGACAACCAGTCGAGCCGCCTGATCCCGTGCGACAGCGAGTCGCCCCGCGATATCGCAGGCCGCTTCCATTCGCCCGAATACAACGCGACCCTGACCGTCACCGAAGGCGGGCTTTACGCTGCGTTCTCCGGCTTCCTCGGTCAGGGCATGATGCAGGCGCTGCTTCCCGTCGGGCGCGACATCTGGCGCATGCCAATGCCCCGCGCGCTCGACGATGCACCGCCGGGCGACTGGACATTGTCGTTCGAGCGGGACGGCGATGGCAACATCACCGGACTGCAGGTCGGCTGCTGGCTGGCGCGGCGGATCAGGTTTGCCAAGATGTGAAGAGAAGGAAGAGGTTCTTTTTTGAAAAAAAAGAACCAAAAAACTTTTTCCGGGCTATCGCGGCTCTTTCCGGAAAGACTCGCGCCAGCGTTCAAAAGTCTTTTGCTTCTTTTCTTCAGAAAAGAAGACCTTGCTTGCTTACCCCTGCGACAATGACGCCAACGCCGTCCCATCCGGCCCAAAGTTGGACGCATCGAGCCAAGCCAGAATCCGGTCCCGCCACAAAGGCCATTCATCCTCCAGAATGGAGAACATCGCGGTATCCCGCTTCCGCCCCTTCACCACCAGGTTCGCGCGCAGCGTGCCCTCATAGGTGAACCCGAGCCGCAACGCCGCCCGCCGCGAGGGCGCGTTCAGCGCGTTGCATTTCCACACCAGGCGCCGATAGCCGAGATCATCCGCCGCCAGACGCAGCAGCAGAAACATCGCCTCGGTCGCCGCCCGCGTGCGCTGCATCGCGGGGCCGAACCAGATATGGCCCAGCTCGATCGCGGCGTTCCTGGGCTGGATGTCCATCAGTGTGAGAAACCCCGTCACCACCCCGGTCGCCACCGGGCGCACCGCCCATGCCATCGGATCCGGCGTGGTGGAAAAATCATCGACGAAGCGGCGCATTGCATCCGCATCGGCAAACGGACCGTATCCCATATAGGTCCAGGACATATCCGCACCCTGGGCTGCCGCGAACAGTTCGTCGGCGTGGCGCACATGCAGGGGCTCAAGCTCCACATGCACCCCTCGCAGCCGAACCCGCGCCGGCAGCGGACGCGGGGTGACATCGACAGTCGGACCAACAGGCCAATCGCACATTTGCACCCTCACGCACGAGACCACCCGACCCGCCCTTTGCGAACCGCAGCCGCCCCCCCACATCACAGTGGCCAGACCGTTGGCCAATTCCTGGGAGAACACAATGTCCCGTTTCCTGCTTGCCTCCGCCCTGCTCGCCGGCAGCTTCCTGTCGAGCGTCGCCATGGCCGAAACTGTCACCTTCAAGGCCGCGCTGAACGCCGCCACCGAAGTGCCGCCCAAAACCAGCGCCGGCACCGGCGAAGGCACCTTCACCCTCGACACCGCCACCAAGAAACTGACCTACAAGGTCACCTATTCCGGCCTGACCGGCCCGGCCACCATGGGCCACATCCACGGCCCCGCCCTGCCCGGCGCCAATGCCGGCGTGGTGATTCCCTTCGCCAGCCCGGCCAGCCCGATCAGCGGCACCGCAACCCTGACCGACGCCCAGATGGCCGACCTGATGGCTGGCAAATACTACGCCAACATCCACACCGCCGCGAACCCGGGCGGCGAGATCCGCGGCCAGCTGGCCAAGTAAGCGGCTAAACCCGAACAGAAAAAGATCGACCTAACGGGGCGTCTAACGAGAACCATCTCGCAAGACGCCCCAACGGTTAAAAGTTTCTTTGGTTCTTTCTTTTCAAAGAAAGAACAGCTTCCTTATCTTAAACCGGCTCCGTATCCAGCGCATACCCCGCTGCGCGCACGGTACGCACCACGTCAAGCTCGCCCTCACCGTTGATCGACTTGCGCAGCCGCCGGATATGAACATCGACCGTCCGCGGCTCGACATGGATGTCCGGCCCCCAGACGGCATCGAGCAGTTCCTCGCGCGAGAACACCCGGCGGGGGTGCTGCATGAAAAACTCCAGCAGGCGGAACTCGGTCGGCCCCAGATGAATGGGCCGCCCGTTGCGCTGCACCCGGTGGGAGGCCAGGTCCATGGCGATGTCATGGAAGGTCAGCCGCACCTTGGCCGGCACGGTGTTGGAGCGTCGCAGCAGGGCGCGCATCCGCGCCAGCAGCGCCTCCATGTTGAACGGCTTGGTGATGTAGTCGTCAGCGCCGGTGTTGAGGCCGCGCACCGCGTCCTGGTCTTCGGTTCGGGCCGTGACCATGATCACCGGCAGGTCGCGCGTGGTGCTGCGCCGGCGGATCTGGCGGCACACTTCGATGCCGGACATCACCGGCAGCATCCAGTCGAGCAGCACCAGGTCCGGCTGCGCCTCGGCGATGCGCGTCAGCGCCTCCTGCCCGTCAGCGGCCTCCTCGACGCGAAACCCCTGCTTCTCGAGGTTGTAGCGCAGCATGGTGGCCAGTGCCGCCTCATCCTCGACGACGAGGACGAGCGGCTTGGAGAGCGAGGAAGGTCCGTCCAGCATGTGATGAGGTCCCTATCAGTCCCGGCTCGGACGCACCACCGCATAGGCGGAGGTATCGCCCTTGGGACGGGCCGCCAGAAGTGATTCGCCGGTCACGGCGTAGTAGATCGTCTCGGCGATATTGGTCGCATGATCGCCGATTCGTTCCAGGTTCTTGGCGATGAACAAAAGGTGAGTACACGGCGTGATGTTGCGCGGGTCTTCCATCATGTAGGTGATCAACTCGCGGAACAGCGCGTTGTAGATGTCGTCGATCACCTCGTCCGAGCGCCACACCTCCAGCGCCTTCTGCGTGTCGTTCTCGCCGAACGCGTCGATGATGGATTTGAGGTTCTCCTGCACCAGGCGCGACATATGGGCGAGCCCGGTGAGGGTATAAGGCAGCGTGTAATGCTGCAGCACGATACTGCGCTTGGCCACGTTGGCGGCATAGTCGCCGATGCGTTCGAGATCGCCGGTGATCTTCAGCGACGCCACGATCTGGCGCAGATCGCCGGCCATGGGCTGGCGCAGCGCCAGCAGGCGGATGATGAACTGCTCGATCTCGCGTTCCGCGGCATCGACCTTGGGGTCCTGCTCCACCGCCTGGGTGGCGGCAGCGGAGTCGCTTTCGATCACCGCCGTGCAGGCATCGGCCACCTGGTGCTCGACCATGCCGCCCATGTCGGTGATCAGCTGGCGCAGCCGGTTGAGCTCCTGCTCGTAGCTTTTGACGATGTGCTCGGCGTCGGATGCCATGGTGCTCTCTCCGCTCAGCCGAACCGGCCGGTGATGTATTCCTGGGTGCGCTTTTCGCGCGGGGCGGTGAACATCTGGGTCGCGGTGCCGACCTCCACCAGTTCCCCGATATAGAAGAACGCCACCTGGTCGGCACAGCGTGCCGCCTGCTGCATGTTGTGGGTGACGATGGCGATGGTGAAGTCGCCCTTCAGCTCGTCGATCAGCTCTTCGATCTTGAGGGTGCTGATCGGGTCCAGCGCCGAGGTCGGCTCGTCGAACAGGATCACCTCCGGGCGGGTGGCGATGGTCCGCGCGATGCACAGGCGCTGCTGCTGACCACCGGACAGGCCGGTGGCGGAGCTGTTCAGCCGGTCCTTCACCTCGCCCCACAGCGCCGCGCGCGACAGCGACCATTCCACGCGCTCGTCCATCTCCGCCTTGGACAGCCGCTCGTGCAGCTTCACGCCGAAGGCGATGTTGTCATAGATCGACATCGGGAACGGCGTCGGCTTCTGGAACACCATGCCGATGCGGCTGCGCAGCTGGTTGAGATCGATGCCGGGGGAGAGGATGTTCTCGCCGTCCATCAGCACCTCGCCCTCGGCGCGCTGGCCGGGATAGAGATCGTACATGCGGTTCAGCACGCGCAGCAGCGTGCTTTTCCCACACCCCGACGGTCCGATCATGCCGGTCACCTGCTTCTCCGGCAGGTCCAGCGTGATGCCCTTCAGCGCCTTGTTGCTGCCGTAGTAGAAATCAACGCCCTTGATGCCGATGCGCGCAGCTTGCAGCTTCGCATCCGAGCGGGCTTCCATAGTACCGATCGCGGCTCTCTGTCCGGCATCGGTCTTGGTCGCGTTGGTGTTGCTCATCGGGAGATCCTCAGGTGCGCTTGCGCAGGACGACACGGGCCAGAACGTTGAGGGCGAGAACGCCAAAGGTGATCAGCAGCGCGCCCACCCAACCGAGCTGTACCCAGTCATCGAACGGCGAGCCGGCATATTGATAGATGGTGACGGGCAGGCTCGACATCGGTTGGGTCATGTCAACCGACCAGTTGAGATTGCCCAGCGAGGTGAACAGCAGCGGTGCGGTCTCGCCCGCCACCCGCGCGATGGCCAGCAGAACGCCGGTGGCGATGCCGTTCAGCGCTGCACGATAGCACACGAACACGATGGACTTCCATTTCGGCGCGCCCAGCGCCACCGCCGCCTCGCGCAGCGCGGTCGGGATGAGCTGCAGCATGTCCTCGGTGGTGCGCACCACGATGGGGATGACGATCACCGCCAGTGCGATGCAGCCAGCGAACCCTGAGAAATGGCCGAACGGCGATACGAAGAACTGATAGACGAACAGGCCGATCAGGATCGAGGGAGCGGACAGCAGCACGTCCGACACGAAGCGCACCGTGTTGCCCAACACAGAGCCGCGGGCGTATTCGGCAAGGTAGGTGCCCACCATCAGCCCGATCGGCGTGCCGATGGCTGTTCCCACCCCGGTCTGGATCAACGAGCCCACGATGGCGTTGAGCAGCCCGCCGCCGGAGCCCGGCGGCTTGGTCACCTGGGTGAACACGCTCCAGTGCAGCCCGCCGAAGCCGAGCCAGAACAGCGTGCCGAGGATGGCGGCGAGAAACGCCAGCCCCACGATTGTTGCTAAAATGCACAAGATCTTGGCGATCAGGTTCGCCCGGTTGCGCGAGCGTGACAGCCGTTCGGCGACGCTGTGGTCGCGCGCCCCGCCCGGCATGGTGCTGTGCGAGAGGGTGGTGGCGCTCATGACTTCACCTTCGTGCGCAGCAGCAGGCGCGAGATCGCCAGAACAATGAAGGAGATGACGAACAGCAGGAACCCCAGCGCCAGCAGCGAGGACAGCTTGAGGCTGCCGGCCTGGCTCTCGGGAAACTCCAGCGCCACGATCGAGGCGATGGTGTTGCCCGGCCCGAACAGGCTGGTGGAGATGCGGTTGGTGTTGCCGATCACGAAGGTGACCGCCATCGTCTCGCCCAGCGCGCGGCCCAGGCCCAGCATGATGCCACCCACCACCGACACACGGGTGTAGGGAATGACGATCGAGCGCATCACCTCCCAGGTGGTGCAGCCCACGCCGTAGGCCGATTCCTTGTAGACCGCCGGCACGGTGAGAAACACGTCACGCATCGTTGCTGCGATGAACGGCAGGATCATGATCGCCAGGATCAAGGCCGAGGTCAGCAGCCCGGTGCCGAAAGCCGGTCCTTGGAACAGCGACCCGAGCACCGGCACATCGCCCAGCAGGTCGATCAGGAAAGGCTGGATATAGTTGCCCATGATCGGCACGATCACGAAGAACCCCCACATGCCATAGATGATCGAGGGCACGGCGGCCAGCAACTCGACCGCGGTGCCAACCGGACGGCGGAACCATTCAGGCGCCATTTCGGTGAGGTAGAAGGCGCTGCCGAAGGCCAGCGGCACGGCCAGGATGATGGCCAGCACCGAGGTGATCAACGTGCCGTATACCGGCACACCGGCGCCAAAGATCTGGCGCACCGGGTCCCAGTCGGTGTTGAACAGGAAGCCGTATCCGAAGGCGCGGAAGGCGGGAAGACCGCCCCAGAAAAGTGAAATGATGATGGCGCTGAGAATGACCAGCACCAGAACGCCGGCCCCGGTGGCCACGCCCGCGAAAATCGCGTCGCCGGGCGAGGAGGCGGATCGAGAGGGCCGCGATGCGGCGGCGGAGTGGGACACTGGCGTGGATTCCGTCTCGCGAAGGCAGCGCCGGGCGCCGCAGGATCAAGGCTCAGGCACGACAGGTCAGGCAAGACAGGGAAAAAGGCAACTCCGGGGCGTGCGTACACGCACGCCCCGGAGACAGTATCTGGCCTCAGCCGCCGAACTGCGCTTTCCAGGCGGCGCGGATGGCGTCATGCACGGAGGCCGGCAGCGGGATATAGAGCAGGTCGGTCGCGATCTTGTCGCCGCTGGTGAACGCCCAGTCGAACATCTTGATCACGTTCTTGGTCTGCGCCGGGTCCTTGGCGTCCTGCGGCAGCAGCACGAAGGTGGCGGACTCGATCGGCCAGCTCTTGGCGCCGAGCTCGTCGTTGAGGTCAACGGCGAAGTTCTGCACCTTCGACCAGTCGGCCGAGGCGGCGGCGGCGGCGAAGGTCTCCATGTTGGGAACCACGAAGCTGCCGGCCTTGTTGCGCAGCTGGGTGGTCACCAGGTGGTTCTGTTCGGCATAGGCGCTCTCGACATAGCCGATGCCGCCCTTGACCTGCTTGACGACGGCGGACACGCCCTCGGAGCCCTTGGCCCCGTTGCCGGCCGGCCACTTCACGCTGGTCGATGCCCCGACGGACGACTTCCAGGTCGGGTCGAGCATCGAGAGATAGTCGGTGAACACGAAGGTCGTGCCCGAACCGTCAGCGCGGTACACCGGCGCGATCGCCAGGTTCGGCAGGGTGAGGCCGTTGTTCATCTCGACGAGCTTCGGGTCGTTCCACTTGGTGATCTTGCCCTCGTAGATCCCGGCCACCAGCTCACCGGTCAGCTTCAGCTTGTTGGCTTCGACGCCCGGGATGTTGACGACCATCACCACGCCGCCGATCACCGTCGGGAACTGCATCAGCTTGTGCGCGGCGAGGTCGGCTGCCGCCACCGGCATGTCAGAGGCGCCGAAATCGACGGTGCGGTTGTTGATCTGGTTGATCCCCGCGCCAGAGCCGATCGACTGATAGTTCAGCTTGATGCCGGTCGGCGCGGCGGCCGCCTCGGCCCACTTGCCATAGATCGGAGCGGCGAAGCTCGACCCGGCCCCGGTGATCTGCTGCGCCTGGGCGCCGGCGGCGAACGAAAAGCCGGCCAGGGTGACGGCCAGCGCGGTGGTTGCAAGCTTCATGAAATCCTCCAAGGAGTCTCTGGCAGGTCGCCCGGATGGCCGGACAGGCCGGTGAAAGTCGCGTCACGCAGCCATGACTGTGCGCAACACGCTGTGACCGTGCGGACCCTACGCAGGGACAGCGACTGAAAGATTGCAGATTTGTGAAGCTTCAATGACAGCCGACTTGTACGGATGAGTGGCTGACTTGTCGAAACCCGGGTTGACCGTTGGAGGATAGCACCGAGCTGGGATCAATATATTGTGATCCCAGCCGGTTTCCCTCCCGGGCTGATCATTCGATCCCGATCGGCGCCGCCAGCCGCCGCAGCAGCGGCAGCGGCCGCTCCGCCACCGGCCGCGTGTCGAGCCCGCCGCGAAGGGCCAGCACGCTGCGCCACACCGCAGGGTCCTGCCCCTCGGCCAGTTCCACGGTGCTGACTCCGCAGCGCAGCAGCGACAGGAACTGGTCGGGCAGCACATGCCCCACGGCCCGGATCTCGCCGCCATAGCCGAAATGCTCGCGCAGGCTGCGCGCCTGGGTGAAGCCGCGGCCGTCACGGAACTTCGGGAAGCTCACCGCCACCACGCCCAGCCTGTGCAGCAGCGCCGCCACCGCGTCCGGCGCATCGCCGGGGGCGAGCAGCACGCCCAACCGGACCGGCAGCACCGCCTCGGCCGTGGCCAGCAGCCGCGCGAGCGGCAGGATCACGCCGCCCGCCGCCGGCAGGGGCGCCGCATCGGCCAGCTGCGTCCAGCCATTGTCGATCGCGCGCCCCGTGGCATCGATGACCTGAGGCCGGGTCTCAACCACGGGCGGCCTCCTTGAACACGGCCATGCCAAGCCGGCGGAAACAGTCAATGAACCGCTCTCCCGGCATCCGCCGATCGAGGTAAAGTGCCACCACCCGCTCGATCAGGTCCGGCACCGCCTCCGCCGGCACCGCGGCGCCCAGCAGCTGGCCCAGCGCCGCCTGCTCGTTCGCCGCGCCGCCCAGGGTGATCTGGTACGCCTCGCTGCCATGCTTGTCGACGCCGAGAATGCCGATATGGCCGACATGATGATGCGCGCAGGCGTTGATGCAGCCGGAGATGTTGAGATGCAGCTCGCCGATCTCGTGCTGGCGCGCAAGATCGGCGAACCGCGCGCTGATCGCCTGCGCGATCGGGATGGACCGGGCATTGGCGAGGTCGCAGTAGTCGAGGCCGGGACAGGCGATGATATCCGTCACCAGCCCGATATTCGGCGTCTCGATGCCCGGCTGGCGCAGCTTCTGCCAGAGTTCGTAAAGATCATCGCGCCGCACATGGGCCAGCACCAGGTTCTGCTCATGTGCCACGCGGATCTCGCCGAACGAGAAGCGATCGGCGAGATCGGCCACCAGGTCCATCTGGTCGGCGGTGGCATCGCCGGGAATGCCGCCGATCGGCTTGAGCGAGATGGTGGCGCTGGCATAGCCGGGCACGCGGTGCGGATGCAGATTGGTCCGGGTCCAGCGCGCGAAATCGGCGTCGGCGGCAACCGCCGCGTCGAAGGCACCCGACTGCGCCGGCAAGGTTTCAAACTGCGGCGCCCCGAACCGCGCATGGATCGTATCCACCACCGCCTGCGGCAGCGCGAACCGCTCGCCGGACAGGGAAGCGAACTCCCGCTCGACCAGCTCGGCGAACTTCGCCGCCCCGGTCTCGCGCACCAGGATCTTGATGCGCGCCTTGTACAGATTGTCCCGCCGGCCAGACGCGTTGTACACCCGCAGGATCGCCTCCATGTAGCGCAGCAGATCCTGCGCCGGCAGCCAGTCGCGGATCTTCACGCCGATCACCGGCGTGCGCCCAAGACCGCCGCCGACATAGATGGTGAAGCCCGGTATCCCCTCGGCGTTGCGCGTGGTCAGCACGCCGATGTCGTGCAGCTTGATCGCCGCCCGGTCCTGCGGGCTGCCGGTCAGCGCGATCTTGAACTTGCGCGGCAGAAACGCGAATTCCGGATGGTCGGTCGACCACTGGCGCAGAATTTCGGCATAGACTCGGGGATCGATCAGCTCGTCGGCGGCGGCACCGGCGAACTGGTCGGTGGTGACGTTGCGGATGCAGTTGCCGCTGGTCTGGATGGCATGGATGTCCACCTCCGCCAGCTCGGCGAGGATATCCGGCGTCTGCTCCAGCGCGATCCAGTTGAACTGGATGTTCTGCCGCGTGGTGAAATGGCCGTAGCCCCGGTCGTAGGTGCGGCCGACATGCGCCAGCTTGCGCAGCTGCGTGGAACTGAGAATTCCGTAGGGAATGGCGACACGCAGCATATAGGCGTGCAGCTGCAGATACAGCCCGTTCATCAGCCGCAGCGGCTTGAACTCCTGCTCGGTCAGGGCGCCGGACAGGCGGCGTTCCACCTGCTCGCGGAAAGTTGCGATGCGAGCGGCGAGGAATTCCCGGTCGAGCCTGTCGTAGTGATAGATCCCGGTCTGCGCGCCGCCGGACGGAAACCCCTCGGCTGGACGGATCTGCTCAAGAATGTCCATCGTCATTCCCCCGCCCGTGCATAGGCGAAATCAGGCCGCACGCTCGGCCCGGTTGCCCGGATCCGCTCGCGCACGCTCACCGGCAGCACGCCCGATGGCGTCTCCCCCACCGCGACCTGATAGGCGCCGACCACCAGCTGCGCGCGCTCGGCCGCATGGGCCGCTTCCAGCCCCTGCGCCACCGCGTCCTCCGCCAGGCACAGCGCCTCGGCAAAGCGGGTCGACCAGGTCTGGCCGTCGGTGAGCCAGACGATGGCGCCGTCGCGCAGGCGACTGGCGGTGATCACGGAAAGGGACATCGCGCGGGAATCCTTCGATCGGGACACGCGCAGCAATGCACGCGCATCAAACGTGGCAATAACTCACGTTTCCGTAGCGTTATTTTGAGGCATCATAGCCGGATGTGATCCACATTCAACCACGTTCAATCGGTGATTGGCGGAATCCCGGATCAGTCTGCGTGAAATCAGTGCCGCAGACTCAGATCGTGAAGGTGATCGGCTCGCTCGAAGGCCGCCGCAAACCCGCCGCGGCCGCGCGCCGGAGCATATCCTGCAGCGTCAGCTCCGCCAGCGTCGCCACCGCCGCGTCATTCACCGCATCCCAGAGCGGATCGACCACCTGCGTCTGCAGCCGCCCGCCAGGCCCCTCGCTGCCCCCATCGCCGGACCCAGCCCGCGCCTCGCCCTCGGCCAGCACCACCGCCACGATTTCGGAAAGCCTGATGTCACGTGCCGTCCGCCCCAGCCGGTAGCCGCCACGCGGCCCGCGCAAGGAGTCGAGCAGCCCCGCCCGCGACAGCGCCTGCAGCAGCGGCTCCATGCCGCGCCGCGCCAACCCCAGCCGCTCCGCCATGTCAGCCGCACTGGTGGTCGCCGCCCGCCCGGCATGGAAGGCGATATCGAGCATGATGGTCACCGCCACCATGGCGCGGTCTCTGCGGATCAGCATCCAGGCCCTCGGTCACTGCGGGAGAACCGACTAAACCACGAGTCCACACCGTGATACAGTCCCGCATGGCCCCCAATCCCCTCCCGTTTTGCCCGCCGCCGCGCGGCCGCATCCACGACAGCATCGTCGAGACCATCGGCGGCACCCCTCTGGTCCGCATCGCCCGCCATTGCGCCGAGGCGGGGGTCACCGCCGACATCCTGTTGAAGCTAGAATTCTTCAACCCGCTCGGCTCGGTGAAGGACCGCATCGGCCTCGCCATGGTGCTGCAGGCCGAGGCGGACGGGCTGATCCAGCCCGGCCGGTCCACCCTGATCGAGCCGACCTCCGGCAACACCGGCATCGCGCTCGGCTTCGTCGCCGCCGCCCGCGGCTACCAGCTGATCGTGACCATGCCGGAAGGTGCCTCAGAGGAACGCCGCAAGATGCTGCGCCTGATGGGTGTGGAGGTACAGCTCACCCCGGCGCGCAGCGGCATGGCCGGCGCCATCGCTCGCGCCGAGGCCATTCTCGCCGCCACGCCCTGCGCCTGGATGCCCCGCCAGTTCGACAATCCGGCCAATCCCGCCATTCACGAGGCGACCACCGCCGAGGAGATCTGGGCCGACACAGCAGGCCTGGTCGACATCGTCGTCGGCGGCGCCGGCACCGGCGGCACCCTCACCGGCATCGCCCGCCGCCTCAAGCCACGCCGGCCCGGCCTGCTGGTCTGCGCTGTGGAACCCAGCGAAAGCGCCGTGCTGTCCGGCGACGAGCCGGGCCCGCACGGTCTGCAGGGCATCGGCCCCGGCTTTCAGCCCGCCGTGCTGGACCTCGCGCTCATGGACCAGGTGATCCGCATCTCCGAACGCGAGGCGGTGGCCACCGCCCGCCACTGCGCCCGGCGTGAAGGCATTCCCATCGGCATTTCCTCCGGCGCCGCGCTCAAGGCGGCCACCGACCTGGCGCGTGCCCATCCGCACGCCATGATCGTCGTCATCGCGCCTTCCTTTGCCGAGCGATACCTCTCCACAGCCCTCTTCGCCGGACTGTGACGCGGTTCTGTCACAGAGGCCGGAATTGCGATTTCACGGGTTTTGAATTGGTGCGTTGTCAGGCGCTTGCGTAGGCTCCATGGCATTCCGCATCAAAGGACGCGCCATGTTCAGACTGCGCATCGACCTGCCGATCGACGACGCCCTGCCCCAGGAGCAGCAGGCACGCCACATCGCCTCCGCCCTGCGCCGTTACGCCAACGGGGTGGAAAGCCTGGGCTGCGTGCCATCCGGCCCGATCCCGCTGGTGGGGTACGATGGGCTGAGCTCCGGCGGCCGCGCCTGGGTGGACGCCGAGGCGGCGACGCGCGGCCGCGAGGTCCGGCGTGATTTTCCAGCCATTGGCGGGTAGGCAAGGCAAGCGGTTCTTTTTTGAAAAAAAGAACCAAAAAACTTTCATACCTGGAGTGCTACGCTCCAGATGGGCGCGCCAGCGATCAAAAAGTCTTTTGCTTCTTTTTTTCAGAAAAGAAGTCCTTGCTTCCTGCTCTTGCAGTCCGGCCGGGTCATGCCACAACGGCGTGAATCGATCGCCTGGCAGGAGCGCCCATGACCCAATTCGAACTCGCCACCATCCCCGTCACGGTGTTCAACCAGAACTGCTCGCTGATCTGGGACCCCGCGACGATGCAGGCCGCGGTGATCGATCCCGGCGGCGAACCCGGGCGGATCGTCGACCTGCTGAACCGGCTGGACCTGGATGTCAGCCTGATCCTGCTCACCCACGGCCATCTCGACCACGCCGGCGGCGCCAAGGCGCTGAAAGGGGTGATCGACGAAGCCCATGCCAGACAGGGCAAGCCGCCGGTGCCGCTGCTGGGCCCCGACCTGCGCGACGCCTTCCTGCTCGATGCGATCGAGGCGCAGGCCGCGCATTTCGGCATGAGCGGCCTGCGCAACGTCCGCCCCGACCGCTTCCTCGTCGAGGGCGAGGTGATCGAGCACGGCGCCCTCCGCTTCGACGTGCTGCACACGCCGGGCCATACGCCAGGCCACATCATCTTCGTGGAGAAGACCATCCGCCTCGCCTTCGTCGGCGACACCATCTTCAAGGGCGGCATCGGCCGCAGCGACTTTCCCTATGGCGACGGAGACGCGCTGATCGCCGCCATCCGCGACAAGATCATGCCGCTCGGCGACGACATGTCGTTCATCTGCGGCCACGGCCCGCGCTCGACCCTGGGTGCCGAACGCGTCAGCAACCCCCACGTGCAGGGCCGATTGGCATAATGGAGCCAACTCATTGAAAAGAAGGGGCCGGATGGTGGGCGCAACAGGGATTGAACCTGTGACCCCCACCGTGTCAAGGTGGTGCTCTTCCGCTGAGCTATGCGCCCATCCGAGCCGCGTTCTATCGCGCGGTCCCAAGCTCTGCAAGTGTCTGACGCAAGGTCTCATGACAGACACGCTGCATTGCGATGACACGCCGATGCGGGTTCAATAGCGCATGTCCCTCTCCAAAAGCGCCATGCTCCCGCAGCGCCCGGGCGATCTGCCGGTCGAGGTGCGGTATCCCGCGGTGCAGACTGTGCCGCTGGTGTTCGCCTCGCCGCATTCCGGACGTGAGTATCCGCTGGATTTCGTGGCCGCCGCCCGGCTCGACCTGCACGGGCTGCGCCGCAGCGAGGACAGCTTCGTCGACGAGCTGTTCGCCGCCGCCCCAGCCCATGGCGCACCGCTGATCCTGGCGCATTTCCCGCGCGCGTTCTGTGACCCCAACCGCGAGGCCTGGGAGCTCGACCCCGCAATGTTCGCGGGACCGCTGCCCGCCTGGGTGAACACGACCAGTGCGCGCGTCGGCGCGGGCCTCGGCACCATCGCCCGCATCGTGGCCTCGGGCGAGACGATCTATCGCGGCAAGCTCGACTTCGCCGAGGCCCGCAGCCGGGTGGAGCAATACTGGCAGCCCTTTCATGACGGGCTGCGCGGACTGCTCGATGCGACGCAGGCAAAGTTCGGGCACTGCCTGCTGATCGACTGCCATTCCATGCCCGGCCTGAGCCAGGCGCGCGGCGAGCGGGCCGACATCGTGCTCGGCGACGCACATGGCACGGCCTGCGCGCCGCGGGTGATCCGCCGGATCGAGGAGGCGCTGTCCGATCTCGGCTTCCGTGTGCGGCGCAACGATCCCTACGCCGGCGGCTACATCACCCGCCATTACGGCCGCCCACGCGAGGGCTGCCATGCGGTGCAGGTCGAGATCTGCCGGTCGCTCTACATGGACGAGGCGCGGATCGAGCGCCTGCCGGGGTTTGCCGCAGTCGCGGCGGGATTGTCGGGCTTTGTCGCACGGCTTGCGGCGGCGGACGGCTTTCTGAGCCTGGCCTGATCCCCCGGCGATCCGGCTCGGACAGCTCCCCGAGGCAAAAAACGGCGGTGCCTTGCGGCACCGCCAAGTTTAGGGAGGAAACGTCCAAGAAAGCAGCTGGCACCGGAGTGCCGTGCTGCGGTGCACAAGATATCGCTCTCATCAGTCCTTTGCCAAGCATTATTTTGCATCGCAGCAATTCCGAAATTCGGGCCGGATCCGCCTCGCTCGCTAACCCTTTGTTCATACATCCCAGGTCATTCTGGGCCCATGCGCGACCACCTCCTCCGCCGGATCAGGGATCTGTCTTACTGGCTGCAGCACAGCCACGCCGGCCTTGGCGTATTGACGCCCTGGGGGAATCGCTTCCTGTGGATCGTGCTCCTGCTGGCAGCACCTTTGCTGGCCGTTCGGGGCGCGTTGCCGGCCCAGGCCGAGATGATCTTCAAAGCGCCGAGCAACACGACGATGCCGCCATCGATCCATTTCGGGCTGACGCCGCCGCCCGGCCTCGCACGCGCCACACCGCCGGCCGCCCTGTCAGCCGACCCCGGCACGCAGTGCCGCGGCGCCGTCCAGCAGGCCGGCCGTGCCGCGGGTCTGCCCGAGCATCTGATGTCCGCCATTGCACGGGTTGAAAGCGGACGGCGCGGGGCTGACGGGCAGATCCAGCCCTGGCCCTGGAGCATCAACGTCGAAGGCGTCGATCATGTGTTCGACACCAAGGAGCAGGCCATGGTCGCGGTGCGGCAGTTCCAGGCCCGGGGCATCCGTTCCATCGATGTCGGGTGCATGCAGGTCAACCTCATGCACCATCCCGACGCCTTCGCCTCTCTCGACCAGGCCTTCGACCCAGCCGCCAACGCCGCCTACGCCGCGCATTTCCTGCTGCAGCTCTTCGCCCAGACCGGCTCGTGGACCAAGGCCACGGCAGACTATCATTCCGCCACTCCGGAACTCGGCATGCCGTATCAGCAGAAGGTGATGGCAGTGCTTCCGCAGGAGATGATAGCGGATGCACAGAGTCCGGCACCGGCCGCCTTTGCCCTGCATGGCGGCATGGTCCGGCCACCGGTGATGGTGTCCGCTCAAACGGCGCCGGCGCGGATGATCCCGCTGGCCATGGCCACAGCAACCGGGGCCGGCAGCGGGATGGGAACGGCGATGCGGCAGGTCGTCGGCCGCGGGCTTGATGCCTACCGGGCTGCGCCAGTGCGCATCGCCTCGCGTCTGCTGCCCTGAATCCGACACCTTCCAGGCCGCCCGACGGATCGAAGTTGACGCACCTGTCAGGGGAGCGCATCACCGCCGGGCCAGACGGCTGGACGACCGCTGTTTGTCGCCGAATCCGGGTTCGCCCGGATACCGAGCGGCGATGGAGGAAAGTCCGGGCTCCACGGGAATACGGTGCCGGCTAACCGCCGGCGGGGGCGACCCCAGGGACAGTGCCACAGAAAACAAACCGCCGGCATCGGGCAACCGCTGCCGGCAAGGGTGAAACGGTGCGGTAAGAGCGCACCGCGCCCCTGGTGACAGGGGCGGCAGGGCAAACCCCACCGGGAGCAAGACCGAATAGGGGCGGCCGGCGGCCCATCCGGCGCAAGCCGAATGGGTGACGCGGGGGCATTTCCGCCCTGTCGCCCGGGTTGGTCGCGTGAGGCGTGCAGCAATGCGCGTCCCAGAGGAATGGTCGTCTCGCGTACTGCGCGGACAGAACCCGGCTTACAGGCCGTCTGGCAAAGTTCTTCTGGCAAATTCCTGCAAAACCGCCATCCGCCCGACCGGCAGCGCCGGTCGGGCGCGGCGGTGCTGCGTGACACCAACGGCCTTGATCGATGACGCTTCCATCGATCAAGGCCGTTGGTATCGCACGCCGGGAAGGCCTGCGGCGGCGCGCCAAACCAAGGTTCATACCAACGGTCATTCTTCATGACCGTTGGTATGCCATCAGAATTTCGCCATCAAATTCATCCACATCGTCGCAGGCGCGGATGAACAGGATTCTCCGAAAGAATCCCCAGGCTTGTCCACCGCTTCATCCACAAGAACAAAAGACGAAAATTAACAAATCCAATTCTGCGCCACGCCGCCCAAGTCAAAACCGTCATCACCCGCGCAACCTTGCCGGACGAAGCCGCCAAAACCGCCGCTTTGACCTGGACTCTCAGGGTTTGACCGGCGAATCCCTTTGACGCCCAATTTGGCCCATGTTATCCCATGCCATCCCAGGAAGGCATCGCGACACCGGGGGAATCCACGCACGCGGCGACACGCTCGCCAGGCCACAACGCAGGAAAAGGGGCCCGTCCAGCCAGATGACCCAATTCATGGGCACTCATCAGAACAGGCTGGATGCGAAGGGGCGGGTCTCGATCCCCGCCACGTTTCGAACTGTGCTGCGCGACGCCGCCGCCGAGGGCGCCCCCCCCGCGCTGGTGCTGCGCCCGTCGCACAAACATGCCTGCATCGAAGGCTGGCCCGCGGCCGATTTTCACGCGCTCGGTCAGGACATGCAGCGGCTCGACATGTTCAGCGAATCCCAGGATGACCTTGCCTTCGCCCTTTACGCCGAGGCCGCCGAGCTCACGCCGGACAAGGAAGGCCGCATCGTGCTCCCCGAAGCACTGTTGAGCACCGCCAGCATCACCGGCGAGATGATGTTCGTGGGCCTTGGCGGCCGTTTCGAGATCTGGGAACCCGCCGCCCTCGCCCGGCGCCGCGCCGAGGCGCTGGCCAATGCGCGCGCCAAGAACTTCACCCTGCCGGGGCGCGCCGCATGAGCGCCCTCGGCCATATCCCGGTGATGCTGTCCGAGGTGATGGAGCAGCTCGCCCCCTGCGCCGACGAGGTGCATCTCGACGGCACCTTCGGCGGCGGCGGCTACGCGGCAGCCATCCTGGCCAGCGGCTGCACCCTGCTGGCCATCGACCGCGACCCCGAGGCGATCGCGCGCGGCGCCGTCCTGGCCGCGCGCCATCCCGGCCGGCTGCACCTGATCGAAGGCGGATTCGGCGATCTTTTCGAACTTGTGACCACAAGCGGCGTGACACGGCTCGACGGCGTCGTGCTAGATCTCGGGATGTCGTCGTTTCAGATCGATGATGCAACGCGCGGCTTCAGCTTCCGCAGCGACGGGCCGCTTGACATGCGCATGGCCCGCAGCGGCCCCACGGCCGCCGATCTTGTGGCCCAGCTGGGCGAAGCCGAGCTGGCCGACACGCTTTACCAGCTCGGCGAGGAGCGCCTGTCCCGCCGCATCGCGCGGGCCATCGTCATCGCCCGGGCCGAGGCCCCCATCACCACCACGCAGCAGCTGGCCGAGGTGATCCGCGCGGTGGTGCCCAAGGACAAATCCGGCATCGACCCCGCCACGCGCAGCTTCCAGGCGCTGCGTATCCGGGTCAATGACGAGCTGGGCCAGATCGAACGTGCGCTCGCCGCGGCCGTGCGCCTGCTGGCGCCGGGCGGGCGATTGGTCGTGGTGTCGTTCCATTCGCTGGAGGACCGGCTGGTGAAGCGTTTCATGACCGAGGCCTGCGGCCGCACACCGATGCCCTCGCGCCACGACCCGCGTGGCCTGATCCAGCGCGAGACCGCCGCATTTCGGCTGCTCACCCCCAAGGCGCTGCGCCCGAGCGATGCCGAGGCGCAGGCCAACCCACGCGCCCGCAGCGCGCGGCTGCGCGCCATGCACCGGCTGGCAGATGTGGAGACAGCGGCATGATCAAGCCTGTCACCTGCCTCACCCTGCTGTTCGCCGCCGGTTCGGGCCTCTATCTCTACACCGCCAAGCACAAGGTCGAACTGCTGGACCGCGAGATCGACCGGCTGGAGCGAACGGCACAGGACAGCCGCGCCCGGGCCGGGCTGCTGCACGCCCAGTACGACCTGCTCGGCGATCCGGACCGGCTGCGCGAGCTGGCCACGCAGGTTCTCACGCTGCAGCCGACCGCACCCGGCCAGTTCACCACCATGGCCGAACTCGACCGCCGCCTGCCGCCTCCCGGCCCGCTGCCGGCCGCGATCCCCCCCGCACCTGGACCAGCGCCCACGCCAGAGGCCGCGCAGGTCGAGGAGCATCAGGCCGAAAGGCCTGTCGAGCGACCCGCCGAGAAGATCGTCGAAAAGCCGGTCGCGCCACCGCCGGCACCCCGCCCTGCCCCCCGGCCGCTCGCCCCAGTCTCGTCCCCTGCCCCGGTCATGGCCAGCGCCATGCCGCCGCGGCCCGTGGCACCGACACCGACACCGACACTGGCCCTGCGCCAGGCGCCGCCACCACCGCCGCGTCGCGTGCCCGAGCCCCAGCCGGCATCGCTGGCCGCCGCCGACAGCATGCCGCGGCCGATTCATGGCACTCCTGTCGATGCCACCGTGCCGATGGTCGCCTCGGCGCTGGGCATGGCCCGCGCGATGCTGGTGCAGCCGCTGCCCGCCACCGCGCCGCAGGTCCGCCGATGACCGGTGCCCCCGAACCCGGCCCGGACTCTGCCCCCTCGGCCAGCGCCATCGCGCGCCGCTTCGGCGCCCCTCGCCAGGCCGCGGTCCCGCGCATGGAGGATGTGCGCGTCACCGCCCCCGATCTCGCCCGCCGCGCCGTGCTGGAACGCACCCGCGGACGCCTGGTCATCGCCGCCAGCTTCTTCGCCGCGCTGTTCACCGCCGTCACCGTCAAGCTCGCGCTGGCCACGATGGTGCTGCCGATGCCGCTGCGCGCCGCAGACCAGCCACGCCCGCCCGTGCCGCCGCGCGCCGCGGCCCTGCCCACACAGCCGATCGCGCCAGCCTCCGTGCAGGCCTTCGCGATGCCGCACGCCAAGCGCGCCATGATCACCGACCGCAACGGCGAGGTGTTGGCGATCTCGCTGCCCACCGCCGCCGTCACCGCCAATCCCCGCGCGCTGATCGACCCGGTGGATGCCGCTCACAAACTGAAATCGGTGCTGCCGTCGATCGACGAGGCGGCCATTGCCGAAAAGCTGGCCGACACCTCCAAGGGGTTCCTCTATCTCGCCCGGCAGATCTCGCCGCGCGAAGAGCTCGCCATCAACGATCTCGGCATTCCCGGCATCGATTTCGAGCGCAGCGAGCGCCGCCGCTACCCGCTCGGACGCGTCGCGGCCCAGGTGCTCGGCGGTGTGGACATCGACGGCCACGGCATCGCCGGCGTTGAGCGGCATTTCGACGCCCAGCTCTCCAGCCAGGCCGCGCCCCTGCGGCTGTCGCTCGATGTGCGGGTGCAGGCGGTGGTGCGCGAGGAGCTGTCCGCCGTCATGACGGAGTTCCAGGCCATCGGCGCCGCCGGCATCGTCATGGATGTCCGCACCGGCGAGGTGCTGGCCATGGTGTCATTGCCCGATTTCGACCTCAACGACGGCGGCCACGCCACGCCGGACGAGCGGGTGAACCGCGCCGCCGGCAACGTCTACGAGCCCGGCAGCACCTTCAAGCTGCAGACCGCGGCGTTGGCGCTGGACAGCGGTGCCGTGCATATCTGGAACGGCTTCGACGCGACCTACCCGATCAGGATCGGCCGCTTCACCATCAACGACTTCGAGGGCAAGCACCGCTGGCTCGCGGTGCCGGAGATCCTGGCCTACTCCTCCAACATCGGCGCCGCCCGCATGGCCGAGGCCGCCGGCACCGCCACCCAGCGCGCCTGGATGGACAAGGCCGGCCTGCTGCGTCGCACCGGCATCGAGCTGCCGGAGGCCGCCATGCCGCTGTTCCCGCCGGTCTCGAACTGGAAAGAGGCGGCGACGCTGACCATCGGCTTCGGCCACGGCATCGCGGTCACGCCGCTGCACGTGGTGATGGCCACCGCCACCGTCGCCAATGGCGGCCTGCGCATGCAGCCCACCCTCCTCGCCCTCGATCCCGCGTCACCGCCCGCCGGCACGCGCATCATGCAGCCAGCCACCTCGGACATCATCCGCAAGCTGATGCGCCTCGTGGTCACGGACGGCTACGGCAAGTCCGCCGAGGTGCCCGGCTATTTCGTCGGCGGCAAGACCGGCACCGCCGAGAAGATCCTGGGGCACGGCTACGCCAAGCACGACAACGTCTCCGCCTTCATGAGCGTGTTTCCGATGCAGGCGCCGCGCTACGCCGTCTATATGATGCTGGACGATCCGAAGGCCAATGCCAGCACGCATGGCTACGCCACCGCAGGCTGGGTCTCCGCCCCCGCCGCCGGCCGCGTGATCGCCCGCATCGGCCCGATGCTGGGGCTGCTGCCGGACACCGACAACGCCGCCGCCATCCAGGCCTCGCTGTCGATCCCGATGCAGCCGGCCCGCCCGCCCGGCGCACCGCTGTCTCCAAAGCCAGCCCCAGCGCCGGCACCGCCGGTCGCAGCACTCCGGCCGCCGGGCGTGCTGCGGATGCCGGCCACCACGCTGCCCGCGGCCACCGCCCCGGCGCGGGACCTGCGCCACGAGGCCGCGATCCACACCATGCCGGCAGCCCTCACCGATGCTGGGCACTGATCTGATGCGCGCGCTGCCCCAGGCCGATCCGTCCTGGCGCGCCGTGGCGGCGCTCGATCTGCGCGGCGTCACCGCGGACAGCCGCCAGGCCGGCCCGCATATGCTGTTCGCCGCCCTGCCCGGTGCCCGCGCCGATGGGAGCGCCTTCATCGCCGACGCCGTGGCGCGGGGGGCCGCCGCCGTGCTGGCGCCGCTGGGCACGCAATGGCCGCCCGCCGTGCCGCCGCGCCCGCTGATCACCGAGGCCGAGCCGCGCCGCAGCCTCGCGCATATCGCAGCCGCCCTGGCCGGCCGCCAGCCGCGCCACATCGCCGCCATCACCGGCACCAACGGCAAGACCAGCACCGCCGAATTCCTCCGCCAGATCTGGACCCTGGCCGGCCACCAGGCCGCCAGCATCGGCACGCTCGGGCTCATGGCACCCGGCTTTCCCCACGGCCCAGGCCTGACCACGCCCGATCCGGTGACACTCGCCACCACCCTGGCCGCCCTCGCCAAAGCCGGCATCGAACACACCGCCATGGAGGCTTCCTCGCACGGCCTCCATCAGTTCCGCCTCGACGGCGTGCACCTGCAGGCCGCCGCCTTCACCAACCTCACGCGCGACCATCTCGACTATCACGGCGACATGGCCTCCTATCGCGCGGCCAAGCTGCGGCTGTTCGGCGAAGTGCTGCCCGCCGGTGCGCCAGCCATTGCCAGCACCACGCTGGACCTGGAGACACTGGACGCGTTGCGCCGCATTGCAGCCCAGCGCCACCTCGATCTCCGGATCGCAGGCCCCGATGCCTCAACCCCGCGCCCGGACGGCCAGGACATCGTCGTATCCGGCCGCATGCTGTTCCTGCCGCTCGCCGGCCGTTTCCAAGCCGACAACGCCGTGCTCGCCGCCACGCTGGCCGAGATGACCGGCACAGAGGACGCGCATCGCTTCCTCGAAGGCCTCACCGGCGTGCGTGGCCGGCTCGAACTGGCGGCCCGCCTGCCCAACGGGGCCGCCACCTATGTCGACTACGCCCACACGCCGGACGCGCTGGCCCGGCTGATCGCGGCCCTGCGCCCGCACACCGAAGGCCGGCTGCACCTGGTGTTCGGCGCCGGCGGCGACCGCGACCCCGGCAAACGCCCCCTGATGGGCGAGGCCGCGCGCGCCGCAGATGTCGTCATCATCACCGACGACAATCCGCGCAGCGAGGACCCTGCCGCCATCCGCGCTGCCGTGCGCGCCGGCTGCCCCGAAGCCCGCGACATCGGCGACCGCGGCGCCGCCATCGCCGCCGCCCTGGAAGGACTGCGCCCCGGCGACGTGCTGGCCGTCGCCGGCAAGGGCCACGAACAGGGTCAAACGATCGGAAGCGACGTCCTGCCGTTCGACGACGTGAGCGTCATCCGCGCCCTGGTGCACGGCGCATGAGCACGCTGTGGACGCCGCAATCCCTGCGCGCCGCCACGCGAGGCCTGCTGCGCGTGCCGTTCCAGGCGCACGGCGTGTCCATCGACAGCCGGACGGTCCAGCCCGGCCAGATGTTCGTCGCCCTGGTCGGTGAGCACGGCGACGGCCACGCCCATGTCGCGGGCGCCCTGGCGCGTGGCGCTGCGGGGGCGATGGTCCACCGCCTGCCCGACGACGTGCCTGACGACGCGCCCCTGCTGCAGGTGGCCGACACGTTCACGGCGCTGCACGACCTCGCAAGCTTCGCCCGCGCCCGCTTCACCGGCCGGCTGGTCGCCGTCACCGGCAGCGTCGGCAAGACCACCACCAAGGAGATGCTGCGCACCATCCTCTCCGCCCAGGGCCGCGCCTGGGCGGCCGAGGCCTCGCACAACAACCATTGGGGCGTGCCGCTCACCCTGGCCCGCCTGCCGCCGGGCCACCGTTTCGGCGTGGTCGAGATCGGCATGAACCATGCGGGCGAGATCGCCCCCCTCTCAAAGCTCGCCCGCCCGCATGTCGCTGTCGTCACCACCATCGCCGCCGCCCATATCGGCCATCTCGGCTCGATCGAGGCGATCGCCGACGAGAAGGTCAGCATCGTCCAGGGGCTGGAGCCCGGTGGCGTGATATTGCTGCCGGCCGACTCTCCCCTGTTCGCCCGCATGGCAGGCGAGGTCACTGCCGAGATCCAGAGCTTTGGCGCCGGACCCGCCATGCACCGGCTGATCGCTGCAACCCCGGACGCCGAGGGCACCGACATCACCGCCGAGATCGGCGGCGCCACCATCCGCTTCCGCCTGCCCGCCCCCGGCCTGCACATGGCCATGAACGCCGTGACCGCTCTGGCCGCCGCCGCCGCGCTGGGGGCCGATCCCGCTGCCGGCGCCGAAGCCCTGGCCGGCTTCGCCCCCGGTGCCGGGCGCGGTCTGCGACGTGACATCGCGGTGCCCGGCGGCACCGCCACGCTGCTCGACGAAAGCTACAACGCCTCCTCCGCCTCGGTGCGCGCCGCCCTGTCCGTGCTCGCGCTCACACCGGCCACCCGCCGCATCGCCGTGCTGGGCGACATGCTGGAGCTCGGCGAGGCCGGCCCCGCCGAACATGTGGGCCTGGCACCCGACGTTCTGGCCAGCGCGGACCTGCTGTTCACCTGCGGCCCCTTGATGCTCGGCCTGCACGATGCCATCCCCTCGCCGCATCGTGGCGCCCACGCGGTCGATTCCGCCGCCCTGGCCCCGCTGGTCGCGGCAGCGCTGCGGCCGGGCGATGCCGTGCTCGTCAAAGGCAGCCTCGGCAGCCGCATGAAAACCATCGTCACTGCCATCGCGGCCCTCGGCCCGGCAGCCGACCCGACCAAGGACCAGGCCTGATGCTGTACAACCTGGCGCGCCCCTTCGCCGACCAGATGCTGCTGGCGAATCTGCTGCGCTACCTCACCTTCCGCTCGGGTGCCGCGTGCATGACGGCGCTGGTGCTCAGCCTGCTGCTCGGCCCCGGCCTGATCCGCCTGCTGAAATCGGTGCAGCGCCAGGGCCAGCCGATCCGGCCGGACGGGCCGGAAAGCCACCTGCTGACCAAGAAGGGCACGCCCACCATGGGCGGCGTGCTCATTCTCTCCACCCTCAGCGTGGCCACCCTGCTTTGGGCGGATCTGCGCAACCAGTATGTCTGGGCAGTTCTGCTCGTCACCCTCGGCTTCGGCGCCATCGGCTTTGTCGATGATTATATCAAGCTCTCGAAAGCCTCGTTCCGCGGCCTGTCCGGCCGCGGCAAGCTGGTGGTGGAGGTGGCGATCTCGCTGGGGGCCACGGTCTGGATCATCGGTGTCACCGGCTGGTCGCTGGGCACCGGCCTGTCGGTGCCGTTCTTCAAGGAGGTGCTGCTGCCGCTCGGCATCGTCTTCCCCGCCTTCGCGGTGTTCGTCATGGTCGGCGCCTCCAACGCCGTGAACCTCACCGACGGGCTCGACGGCCTGGCCATCGTGCCCACCATCATCGCGGCGGGGGTGTTCGGGCTGATCGCCTATCTCGTCGGCAACCACATCTTCTCGGACTATCTGCGCATCCGCGAAGTCCCCGGCACCGGCGAGCTGACGGTGTTCTGCTCGGCGCTGATCGGCGCGGGACTGGGCTTTCTCTGGTTCAACGCGCCACCCGCCCGCGTGTTCATGGGCGACACCGGCAGCCTCGCCCTCGGCGGCGCGCTCGGCGCGGTCGCGGTGGTGACCAAGCACGAGATCGTGCTGGCCATCGTCGGCGGGCTGTTCGTGGTCGAGACGGTGTCGGTCATCGTGCAGGTGTTCTGGTACAAGCGCACCGGCAAGCGGGTATTCCTGATGGCGCCGCTGCACCATCATTTCGAGAAGAAGGGCTGGGCCGAGCCCACCATCGTCATCCGCTTCTGGATCATCTCCATGATCCTGGCCCTCATCGGCCTCGCGACGCTGAAGATCCGATGAATTTCCCCCCGTCTCTTTTCGCCGGACGGCGCTACGCGGTGGTGGGGCTTGGCCGCGCCGGTCTGCCGGCGGCACGCGCCCTGGCGGCGATGGGCGCCGACGTGACGGTGTGGGACGACCGTCCGGAGGCGCGTGCCGCCGCCACGGACCTCGCCGTGGCCGAACCGACGATGGCGGGGCTGACCGCGCTGGTGCTCTCCCCCGGCATCCCGCATCGCGGGCCCCGCGCGCACCGCCTGGCCCTGGCCGCGACCGCAGCCGGCGTGCCGATCCTCACCGATGCCGAGCTGCTGTTCCAGGCCGTCCGCGCCGCCGGGCCCCAGGCCCGCTTCGCCGGCATCACCGGCACCAACGGCAAATCCACCACCACCGCCCTGCTCGCCCATATCCTCGATGGCGCCGGCATCCCCCACGCCGCCGGCGCCAATCTCGGCCTCGCCGCCCTGTCGCTGCCACTGCTGGGCGATGACGGCGTCTATGTCCTGGAGATGTCGAGCTACATGTTGGAGAGACTCGCCACCGTGCGGTTCTCTGCCGCCGCCATGCTCAACCTCAGCGCCGACCACCTGGACCGACACGGCGACATGGCAGGCTACGCGCTGGCCAAGTCACAGATCTTCGCGCGCCAGGGCGAGGACGACACCGCGGTCATCGGCATCGACGACGCCTGGTCCCGCGCCATGGCTGATCAGTTCGCCGCAGCGCCGGCCCGGCTGGTGCGCATCAGCCAGCATGACACGCCGATCGCCACCGGCCCCGCTTTGCCCGGTGCCCACAACGCGCAGAACATCGCCGCCGCCACCGCCCTCGCCCGCGCGCTCGGCGTGGCCGACACGGCGATCGCCGAGGGCATCCGCTCCTATCCCGGCCTGCCGCACCGCCAGGAGCGCGTCGCCGTCATCGACGGTGTCGCCTGGATCAACGACAGCAAGGCCACCAACGCCGACAGCACCGCCTGGGCGCTGGCCTGCTACAACAGCATCGTCTGGATCGCCGGCGGCACCGCCAAGGACGGCGGCATCGAAACCCTCGCGCCCGCCTTCCCCCGCATCGCCGAGGCGCTGCTGATCGGGCGTGACGCGCCGATTCTGGCCGCCACGCTGGCCGCCCACGGTGTGGCGCATCGCGATGTCGGCACGCTCGAGAACGCCGTCGCCGAGGCCGCCCGCATCGCCCCCGGCCGCGCCGAGGTGGTGCTGCTCTCGCCGGCCTGCGCCAGCTGGGACCAGTTCACCGGCTTCGACCAGCGCGGCGACCGGTTCCGCACGCTCGCGCTGGTTTTGAAAGGGGATCGATGATGGCGGCACCCTCGCGCGCGGATCTCACCCTGCTCGGCCGCTGGTGGTGGTCGGTCGATCGCTGGACCTTGATCGCCATCGCCAGCCTGATCGGCTTCGGCTACGTCATGATGCTCGCGGCCTCGCCGGCGGTGGCCGAGCGCATCGGCGCCTCGCGCGATGTGTTCATCCTCAAGCAGGTGATCTTCCTCGCTTTGGCCGGCGCGATCGTCGTCGCGGTGTCGCTGCTCTCGCCGCGCGGCGTCCGGCGCCTCGCCCTGGCCGGCTGCGCCCTCGCCTTGCTGCTGACCGCCGCCACGCTGGTGATCGGCCCGCACATCAAGGGCGCCACGCGCTGGATCTCGCTGCCGTTCCTCTCGGTGCAGCCCAGCGAGTTCCTCAAACCCTGCTTCGCCGTCACCACCGCCTGGCTGCTCTCCGAGGGCAAGCGCGGCACCGGCTTTCCCGGCATGCTGATCGCCTTCTGCCTGTTCGCCGTCATCGCCGTGCTGCTGAAGATGCAGCCTGATATGGGCATGCTGGCAGTGCTGAGCACGGTGCTGCTGCTGCAGCTGTTCCTGGTCGGCCTGCCGCTGTGGCTGATCGGCGGGCTCGCCGGCATGATGGGCGTGGCCGGCGTGGTCGCCTACCACACGGTCGAGCATTTCCAGCGCCGGGTGGACGGGTTCTTCTGCTTCAAGTCGGCCGATCTCGCCACACGGTTCGACGCCACCACCGACGTCAACGCCACCGACTGCTACCAGATCGGCCGCTCGCTGGAGGCCTTCGGCCATGGCGGCCTGCTCGGCACCGGCCCCGGCGAAGGCTTCGTCAAGGACAAGCTGCCCGACGCGCATGCCGATTTCGTCTTCGCCGTGATGGGCGAGGAGTTCGGCTTCGTGCTGTGCCTGGTGCTGATCGGCGTGTTCGCCTTCATCGTCATCCGCGGCCTGCTGCGGCTGCTGGGCGAGGGCGATCTGTTCATCATCCTTGCCGCCACCGGCCTGGTCGGCAGCTTCGGCCTGCAGGCCTTCGTCAACATGGCCTCCACCCTGCATCTGATCCCGACCAAGGGCATGACCTTGCCCTTCGTCTCCTATGGCGGCTCCTCGGTGATGGCGGTGTCGCTCGGTGTCGGCATGCTGCTGGCGCTGACACGGCGCGGCCAGCCGGCGGAACTGCTGTGAGCGGGCCCGTTGTCATCGCAGCCGGCGGCACCGGCGGACATTTCTTCCCGGCCGAGGCGCTGGCCGAAGAACTCGCGGCGCGTGGCCGCGATTTCGTGCTGATGAGCGACACACGCTCGGCCGGGCTGAAATCCGCCGTCTTCGAAGGCCGGCCCCGCTTCGTGCTGCCCGGCATGGGCGTGTTCGGCAAAGGGCCATTGCACGCCGCCCGCGCGCTGCTGACACTGCTCGGCGGCGCGTTGCAGGCACGCGGCATTCTGGAGAAGCTGGCGCCCTCGGTCATCGTGGCGTTCGGCGGTTATCCCTCGTTTGCCCCGGTTGTGGGCGCACGGCTCTTGCTGAGGCGCCCGCGTATTCTGCTGCACGACCAGAACGCCGTGCTCGGCCGCGCCAACCGGCTGCTGGCGCGACTGTCGGACACGCTGCTGCTGAGCCATCCCCACGCCCGCCACGTGCCGGCCGGGATGGCGACCATCGTCACCGGCAACCCGGTGCGCCCGGCCATTGCCGCTCTGGCCGGCCGCGGCTACACGCAACCTGATGACCGCGTGAACCTGCTCGTGCTCGGCGGCTCGCTCGGGGCACGGGTGTTCTCCGAGATGCTGCCGCCGGCGATCGCTCTGCTGGCCCCAGACCTGCGCGCGCGCCTGCGCATCACCCAGCAATGCCGCCCCGAGGATCTCGCTTCGGTGCGAACACAATATGATGCACTCGGCATCCATGCTAAACTGGCCGGGTTCTTCACCGACATGGCCGGACTGCTGTCCGCCGCCCATCTGGTGATCGCCCGCTCCGGTGCCACCACCGTTGCCGAACTCGCCGTCGCCGGCCGGCCCTCGGTTCTGGTGCCGCTGCCGATCGCGATCGACGACGACCAGACCTTCAACGCCAAAACTCTCGCCGATATCGGCGGTGCCTGGATCATGCAGCAACGCGACCTCACCCCAGCCTCCCTCGCCGGTGTCCTCACCGACCTGCTCACCCACCCGCACCGCCTGCAGGAGGCAGCCGCCCACGCCGCCGCCCAGGGCATCGCCGACGCCGCCGGCCGCATCGCCGATCTGCTGGAGCGCGCGCCATGAGAGCCCTACCCCTCTCCATCGGCACCGTGCATTTCGTGGGCATCGGCGGCATCGGCATGTCCGGCATCGCCGAGGTGCTGCACACGCTGGGCTATGCCGTGCAAGGCAGCGACATCTCCGACAGCGCCAATGTCCGCCGCCTGCGCGAGGCCGGCATTCCCGTGGCCGTGGGCCATGACGAAGCCAATCTCGGCGATGCCCGCGTCGTCGTCGTCTCCACCGCCGTCAAGCCCGACAACCCCGAGGTCCGCGCCGCCCGCGCGAAGCTGATCCCGGTCGTCCGCCGCGCCGAGATGCTGGGCGAGCTGATGCGCCTGCGCTGGTCGATCGCCGTCGGCGGCACCCACGGCAAGACCACCACCACGAGCCTGGTGGCCGCCGTGCTCGAGACCGCGCATCTCGACCCCACCGTCATCAACGGCGGCATCATCAACGCCTACGGCTCCAACACCCGCATGGGCGCCGGCGAATGGATGGTCGTCGAGGCCGATGAAAGCGACGGCTCCTTCCTGCGCCTGCCCGCCACCATCGCCGTCGTCACCAACATCGACCCCGAGCATCTCGACCACTGGGGCACCGCCGAGGCAATGACCGCCGGCTTCGACCAGTTCGTCCAGAACATCCCGTTCTACGGCTTCGCCGTGCTGTGCATCGACCATCCGGCGGTGCAGCAGATGATCCCACGCCTGTCCGACCGCCGCGTCATCACCTACGGCTTCTCGCCGCAGGCCGATGTGCGGGCAGACCGGCTGGTGATGGACCGTATGGGGGCCACCTTCGAGGTCGAGATCGCCGACCGCGCCCGCAACCGCACCCGCCGCATGGGCCCGTTCCGCCTGCCGATGCTGGGCGCCCACAACGTCTCCAACGCACTCGCGGCGATCGCCATCGGCATCGAAATGGAGATCGACGACGTCACATTGCGCAGCGCCTTCCTCAACTTCCGCGGCGTACAAAGGCGGTTCACCAAAACCGGCGAATCCGGCGGCATCACCGTCATCGACGATTACGGCCACCATCCCGTGGAAATCGCAGCCGTGCTGAAGGCCGCCCGCCAGGCCGGCGCCCGTGACGTCATCGCCGTGGTGCAGCCGCACCGTTACACCCGCCTCGAATCGCTGTTCGCGGCGTTCTGCACCTGCATGAACGACGCCGGCACCGTCATCGTGGCGGACGTCTACGCCGCCGGCGAGACGCCGATCCCCGGCGTCAACCGCGACGCGCTGATCGAGGGCCTGCGCGCCCGCGGCCATCGCAGCGTGGTACCGCTATCCGGCCCCGCCCATCTCGCCGAGATGATCCATGCAATTGCGAAACAGGGTGACTACGTGGTCTGCCTCGGCGCCGGCACCATCACCCAATGGGCCAACGCCCTGCCCGCCCAGCTCGCCGAGCTGCAAGGCCCGCGCCGGTGATCGCCATACTGCCCTCGTTGCGCGGCCGGGTGCAGGAAGCGTTTCCGCTTGGCCCCACCACGTGGTTTCGCGTGGGCGGCCCCGCCGAGGTGCTGGTGCGCCCGGCAGATGTGGACGATCTCTGCAGCTTCCTCGCAGCGCTACCGCATGAAGTGCCGGTGACGGTGATCGGCGCCGCCTCCAACCTGATCATCCGCGACGGCGGCGTGAACGGCGTGGTGATCCGCCTCGCGCGTGGCTTCTCCGATATCATCATCGAAACGGACGGCGTTGTCGCCGGCGCCGCGACGCTCGATGTCACCGTCGCCGAACACGCTGCCGAAGCCGGCCTCGCCGGGCTCGAATTCCTCTCCGGCATCCCCGGCAGCATCGGCGGCGCCGTCGCCATGAACGCCGGCGCCTATGGCGACGACATCGCTTCCTGCCTCGACTGGGCCGACCTCGTCACCCGCGACGGCAGCCTGATCCGGCGTGACGCAGGCCAGCTCGGCTTCGGCTACCGGCATTCCTCGGTGCCGCCCGGGGCCGTGGTGGTGCGTGCCCGGCTGCGCGCCCGCCCGGGCGAGGCCGCCTCGATCGCCACCCGCATGGCCGAGATCCGCGCGGCGCGCGAGGCCACCCAGCCGGTGCGCGCCCGCACCGGCGGCTCCACCTTCCGCAACCCCGAAGGCCAGAAGGCCTGGGAGCTGATCGACGCCGCCGGCTGCCGTGGCCTCACCCAGGGCGGTGCGCAGGTCTCTGAAAAGCACTGCAACTTCCTGCTCAACACCGGCGATGCCACCGCAGCCGACCTCGAAGGCCTCGGCGAGCAGGTCCGCGCCCGTGTCCGCACCAGCAGCGGCGTCGAGCTGCACTGGGAGATCCGCCGCATCGGCCTCCCCGCCCACCAGGAGCACGCGGCATGACCAAGGTTGCCGTTCTGTATGGCGGCATCTCCGCCGAGCGCGAGGTCAGCCTCGCCTCCGGCCGCCAGGTGATCGCAGCCCTGCGCAGCCTCGGCTATGACGTGACCCCCATCGAGGTCGGCCCCGATCTGCGCCAGACCATTGCGGCTTTGACACCAAAGCCCGACGTCGTCTTCAACGCCCTGCATGGCCGCTTCGGCGAGGACGGCGCGATCCAGGGCGTGCTCGACTGGCTCGACATCCCCTACACTCATTCCGGTGTGCGCGCCTCGGCCGTGGCCATGGACAAGGCCGCCAGCAAGGCCATCTTCGCCAGCGCCGGCCTGCCCGTCGCCGCCGGCTCCGTCATGGCCATCGCCGATCTGATCGAGGCCGATCCGATGGCGCTGCCCTACGTCGTCAAGCCGGTCAACGAAGGCTCCTCGGTGGGCGTGGAGATCATGCGCGCGGGCGACAACCGCAGGGCCGCCGTCGCGGCCGGCTGGCGCTTCGGCACCCAGGCGATGATTGAGGAATTCATCCCCGGCCGCGACCTCACCGTGGGCGTCATGGGCGACCGGGCGCTGACCGTGACCGAAATGATCGCGACCAGTGCATTTTACGACTACGAATCGAAATACGCCGAGGGCGGTTCGCGCCACGTCGTCCCGGCCGAGATCCATCCCCACGCGCTCGACCGCGCGATGGAGATCGCGCTGGCCGCCCACCGCGCCCTGGGCTGCACCGGCGCCAGCCGCGCGGATTTCCGCTACGACGACACCAAGGGCGAGCCCGGCCGGCTGGTGCTGCTGGAGGTGAACACCCAGCCCGGCCTCACCGCGACCTCGCTGCTGCCAGAGCAGGCCGCCCATCTCGGCATGGATTTCCCGGCCCTGTGCCGCTGGATGGTGGAGCACGCCGCATGCCGCGGGTGAAGCCACGCGCAGCACCCCCGCCGCTGCCCGACCGTCCGGGCCGCTGGAAGCTGCTGTGGCGCCGCCAGCGCCGCCTGCTGCGCCCCACCATGATCGGCTCCATCGCCGTCACCGGCCTGATCGGCCTGGTCGTCACCGCCAACCTGCTCGGACATATCGGCCAGCTCGGCAGTGCCACCGGCGGCCTGGGGCTCGACATCCGCAGCATCGTCATCGACGGCATGCAGAAGACGCCGGAGGCCGAAATCCGCGCCGCTCTCGGCACCACCACCGGCCAGCCGATCCTGGCGTTCTCGGCAGCCGCCGCCAAGGTAAGGCTGGAGCAGCTCACCTGGGTGCGCAGCGCCGTCGTCGAGCGCCAGCTGCCCGACACCATCCGCGTCACCCTCACCGAACGCGCGCCGTTCGCGGTGTGGCAGAACCAGGGCAAGTTCGCGCTGGTCGATCGCGCCGGCAAAATCGTCACCGACAGTCAGATCGGCGCCTTCCGCGACAAGCTGCCGCTGATCGTGGGCATCGGCGCGCCCGAGACGGCGGCCCCGCTGATCGACCTGCTGGCCGCCCAGCCGGAGCTGATGCCCCGCGTGGTCGCTGCAATCCGCGTGGGCGAGCGGCGCTGGAACCTGTGCATGACCAACGGTGCGGATGTTCTGCTCCCGGAAGGGGCCGAACAGCAGGCGCTGGTGAAACTCGCCGAGCTGCAGACCACCAAGGCGCTGCTCGACCGCCCGCTCGCTGAGATCGACATGCGCCTGCCCGACCGGCTGCGCCTGCGCCCGCTCACCGACGCGCCCTGCGGCCAGCGCCCCGATCCGAGCAAGACCGCCACAGTCCAGCCGAAGAAGGCCACATGAACGCCATCGCCCCCGGCTCCGCCAAGCGCTCCGACCGCGGCCCCATGCCGGATTTGCTGGACGTGCCGCCCGACCTGCCGCCGCGCCCGCGCGGCGCACCGCGCCAGTCCGGCGCGTTCGGCGTGCTCGACATCGGCACCACCAAGATCGCCTGCATCATCGGGCGCATCGAGTCCGACGGCACGCCGCGCGTGCTCGGTTTCGGCTGGCAGCGCGGCCAGGGCGTGCGCGCCGGCGGCATCATCGATATCGAGCAGGCCGAACGCGCGATCCGCGCCGCCGTGGGGGCGGCCGAGGAGATGGCCGACACGCGGCTGCGCGCCGTCACCGTCAATCTCTCCTGCGGCCAGCCGGAAAGCCGGCTGTTCAACGTGCGCTGGCATATCGGCGGCCGCGCGGTGACGGAGGCCGACGTCAAACGCGTGGTGCTGGAAGGCCGCGCCCGCGCGGCCTCGGAAGGCCGCAGCATCATCCACGCCCTGCCGCTGAGCTTCGCCGCCGACGAGACCTCGGAGGTCATCGACCCGCGCGGCCTGTTCTGCGACACGCTGGGCGCCCGGCTTCACGTGGTCGATTCGCTGTCGACATCGCTGCGCACGCTCACCGCCTGCCTGCAGCGCTGCGATCTCGGTATCGCCGAACTCGTCTCCGCCCCGCTGGCGGCAGGGCTCGCAACCCTGGTGGAGGATGAGAAGCAGCTCGGCGCCACGGTGCTGGACATGGGCGGCGGCACCACGGGCATGGCGGTGTTCGCCGAAGGCCAGCTGCTGCACACCTGCCAGATCCCGATCGGCGGCGTGCATGTCACCAACGACATCGCCCGCCTGCTGTCCACGCCGGTGACGCATGCCGAACGGCTCAAGACGCTGTACGGCAGCGCCCGCTCGATCCCTGACGACGAACGCGAGATGCTGCCGGTGAAGCTGGTGGGCGAGGCCGAACATCAAATTGCCAAGGTGCCGCGCACCGCCGTGGTGGGCATCATCACCCCCCGGCTCGAAGAGACCTTCGAAATGGTGCGCGAGCGACTCGACAGTTTCGGCAGCTCGGCCGGCACCCGCGTGGTGCTGACCGGCGGCGCCAGCCAGATGGCCGGCGTGCGCGAGATGGCGGCGGCGATCCTGGAACGCCAGGTGCGCATCGCCAAGCCGATGAGCCTGCGCGGCCTGCCGCCCAGCGCCTCCGGCCCGGCCTTCGCCACCGCCGTCGGCCTGCTCGCCTGGGTCGGCGGCGCGGGCCGCGCGATCGTCGATGTCGATCCCGACTCGGAGCGACCCGGCGGGCTGCTGCGCCGGATTGTCAATTTCTTGCGTGAACGAACCTGACTTGAGTTTTTTTTAACCCGCTCGCCTGAACCCCGCGACGAATCGGGGCGCTGTCGTAGAACTGACCAATCTTTGGGGGGCAAGCCCGTGACACTCAACCTGACCATTCCGCAGCAGATGCACACCGATTTCACCCCGCGCATCACCGTCATCGGTGTCGGCGGCGGTGGCACCAACGCCGTCAACACGATGATCTCGCTCAATCTCCAGGGCGTCGATTTCGTGGTGGCCAACACCGATGCGCAGTCGCTGCTCAATGCGCGCGCGGATCGGCGCATCCAGCTTGGCCCGCATCTGACACAGGGTCTCGGCGCCGGTGCGAAGCCCGAGATCGGCCGCGCCGCCGCCGAAGAGGCGACCGACGAGGTCTATCGCCATCTGGACGGTGCGCACATGGTGTTCATTACCGCCGGCATGGGCGGCGGCACCGGCACCGGGGCTGCTCCGGTCATCGCGCGCATGGCGCGCGAACGCGGCATCCTGACCGTGGGCGTGGTCACCAAGCCGTTCACCTTCGAAGGGGCGCGCCGCGCGCGTGCCGCCGAGCAGGGCATCGAGGAGCTGCAGCAATGGGTGGACACGCTCATTGTGATCCCGAACCAGAACCTCTTCCGCCTGTCCAATGAACGCACCGGCTTCAAGGAAGCGTTCAAGATGGCCGACAACGTGCTCTACATGGGCGTGCGCGGCGTGACCGACCTGATGGTCGCGCCCGGCATGGTCAACCTCGACTTCGCCGACATCCGCACCGTCATGGCCGAGATGGGCAAGGCGATGATGGGCACCGGCGAGGCCGACGGCGAAGGCCGCGCGCTGCGCGCCGCCGAGCTCGCCATCAGCAACCCGCTGCTGGAGGACACCTCGATGTCCGGCGCGCGCGGCCTGCTGATCAACATCACCGGCGGCGAGGACCTCACCCTGTTCGAGGTCGACCAGGCCGCCAACCGCATCCGCGAGGAAGTGGACGAGGACGCCAACATCATCTTCGGCTCGGCGATCGACGAAAGCCTCAACGGGCGTATCCGCGTCTCGGTGGTTGCCACCGGCATCGAGTCAGCCTATTCCCGCCAGGCCGAGCGTCCGCATCTGGTGGCCGTCGGCGGCGGCACGGTGATGCCGATGGCCCAGGCTGTCGCGCAGCACGCGGTCGCTCAGCAGGCCGTGGCCCAGCAGGCCGTGCAGCTGGCGGCTCCGGCGCCGCATCACGCGCCACAGCCTGCTTCCCTGCACACGCAGCCCACCCCGCAGGTGCGTCCGGCCGTCGCCCGCACTCCGGCCTCGCAGATGCCGGCCAGCCGCCCGGTGCCCCAGCCGGCGGCCCCCCAGCCGCTGGGCCGAGCGCCCCAGCACGCCGCCCCGCAGCAGCGTCCGGTGGAGCAACGCTACGCCGAGCCCGCCCAGCCGATCGTCGAGATCGATGACGCGCCGCTGCCGCCGCGCCAGATCCCGCCGCATCTGCAGCAGCCGCTGCGGCCACAGCCGGCCGCGCGTCCGGCGACCCCGCGGGTCGCCGAGCCTCGCCAGCCCACCGCGCGCCAAGGCCTGTTCAACGAGCCCCCCCGTGCCGAGCCTGCGCCGGTGGCGCGCAAGAGCCTGTTCGGCATCGTCACCGGCGCCATCCGCGGCCACGCCGCCGAGGCCCCGCACGCGCCGGAGCCCATGGTGCAGGAGGCCAGCTACGCCGAGCCGCCCCATGCCCGCGCCGAAACCAGCCGTGCCGCCACACGCCCGGCCGGCAGCGAGGAACTCGGCATCGAGATCCCGGCGTTCCTCCGCCGCCAGTCCTGATCGGTCTCGCTCCATGAGATGGGTGCAACGATTTCGTTGCACCCATTTTGCGTTGCAATGCCTTGTGACGGAATGCAACACGCTGCGGCGCAATATTTCTTTCTGTATCAGTCACTTGCACAGAAATAGTCGGAAATAATGATTGACTGGCCTTGCCGGGCCACCCCGCATAGCGTGCTCCATGGGTGGTTGCGAGCGCCGGAGCTTCCACCAGATCACGCTGTCGCCTGACAATCTGGGAGAGCCATTGATCCGCCACACGGATCATGCACAACCCCGGGGCCCAGGTGGCGACATTGGGGAAGACGACGCGATGGATGGTTTGCCACACGCCTTCGGACTGCACACCGCTCCGACCGTGCAACGCACGCTCAAGACGCCGATCTTCTGCGTCGGCGTTGGTCTGCACAGCGGTCGCCGCACCGAAATGGCGTTGCGTCCGATGCCTGCCGGCACCGGCATCCTGTTCCGCCGCACCGACCTTGACCCTCGCCTCGGCCCGATCGATCTGCCGGCCCGCCACGACCACGTGGTCGACACAAGGCTCTGCACTGTGCTCGGCCATCCCGCCCGGGCGGGTCTGCGCGTCGGCACGGTGGAGCATATCCTGGCAGCTCTGGCCGGCTGCGGTGTGCACAATGTGTTGATCGAGATCGATGGACCGGAGGTGCCGATCCTGGACGGGTCCTCCGCCAATTTCGTGTTCCTGCTCGACTGTGCCGGCCTGATCGAACAGGCCGTCTGCGTCAACCGCATCGAGGTGCTGCGCGCCGTGCGGGTGGAAAATGGCCTGGCCTTCGCCGAGCTGCGCCCCTCCGCCTTCGGGTTCGACATGGCGCTCTCCATCGACTTTCCGGTCCGTGCGATCGGCCAGCAGGCCCTGACCCTGCGTCTTTCGCCCGACAGCTTCCGCGCCGAGCTCGCTCGCAGCCGCACGTTCACGCTGGCCCAGGAGGTGGAAGCGCTGCGCGCCGCCGGGCTCGCGCTGGGCGGCAGCCTGGACAATGCCATCGTGGTCGATGGCGACCAGGTGTTGAACCCGAGCGGTCTGCGCCAGCCTGACGAATTCGTGCGCCACAAGATGCTCGATGCCGTGGGCGACCTGTCGCTGGCCGGTGCCGAGCTGTGCGGCCGGTTCGTGGCCCACCGCACCGGCCACGCGCTGAACAATCGGCTGCTCCGCGCGCTGTTCGCCGACGACTCGAACTGGCGCCTGGCCAGTGAAGACGCGTCCAGCCACCCGATCTGGCGCGCCGAGCCCGTCTCTGTCGCCGCCTGACGGCGCATGATGCCGATTTCTCGGCAGCGTTAAGGTGGGATTCGGGATTGCCGGGCATTCTGCCGTGCGATGGCACCGTATCCCTTATTTTCCGGTCTGCTTCCCTGGCTGCTGACCTTCGGGTCCGTGGTGGCGGCCGCCGGCCTGTGCTGGCGGCTCCATGCCACGGTGCGGGCCTATCGCGCCTGTCTTGACATCTGCGCGCGGGCCCATGAGGGGGAGGCGAATGTCACGCGGATCCTGCGGCTTTTCGCGCGTGAGCTGCAGGGCCTGTCGCTGACGTTGCGCGGGCATGCGGACCAGCTGGTGGCGGAGCGGCACGCGCATGCGCCGTATGTCGGCGGCGCCGCAGCGCAGCTTGGCGGATTGGCCGATGAGCTGGAGCACCACCTGATGCCCACCGCCGAGCGGCGGGCTCTGGCGTGTGAGGTGGTGTCGCTGGGTGGGCTGGTGGCGGAGTCGATTGCATCCCTCGCCACCGCCATGAGCCCCGGGCGGCGCAATTGGCGGGTGCCGCGGGGACAGGCCACAGATGTGCAGGTCTACGTGGATCCGCGGGCGCTGCGCCAGGTGCTGACCCGGGTGCTGGGCGAGGCCGTGCGCAATTCCGGGCACAATGACTGGATCGAGATCAACTGGGCCACCGGGGCGGACGGGATCACGGTGCTTGTGGAGGATGAGGGGGCCTGCCAGCCGGGTGAGGACGCGGTCACGCTGAACGAGACGCCGCCCCGCCAGGTCAGCCGCGGCATCGGGCTGCGTCTGTCGTTGGCGCGCACGCTGGTGCAGGCGCATGGCGGGACGCTGGACATGGAGCTGATCGAGCGGATCGGCACCAGGGTGACGTTGCATCTGCCGCCGCATCGGCTTCGTGGCGGGCGGCAGGATGTGGATACCAGCCTGGGGCTGCGCAGTCTTTCGTCGATTTGATATCAAAGGCCTTGATCGATGACTCTTCCATCGATCAAGGCCGTTGGTATCGCGCGCCGGGTTGGCCGGCGGCGGCGCACCAAACCATGACCGTTGGTATGACTACCCAAGCGTCAAAACATGTGCGAGCACGCTGGTTCCAGCACTCGCCTCGCTCGCCTGGAACCCGAACACCGCAGACGCGCCGGCGCCCAGCGTGCCGTTGTATGGGGCGTTGTCCACCACATAGACATTGCCGACATGTGAGGCGATGACCCCGCTCCAGAGATTGCTGATCTGCGCCGTGGTGTCGAGCTCGACCGACCAAGCGCTGAACGGTCCGGTGCCGCCGGCCGCCACGGTGACGTTGGCGGTAAGACCGCTGCCCCAATCGGAGGTGACGGCGACAGTGGCTGTGCCATCCGGCGTGGTGGTGCCGACCGGCGTGGTGGTGCCGACCGGCGCCGGGGTGGGTGTCGGGGCCGGTGTGGGGGATGGCGTTGGAGCCGGCGTCGGAGCTGGCGTGGGCGTTGGAGCTGGTGTCGGCGCCGGCGTGGGCGTTGGGGCGGGTGTCGAGGTGGTCGATACGATGGTGGCACTGGCGCTCAGCGATGCCAGCGTGGCGCCGGTCGGGTCGGTGAAATCCAGATAGAACAACGAACTCGCCGACTCATTGGCAGGGTGGAGCAGTTTGACATCCACCTCCGCTGAGGTCGCCCCCGCAGCGATGGTCAGTGTTTCCGACAGCGCCACGTAATCCACGCCTGCCACCGCCGAACCGTCCACCGTCTGCACCTGCACGGTGACCGGGGTGCTGGACGCCGCACTCAGTGTCAGCGTGAACACCGCGTCGGTCGGCCCGCTGGTGCCGCCGGGGTTCCAGAACGCCGGGGTGATGGCGGCGATCTTGGTGGTGTTCACCGTCGACCAGTCATCCTCCAGAATGCCGCCGGTGTCGCTGGAGTTAGGGTTCCACGACCAGTAGCCCCAGCTGTAGCCCTGCCCGCCCGCATTAGCGCCGGTGGCGGTGCCGGACATGGCGGGGCTGTTGAGATAGTTGATCAGTGTGGTCATCCAGGTCTGGTCGCTGGTGGTCTGCAGCGCCGATCCGAACTCCCCGATCCACACCGGGGCGATGTTCTGCTGCTCGATATAGCCCCAATCCTGCGTCCAGATCGCAGCCAGATTTGCGGGATAGTTGGACGCGTTGAAGTAGTTCTCGCCGGTCACGGAATACGGATAGTCGTGCGCGGAATAGACGAGCTTGTTGGAAACGCTCAGCACGATCGGGTCGGTGGCCACGCCGGTGAGGTTCTCGCCCCATGGTGTGGAAACGCCATTGGCGTTCTGCACGCCTTCCACAATGACCAGCAGATTCGGGTTGACGGCCTGGATGGCATCGCCGGCGGTGGTGGCCGCCTGCGCCCAGTCGGTCGACCCGCCGCCGCCCCAGGTGGCGCTGTTGTGGGGCTCGTTGAACAGGTCCGCACCGATGACGGTGCTGTTGCCGGCGTAGTGCTGGGCCAGCGACACCCAATCATTGCTCCAGGCCTGCTGGGTGTAGTTGCTGTCGTACCAGAGCCCGTTCTCGCTGGAACCGTCGCCGGCGGTGTTGCGGTGGTCGTCCAGGATGATCTTGATGCCGATCTGGCCGGCATAGGCCACGATCTTGTCCATCACCTGCTGCGGATCGAGCCCGGCAAGATCGGGGTTGAGGCTGTAGTTGATGCCCTGCGGCTGGCTGCCGGCGTTGAACATCTGGTCACAGAATGGCAGCCGGATGGCGTTGAAGCCCAGGCTGACCATCTGGTTCATCATGGTCTGGTAGCTCTCGGCCCACAGTCCGCCCGGCACCATGGACGGCGATTCGAAACCGAACCAGTTGACCGCGTTGATCCGCACATCGACACCCTGGGCGTCCACGATCTGGTTGCCGCTGGTCGAGAAATAGCCGGATGGCAACAGATAGCTGCTGCCGGCCGGCGTGAAGCTCTGGCTGCCGCCGGTGTCCACCGTGACGTTGCTGGACGACAGGGTGGGCGCCGGTGTCGGCGAGGGCGACACAGTGGGAGAAGGCGTGGGGGCAGGCGTGGGCGCGGCGGTCGGTGCCGGTGTGGGCGAAGGCGTCGGGCTGGATGTGGGCGACGGCGTGGGTGCGCTGCCGGCGGCAAGCGTATCACCGTTGAGCACGAAACCGCCGGGCAGCGCGTCATTGCTGCCGGTGGCTATGAAGCCGGGCGTGATCGCCGTGGTGCCTAGCGTGCTGTCCCAGGCGACACCGGTCAGGGTATAGACATCGCCAATGTGGCTTTCGATGGTCGCACCCCAGATCTGGGTGATGTCCTCACCAAGCGTGAAGCTCAGCGTCCAGTCACCGGTGGTGGCGGCCGTGGCCGAAAGGCTCAGATCGCCCTGGAAGCCGCTGCCCCAGTCGTTGGAATCGACAAGGCTGACAGCGTAGAGCGAATCCGATGCGCTGGTCTTGGAAGAGGTGGCCAATGATTAGGTCCTTGTCTGGGTAGCACGAGGGCTTGCCTGTGGTTACCTTTGACCGATCTCTCCAAGCAACGGACATATAATGTTCTGCAAAAAGTTCAATTAATTGGAGTTTAAGTTAAGCTAAATTTGAGAAATTTTGTTTTCTCAAAATTTTCTATTAATGCTTGGCCTGCCGCCTCCAATATCGAAAGATCCATCCGGCGACCAGCGGCATGGCCGCCAGCAGCGCCAGCGACCCAGCCAGCGGGCCGGACAGCACGTCACCCAGGCTGGTCAGCTGCCCGAGCCCGGTGCCGGCATGCACATACAGAATCGTGGCTGGCGACATGCCCAGCAGACTGACCAGCAGAAACCGACCGGGGGGAAAGCCGGTCAGCCCGAACAGCAGGTTCACCAGCGTATACGGCACCGCCGGCATCAGCCGCAGCGACAGCAGGTAGATCCAGCCTTCGCGCGCCAGACCCGCCTCCACCTCGTGAAACCTGCGCCCGAACCGGCGACGCACCAGGCCCCGCAGCAGCCAGCGGCTTGCCAGCATGGCCAGCGTCGAGCCGGTGGCGGCGGAAAGCCCGACCAGAACGGTGCCGAGCCAGGGGCCGAACACAGCGCCGCCAGCCAGCGCCAGCACGACATTGACCGGCAGCAAAAGACTGGCCGCGACGATATAGCAGAGCAGGAACACCAGCCCGGCCGCCCAGGGATGGGCCATGCGCCAGGTGATCAGCAGGCCAAGACGCTGTTGCAGCGCCGCCAGCGAGACAAAGCCGGACGCCAGACCGGCCGCGGCCACCACGACACACACGAACGCCCCGAGCGCCAGCCAGCGGGCACGGCTCATGCCGCCATGGCCTGCCTCAGGCGGACGGGATGGTCACCCCGATCATGTCGCCCTCGCGGACGATGCCGGCCAGCCGCGCCGCATCCCAGCCCTCGGTGCCGGCGGGGCGCAACGGCAGCACCATCCACCGGTAATCCGCCGTGCTGTCGACCACGCGCAGCTTCACCGCCGCCGGCAGCACCGTGCCCCATTCCGCAAGCAGGCCCCGCGGATCGCGCACCGCGCGGGCGCGATAGGCGGCGGATTTGAACCAGAACGGCGGATAACCCAGCACCGCGCGGGGATAGCAGCTGCACAGGGTGCAGACGACGAGGTGATGAGTCTCCGGCGTGTCCTCCAGCACCCCCAGCGGCGGCAGGCCGCGCATGGGGATGTCCATCGCCTCGGCGGCCTTGGTGCCGTCCTGCAGCATCAGGGCGCGATAATCCGGATCGGTCCAGGCGCGCGCCACCATGCGTGCGCCCTGGGCGGGACTCGCGGCATCGGTGCTGGCGATCCGCGCCGTGATCTCCTCCTGCGTGGCGATCGCCTTCTCCGCGAGCAGGCGCCGCACTGCGGCCAGCAGGCGGTCGCTGTCGGTCTGCAGCAGGGACGTGTCCATCAGACGTGCTCCAGCCAGGGTTCGAACAGTTCCACCACCACCGCATCGCCGCCCGTGCCTTCGCCCCACAGCGAAGGCTGGTCGAAGCGCACGTGATACAGGCTCAGCTCGGCGGCCGGGCGGGCGAAGGCGAGATCCTCGGGGTTGCGGAACCGGCCGAGATGGCGCTCCACCACGCCTTCGCGGCCGCGCAGATAATGCGGCGTGCGGATGTGGCAGGGGCCGCGCTGCTCCGGCCAGTCCAGCTTCACGCGCACCTTTGTCCCGGGGGCGAGCATCACGCCTGCTCCAGGGCGGCACGCAGCTCGGCCTCGGTGATCACGCCGCGCAGCAGCAGGTTGTCGGTGATCGAGCGGATCCAGCGCTGGTAGTAGCTGAGCCGGTGATACTCCGCCTCCGGAATGGCCTCGATGCCGCGGCGCAGTTCATCGACCGACATGACCTGCTTGGCGCCGAGGATGCCGCGGATGGCATCGACGGTCCTGTCGAATTCGGTTAGCGCATGGCTGTCAGTGTCGACGGCCTCGCACATGAACTTGCTAATGCCGCCCATGTCGTGATGAGCGCGGGGGGGAAGCGTTTCCATGACGGGATCATATCGGCGCCCGCCGGAAAAGCAAAGGGAAGCAAGAGGTTCTTTTTTGAGAAAAAGAACCAAAAAACCTTTGTCCGCTTCGCGGGCCTATCCGGACAATACGGACCCGACGAACGAACGTCTTTTGCTTCCTTTTCCTCAGAAAAGAAGCGTTTCCTTCAAATGACGTGTTCTGGTACCGCCAGTCCCAGCAAATCCGCGATGGACTCCTCCGCCAGCGCGAACGCCGTGCTGACCCCTGTGCCGGACGTAACCATGACCAGGCGCACCCCGGCCATCGGCGTTTCCATGAACGCGACATCGGGGCCGGAGGGATAGACACCCACCCAGCGCTCCACCACATCCGGCACCTCGATGGCCAGGGTGGCCGAAAGCTCGGAGAGGATCCGGTCATCAACGGCGCGGGGCTGGAACGGGTCCGGCGTGTCGGCGGTGTGGTGGCTGTCGCCCACCACCAGCGAGCCGTCGGCGCCCTGGACGGCGATGAGGTGGATGCCATCCTTCAGCCAGTCCGCCTGTTCTTCCTCCAGCCGGGCGCGCAGCCGGGGCAGCGACGCGGTGTTGGCGTAGCCGAGATACCTCACAAGGCCGAGATCGCTCATCACGGCGCCGGTCAGCGAGAAGCCGGGATCGGCCACCCGCAGCATGTGCAGCTTGCACAGGGTCACGCCGCGGCGCGCCATCACGTCGGGGAACAGCGAGGTCAGGTCGGTTCCGGGGCAGACGACGATATGGTCGGCGGTGATCTTGCCGGCGGGGGTTTCGATGCAGCCGGTCTCGACCGCCAGGGCTGCGGTGCGGGGCAGGAAGGTGACACCTTCGGCGGCGAGCCAGGCGGTGAGCTGGGCGATGGCGTAGCGGCTTTCCACGCGCAGCTCGTGCGGGCTGTGGAGCGCGCCGGCGAGATCCGGGCGAAACCCTTCGCCGGCCTCTTCGAGGTCGGTCCCGCGCAGGATGCGGCAGCCGGCGCCCATGGCCGAGGCCGCGAAATCCTCCAGCACGGCGAGTGCTTCCGGGCGGCGCGCGCAGACGAACAGGCCGCGGTGGTGAATCGCGATGCCCGCAGGGGCGGCGAGTTCGCCCCAGACGTCGCGGGAGCGCAGCGCGCGGCGCCAGGCGAGGCCTTCCTGCTGGCCGGTGACGGTGATGAGGCCAAAGTTGCGCAGAGAGGCGCCGACGGCCCGCGCATCGCGGTCGAGCACGGCGGTGCGCAGGCCGGCGCGCTGCGCCGCCAGCGCGTGTGCGAGGCCGACGATTCCGGCACCCACCACGAGGCACTCAAAATGCTGTGTCATGGCGTCTCTATGAAGGTGTTACGCCCCCCAGGCGAATGAAAGTTTTTTGGTTCTTTTTTCAAAAAAGAACTTCTTTTTGAAAAAAGAAGCAAAAACTTTTCATTCGTTAGGCTTCGCCGAGGTCCCACCACAATCCGGCGTAGGCGAGGAGGCCTTCGCGGGCGGCGGGGATGAGGAAGTGCTCATTCGGGCCGTGCTGCTTGCAGCCGTTGTAGCTCAAGGGAATCCATACCAGGGGTACGCCGAGGTGGTCGACGAAGATGTCGCCGGGCAGGCCGCCGCCGCCGTTGGGCACGATCTGCACGTGCTTGCCAAGGGTATGCTGCATGCTTTCGCGGGTGCGGGTGATCCAGGGATTGGACGGGTCGGTGCGGCTGGCGGCCATCCCGCCGCCCGAATTTTCGATCTGCACCTCCGGGAAGCCCTGCGCATCGAGGTGCCGGCGCAGGGCCGGAAGAAAATTCTCGTGGTCGCTGTCCACCGTGTAGCGGATCTGGCAGCGCGCCCGGGCGTCCGGTGCGACGGCGTTGACCGGCGCCTCCGGCCGGCCGGAGATCATGGCCAGCACGATGAAGCTGGCCCAGGCGTAAACCTTCTCGGCGGACGAAAGACCGGGCTCGCCCCATTCGGGATTCACCTCGGCTGATTCCTCGCTCTGCATCTCGCAGCCGGCCAGCACCGCGCGCACCGAGTTGGGAATGCCGGATTGCGGCACCCATTCGCGCACCAGGATCTTGCCGTGCCGGTCCGCGATCGAGGCGATGGCGTGGGACAGCACGATGGCGGGGTCGATGGTCATGCCACCCCAGTTGCCGCTGTGCACGCCGCCGGGGCGCACCTTCAGCACCAGGTCGAACTGCACCGAGCCGCGGGTGCCGGAAAAGATGGTCGGCGTGGTCGGCGTCATGCGCGGGCCATCGCTGGCGATCAGCGCGTCGGCGGCGAGCAGTTCGGTATTGGCGGCCACGAAGGCCTTGAGCCCCGGCGAGCCACGCTCCTCGCTCATCTCCAGGATCATCTTGATGTTGAAGCCCAGACTGCCGCGTTCGGCCAGCACCAGCTCCAGCGCGGTCAGCACCGTCATGTGCTGGCCCTTGTTGTCGGCGGTGCCGCGGCCGTACCAGCGTTCGTTCTGTTCGGTGAGCGTCCAGGGGCTCAGCCCGGCATCCCACTGGTCATCGAGGCCGCGCACCGTGTCGCCATGGCCATAGGTGAGGATGGTGGGCAGCGCCGGGTCCTCGATGCGGATGCCGGTGAGGATCGGGCCGAATCCGGGCACCGGGTTGGGATGGATCTCGACGGTGAAGCCGAGGCGTTCGAGCCATGGCTGGATGGCGGCGCCGAGGTAGCGATCGACGTCGGCCGCGTGGGCGGGGTCCTGCGAGGTGCTGGGAATGGCAACCAGTTCAGCAAGACGGTCGCGGAAGGCGCCGCTGTCGAAATGGGCGGCGGCGGCGGAGATCACGGTCTCGCGGGTCATGCTGGTTTCCTCACGGTGAAGGCGAATTGGGCGGCGAGGCCGATCACCAGGCTCCAGAACGCGGCGCCGAGGCCGAACAGGCTCATGCCGGAGGCGGAGCAGAGAAAGGTGATCAGCGCGGCATCCCGCTCGCGCGGGGCGGACAGCGCGGTGGTGAGGCCGCCGAGGATGGCGCCGAGGAAGGCGAGACCGGCGACGGCCGCGATCAGCTCCTTCGGCAGGCTTGCGAACAGGGCGGCCAGCGTGGCGCCGAAGAGGGCGATCAGCAGGTAGAACACGCCCATCGCCACCCCTGCCCGCCAGCGCTGGCGCGGATCCTCCTGCGCCTCGGGTCCCGCGATCAGGGCCGCGGTGATGGCGGCGAGGTTGATGCCGTGGCTGCCGAACGGGGCCAGCAGCAGCGAGATGACGCCGATCAGGCTCACCGCCTGGCGGGCCGGCAGTTCGTAGCCGGCGGTGCGCAGCACGGTGAGCCCGGGCAGGTACTGGCCGGTGATCGCCACCAGCGTCAGCGGCAGGGCGATGTTGATGGCCGCGAACAGGGAGAATTGCGGCCAGGTCAGCACCGGCATGGCAAGGGCCAGATGCAGGCCGGAGAAATCCGTCTGGCCTCGCGCGAAGGACAGGGCCACGCCGACCAGCAGCACCCAGCTGATGGCAAAGCGCGGCACCAGGCGGCGGGCGAGCAGGTAGACCAGGATCATCACCCCCACCAGCAGCGGCGCCTGGCCGAGCGAGAGGAAGGTCTCCGCGCCGAAGCGGAACAGGATGCCGGCCAGCATGCCCGAGGCGACGCCGGCCGGCACCAGGCGCATCACCCGCTCGAACATCCCGCTCAGCGCCAGCAGCACGATGGCGGCCTGCGAGAGGATGAAGGCGCCGATGGCGTCGGGATAGGCCACACTCGGCAGCGAGACGACCAGCAGCGCCGCCCCAGGCGTCGACCAGGCGATCGAAACGGGCATGCGGGTGCTCAGGCTCAGCGTGATGCCCGAGACGCCGCAGCCCAGCGAGATCGCCCAGATCCAGGAGGACAGCTGCGCCGGCGACAGATGCGCGGCCGCCGCCGCCTGGAACACGATGACGATCGAGCCGGAATAGCCGGCCAGGATCGCCACCATGGCAGCGATGATCGGTGTGATGGTCCAGCCGTCGGTCCGGTTCATTTTTGCGCGGCACGCACAAAATTATGGGCCAGCGCGTGGTAGATGCCCTCGCGGCAGATCAGCCGTGACACGGCGAAGCCGATCAGTGAGGCGATCATCAGCGGCACCACCACCGCCTCGCCATGGCTCATTTCCGTCACGATGACGAAAGCTGTGATCGGTGCCTGCACCACGCCTGAGAAATACCCGACCATGCCGAGCAGTGCCATGGTGCCAAGTGGCACCTGCGTCAGCAATACGCCGAGATCCTGGCCGATCCCCGCACCGACGGCGAGCGAGGGCGAGAAGATGCCACCGGGCGCGCCGCTCGCGGCACTGAACAGGCTGGCGAGCAACTTCAGCAGGCCGAAGCTCAGCGGCGGCGGGGTCTGGCCGCTCAGCATCGCCTCCACCTGGGCGTAGCCGGTGCCATAGATCGAATCATGCGAGAGCAGACCGCATACCGCGACACCGAGACCGCACACGGCGGCGGAAACCACCGGCCGGCGCCTGATCGCGGCCCACGGCGCACCCGGCCGTCCGGCCACGGCCACGACCAGCCAGCTGAAGCCGCCCCCGAGCAGTCCGCCCACCACACCGCACAGGCCCACCGCCACCCAGGACTGCACGCCATGCAGCGCGATCACCGTGGTACCAAAATAGGCGTAGTTTCCCAGGATCGCCAACGAGACCAGCCCACCGGCGATCACCGTGCTGATGATAAGCCCGCTGGTACGCGATTCGAAGGAGCGGCTCATCTCCTCCACCGCGAACACGATGCCGGCCAGCGGCGTGTTGAATGCCGCCGCCACGCCGGCGGCCGCCCCGGCCAGGATCAGCCCGGGCTGGCGCAGCGGTGACAGTCGGCCGAGCGCGAACATCACCGAAGCACCGACCTGCACCGTCGGCCCCTCCCGGCCGATGGCGGCACCGCACAGCAAACCCAGCAATGTCAGCATGATCTTGCCGGCGGCCACCCACAGCGACACAAGCCGCCCCCGGGCCGCCTGGTCGGTGAGCGCGCGGGCGGCGATCGCCTGCGGAATGCCGCTGCCCCCGCTGTTGGGAAACCAGCGGCGCGCGGCATACACCGACACCGCGAGCCCCAGCGGCGTCACCGCCAGCGGCACATAGGACGAGAACGCGAGAAGCCAGCGAAACCCGTCCTGCGCGAGGTCGGCCAGCAGCGCGAAGCCCACCGCGCAGCCGCCCACGATCAGCCCGCCGATCAGAAACAGCGCGCGCTTCTGCCAGCGCGTCGACAGGGCGCGGGCGCGTCGGACATGTATTGCTGGAAGGGTGATGGCCATCGCTACGTTCAGTCTGTGGTTGCTGCGCCGCAGCGTGGCGCCGCGCGGCGTCTCGCACAACCGGCTCAGCGGTTCAACGAGGCGAAATCCTTGCCTGCGGCCACCAGCTCCTCGAGCAGCTTCGCCGGCTCCCAGCCGGGACCGCTCTCGGCATGCATGGCGCGGATCGCTTCGAGAATGGCGGGCAGACCCGCCGCATCCGCCGCATGCATCGGCCCGCCACGCCACGCCGGAAAGCCGTACCCATGCACCAGCACCACATCGATGTCCGACGGGCGGGCGGCGATGCCCTCGGCCAGGATCTTCGCCCCCTCGTTGGCCATCGCCGCCAGCACGCGGGTCTGGATCAGCTCTGCCGGCACCGACTGGCGCAGAATACCGCGCGCGGCCGAGGCGCGCTCCACCAGCGCCGTGACCTCCGGGTCGATCACCCGTTTGCCGTTCTCGTGGATGTAGTAGCCGCGTCCGGTCTTCTGGCCGAAGTGGCCACGTTCGCAGATCCAGTCGGCGATGGGCACGTAGCGTGCCGCCGGATCGCGCGTCGCGGCCTGGCGCTTGCGGGTGGCGAAACCGATGTCCAGGCCCGCGAGGTCGGCCACCGCATAGGGACCCATCGCCATGCCGAAGGCTTCCAGCGCCGCATCCACCTCATGCGGCAGGGCGCCATCCTCCAGCGCGAAATCGCACTGCTTGCGCCACGTGGCAAAGATGCGGTTGCCGATGAACCCGTCGCAGATGCCGGAGATCACCGGCTGCTTCCTGATGCGCCTGGCGATGGCCAGCGCCGTCGCCAGCACCTGCGGCGCGGTGCGCCCGGCACGCACGATCTCCAGCAGCTTCATCACGTGCGCCGGGCTGAAGAAATGCAGGCCCAGCACCCGCTCGGGATTGTCCACCACGTCGGCGAGCCGGTCGATGTCGAGATAGGACGTGTTGGAGGCCAGGATCGCATCGCGCCTTGTCACGCCGGAAAGCCTGCGGAACACTGACTGCTTGGCCTCCATGTTCTCGATGATCGCCTCGATCACCAAATCGGCATCGGCGAAGGCGGCGACGTCGGTCGCAAACCGGATGCGTGCCAGGCGCGCCGCATGCTCGGCGGACGAGAGTCGGCCGGACCTGGCCTGCCGGTCATAGACGCTGCGAATGCGCTTCTCTGCCGCCGCCACCGCGTCGTCGGTCACTTCCACCAAGGTGACGTCCAGCCCCGAGTCCGCGAGCGCAATGGCAATGCCCGAGCCCATCGTGCCGCCGCCCACCACGCCGGTGTGCTTCACCGGCCACGGCTGCGCATCCGGCCCTTTCGCCGCTGCGCGGTCGGCATTGAAGATGTGGCGCAGCGCCTTGGATTGCGGGCCCGTGCGCAGGGCGCGGAACGCCTGCATCTCCAGCTGCAGCGCATCGTCGAACGGCACATCGAGCGCCATCTCCACGCAGCGCGCGGCCTCCCCGGGCGCGACAGCCCCCCGTGCCCGCTTGGCCACGGCGGCGACGGCCGCATCGAACGCCGCACGATCGACCTCCGGCACCGCGCGGTCACGGATGCGCGGCATCTCGCCGGTCTCGGCCAGGGTCCGTGCCCGCTCCATGGAAGTGGTCATCAGATCGGTCGCGATCTCATCGACGATGCCGAGCTGCAAGGCCTCCGCCGCCGGCACGTGGCGGCCGGAGGTGATCATCTCCAGCGCCGCCATGGCGCCGGCCACCCGCGGCAGCCGCTGGGTGCCGCCGGCGCCGGGCAGCAGGCCGATGCGCACCTCGGGCAGGCCCACCGCTCCCTCCGGCGCAATCACACGGGCGTGGCAGGACAGCGCCACCTCCAGCCCGCCGCCCAAGGTGGTGCCGAACAGCGCCGCCACGATCGGCTTGGGGCTCTGGTCCAGGGCCGTGCACACGTCATGCGTGGAATGGCCTGGCGGCGGATTGTCGAACTCGCGGATATCAGCGCCCGCGATGAAGGTGCGCCCGGCACAGCTCAGCACCCCCGCGCGCAGCGCCGGATCGGCGGCCAGTGCGTGGATGGCTTCGATCAGCCCGCCACGGACCGCGACGGAGAGCGCGTTGACCGGCGGATGCTCGACGATGATGACGCCGATATCGCCACGGGCTTCAAGACGGACGAGGTCTGACATGGGGTCTCCCGGTGTTTTCCCGCAGCTAACGCCGGGATCGGCGTTTCGGCAATGCAGTCCCCCATGGCCCTGCCCCTCATGGCAGCCTGGGGCCCCGCAGGTTGCGGCTGTTCTGATGGAGCACCGCTGCGGCGGCCAACCCGTCCGCACCCAGTGTGAAGCTGAGTTCCGCTTCCACCACACGGTAGGCAAAGCGCAGTTCGGAGAGCGGAAACACCTCGTATTCGGTCTGGCCGGTGGCCTGGACCATCAGGTGCCCGTCCCGCGGCGTGACGGTGAGGACGAAGCCCGGCGCAATCGCATAGCGCCCGGCCAGGCGGTCGAGCTTCGCCTGGTCCAGGGGCAGGAACTGCCGCAGCCCCGGCAGCGGAAAGGCCTTGTTGATGAGATGCATGCCGATCTCGGGCGTGGTCAGGTAGCTGTCGGTGTTGGAGAGCAGCACCGCCGCGCGTCCGGTGCGCGTGGAAGCGCCGATGAAGGTGCAGTATCCGCCGGTGCCGCCATCCTTCCAGACCAACTCGTCCGCGCGGTCGTTGGTCAGAAACCAGCCGGCGGCGACGGTGGTGTTGGCCGTGTCGGTTTGCCGCCGGACATCGAGCAGGAGGCGAAAGGCAGGGGCCAGGGGGGTGACACGCCGACCCTGGCTGGCGTCGAGGAAACGGATCAGATCATTGGCCGTCGCGCGCAACGCGCCGGCGCCGGGTAGGGTTGGAATATCCCAGTTGGCGACAACCCTTGCCTCGTCGTGGCCGGGGACGAGCCGGGCAAGCTGGTCGGGCGAGAGGGTGATGCGCGTGTCCTCCAGCCCGAGCGGCTGACAGATCCGCTGGATGACCAGCGCCTCGAACGGCATGTCCGCCCGCAGCGCCAGGACATGGCCGAGCAGGCCGAACCCGAAATTGGTGTATTCATAATGCGAGCCTGGATAGAACCGCGGCGTGAAACCGGAGACCGCCTGGTAGAGCTGGGCCACGGTGTAGTCGGCAAAGGGGTTGGCCGGGTCTTTCGGCGCCATGTTGCCGGGCAGCCGCGGCAGGCCGGAGGTGTAGGTCGCGAGATCCAGCAACGTCATCGGCTTGCCGTCGAAATCCTGCGGGCGGCCTTCGGGCGGCAGGTATTTCGCCACCGGATCGGCGAACGCCACCTCGCCGGACAGCACCATGTCGGCCAGCAGCAGAGCCGTGAACACCTTGGTGACCGAGCCGATCTCGAACACGCTGTCGCCATCGAGCGCGCGGTCGTTGCCGGACCGCCCGACCGGGATGATGCGCGTGCCCGCAGCGTCGATGACGGCGGCGACATAGCCCAGGCTGTCGTGGGCGGCGGTGATCCGATGGCTCAACAGCGCAGCCACTGCCTCATCCGGGGCGGATGCCGTCAGCAGCGGCAGGGACAGGGCGCCGGCCAACACCTGTCTTCGACGCATGGGGCCCCCATCAGCTGCGTTTTCGCGCGACGTCCGTGTAGGGTGTTCCGTCGCGGCGTGTGTAGGCGGACGGTTGGCCCTGCGGCGGCGCGAACATGTCTATGTCGGAATAATGCGCGGCATCGCCGGGGGTCCGTGTCCCGATCTCGAGCACCAGGGCGTCCGTGTCGGACAGGTTCTGCAAACAATGCCCATCGGGGTCGCCGGCCTTGAATCCCGCGGCATCACCGGCGCGTAGAATCTCAGGTCCGGCATCGGTCTGCAACGTCACCTCGCCGCTGAGCACGTAGACGAATTCATCTGATTCAGTTTGCCAGTGCCGCTGGCTCGACCAGGCGCCCGGCGGCAGGCGCAGCAGATTGACGCCGAACTGCGTCAACCCCGCGGCATCGCCCAGCCGGGTCCGTTCGCGCGACAGGCAGGGCGCGTCGAACGGCGCCGGATACATGGTCCCGACAACCGGGGGCAGGGCTGCAATGTCGATTTTCCTGCTCATGCGCCGCCTCCATCGTTCCGGTCAGGCGCCACCCCTGGCGCCCGGGCCTGACCGAACGATGCCCATTCCGCCACCCCTTTGGCCAGCCCGGATTTTCGCCCGGACCGCCTCCCTCGCCGCCCCTGCCCCGCCATACGGTCAGTGACCCTGTCTTATTTCTTGACTTTGCTGCACCGCAATCGTATTGGATGCAGGCGCCCCTTGATGTTGTTTTGTGCGCTGCCCGACAGGGATATTTCATCCCTGCTCGACAACGCTCCAGGTAGCCCTTTTCACTCAGCAATTTGCGCCGGTCCGTGGTCCTGCAGACCACAGCCGATCCGTGTTCGCGATGGCGAAACCGGGTCGACCACAGAGGCTTATCATATGACGTTCGAAGAACTCGGGCTCGCCCCGCCGCTGCTCAAGGCGCTGGCCGCCGAGGGCTACACCACCCCCACCCCAATCCAGCTGCAGGCCATCCCCTTCGCCCTGCAGGGCCGTGACGTGCAGGGCATCGCCCAGACCGGCACCGGCAAGACCGCGGCCTTCGCCCTGCCCATCCTGCAGCGCCTGGCAGCCTCCCCCAAGCGTGTTGGCCCCGGCGGCTGCCGCGTGCTGGTGCTCTCGCCCACCCGTGAGCTCGCCAGCCAGATCGCCGAGAGCTTCAAGAGCTACGGCAAGTTCATGAACCTCAAGGTCACCGTCATGTTCGGCGGCGTGCCCAAGGGCCGCCAGGCCCGCGCCATGGCGATGGGTGTGGACGTGCTGGTCGCCACCCCCGGCCGCCTGATCGACCATATGCAGGACCGCACCGTGGTGCTCGGCGGTGTGGAGATCCTGGTGCTCGACGAGGCCGACCATATGCTCGACCTCGGCTTCATCGTGCCGATCCGCAAGATCGTCTCGCATATCCCCGCCCAGCGGCAGACCCTGTTCTTCTCGGCGACCATGCCGAGCGAGATCGGCGGCCTCGCCGGCGCCATGCTGAAGAACCCCGCCCAGGTGGCTGTGACCCCCGTCGCCACCACCGCCGAGCGCGTCGATCAGCACGTCATCATGCTGGAGACATCGCGCAAGCGCGCCGTGCTGTTCGATCTGCTGATGGGCCCCGCCAAGGGCCGCACCCTGGTGTTCACCCGCACCAAGCACGGGGCCGACCGTGTGGTGAAGTATCTGGAGGAAAGCGGCCTCGCCGCCGCCGCCATCCATGGCAACAAGAGCCAGGGGCAGCGCGAACGGGCGCTGGCCGATTTCCGCTCCGGCAAGTGCCGCGTGCTGATCGCCACCGACATCGCCGCCCGCGGCATCGATGTCGATGGTGTGACGCATGTGATCAACTACGATCTGCCGAACGTGCCGGAGAGCTACGTCCATCGCATCGGCCGCACCGCGCGCGCCGGCGCCACCGGGGTGGCCATTTCGTTGTGTGATGGCGAGGAGCGGGCGTTCCTGCGTGGGATTGAGAAGCTGATCCGCGCGAAGGTGCCGGTCATGGTGCCGCCCGGCGCGCCGGTGCAGCAGAAGGCAGCTTAAGCAAGGCCTTCTTTTCTGAAGAAAAGAAGCAAAAGTCTTTTATTCGTTTAGCGAACCTTTCTCCGGAAGGGTGTGTCTCATTAGTAAAAGTTTTTTGGTTCTTTTTTCAAAAAAGAACCTCTTGCCTTCCCTCCCCCGATCGGTGGATCTGATACGCGTCTCTGACCAAGGACCGCGTGATGCTCCAACTGTCCCGCCGCAGCTTCATCGCCGGCGCCTCCCTCGCGCTGGCCGCCGCCGACGCCGCCCCGCAGCCCGGCCTCAACGCCAGGGCGCACGCCCGCGGCCTGTTCTACGGCTCCGCCGTCAACGACGACACGCTCGCCAACGACCCCGCGGTGCTCGCCCGCCTGCGCGCCGAATGCGGCGTGCTGGTCGGCGAGGCCCAGTTCAAATGGGGCGATCTGCGGCCGGACGCCAAGACCTTCGATTACGCCCGCGCCGACGCGGTGATGGCGTTTGCAGCCAAATCCGGCCTGCGCGTGCGCGGCCACACGCTGCTGTGGCACGAAGGCAATCCCGACTGGCTGGAAAAGACCCTGACCACCGCCAACGCCGAGAAGCTGCTGACCGAGCATATCAAAGGCGTCGTCGGTCACTACAAGGGCCGGCTGATCCATTGGGACGTGGTCAACGAAGTCATCGACCCCGACGACAAGCAGACGCTCAAACTGCGCAAGACACTGTGGCAGCAGGCGCTCGGCCCGCGCATGCTCGACATCGCCTACCACACCACCGCCGAGGCCGATCCCTCCGCCTTGCGAGTGATCAACGATTACGGGACCGACTACGCGCTGGCCTGGCAGGACCGCAAACGCGGCGCCCTGCTCGATCTGCTGGCGGATATGCTGCATCGCCGCGTGCCGGTGCAGGCGGTGGGCCTGCAGGCGCATCTGGACGCCGGCGAGGTGACGCTGGACCAGAAGGTGCTGGCCAAGTTCGTGGCCGACATCGCCGGCATGGGGCTCAAGGTGATCGTCACCGAGCTTGACGTGCGCGACCAGCGCCTGCCCGCCGACATCCCCTCGCGTGACGACACCGTGGCGGCGCATGCCCGCGCCTGGCTCGATGCGGTGCTGCCGAACCCGGCCGTGCTGGGCGTGCTGAGCTGGGGCCTCACCGATCGCGGCACCTGGCTGAACGACAAGTTCGCCCGCCCGGACAAGCTGCCGCAGCGTGCTTTGCCGTTGGATGCGGCGCTCAACCGGAAGAAGCTGTGGTCGGCGATTGCCGCGTCCATCGACGCCGCCCCGGTGCGCAAACCCGCATAGGACGGATGCAATCCGCCGTCTTCGCGCAACAACGCGGATGCAATCCACCGTGTTCGCGCAACGACGCGGATGCCATACGCCACTCTTGCGGCAGAGGTGGCGGATTGCATCCGCCCTACGAGAGATCTGCCATCAGTTTGCGCGCCATGGCGGCCCAGGGATCGTTTTCGACCGGGGGGGCTCCGTTTGGCGGATCGCTGATCAGGCCTGCGATGGCATGCGCCAGCGCCGCTGGATCGGGGGCGCACAGCCGGGCCAGCGGCTCCGCGCGCAGCTGCTCCACCAGCCCGCCCACCGCGGTCGCCACCACGAAGCGCCGTGCCGCGATCGCCGCCGCCGCCACGCCGCTCTGGCTGGCCTCGCGATGCGACAGCACCAGCGCGTCCGCCCAGGCGAGGCAGGCGCCGAGCTCGTCCTCCGGAATCCAGCGATTGTCGACGGTGACCTGATGCAGCGCGCGCAACGCCGCGAGCTCGGCACTCTCCGGCCCGAACCCGGCGACACGCACTTCGAGATCGTCCCGCGGCCCCAGCAGGCGCAGCGCTGCGGCGAACAGGTCCAGCCCCTTGTAGGGAAGCAGCCGGCCGAAGAACAGCAGCCGCAGCGCCCCGCCATGGCTGCGCGGCGGGGCCGGCTGCGGGCCGAACGCGAACGGCGGATGCGCGGCTACCACCAGACGGCGGCTGCCGAGCCGCCCCTGCGCCCGCAACCCGGCGGCGACATGTTCTGACAACGCGATCCAGCCGGTGGCGCAGGCGGCGAGCCAGGCCTGCAGGCGCATCTGCACCCAAGACCCGTCGCCGGGATGCGCCTCGGCGTCGTGCAGGATCACCCAGAACCTCACCCCGGCAAGGCGCAGGGCGGCGGCCATCAGCAGGTCGAGCGGGCCGGGCATGGCGCAGATCGCCACATCCGGCCGCAGGGCCCGCACGCCGGCCACCAGCCCCGGCAGGGCTGCCGGCGCGGTCAGCACGCGGCGCAGGAAACCGGGTAGGCTGTCATAGGTCGAGATCGGCAGATCGACCAAAGGCGGCGGAACGCGGCGCATCTGCTCGGACTGACGCGACAGCGACAGCGCCGCCGAAACGCCGTCACACCGGTTGAGCGCTGCCGCAAGCTCGACCGCGAAGCGCGGCCCCGCCCCGCGACGCCCCCATTGCCACACCAGAACCTGCGTCACGACAGGTTCAGCGCCGCCACCGCCGCACGCAGCCCGTCATCGCCCAGCCGCGCCGTGGCCATCGCCCGGCCGGCTTCGCCCAGGCTGCGGCGCAGCGCCGGATCCCCGGCCAGTTCGCGCAGATGGGCGGCAGCGCTCTCCAAGTCCGCCTCCGCCCACACCGCCCCCGGCGCCTCGAACACCCCGCGCGGGTCCACCGCCGGGATCAGCCGATACGCCACCAGCCTGGCACTCGTGGCGTCCATGAATTCGGTGGTGGCCGACCACCTGGTGGCGATGACCGGAATGCCCAGCAGCATCGCCTCCGCCGGCACCAGGCCCAGGCCTTCGCTGCGATGCAGGGACAGCACAATATCCGCGCAGGCGGTCAGCGCGTGGCGATCGGCATCTGCGAACATGCGGGTTTCGAAGCGGATGTTGCCCAGCCCCCCGGCCGCCACGCGCAGCAGGGCGAGATCCCCAGGGTGACCGTCGGCATGGCCCACCTTCAGCAGCAGCACCCGGTCGGCCCGATCGCCGAACGCCGCGCGATGGGCGGCGATGGCGGCCAGCGGGTTCTTGCGCGAGAAGCTGGAGGCGAGGCTGAACGACACCAGCGTGATCACCGCATGCTCCGGCAGGCCGAAATCTGCCCGTGTCAGCGCTGACGGGCGCGGCGGCGCCAGCGCCACCGGCGGCGGCACCACCCGCAGCGGAACGCTGGGGCGCAAGGTGGCGATGGCGTCGGCGGTGAAGCGCGACAGCACCCAGATCTCGTGCACGAACCCCAGCCCCGCGCGCCAGGCGGGCGGCAGGGTCGGCAGCTCCCAGGACCAGTAGCCGATGACACGCCGATGCCTCGCCAGGCCCCGCGGTGCGCGCAGCAGGGTGAGCGGCAGCAGCGGGCTGTTGGCGTGCAGCACCAGCGGCATCCCGTCCGGCGGCACGGCGACGGCGCCGCGCGGGCCGCCGAGCGTATCGCCGAGATCGATCGGCACCGCCGGCACCCCCATGCCCTGCAGGGCGGCGATCATCAGGCGCGCCGATTCCCCCAGCCCGGAGGCGCGCCCGATCTCGCCGGCGACCGCCACCCCGCCGACACAGGGCGGCGGTACACGGTCGGGCCTGGGGGCCAGCCAGGAGGTCGCCTTAGCGAGTGCCAGCCGCCGCGGCCCTGCCGGGAGCGCGCGCCAGGCGTGGTGGGCGAGGTTCATAGTAGAGGGAAGCCGAGCGGTTCTTTTTTGAAAAAAAGAACCAAAAAACTTTCATTCCTTGAGCGGACCCCTCTCCGGAGGAGGGCGCCAGCCGAACGAAAAGTCTTTTGCTTCTTTTCTTCAGAAAAGAAGACCTTGCTGACTTGCTGCATGGCGTCAGGCCATCTCATTGAGATGACACGCGCTGTGCTGGCCCGGGGCAATCTCCCGCAACACGGGCTTGTCGGTCCTGCAGCGCGGCATGGCATGCGGGCAGCGCGGATGGAAATGGCAGCCGGTTGGCGGGTGCAGCGGGCTCGGCAGCTCGCCCTGGATGGCGCCAAAACGTGTGCTGCGGTTTTCCAGCCGCGGCACCTCGGCCAGCAGCGCCTGGGTGTAGGGATGGTTGGGCCGGCTGAACACCATCTCCGCCGGCGCCTGCTCGACGATGCGGCCGAGATACATGATGGCGACGCGGTCTGACACGTGTTCGACCACGCCGAGATCATGGCTGATGAACAGGCAGGTCAGGTTCAGCTCGGCGCGCAGATCGAGGAACAGGTTGATGATCTGCGCCTGGATCGAAACGTCAAGCGCTGCCACCGATTCGTCGCACACCAGCATCTCCGGCTGCACCGCCAAGGCACGCGCAATGCCGATGCGCTGGCGCTGCCCGCCGCTGAACTGGTGGGGAAAGCGGCGTTTCAGCGACGGATCCAGCCCCGCACGACGCATCTGCGCATCGACATAGGCGTCCTCGCCCTCCGGCCCGATCAGCCCGTGCACCCGCGGCGCCTCGCCGATGATCTCAGCCACGCGCAGCCGCGGATTGAGGCTCGATTGCGGGTCCTGAAAGATCATCTGCACGCCGAGGCGCGCCGCCTTCAGCGCAGGCGCATCGAACCCCGCCCGATCCTGCCCACGCCACAGCACCGTCCCGTCCGAAGGCGGATGGATGCCGGCGACGAGGCGGCCCAGCGTGGATTTGCCGCAGCCGGATTCGCCGACCAGCCCCACGACCTCGCCGGGCTTGATGGCGAGATCGACCGCGTCCACCGCATGCACCAATGGCGCCGGCGCCTGCCCGAACAGCCGTGACAGCCGGCCGGACGGCGTGCCGAACCGCTTGGAGACGGATTTCAGTTCAATCAGCGCGCCGCTCATGCCACCGCCTCCGCCGGATGAAAGCAGCGCAGTCCGCGACCGCGTTGCGGCTCGGTGAGCGGCGGCTCCTGGGCGCAGGCGGCGTCGGACGAGGCACAGCGGGTGCGAAACGCGCAGCCCTGCGGACGGTCGAGCGGCGAGGGCGTCATGCCCGGAATCTGCGCCAGCCGCGCGCCGCGGCGGTTGCGGCTGGGCACCGAGCCGATCAGACCTTTGGTGTAGGGATGCATCGGATGATCCAGCACATCGTCCACGTCGCCCGCTTCCACGATCCGCCCGGCATACATCACCGCCACCCGGTCGGCGAGGCCGGCTACCACGCTGAGATCATGGGTGATCCACAGCAGCGACGTGCCGCGATCGCGCGCCAGGCGCTGCACCACCGCCAGGATCTGCGCCTGGATGGTGACATCGAGTGCCGTCGTCGGCTCGTCGGCGATGATCAGGTCGGGGTTGTGCAGCAGCGCGATGGCGATCGCCACACGCTGGCGCATGCCGCCGGAGAACTGGTGGGGATAGGCGGCAAGCCGCTCCTCCGGACTTGGAATGCCCACCTGCCCCAGTGCGTCGCGCGCCCGCTCCCGCGCGGTCGCGTGCGACACTGGGGCGTGCGCCCGCACCGTCTCGACCATCTGCGTCTCGATCGACAGCACCGGGTTCAGCGTCATCATCGGGTCCTGGAAGATCATGGCGATGCGGTTGCCGCGCAGCTGGCGCAGCTCCGGCTCCTTCAGCCCGATCAGCTCACGCCCCTGGAACCTGATGGAGCCCGAGACGATCCGCCCGGGCGGATCGACCAGGCCGATGACGGAAAACCCGGTCACCGATTTGCCCGACCCCGATTCGCCGACCAGCCCCAGCACCTCGCCGCGATCGACGGACAGGCTCACCCCGTCCACCGCGCGCAGCGTGCCGGCGCGGGTGGCGAAATGTGTGTGCAGATCGGTGATCTCCAGCGTCATCGCTGCAACCTCGGATTGAGAACGTCACGCAGCTGGTCGCCCACCAGGTTGATGGCCATGATGGTGATCAGCAAGGCGATCCCGGGATAGAAGCTGATCCAGTATTTGCCGGACAGCATGAACTGATAGCCGTTGGCGATCAGCAGGCCGAGCGACGGCTCGGTGATCGGCACGCCGAGGCCCAGGAAGCTCAAAGTGGCCTCGAGGGCGATGGCGCGCGCCACCTGGATGGTGCCGATGACGATCAGCGGCGGCAGACAGTTCGGCAGCAGATGGCGAAACACCACCCGCCAGCGCGGCAGCGCCAGGCACTCCGCCGCCTCGATATATTCGCGTGACCGCTCCGCCAGCGCCGCCCCGCGCGCGGTGCGGGCGTAGCTGGCCCATTCCACGATCACCAGGGCCAGCACCACGTTCAGCACGCCCTTGCCGAGCCCGGCCAGGATCATCAGCGCCACCAGAATAGCGGGGAACGACAGCTGCAGATCCACCAGCCGCATGATCGCAGCCTCCACCCGGCCGCCGAAATACGCCGCCCCCAGCCCCAGCGAGGTCCCCACAATGCCCGCCACCAGCGCCGAGCCGGCGCCGACAAGGAGGGAAATCCGCAGCCCGTAGAGAATGCCGGACAGCATGTCCCGCCCCTGGTCGTCGGTGCCGAGCCAGAAAATCATGCTCCCGTCGCCCGATGCCGATCCTGGCGGCAGCCGGCCGTCCATGATGTCGAGCTGGGCGAGGTCATAGGGGTTCTGCGGCGCGATCAGGCTGGCGAACACCGCCAGCAGCACGATCAGCACGATCACCGCCAGCGCTGCCACCGCCACCTTGTTGGCCCCGAAATCCCTGACGATCCGCCGGAACGGAGTCTCTTCCCGCGCCATCAGGCGCGCCCTCCGAGGCGGACGCGCGGATCGAGCACGGTGTACAGCAGGTCCACCACCAGATTGATGGTCACGAACATCGCCACCACGATCATCAGATACGCCACGATCACCGGCCGATCGAGCACGTTGATGCTGTCGATGATCAGCTTGCCCATGCCCGGCCAGGCGAACACGCTCTCCGTCACCACGGAAAAGGCGATGGTGCTGCCCAGCTCCAACCCCACGACGGTGACGACGGGGATGAGGATGTTGCGCAGCACATGCACGAACACCACCCGCACCGGCGACAATCCCTTCGCCCGAGCGAAGCGGATATAGTCCAGCGGCATCGTCTCCCGCACCCCCGCCCGCGCCAGGCGCAGCACCAGGGAGATGTTGAACAGCGACAGATTGACCGCCGGCAGCAGCAGATGGCGCAGCCCGTCCAGCGTCAGGAACGACCACTGCACGCCGAGAAACCCTGCCGTCGCGCCGCGCCCCGAGCTCGGCAGCCAGCCGAGCGAGACCGCGAACACCATGATCAGCATCAGCCCCACCCAGAAGCTCGGCAGCGAAAACCCCAGGATGCTGCCGCCCATCACCATCCGCCCCGCGGCACTGTTGGGATACAGCCCGGCGAACAGGCCAAGTGGCAGGCCGATCAGCACCGACAGCAGCACCGCCGTCACCGCCAGCTCCAGAGTCGCCGGCAGGCGCGTCAGGATCAGCTGCAGCGCCGGCTCGTTGAACACGAAGCTGCGGCCGAGATCGCCCTGCACGGCGCCTTTGAGGAAATACGCGTATTGCAGCCACAGCGGCTTGTCCAAGCCGAGTGCCGCGATCGCCCGCGCCCGCTCCGCCGCATCCGCCTCGGGCGAGATCAGGATGTCCACCGGGTTGCCCACCATGTGCAGGCCCACGAACACGATGGCCGACATCGCCAGCATGACGAAGCCGGCCTGAAGCACACGGCGCAGCAGCCACAAGGTCATCAGCGTCCCTCTCCGGTCCGGCACGAGCCTAGCAAGGCTTCATCCCGCTTGATACCGGTGGGCTTGATACCAGGGGCGCAACACGGACGGCCCGCGGTTGCGGGTCCGCGCGGCCTGTATAAAGTGCCGTCATGAACATGATCCCGCCCGCCTCGCTCACCACCACCGAGATGCTCGCCCGTCTCGTCGCCTTCGACACCACATCGCGCAACAGCAATGTGAAGCTGATCGATTTCGCCCGCGCCTGGCTGGACAGCCACGCCGTGCCCTACCGCATCAGCACCAGTGCGGACGGCCAGAAGGCCAACCTCCACGCCATCATCGGCCCGCTTGCCGCCGGCGGCATCGCCCTGTCCGGCCATGTCGACACCGTGCCCGTCGACGGCCAGGCCTGGACGCGCGACCCCTTCACCCTGCACCCGGATGGCGGCCGCCTCTACGGCCGCGGCGCCACGGACATGAAGGGCTTCGTCGCCAGCTGTCTCGCCGCCGTGCCGGACCTCAAGGCCCGCCCCCTCGCCCGCCCGGTGCACCTGTTCATCACCTTCGACGAGGAAACCACCATGGACGGCGCCCGCCGCCTGGTGAGCGACCTGCACGAGAGCGGCCTGCGCCCCAGCCTGTGCGTGGTGGGCGAGCCGAGCCTGATGCAGCCGATCCTCGCCCACAAGGGCCGCCTCGCCCTCAAGGTCAGCGTGCGCGGCAAGCCCGGCCATTCCAGCGAGCCGTTCCGCGGCGTCAACGCGGTGATGGCCGCCGCCGAAGCGATTTCGTTCGTGTCCGCCGAGGCCCGTCGCTTCGCGGCCGAAGGCCCGTTCGAGCAGGGCTTCGACCCGCCCCACACCACCACCCATGTCGGCACCATCCAGGGCGGCACCATCCTCAACATCATCCCCGAACGCTGCGAGTTCGTCATGGAATGGCGCGCCATCCCCGGGCAGGACCCGCACGCCCTCGCCGCCCGCCTGCGCGACCACGTGGCCCGCAGCATCGAGCCGGCCATGCACGCGGTCGATCCCAGCACCGGCTTCACCTTCGAGATCATCGGCGACATCCCCGGCATGGGCCTGCCCGAAGCCCATGATCTCGCCAGCCTGGTCAAGCAGCTCACCGGCTTCAACAGCACCGGCAAGGTCAGCTACGGCACCGAAGGCGGCATCTACGAGGCGGCCGGGATTCCCTCCATCGTCTGCGGCCCCGGCGCCATCCAGCAGGCGCACCAGCCGGATGAATGGATCGCGCAAAGCCAGCTCGACGCCTGTGACAGCTTCATCCGCAGGCTCGCCGACCGGCTGGCCGCATGACCCCGGCGCCCGAGGCCGGCGGAGCCGCCGGCGGGGTGCCGGAATTCGACGTCCGGCTCACGCCGCCGGATATCACCCCCTGGATCCAAGGCAACACCGGCATTCCCGGCTTCACCAGCCTGCGCGCCACCGCCCCCGGCCCGCATGTCGCGGTGGTGGCGCTCACCCATGGCAACGAGATCGCCGGCGCCATCGTGCTCGACCGGCTGCTGCGCCAGGGCGTGCGCCCCACGAGCGGCACGCTGACCCTGGGCTTCGCCAACCTGGCCGCCTTCGCCCGCTTCGACCCCGCCCACCCCACCGCCAGCCGCTATCTCGACGAGGACCTCAACCGCGTCTGGGACAGCGCCGTGCTCGACGGCCAGGGCCGCAGCCTGGAACGCGACCGCGCCCGCGCCATGCGCCCGCTGATCGACACGGTGGACGTGCTGCTCGACCTGCACTCGATGCTGTGGCCGTCCGACCCGCTGATCCTCTGCGGCGTCACCGCCAAAGGCCGCGCCATGGCCGCCACCCTGCCGGAGCCGGCGCTGGTCGTGGCCGATCTCGGCCACCCCAGCGGCCGCCGCATGATCGACTACGGCCCCTTCGCCGATCCTGACCGGCCGCAGACCGCCAACCTCGTCGAAGCCGGCCAGCACTGGCAGCCCGAGACCGTGCGGGTGACCGCGGCCGCGGTCACCGCGGCGCTGCACCGCGTCGGCGCCGCCCCGCCCCCCGAGGCCGAGCGCCACCGCTTCGCCGACGTCACCCACACCGTCGTCGCCGCCACATCGCAGTTCGGCTTCGTCCAGAGCTACCGCGGCGGTGACGTCATCCCCCGCCGCAACACGCTGATCGCGCTTGACGGAGCGACCGAAATCCGCACGCAGTACGACAACTGCCTGCTCGTCATGCCCAGCCTTCGTCCCTCGCGCGGCCACACGGCGGTGCGGCTGGCGCGGTTTTCCGAGGTCGGCTGATCGCCTCCCGCGCTACCCCAGCAGAAACCCCCGCACCACCGCGATGGTCGGCGCATCCATCAGCGCCGGCGCATGCCCTGCATTCGGCACCACATGCGTCTGCGCGCCGTCGCGCGCCATCTCGTCGAACACCGCCTCTGGCAGGATGTCGCTGCTCTCCCCGCGGATGACCAGCCGCGGCACGGCGATGCGCTGCCACACCACGCGCAGATCGGCATCCGCCGGCTCGCTGGCCACGATCGGCGCGGCGATGGCGGGATCGTAGTGAAACCCCAGCCGTCCACCGGGCAACGGGCGGGCCGAATGTGTGGCGAGGTGATGCCACTGCGCGGCCGAGAGATCGCCGAACGGATAGTGGATGACCCGCAGATGATGCGTCAGCGCCGCCAGATCCGGAAAGTCGATGGTCTTGCCCATGTAGTCGCGGATCCGGCCCAGCGCCGCCTGCGGGATGAACGACCCGATATCGTTCAGCACCAGCCGCCCGATCGGCTGCCCCGCGCAGGCCGCCACCAGCATGCCGACGATGCCGCCGAGCGAGGTGCCGACCCAGCCGACCGGGGCTGGCAGCGTGGCCAGCAGATGGGTGAGCGGCGCCACATAGCTGGGCGGAATATAAAGTGCGGGGTCGGCCAGCCAGTCTGACGCGCCGCGGCCGGGCAGATCCGGGCAGATCACCCGGAAATCGGCGGCGAGCGCCTGGGCCAGGGGGTCGAAATCCCGCCCGTTGCGCGTCAGCCCGTGCAGGCAGATCACCGGCGGCGCCGCCACGTCGCCCCATTCCACCCAGGCCATGCTGTAGAAGCGTCCGGCCAGGAGGTAGCGGACCGCGCCGCGGCGCATCTCCATCACACGATGCCCTGCTCACGCAGCCCGGCGATCTCGTCCGCGGACATCCCCAGCAGGTCGCTCAGCACGCCCTCGGTATGCTCGCCCAGCAGCGGTGCTGTGATCCGGTAATCCGCCGGCGTCTCCGACAGCCGCACCGGATTGGCGATCACCTTCACGGTGCCGGACGTGGCCTGGGCGTGCGGCATCTCCACCACGGCGCCGCGGGCCACCACCTGCGGATCGGCAAACACCTGTTCGAGCGTGTTGATCGGGCCGCAGCCGATCTTCAGCGTCTCCAGCAGCTCCACCCATTCGGTGGTGGCCTTGGTCTTCATCACCGGCGTCAGCGTGTCCGTCACCAGCTGCCGGTTCGCCACCCGCGCCGCGTTGGTGGCAAAGCGCGGATCGTCCAGCAGATGCGCAAGCCCGGTGTTGTCGCAGAACCGCTTGAACGTCGGGTCGTTGCCGACGGAGAGCACCATGTAGCCGTCCTGCGTCGGGAACACCTGATAGGGCACGATGTTCGGGTGCTGGTTGCCCAGCCGCGGCGGGTTTTCGCCCGTCGCCAGATAGTTCATGCCCTGGTTGGCCAGCCAGGCCACATGCGTGTCGAGCATGCCGATATCCACCTGTTGGCCCACCCCGGTCTTCTCCCGGTGGCGCAGCGCCGCCAGAATGCCGATGCAGCCGTACAGACCGGCGAACAGGTCGGCCACCGGTACCCCCACCTTCTGCGGCAGCCCGTCGGGCTCGCCGGTCAGGCTCATCACGCCGCCCATCGCCTGGATCAGGCTGTCATAGCCCGGCCGCGGCGCGTAGGGCCCGGTCTGGCCGAAGCCGGTGATCGAGCAATAGACGATGCCGGGGAATTCGGCATGCACCTGCTCGTACCCGAGCCCATACTTGGCCAGCGCGCCGACCTTGAAGTTCTCGGCCAGGATGTCGCAGCGCGCCAGCAGCCTCTTGATCAGCGCCTGCCCCTCGGGCCTGGCGATATCCACCGTCACCGAGCGCTTGTTGCGGTTCACCCCCACGAAATAGGCGCTCTCCTGCGTGCCAGGCATGAACGGCGGCGCGAAGCCGCGTGTGTCGTCACCGGCGCCGGGCTTTTCGATCTTGATGACCTCGGCGCCGAGATCGCCCAGCATCTGGGTGCAGGTGGGGCCGGCCAGCACGCGGGTGAGGTCGAGAACACGAAGCCCGGCCAACGGGCCGGTCGGAGGGGAGAGTGTCATGAAGCGATGGCGTCCATCTGTCTGGAGAAATGCAACGGTGGTTTAGCCCGCGACGGCGCCCGCGCCCAGATGCCACAGGTCAAACGCCGAACACCGGCGGCACGCCCGCCTGCAGCCATGGCGGCAGCGCCCGCACCAGCGGCGCGCGGCTGCGCTGCCACAGCGCCGAGAGCATCAGCAACCCCACCCCGATGCACAGCGCCGCCAGCGCCAGGGCACTGCTCAGCGACCCCGCCCCGCGCAGCAGCGCCGTGATGGCGTACAGCACATAGGCCAGCGCCGAGACCAGCAGCGCCCGCCGGTCCACCACCAGTGCCGCCACCGCCAGCACGCCGTAAAGCTCCACCGCGATGAGCGCGCTCTGCGGCGGCGCGGCGCTGCCCCGCAACAGTCCCAGCAGATTGAAGATCGGATGCACGATCAGCGGCGCCGCCAGCAGATGCAGCCAGAACGCGACATCCGAGCGTCGCGTCACCCGCAGCCGGTCACGGCTGTCCCACCACATCGCAAAGCCGAATACCAGCAGCCCGGCCGACAGCACCAGCGGCACGGTGTGCCCCAGCAGCGCCGGAAACTGCCACAGCAGCAGCAGCACGATCGCTCCCAGCCCGGCCCCGGTGGCCAGCGCCACCGTGATCGGCACCGCGAACCGCCGCCAGTGCGCATACCCCGCAGCCGCGGTCACCACCGCGCACAGGCCCAGCAAGGCGGCGTTCTGCGAATCGCTCCCGCCGCCGTCACGCCACGCCACCAGCCCCATCACACCGGCCTCGGCCACCGACGCCACGAACGCCGCCACCAGCACGATGCTCGGCAACGCCATGCGACGCCTGCGGGTGAAATATTCCGCCAGCCCCCAGCTCGCCAAAGCCACCGCAGCCCCGCCTGCCGACACCGACACGCTCGACCCCAGCCAGCCCAGCGCCAGCAGCACCAGCACGATCGCGATGGTGACAAAGATGTCGTTGAACCCGGTCAGCAGCCGGAACTGCTCCTCGTCCGCTCCCGGCGTCGCCCGCGACCGCGCCACGAAATCCCGCAGCGCCTGCCCGGCTTCACGGGTGATCACGCCGGCGCGAATCGCCGCCTCAATGTCGAGATCGCTGTACATCGTCCCTCGCAAACGCGCCGTGACCCGCCACATGGCCTGGAGCAACGCGCAAGCCCGGCGTATGACGTCAGAACTCTACACCGAACGTTGGCGCTCCGGAGGAACCAGACAATGCCCGACACCCATATCGCCCAGACCCCGTATGAACCGACGCTCGACGAACGCAGCCTCGCGCGTGCCCTCTCCGGCCAGCACCTGATCGGCGGCAAGCTGGTTCCCGCCCTCTCCGGCAAGACCTTCGCCGTCGTCAATCCGGCGACCGGCGAGGAGATCGCCCGCGCCGCCGACGGTGACGCAGCCGATGTCGACGCCGCCGTGCGCACCGCCGCCGCGGCCCAGAAGCTCTGGGCCAAGATGCCGTCACGCAAGCGCGGCGCCCTGGTGGCGCAGTGCGCCGGCCTGATCAAAACCCATGTCGAAGAGATCGCCCGTCTCATCGCGCTCGAGACCGGCAAGGCGCTGCGCACCGAAAGCCGTGTCGAGGCCAACACGGTGGCCGACGTGCTGGAGTTCTTCGGCGGCCTTGGCAGCGAGATCAAAGGCGAGAGCGTTCCCTTCGCCCCCAATGTGCTCTCCGTCACGGTGCGCGAGCCGCTCGGCGTGGTCGGCGCCATCATCCCCTGGAACGTCCCGCTCCTGCTGATGAGCCTCAAGATCGCCCCCGCTTTGGTCGCCGGCAACACGGTGGTAGTGAAGTCGGCCGAAGAGGCGCCGCTCGCCGTGCTGCGCATCTGCGAGCTGATGAACCGCATCCTGCCGCCGGGCTGCTTCAACATGCTCTCCGGCTTCGGCCCCGAATGCGGCGCGCCCCTCGTGGTGCACCCCGACGTCCGCAAGGTCACCTTCACCGGCTCCGTCCCCGTCGGGCGCATCGTCGCCAAGGCCGCCGCCGAGAAGCTCATCCCGGTCACGCTCGAACTTGGCGGCAAGTCGCCCATGATCATCTTCGCCGACTGCGACTTCGAAAAGACCGTGGCCGGCGCGCTGACCTCCATGCGCTTCACCCGCCAGGGCCAGTCCTGCACGGCCGCCAGCCGCATCTACGTCGAACGCTCGATCTATGAGAAATTCGTCGCCGCCATGGCCGAGCGCGTCGACGCCATGGTGATGGGCGACCCGCTGGACGAGGCCACCGACATCGGCACCATCATCAGCGACGACCAGATGGCCCGCGTCACCGGCTTCATCGCCGAAGGCAAGGCCACGCCAGGGGCCCATGGCCGCGCCTGCTCCGCCATGCCGAGCGACCCGAAGCTGGCAAAGGGCAAGTTCGTCCAGCCGCATATCTTCACCGACCTGCCGGCCAGCAGCCGCCTGGTGACGGAGGAGATCTTCGGCCCCGTCACCTGCATTTTCCCGTTCGATGACGCGGAGGCTGTGCTGGCGGCGGCCAACGACAGCGAATACGGCCTTGCCGCCTCGGTCTGGACCAACAACCTCAAGATCGGCCTGGAATTCGCCCATCGCCTGGAAGCAGGTCTGGTGCAGATCAACCAGAACCTCGTGGTTCAGGCGAACCTCTCCTACGGCGGCGTGAAAAGCTCGGGTCTGGGCAAGGAAGCCAGCCTGGAGAGCATGCTGGAGCACTTCACCCACAAGAAGACCATTATGATGAACTACGCTTAGAGCGGGGTGGCATCTGATAGGCGATGCCACCCCGCTGTAGCTCTTTGTTTTAACGAGCAATTTAATGGCACGGCGATACCAACGGCCTTGATCGATGACTCCTCCATCGATCAAGGCCGTTGGTATCGCGCGCCGGGTTGGCCGGCGGCGGCGCGCCAAACCAGGACTTATACCAACTCTCACTGATCAGAACCGATGCGCCCAATCGCGCATGCCGATAGACATGATGCGCCAGGGCTGATCGGTGAGTTTGTTCCAAGCCTCGCAGCAATGATCGAGGATGGCGTCGTAGGTATCGAAGACTCGATTGGACAGCCAGTTGTCGCGCATGAACTGCCAGACGTTTTCGACCGGATTGAGTTCCGGGCACTTGGGCGGCAGCGGCAGGA
>JBBILI010000027.1:0-73376 GCA_037445025.1 Rhodospirillales bacterium
GACAGTCCGGGGGTGGCGGTTGCGATCGTGGCGTCGAGATTCTCGGAGAACGCGCCGGTGGCTGCGAGGTTGGTCAGCGACACGGCCTGGGTCGCGGTGCTGCCGGCATGCACCACGCCGAAGTTGACGCTGCCCAGGGTGTTTGCGGTGGCGTAGCTGTAGAGCGTGCCGGTGGCGGTGATGGTCTGGGCGCTCAGTGCGGTGGTGCCGAGGGTGTCGATGCCGGCGCCGTCAGATACCAGGGCAAGGGTGGCCGAACCGGAGATCGTCCCCGCCGAGACGGTGGCGAGCGAGAGTGTGATTGCAGCACTGGAGGCCCCTGCCGCGAGCCCGGTGAAACTGCCCTGACCGCTGACCCCGCTGGTCACAGAGGCGATGCTGGCGTCGAGGTTTTCGGAATAGGCACCGACAGCGGCCGCGTTCGAGAGCGTCACCGCCTGGCTGACGACATCGCCCACGTGATGGTTGCTGAAATGGATGGTTCCGGAACTCGGAACGCTCGCGGTCGCGTAGTTGTAGACCGTTCCGGTTACGGCGATGGTCTGATTCTGAAGCGGCGTGACGATAAGGCCACTTGTGAAGGAACCATCCGAATAGCAGCTGATGGTCGAGCTTCCGCTCAGCACTCCCGCGACTGTCGTGTTGAGCGTGAGCGTGTCGTTCGAGCTGGTTTGGCCTGCCGCAAGCAAGACGACACCCCCGGAGCCCGTTGCCACACCGGGGATGTCTGTCGGCGGAGAAGCGCTGAGGCTCTCGGAATATCCATCGGCGGGTGCGGTGTTGGTGACGGTCAGATGCTGGGTGACGATGTCGCCGGTATGGTGTTGGCCGAAGGCGATCGGGTTCGGTGTGAAGGCGCTGGGCGCGGCTTCGCGGAACAAGACGATGTCGGTGTTGCCGGCATTATCGAGGGTGACGGCCGCGCGCAGAGTGGGCACGGCCGCGGCGAGGCTGTAGCTTTCGGAGCCGCCGCCGCTGAGAATGACCGTGAGCGTGGTGCCCAGCAGCGCGGCGGACTGGGCAATCTGCCCCTTCAGCACGATCGTGTCGCTCGCTGCGATCCCGGTCAGCGTTCCGGTGTAGGACGCGGCTGCATCAAGTTGCAGGACGGAGCCGGCGCCGTTGAAGGTCACGCCATTGGCGGCGGCGGTGACGAGTTCCAGCCGCGATCCGGCATCGATACGCAACAACCCGGTGCTGGTCGGTGCGCTCGACAACACCAGAGTGCCGGCGTTGGCGACGGTGCCGGTGAGGGTGCCGAAGCCCAGCACATGGCCCGTGGCGGTGACGGTCAGGCCAGTGGTTGCGAAACTGCCGCCGGCGAGGGCGATCGTGCCCGAATCGGCGAGCGCAGTGGTGCCGGCCCAGCCGCGGCCGCCGAGCAGGGAGAGCGTGCCGGTGACGCTGGTGAGGGTGGTTTCGAGCTGCAGGTAACTGGATCCGTTGTAGCTGGTGAGATTCGAATTGGCGCCGGACAGGATGATGGTTGCGGCATCGACGGCCAGGGTACCGCCGACGTTGAGGTTGAACGACGCCCCGGTGTCGGCTTCCAGCGTGCCGCCGGCCAGCAGGGTGCCGGCGGTGAACTGCCGGAAGTTGCCGTTGGAGGCGGAGATGGTGTTGCTGCCGCCATTGGCGATGGCGCGGATGAGGCCGGTGTTGTCGAAGCCGTTGTAGAGGAAGAGCGTTGTGCCGGCACTGAGATTGATGGTGCCGGCGTTGTTGAAATAGTTGGCCTGCTCGTTGAAGAAGGCTGCTGTGGCGAGGTTCAGGGTGGCAACGCTCAGGATCATGCTCCCCGCGAAGCCGCCGCCGTTGCTGGCCCCGGCGTTAACCACGACGTGGCTGCCAAGCGTGAGTGTGGCGTTGCTGCGCAGGGTCGGGCCGTCGCCGGAATTGCCGAAGGCGATCGCGACATTGTCCAGCGTCTCGCTGTCGAGGAAGGTCAGCGATGCGCCGTAACCCGTCAGGGCGATGGCACCGGGCAGGCTGCCGTCGGCGGCCTTCACCACGAGCCCTCCCTCGACTGAAACCGACTGCAAGCTGCCGCTGAGGTCGAGCAGCCCTTGATAGGTGATGGCGTTCAACGTGGCGGAGTTTGCCAGTGTGCCGCCGTCCTGGCGGATCGTGCCGTTCTCGACGGTGCCGGACAGGATGACATCGCCTGTTGCGGTGCCGGCCTTGATGTCGAGCGTGCCGGAGCCGAGATCGAGCGTGCGGGTGCTGTCCAGCACACCGCCTGCGGCCATGGACACATTGCCGAGCTGGGCGACCGTGAAATAAGTGTCGATCTCCAGGGTGGCCCCGGCGGCAACCGTGATCGAGCCGGTGTTGGAGAAGCCGCCGACATCAAACGTCGTGCCCGCACCGACCGTGACCAGGCCGGTGTTGGTGAAATAACTGCTGGTTCCATACCCGCCGGAATAGAAGCCGTTGCTTCCGCTGGTTACGATTGTTCCGTTGTTGGTGAGGCTGCCGAGGCCATCGTTGAATCTTGTGTTGGCGATGTTGATCTGGCCATTGTTGATCAGAACGCTCCCCGCGAAGCCGCCGCCGTTGCTTGCCCCGGCGTTGACCACGACGTGGCTGCCAAGCGTGAGTGTGGCGTTGCTGCGCAGGGTCGGGCCGTCGCCGGAATTGCCGAAGGCGATCGCGACATTGTCCAGCGTCTCGCTGTCGAGGAAGGTCAGCGATGCGCCGTAACCCGTCAGGGCGATGGCGCCGGGCAGGCTGCCATCGGCGGCCTTCACCACGAGACTGTTCTTGACATAAATACTGAAAAAATTGGCGCTGAGGTCCAAAACGCCGAGAATAGTGGCGGCACTCAAGGTTTGACCGTTGGTCAGCATCTCACATTTCGTTGTTATCCAAACTGTGGGGCGATAAAGACTTGATCATGCTCTTCCAGCATCGGCTACCGAAACGGCGGCGGGCCTCCTGCGGTTGCATCGCCGTCTGGCAAAAGTCCAGCGCTCGTCCGCACCGGTGATACGCCAAGGGTGTGATTTCACGAAAGCCGCAGCCCGTGAATAAAGTTGCGGGCGCCTTGTTGGAAAATCGATATCTCTCTGTAATGTCAGATTTTTTAAGAAAAATCACAAAAACTTGAAAATCACACCATCAATTTGAAATCGGTCCGAACAGACCCTTCGCAAAGAATTCAAGGGTGCTGGACGATCCGGCGGGTTGGGAGCTTTCAGCCTTGTCGCCGATGGTATGACCCATCGCCTCGGTTGAGGCAGATGCATCTTGGTTCTCAGATTCAATGTCCCTGGCCGGACACCGTTCCGGATCCGTGGGCGCTGTCAGTCCGCGTCGAAGGCACCGATCTCGGTCTCGAACAGCACCAGGAACTCGGCGATGCGGCGGGTGCGTTCGTCCGCCATGGTGCGGCCGGAGCCGGTCTGGAAGCCCTGGTTGAGGCGCAGCAGCTTGGCGCGGAAATGGTCGATGGCGAAGGCCGCGTCGTCGAGCGGGCGGTGTTCGGCGCGGGGGTCGGTGGGGTCGTAGAGCTGCGAGCCCATGCGGCCGGCGGTGTAGAAGCAGCGGGCGACGCCGATGGCGCCGATGGCGTCGAGGCGATCGGCGTCCTGCAGGGTCTTCGCCTCCAGGGTGGTGGGAGCGATGCCGGCGGAAAAGCTGTGGGCCTGGATGGCGTGGTGGACGGCAGCGGTGCTGTCGGGCGGCCAGCCGAGCCCGGACAGGATGGTGGCGGCGTGATCGGCGGCGAGGGTGGAGGCGCGGGGGCGGTCGGGGCTGTTCTTCTCCACCGCGATGCTGTCATGCAGGAGCACGGCGGTGGCGATGATTTTGGCGTCGCCGCCTTCCAGCGCCGCGATGGTGAAGGCGTTGTGCCACACCCGCAGCAGGTGGGCTGCGTCATGCGCGCCGTCCTGGGGGGCTGCATCCGGGTTTTGTGGCGGCAGGGAGTGGGGCAGCAGGGCTTCGGCCAGGGATTCGAACGGCGTGAAGGCGATGGCGGGGATCATCATGCGACTCCAGGATCAGCCGGACCCTACCGGTGGCGCTGCGGTTGCGCCAGGGATGCGAGGTCGGCATTGTCTCGTGATGTGAGATGATCTCGAAAATAAGATGGATCTTCAGGGATTGGTAAGGGACAGATGTCAAAAAGAGACATGTCCAACGCAAGGAGACAGTCTCATGACCTCGTCGAACGGGTTTCCGGATGATCAGCCTCAGGCTGCACGGCCAGCGCAGCCGCGCCGGGGTGGCGCCGAGCGCCGGCGGCTGCGGCGTGATCTGGAGGCGGCGCTGCAGGGGGGTGGTTTGCAGCTGCACTACCAGCCGCGGCTGTCGCTTTCGACCGGTGCGGTGCTGGGGGCGGAGGCGCTGCTGCGCTGGAACCATCCGCGCCAGGGGTTGATTTCGCCCGCACAGTTCATTCCGCTGGCGGAGGAGACCGGGCTGATCACGCAGATCGGCGGCTGGGTGCTGGAGGCGGCGTGCCGGGAGGCGGCGCACTGGCCGGGGACGACCTGTGTGTCGGTGAATGTGTCGGCCCGTCAGCTGCAGGAGGGTGCGCTGCTGCGCCAGGTGGCGCATGCGCTGATGGAGTCGGATCTGCTGCCGGAGCGGCTCGAGATCGAGTTGACCGAGACGATGCTGGTGGATGCGAGCCTTGACACGGTTCTGGCGCTGTCGGCGATCCGTGATCTTGGCGTGGGGCTGGCGCTCGATGATTTCGGCACCGGGTTTGCCAGTCTTTCCAGTCTCAAGCGGCTGCCGCTGACGGCGATGAAGCTGGATCGGTCGCTGGTGCGCAGCCTGCCGGAGGATGGCGAGGACGCGGCGATTGTGCGGGCCATGATCCAGACCGGGCATGCGCTGGGGCTGCAGGTGGTGGGCGAAGGCATCGAGACGGAGGCGCAGCGCGGCTTTCTTGCGGCGAGCCTGTGCGATGAGGGGCAGGGGTATCTGTTCAGCAGGCCGGTGCCGGCTGCGCAGATGACGGGACAGCTGCGGGGAAAGGAAGCGGTTCTTTTTTGAAAAAAAGAACCAAAAAACTTTCATCCTTGGGGCACGCCGTGGTTGGAGAGGCGTGTCCAGGGATTGAAAGTCTTTTGCTTCTTTTCTCCAGAAAAGAAGTCCTTGCTTATACCAACCCGACCGCTCCCATCACCGCCCCGAGCCCCAGCACCCACAGCGGGTGCAGTCCTGTGCGCATGAAGATCACCGTGGCCGCCGCGATGCCGCCGAGCGCCGTCGCGTCGTCGCCCGCGGTGCGCACCAGCAGATAGCCGGCCGCGGCCACCAGCCCCACCGTCACCGCGGTCAGCCCCGTCTGCACCACCGGCAACCAGGGCCGGCCGCGCAGGCGCTGCCACAGCCGACCGATGAAGAACACCAGCACGCAGGGCGGCAGGATGAACGCCACCGACGCGGCGATGCCGCCACCGATGCCTGCGACATGGGCGCCGAGCAGGGTCACCACCATCATGTTCGGCCCTGGCGCGCTCTGGGCGAGGGCGAACAGCGTGGTGAACTCGCTGGCGGTGACCCAATGGTGCACCTCCACGGCGGCGCGCTGCATGTCCGGCAGCACGGGCAGCACGCCGCCCACGGCGAGCAGGCCGAGCCGGGCGAAGACGGCGATCAGGTCCAGATAGTCCTGCATCAGCGCCTTGCCCACACCAGTTGCAGCCCCACCGAGATCGGCAGCAGCACCAGAAGGCACCACAGCAGCGGCAGCCGCAGGAGGCCGATGGCGACGAACGCCAGCAGAGCCGCCCCGATGGAAAGCCAGTTGCGCGCCTCCCCCGCGCGCGGCAGTGCCAGCGGGCGGGCGATCTTGACGGTGGTGGCCACCACCAGCCCCGCCGCGGCGGCGCCCAGGCCGTGGAAGGCATGGGCGACCACGGGGATGTCCGACATGCGGGCCAGCACGGCGCCCAGCGCCATCACCAGCGCCATCGGCCCCGAGATCAGCCCGGTGACGGCGGCGATGGAGCCCAGCGGGCCCTGGAAGCGGTCGCCCAGCACCGTGCACATGTTGATCATGTTGGGGCCGGGCACGAGCTGGCACAGGGAGAGCAGGTCGTTGAACCCTTCGGCGTCCAGCCATTGGCGCTGCTCGACGATCATGCGGCGCGCCCAGGGCAGCACGAAGCCGAAGCCGCTGATGCCGACGACGAAGAAGGAGCCGAACAGGGCGGCGAGGCTGGGGGGCTTGTCGGTCACGCTCGACCTCGCGTGACCAGGCGCCCGGCCCGGGCCTGCGTCGCGCCCTGACCGAAGACATAGGCGGATTGGCCGGCGACCCAGGTTTCGAGGATGCCTTCGGCGGGCTGGGTGGGGTTTTCGAAATCGGCGGCGTCGCGCACCGTCTCCGGGTCGAACAGCACCAGGTCGGCGAAGGCGCCGGGGCGGAGGATGCCGCGGTCGGTGAGGCCGAAGACGTCGGCGACGCGGCCGGTCATCTTGTGGATGGCGGTTTCCATCGCGAACAGGCCGAGATCGCGGGCGTAGTGGCCGAGCACGCGGGGGAAGGCGCCCCACAGGCGGGGGTGGGGGAAGCTGTCATGCGGCAGGCCGTCGGAGCCGATCATGGAGCGGGGATGGGCGAGGATGCGCTTCACGTCGGCCTCGTTCATCTGGAAGAAGATGGCGCCGGCGGGGAGCAGGCGTTCGGCGGCTTCGCGCAGGCCCACGCCCCAACCGGCTGCGATGTCGTGCAGCCAGCGTCCCTGCAGCTCCGGGTAGGGGATGGACCAGGTGATCTTCACCGGCACATCCGGGCGGAGCTTGTCGGGCATCAGCACAGTGGAGCCGGCGACGTAGGGGTAGACGTCGAAATCGACGGTCTGGGTGGCGGCGGCGGCTTCGATCGCGGCGAGGGTTTCGACGGAGCGGCCGTAATTGTTGGGCATGGCGCATTTGTGGTGGCTGATCACCACCGGGACATCGACGGCGCGGCCGATGTGCAGAGTCTCCTCGATGGAGGCCAGGACATGGTCGGCCTCGTCGCGCATATGGGTGACGTAGAGGCCGCCCTGGGCGCGCAGGGCCTCGGCGACGGCGATGACCTCGGAGGTGGGGGCCTGGTTGTTGGCGGGGTAGTAGAGGCCGGTGGAGAAGCCGGAGGCGCCTTCGCGCAGGCAGTCGGCAAGGCGGGCCTGCATTCTGGCGGCTTCGGCGTCGGTGGCGGGACGCATCACCTCGCCGTTCATGGCTTCGACGCGCAGCGACATGTGGCCGATCAGGGCGACGGTGTTGACCGGGGAGGGATCGCGGGCGAGGCGGTCGGCGTAGGCACCGAAACTGTCGAACACCCACCAGCTTTCGTCGCCCAGCAGGTCGAGCGGCGGGATGGGGCGGGATTTCATGGCGACCGGGCTGAGGCTGATGCCGCAATTGCCGACGACGACGGTGGTGACGCCTTGGGACATCTTGCACAGCATGCAGGCGGGGCCGCAGAGCACGGCGCGGTCGTCATGGGTGTGGGCGTCGATGAAGCCGGGGGCCACCGCCTTGCCGGTGGCGAGGATGTCGCGATCGGCGGTCCAGGCACCGAGATCGCCCACGCCTGTGATGCGATCGCCGGTGATGGCGATGTCGCCTTTGGTGCGGGCGCTTCCGGTGCCGTCGAAGATGGTGGCGTCGCGCAGGATCAGGTCACAGCGCATGGGGCTGGCTCCGCAGGGCGGCGGTGGCGGCGTCGTCGAGCGTGCCGTCCGGGGTGACGATGACCTTGTAGAGCGCTGCGGCGTTGGCGGGGGAGACGAGGCCGGCGGCGATTTCGGCTGCGACCAGCTTGGGGTCGCGTTCGGTGGGGTCGCCCATGCCGCCGCCGCCGGGGAGCAGCAGGAGCAGGCGTTCGCCGTCGGGGATGACCTGGAAGCCTTTGGGGCGGAGTGTGCGGCCGGCGGCGGTGGCGACGACGCCGGCGGCCCCTTCCAGCCCCCCTTCCCTGCCCTTCGGCGGATGGCCGACGCGGTCGAAGATGGCGTTGACGGCGAATTCGAGATCGCCCTTGCCGCCGATTTCCATAATTTGACCGAAGCCGCCGCGGGTGCGGCCGGCGCCGCCGCTGTCGGGGCGGAGTTCTTTCCGCCAGAACACCACGGGGGCGACGTTTTCGCTGGCTTCCACGGGCATGGTGCGGACACCGGAGGGAAACGCCGTGCCGTCCAGCCCGTCGCGGGTGGGGCGGGCGCCGGTGCCGCCGGAGTTGAAGGTGGTGATGTCGAAATCGGGCAGCACCGGGCGGTTGGGGGTGCCTTGGCCGCTGACCGCGGAGCCGCCGCGCAAGGGCGGGTTCCACAGGCAGGAGGAGCCTTCGGCGGCGACGCGGTCGGGTACCGCCTGGTGCAGGCAGCCCATCATCAGATCGGGCAGCAGCTGGCCCACGACGTGGCGGACGGCGACGGGATAGGGGCGCGGCGCGTTGAGGATGCAGCCTTCGGGGATGACCATGCGGAAGGGCAGCAGCGAGGCCCAGTTGTTGGGGATCTCCGGGGCGACGACGACCTTGATGCCGAAGCAGGCATAGGCGCGGGTGTAGGCGGCGGGGACGTTGATGCCGCGGGTGGCGAGGCCGGAGGTGCCGGCGTAGTTCACCTCGATGGCGTCGTCGAGGATGGTCATCTCGGCCTTCAGCGTGACCGTTTCGTCGTAGCCGTCCGAGCAGATCTCGTTGTGGAACACGCCTTTGGGCAGTTTGGCGATTTCGGCCAGCGTGGCGCGGCTTGAGCTTTCGAAGATGAAGTCGGCCAGGGGGTCGATGCTGTCCATGGCGAATTCGTCCATCATCGCCACCAGGCGCTTCGCGCCGGCGTCGTTGCAGGCGCAGAGCGAATAGACGTCGCCTTCCAGCTCCACCGGCAGGCGGGTGCCCCAGCGGATGAAGTCGAAGAAGGTTTCGTTGGGGGTACCGCGGTCGAAACATTTGAGGATGGGGATGTAGAGGCCTTCCTCGAACACCGAGCGGCCTTCGGGGCCCATGCCGAGGCCGCCGACATCGATGACATGGGCGGTGTTGGCGAACAGGCCGACCATCTTGCCATTTCGAAATGCGGGGGTGACGACGGTGAGGTCGTGCAGATGGCCGGTGCCGAGCCAGGGGTCGTTGGTGATGTAGTGGTCGCCGGGCTGCATCGTTTCGGCGGGGAATTTCTTCAGGAAATGGCCGACCGATTCCATCATGGAGTTGACGTGGCCGGGAGTGCCGGTGACGGCCTGGGCGAGCATGCGGCCCTGCAGGTCGAAGATGCCGGCGGAGAGGTCGCCGGCTTCGCGCACGGTGGTGGAAAACGCCGTGCGGATCATGGTCTGCGCCTGCTCCTCCACCACCGCGATGAGGCGGTTCCACATGATCTGGCGTTGGATGCCGGCCAATGCGTCGCTCATGCCGCGTGCTCCCTGGTCAGTTCGATATAGCCATGAGCGTCGATCGCGGCGTTCCAGCCGGGGCCGACGAGGGTGGAGGTTTCGTCTTCGGCGATGATGGCGGGGCCACGCAGGGTGGCGCCGGGGGCGAGGCTTGTGCGGTCGTAGATCGCCCAGTCCGACACCTCGCCGCTGGTGGTGTCGCGCACCGATTGGACGCGGGCGGGTTTCGCCTGGGTGGCGGGCGGGGTTGCGGAGGTGGCCGATGGGGACGGCAGGATGGTGGAGACCGTCACGGCGTAGCTCATGATCTCGACGTCAGACCCTGGCACCGGGCGGTCGTAGAAGCGGGCGTATTGGGCGTCGTAGGCGGCGCGGATGAGGGCGATGTCGGCCTCGGTGAGCACGCGGATGGGCAGGCTGACCGGGATTTCATGGCCTTGGCCGACATAGCGCATGAAGGCGGTGCGGGTCTGGGTGGTCGGGGCGCCGAAGCTGCCAAGGGCTACGATGCAGCTTGCTTCTTCGACCATATCGGCGAGCAGGGTGTTCACGGCGACGACGTCGAACGTCGAAAAACGCTGATAGAGGCTGCGCACGACCTCGTAGCCGACGGGGGCGCGCAGGAAGCCGATGGCGGAGCCGACGCCGGCACCGGAGGGGACCAGAACACGGTCGATGCCGATCTTTTCGGCGACGCGGGTGCCGTGCACCGGGCCGCCGCCGCCGAAGGCGATCATGGTGCGGCCTTCATAGGTTTTACCGGATTCGATGGCGTGGACGCGCGCCGCGTTGGCCATGTTCTCGTCGACCATCTCGATGACGCCGAGGGCTGCCATCGGTGCGGTGAGGCCGAGCTTGCGGCCGACATGGGTTTCGAGGGCGGTGGCGGCGGCGGGTGCGTCGAGCTGCAGGGCGCCGCCGGCGAAGCGGACGGGGTCGTAGCGGCCCAGCGTGAGGTTGGCGTCGGTCACCGCTGGGTGTTGGCCGCCGCGGCCGTAGCAGGCGGGGCCGGGGTCGGCGCCGGCCGATTCCGGGCCGACGCCGATGCGGCCGAGGCTGTCGACATGGGCGATGGAGCCGCCGCCGGCGCCGATCTCGACCATTTCGATGACGGGAATGCGCAGCGGCAGGCCGGAGCCTTTGCGGAAGCGGCCGACGCGGGCGACCTCGAAGGTGCGGGCGGTCTGCGGCTGGAAATCGTCGATCAGGCAGATCTTCGCGGTGGTGCCGCCCATATCGAAGGACAGCACCTGCGGGAGGCCGCATTCGCGGGCGATGGTGGCGGAGAAGATGGCGCCGCCGGCGGGGCCGGATTCGACGAGGCGGATGGGGAAGCGGCAGGCGGTGGCGATGGTGGTGAGGCCGCCGCCGGACAGCATCATGAACACCGGGGCGGTCATGCCGATGTCGCGCAGGCCGGTTTCCAGACGCTGCAGGTATTGCGCCATCAGCGGCTGGACATAGGCGTTGGCGACGGTGGTGGAAAACCGTTCCCACTCCCGCATCTCGGGCGAGACCTCGCAGGAGAGCGAGACCGGGAGGTCCGGCATCAACTCGGCCAGGATGTCGCGGGTGCGGCGTTCGTGGACGGGGTTGACGAAGCTGTGGAGGTAGCCGACGGCGATGCTGGCGACGTTGTGCTGGCGCAGGGTGGGCACCAGGGCGCGGACGGCTGCTTCATCGAGCGGCAGCAGCACCTTGCCTTCGTTGTCCAGGCGTTCCGGGACCGGCAGGCGCAGGGCGCGGGGGACCAGCGGTTCGGGCAGGACGATGTTGATATCGTATTGATCGTAGCGGCTTTCGTTGCCGAGGGCGAGCACGTCGCGGAAGCCGGCGGTGGTGATCAGCGCGGTCGGCGCGCCTTTGCGTTCGATGACGGCGTTGGTGGCGAGCGTGGTGCCGTGGATGAGGATGGCGATGTCCGACGGTTGCAGGCCGGCGCTGGCGAGGATGGTTGCCACGCCCGTCAGCACGCCGCGCTCCGGGGCGTGGGGGGTGGTCAGCGTTTTGGCGGTGAAGCGGCGGTCGCCGAGTTCGAGCGCGAGGTCGGTGAAGGTGCCGCCGATATCGACAGCGAGGCAAGCACTCATGCGGCGAACTCCTGGGCGAAACGCTGGACCACGGCGCAGCCGGCGGCGAAATCCTCCATCCGCATGGCTTCATGCGGGTTGTGGCTGCCGTTCTGGTTGCGCACGAACACCATGCCGGCGGGAACACCGGACTGGGCGAACGCCGCGGCATCGTGGCCGCCGCCGGAGGGCATGTCGATATGGGCGATGCCGAGGGACGCGGCGGCGGCGGAGAGGCCGGCGCGGACCGCCTGGTCCATCGGGCTGGGCTGGCTTCCGGTTTCCAGGCCGAGTTCGAAGCGCACGCCGCGGCGCGCCTCGATTTGTGGCACCAGGCGGTGCAGCGTGGCGAAGATCGTGTTGACGTTGGCGAGGTCGACGCTGCGGACATCGAGCTGGAAGCGGGCCTCGCCGGGGACCTTGGTGAAGCCGGCGTCTTCCGTGGTTTCCAGCACGCAGAAGGTGACGACCATGGGGTGGCCGGAGGCGTCGCGCGTGGCCCAGGCATCGTCGAGCTTCACGGCGAGTTCGGCCAGGGCGATGGCGGCGTCGCGGCGGAAGCGGCGGGGGGTGCCGCCGGAATGGTTGTATTCGCCGATCACGCGCCCGGCGCGCAGGCGACGCGAGCCGGGGATGCCGGTGACGATGCCGACGGGGATCTGCTGGGCGTCCAGCACCGGGCCCTGCTCGATGTGGAGCTCCACGTAGGCGGCGAGATCGGCGGGTTTCAGCAGGGAAGCGCCGGTGCGCACGGAGGCGGGCTGGAAGCCTTCCTCGGCCATGTGGTCGGCCAGGGTGCGGCCACTGTCGAGACGTTTGACGTCGAGCGCCGTGGGCGGGAGGCGGCCGAGGGCGGCGAAGCTGCCGGGGTAGGAGGTGGGGAACCAGGCGCCGGCTTCCTCGGCGCGGATGGCCAGCACGGTGATGTCGCGCGCGGGGGTGTAGCCGGCCTGGGCCATGCCGGAGACGGCGGCGATGCCGGCGAGGACGCCGGCGGCGCCGTCGAAATTGCCGCCTTGGGGCACGCTGTCGAGATGGCTGCCGATGACGACGCGCCTGGCCGTGCGGTCGGCGCCGGGCAGGGTCATCAGCATGTTGCCGGCGGGGTCGACGGCGATTTCCAGGCCGAGCGCCTGGGCGCTGTCGCGGAGGATGGCGTGGGCGAGGCGTTCGCCGCGCCCGTAGGCTTCGCGGGTGATGCCCACGCCGTCGAAGGTTTCGGCGCGCAGACGGTCGAACAGGCGGGAGGCCAGGTCGAGATCGGGGGTTACATTCGGCCGCATCAATTGCTCCAGAACCATCGGCCCGCCATAACGGGGGAAACCTTGGGGGGTCGCTATGAAACCGCGCCTGATCGTCAGCCGCCAGATGCCGCAGGCCGTGGGGGAGCGGATTCGGGCCGAATTCGACTGTCCGGTGCCGGATGGCGAGGACCTCGACGTTGCCACCACGTTGCGGCTGTTGGCCGAGACGCAGGCGGATGCGCTGCTGTTCACCTCGCATCTGAAGCTGACGGCCGCGGTGATTGCCGCCCTGCCTGCGCATGTCAGGGTTGCGGCGACGTGTTCGGTGGGGTTCGACCATATCGATTTGGCGGCTGCGAAGGCGCGCGGGTTGCCGGTGACCAACACGCCGGAGGTGCTCAACGAGTGCACGGCGGATCTGGCGTTCATGCTGCTGCTCAACGCGTGCCGGCGGGGGAGCGAATACGAGGCGGTGATGCGGCGCGGCTGGCGCCAGGGGATGGGCATGGGCGAGATGCTCGGCGTGCGCGCCTGGGGCAAGACGCTGGGCATTTTGGGCATGGGCGGCATCGGGCGGGCGATGGCGGCGCGGGCGCGCGGGTTCGGGATGAAGATCGTCTATTGCAACCGCAATCGGCTGGCGCCGGAGCTGGAGCTGGGGGCTTTGTATTATTCCGACTTCGAGGAGATGCTGCCGCACTGCGACTTTTTGTCGCTGCATGCGCCGTCGGGGCCGGCGACGGCGGGGATCATGAATGCGCGGACGTTCGGGCTGATGAAGCAGGGCGCCGTGTTCGTGAACGCGGCGCGCGGAGCGCTGGTGGAGGAGGACGCGCTGATCGCGGCCCTGCGGTCCGGTCAGCTGTTCGCGGCGGGGCTCGATGTGTTTCACAACGAGCCGGCCTATGATCTGCGCTTTGTCGAGCTGCCCAATGTGTTTCTGACGCCGCATATGGGCAGTGCGACTGTGGAGACGCGCAATGCGATGGGGTTCCGCGCGCTCGACAACATCCAGGCCGTGCTGGCGGGCCGTTCTGCCATCGATCCGTTGTGGAGCTGACCATGGGCAAGCCGAAGCTGCTGATCACTCGCCGTCTGCCGGAGGCCGTGGAGGCGCGGGCGGCGGCGACGTATGACGCCGTGTTCAACCGGGACGACACGCCGACCACGCCTGCGGGCATTGTGGCCGCGGCGGCGGGGATGGATGCCATTCTCTGCTGCACGTCGGACCGGCTGGATGCGGGGGTGATCGCGGGGTTGCCTGGTTCGGTGAAGGTGATCAGCACGTTCAGCGTGGGGACGGATCATATCGATTTTGCAGCGTGTGCGGCGCGGGGGATACCGGTGTGCAACACGCCGGATGTGCTGACCGAGGCGACGGCGGAGCTGACGATGCTGCTGATCCTGGCGGCGGCGCGGCGGGCCGGCGAGGGTGAGCGGATGGTGCGGGCGGGGGCGTGGTCGGGCTGGGCGCCGACGCAGCTGATGGGGGCGCAGGTCAGCGGCAAGCGGCTGGGCATTTTCGGCATGGGGCGGATCGGGCAGAGCGTGGCGCGGATGGCGCGTGGGTTTCGCATGGAGGTGCATTACCGCAACCGGTCGCGCTTGCCGGCGGAATTGGAGGCGGGCGCGGTTTATCATGACGATGATGCAAGATTTCTGGCGGTGTGCGATGTGCTGTCGCTGAACGCGCCGGGGGGGGCGGGCACGCTGGCGTGGCTGAATGCCGCGCGGATTGCGATGTTGCCGCGCGGGGCGATTGTGGCCAATGCGGCGCGGGGCACGCTGGTGGATGATGCGGCGCTGATCGCGGCGTTGAAATCGGGCCATGTGGCGTATGCGGGGCTGGATGTGTTCAAGGGGGAGCCGGCGTTGGACCCAGGATATCTTGGGCTGGAGAACGCGGTGTTGCTGCCGCATCTCGGCAGTGCGACCACCGAGACGCGTGATGCGATGGGGCATCTGGCGTTGGACGGGATCGATGCGGTGCTGGCGGGGCGTGTGCCGGGGAATTTGGTGGGGTGAGGCAAACGAGTGAAAGTTTCTTTGGTTCTTTCTTTTCAAAGAAAGAACTTCTTTTTTGAAAAAAAGAAGCAAAAAACTTTCATTCGCTTTAGGTTTAGCCAGACGACCCAGGTTGGTGCCATGCCCGATCATTCGAACGAACTCTATGACAACGACTTCTTCGCCTGGGCCAACGAGCAGGCGCGGCTGCTGCGTGAGGGGCGGCTCGATGTGGCTGATATCGAACACATTGCCGAAGAGATCGAAAGCATGGGACGCGCGGAAAAACGCGAACTGGTCAGCCGCCTGACCGTGCTGCTGCTCCATCTGCTGAAATGGCGCTACCAGCCCGTGCGTCGCGGCACCTCCTGGCAGCTCTCCATCGCCAATGCCCGCTACCAGCTCACGGATCACCTCGCCGACAACCCAAGCCTCAAAGCCAAACTTCCGGAGTCCATTGCCACTGCCTACCGCTATGCACGCCTTGAAGCCGCCAACGAGACCGCAATAGAGGCGACCGTGTTTCCCACGACGTGCCCCTGGACGTTCGCGCAGATCATGGATGAGGCGTTCTGGCCTTGACCTGAGCGGTGTCCAAGGGCCGTGATGGCGGCCCTCGTTGCATCAAGGCGGCTCTCATGCTGTTCGACTTCTCCACCCTCGCCGCCCAGGACCGGTACAAGCTGCTGGTCTCCACCATCGTGCCGCGGCCCATCGCCTGGGTGGTGACGCAGGACCGGGAGGGGCGGGTGAATGCGGCGCCGTATTCGTTTTTCAATGTGTTCGCCAATGAGCCGCCGATCGTCATCATCGGGATCGGCGAGCGGCCGGACGGGGAGGAGAAGGATACGGCTTCGAACATCCGCACCACCGGGCAGTTTGTGGTCAATCTGGTGGCAGCCGACAATGCGGAGGCGATGAACATCACCGCCATCGATTTTCCGCACGATATCGACGAGCTGCACCAGGCGGGGCTGACGACGGTTGCGAGCACGAAGGTGGCGCCGCCGCGGATTGCCGAGAGCCCGGTGGCGCTGGAGTGCGAGCGGTTTCAGTCGGTGCAGCTGACCAACGAGCGCACGCTGGTGATGGGCCGGGTGCTGGCGATGCATATCCGCGATGAGGCGGTGATCAATCCGGCGAAATGCTATGTGGACACGGCGAAGCTTGACCTGATCGGGCGGATGGCCGGCGCTTCCGGCTATTGCACGACGCGGGCGCCGTTCGAGGTGACGCGGATCAAGGAAGCCGACTGGGTGCTGAAACCCTGATGCCATCGCTGCTGCGACCGCTGCGGCGGCGCACCGTGGCGCTGCTGTGGGGCGGGCTGTCGCTGTCGGCGGTGGGAGACCAGCTGTTCAACGTGGTGCTGGGCTGGGTGGCGGTGGAGGCGTTCGGCACGCGGGCGGGGCTGCTGCCGGCGGTGCAGGCGGCGGTGCTGCTGGTGACGGCCCTGCTGGCCGGGCGGGTGGCGGACGCGCTGGCGCATCGCACGGCGATGATCGCGGCCGACCTGCTGCGGGCCGCGGTGCTGGGGCTGATGGTGGCGCTGTGGCTGGCCGTGGGGCATCCGCCGGCCTGGACGCTGGTGGCGGCGGTGCTGGCTTTGGCGATCGGGCAGGCGTTCTTTCGGCCGGCGTTGATGGCGATCATTCCTTCGCTGGCGCCGGTGGAGGAGCTGCCGGCGACCAACGCGCTGTTCGACACCACCGACCGCATTGCCCGACTGCTGGGGCCAGGGCTGATCGGGGTGGCGGCGGCGGCGTTGCCGCTGGTGCATTTCGTCAGCCTCGATGTGGTGACGTTTCTGATTTCGGCGACGGCGGTGGCGCTGCTGCCGCGCTCGGCGGTGCGCGATGCGCCTGCGGTGCGGCAGAGCCTGTGGGAGAGCCTGGCGCGCGGCTTCATCGCGGTGCGGCGCGATGCGCTGCTGGGGTTTGTGCTGAGCCTCACCGGGGTGATCAACGGGGCCTGGTATCTCGCCTATTTCATCGGGCTGCCGCTGATGCTGGTGCAAGGCGGCGTGACCTCGGGGATTGCTGCCTTCGGCGCGGTGATCTCGGCCTATGGGGTGACCAATCTGATCACCACGCTGATCGTGGGCAGCCGGAGGCTCAGCCGGCATCCTGGGCGGATGATCTTTGGTGGCAATCTGTTTCTGGGCTTCGGCATGCTGCTGCTGGGCGTGGCGGGGCTGGTGCTGCCGACGGCGTGGCTGCTGCCGGGGCTGATGGGATCGGCGCTGCTATCGGCGATCGGTGGGCCGATGCAGGACATCACGGTGGCGACGCGGCGGCAGACGGTGCTGCCGCGCAGCGAGATCGCCGCCGGGACGCGGGCCTTCGTGGTGATGAGCCAGTCCGGCTCGCTGATCGCGCTGCTGGTGTCGCCGTTGCTGTTCGGGGTGATCGGCGTGGCGGAGACGGTGATGCTGTGCGGGGTGTGTGTGCTCGGTGTGTGTGCGGCGGGGTTGTTGCGGTTCTGGGGGTAGGCCATGCTGGAAGGTGACTGATCCGGAGAGTATGCATGCGTATCGCCGTTGGCGGCTTCCTGCACGAGAGCCATTCGTTTGCCCCGGTTCCCACGACGTATCGCAACTTCGTCACCCCCGGCGGGGCGCCGCCGTTGGTGGAGGGGGCGGCGCTGCTGACGGCGATGGCGCCGACGACGTCCTCGGTGGCGGGCGCCATGGCGGAGGCGGGGGATGAGGTGACGCTGGTGCCGCTGGCCTGGGGTGCGGCGACGCCGGCGGGGCCGGTGCAGGATGAGGCGTTCGAGCGGATTTCAGCACTGATCTGCGCCAATCTGTCACGCGCGCTCGATGCGGCGCCGCTTGACGGGATCTTTCTCAATCTGCACGGCGCCGGGGTGGCGGTGAGCTTTCCCGATCTGGAGGGCGAGCTGCTGCGGCGGGTGCGGGCGATTGCGGGGGATGTGCCGCTGACGATGAGTCTTGATCCGCATTGCAACCTTACGCGCGAAATGGTGGAGCGTGTGGATGCGGCGGTGCCGTACCGGACGTATCCGCATGTCGATCAGCGCCCCACGGGGGCCACGGCGATGCGGCTGCTGAAGCAGCGGATTGCCAATGGGAGGCCGTGGTTCCGGGCGTTCCGGCAACTGGATTTCTGGACGCCGCTGACCAGCCAGTGCACGCTGGTGGACCCCATGAAGGCGGTGTTCGAGGAGCGCACGCGGCTTGCCGAGGCGCATGGCGTGGCGGAGTTGGGGTTCTGCTTTGGGTTTCCGTATGCGGATTTCGATGGCTGCGGCATGGCGGTGTCCGCGTATGCCGACACGCAGGACGCGGCGGATGCGGCGGCGGATGCGCTGACGGCGTTCATCAATGCGCGCGAGGCCAGTTTCGCGCTCGATGTTCGGCCGGTGTCGGAGATCGTGGCGGAGGCGATCGCCATCGCCGCCACCGCGGACAGGCCGGTGGTGATCGCCGACACGCAGGACAATCCTGGCGGCGGTGGGCATGGCGACACCACGGGGCTGCTGGCCGAGCTGATCGCGCAGGATGCCCAGGGTGCGGTGCTGGGGCTGATCAACGATCATGAATCGGCGGCGGCGTGTCATGCGGCGGGGGTGGGGGCGACGCTGACGCTGTCGCTCGGCGGTCGTTCGGATGGGGTGCCGCTGGCGGTCACTGCCACGGTCGAGGCGTTGAGCGACGGTGTGTTCGTGGGCACCGGGCCGATGCGCAAGGGGACGCCCACCAATCTGGGGCCGTGTGCGCTGGTCTCGGTGTCGTCGGGGGTGCGGGTGCTGGTGACGACGCGGCAGATGCAGGCGCTGGACCAGTCGCTGTTCACGCATATCGGGGTGGAGCCGGCTGCGTGCAAAATTCTGGCGTTGAAGTCCTCGGTGCATTTCCGGGCGGATTTCCAGCCGATCGCGGCCGCGGTGCTGGTGGCGGCCGCACCTGGGCCGGTGGTGGCGGATCCTTCGGTGCTGCCGTTCCGGCATTTGCGGCCTGGGCTGCGGCTGCGGCCGATGGATAATCGTCATACCACCACGTCTGGCGGATTGGGGTAGCCGTCCCCATTTCCGGGCAAACCAAGGAGATGCAGATGTTCACACGATCGTTGCTGATGGGTGCCGTTGTTCTGTTGACCGCCGGGCCGGCGTTGGCGCAGGGGGCCAATATGGCGGTGATCGGCACGATCACGGCGATTGGGGACGGCAAGATCTCGGTGAAGGCGGATGCTGATGGTGCGGTGCAGGCGATGACGCTGGCGCCGAATGTGGGGGTGTTCGTCAGCAAGCCGGCGACACTCGCCGATATCCGCCCGACCGATTATGTGGCTTCGGCCGCGTTGAAGGGGATGGATGGCAAGCTGCATTCGACCGAGCTGCGGATCTGGCCGGATGCGCTGCGGGGTTTGGGCGAGGGGCAGTTCGCGATGAACGACGCGAAGCAGCAGACGATGACCAATGCGACGGTGACCGGCACCGCGATTGTCGGCAGCAGCAACGATCTGACGGTGAGCTTCAAGGGGGCGACGTCGGAGTTGGTGGTGGACCCGGGTGTGCCGGTCAGCAAGGTGGAGCAGGTGGATGTGGGCCAGCTGAAGCCGGGTGTGCGGGTGCGGGTGGGTGGCACCAAGGAGGCGGATGGGGCGGTCGCGCGGCGGATTTTTGTGCAGTAAGGAAGGACTTCTTTTCTGAAGAAAAGAAGCAAAAGACTTTTATTCGTTTTGGGGCGGGCCTTTCCGGAGGACGCGTTATACCAACGGTCATAAAGAATGACCGTTGGTTTGGGTCTTGGTTTGGCGCGCCGCCGCCGGCCAACCCGGCGCGCGATACCAACGGCCTTGTTCGATGGAAGAGTCATCGATCAAGGCAGCTGGTATTACAAGGGAATGAAAGTTTTTGGTTCTTTTTTTCAAAAAAGAACCGCTTGCTTAAAACAGTCCGACCACTTCGCCATTGCCATCAAGATGAATACCATCCGCGGCCGGGACACGCGGCAGCCCAGGCATGGTCATGATATCCCCGCAGATCGCCACCACGAATCCCGCGCCGGCTGACAGTCTGACGTCACGCACTGGCAGAATATGGCCGGTGGGGGCGCCGAGGCGGGTGGGGTCGGCGGTGAAGCTGTACTGGGTTTTGGCCATGCAGACCGGCAGGTGGCCGAAGCCGGCGGCTTCGTAGGCGCGGAGTTTTTTGGCGGCCGAGGGTGCGATGTCGATCTCCGCGGCGCGGTAGATTCTGGTGGCGATGGTGCGGATCTTGCCTTCGAGCTTCATGTCGTCGGGGTAGATCGGCGCGAAGGTCGCGGCCCCGGCTTCGATGCGGGCGAGGACGAGGCGGGCGAGGTCGGCGGTGCCGGGGGCGCCGTCGCTCCAATGGGTGCACAGCGCCATGTCGACGCCGATTGCGGCCAGGGCGGTGCGGACGGTGTCGATTTCGGCGTCGGTGTCCGAGGTGAAGCGGTTGAGCGCGACGACGACCGGCAGGCCGAACAGCTGCATGTTCTCGACATGGCGGAGGAGGTTGCTGGCCCCTTTGGCGACGGCTTCGGTGTTCTCGTGGCCGAGCTCGGATTTGGCGATGCCGCCGTGCATCTTGAGCGCGCGGACGGTGGCGACGACGACGGCGCAGGCGGGTTTGAGGCCGGCGATGCGGCTTTTGATGTCGAGGAATTTCTCGCCGCCGAGATCGGCGCCGAAGCCTGCTTCGGTCACCACGATGTCGGCGAGTTTGAGGCCGAGGGAGGTGGCGATGCGGGAGTTGCAGCCATGGGCGATGTTGGCGAAGGGGCCGCCATGGACCAGAGCGGGGGTGCCTTCGAGGCTTTGCACCAGGTTGGGGCCGAGGGCGTCGCGCAGCAGCACGGCCATGGCGCCGTCGGCCTTGATGTCGGCGGCGGTGACGAAGCTGCCGTCCTTGCGGGTGCCGATGATCATGCGGCCGAGGCGGGCCTGCAGGTCGTCGAGGTCGGCGGCGAGGCAGAAGACGGCCATGACCTCGGAGGCGACGGTGATGTCGAACCCGTCCTCCCGCGTCGTGCCGTTGGCGGCGCCCAGGCCGTTGACGATGGAGCGGAGCGCACGGTCGTTCATGTCGAGCACGCGGCGCCAGGTGATGCGCTTGGGGTCGATGCCTTGGGCGTTGCCCCAGTAGATGTGGTTGTCGACCATGGCGGCGAGCAGGTTGTTGGCGGCGGTGATGGCGTGAAAGTCGCCGGTGAAGTGGAGGTTGATGTCCTCCATGGGGACGATCTGGGAGCGGCCGCCGCCGGTGGCGCCGCCCTTGACGCCGAAGCAGGGGCCGAGGCTGGGTTCGCGCAGGCAGATCATGGTGCGGTGGCCGGCGGCGTGCAGGGCGTCGCCGAGGCCCACGGTGGTGGTGGTCTTGCCTTCGCCGGCTTGGGTGGGGCTGATGCCGGTGACCAATACCAGGGCGCCGTCGGGTCGGTCGGCCAGGGAGGCGATGAAGCGGGCGTCGATCTTGGCCTTGGTGCGGCCATAGGGTTCGAGCATGTCTTCGGGGATGCCGGCGCGGGCTGCGATCTCGGTGATCGGCCGCAGAACGGCGGATCGGGCGATCTCGAGATCGGTGGTCATGTGTGTGTTTCCTCCGGGTGACGTCTGCAGGATAGCGGCGGGCACGGGGAGGTAAAGTGACCGTGCTTGACAGGGGGGCGGGGGGATCGCCACTTCGAGGGTTCGTGTGGGATTGGAATCATGGCGCAGCTGACCGATGACTGTTTTGCCTTCGGGGGTGCGCTGCTGCCGCTGGCGGAGGCGCAGGCGCGGATTGCGGCGGCGTTTCGGCCGGTGACCGGCATCGAGACGGTGGCGGTGCGCGATGCGGTGGGGCGGATTCTGGCCAGCGATGTGACGGCTGCGATCGATCTGCCGCCGCAGATGAATTCGGCGGTGGACGGGTATGCGTTCCGCCATGCCGATCTGCTTGGCGAGGGGCCGACGATCTTGGCGCTACAGGGGCGCACCGCGGCCGGGCAGGTTCCGGCTTCGGTGGGGCCGGGGCAGGCCAGCCGGATCTTCACCGGGGCGGTGATGCCGCGCGGGCTCGACACGGTGATGATGCAGGAGGACTGCGCGGCGACGGAGACGACGGTGGCGCTGCCGCCGGGGCTGAAGCGGGGCGCGAATGCCCGCCCGGCGGGCGAGGACATCGCCGCCGGCGCGCGGGCGCTGCCGCTGGGGCGGCGGCTGATGCCGCCGGATCTGGCGTTGATCGCGGCCCTGGGCCTGGCGCGGGTGGCGGTGCGGCGGGCTTTGCGGGTGGTGGTGTTCTCGACCGGTGACGAACTGGTGGATCCGCCGGGGCCGCTTGTGCCTGGGCGGATCTATGATGCCAACCGTGCCATGCTGATCGGGCTGCTGCAGCGGCTGGGCGCGGTGGTGGAGGATGGCGGCATTCTGCCGGACCGGGCCGTGGCGACTGCCGCGGCGCTGCGGGCGGCGGCGGGGCGCTGCGATCTGATGTTCACCTCGGGCGGGGTTTCGACGGGCGAGGAGGATCATGTGCGCACCGCGATCGCGTCTGCCGGGCAGATCGCGTTCTGGCGGGTGGCGATCAAGCCGGGGCGGCCGGTGGCGCTGGGGGATGTGGGGGGCGTGCCGCTGCTGGGGTTGCCGGGCAATCCGGTGGCAGCACTGGTGACGTTCTCGGCGCTGGGGCGGCCGTTGTTCGACCGGCTGGCGGGCGGGGTGTATCGGCGCCCGCCGGTGCTGCTGGCGGTGGCGGGGTTCGATTATCGGAAGAAATCCGGGCGGATCGAGTATGTGCGGGTGACGCTGGGGGAGGATGGGCGGGCGCAGCGCTACCCGAAGGAGGGGGCGGGGATCATCACCTCGCTCACCGAGAGCGATGCGGTGATGGAGCTGCCGGCGGAGATCACCGAACTGCGTGTGGGGGATGTGGCGCCGGTGGTGCCGCTGGGGCTGTTGCATGGCTGAGTGGCTGGTGGCGCCCGATCCGGATGATCCGCGTTTGTCCGAGGCGGTGACGGGGGTGGATCATACGGGCGCTGCGGCCGAGATCCGGGTGCCGGTGGAGCGGCCGCTGACGCTGTATCTGAACGGGCAGGAGATCGTCACGATGATGACGATCGGCGATCGGCCGGACTGTCTGGCGGTGGGGTATCTGCTGAACCAGGCGATGCTCAGGCCAGATGATGTGATCGAGGGCATCGAGTTCGACGCGGAGCTCGATGTGGTGGTGGTGCGGACGGCGGGGCGGACGAATTTCGAGGAGAAGCTGCGCAAGAAGACGTTGACCAGCGGGTGTGCGCAGGGGACGGCGTTTGGGGATCTGCTGGAGCGGTTCGAGAGCATTGTGCTGGATCCCGGCGCCGTGCTGCGGACGTCCTGGTTGTATGCGCTGTCTCGGAAGATCAACACGCGGCCGAGTTTGTATCTGGCGGCGGGCGCTATTCATGGGTGTGTGCTGTGCGAGGAGGATCGGCCGCTGGTCTATATGGAGGATGTCGGGCGTCATAACGCGATCGATAAGATTGCGGGGTGGATGGCGCTGAATGGCGTGGGGCCGGCGGGGAAGATTTTCTATACGACGGGGCGGTTGACGTCGGAGATGGTGATCAAGTGTGTGCGGATGGAGATTCCCATTCTGGTCAGCCGGAGCGGGTTTACCGCCTGGGGGGTGGCTTTGGCGCGGCAGGCGGGGCTGACGTTGATCGGGCGGGCGAAGGGGCGGCGGTTTCTGTGCGTTTCTGGGGGGGAGCGGGTGGTTTTTGATGCGGACGTGGGCGAGGCGGGGTTTGAGGGTGGGGGGCGGAAGGAGGGGCAGGAGGAGGCGTAGGTTTTATTCCGGGGTTGGTGTTTGTGGCGTCGTGGGCAATCAAGGGGGATCACAAAGACACGAAGGCACGAAGACACCAAGATGATCGGGGGTGGATCCGAGCTGGAGGGGTTGGGGCGGGAGATTGTGGATGCGTCTCTTGCGGTTCATCGGGCTCTGGGGCCAGGCTTGCTCGAGACTGTTTATGAGCAGTGTCTGGTGCATGAACTCACCCAGCGCGGCGTGCTGACGGCGCGGCAAGTGGTGCTGCCGCTGACCTATCGGGATCTTCGCATTGAAGCCGGGCTTCGCATGGACCTTGTGGTGGGCGACCTGGTGGTCGTCGAGTTAAAGTCGGTCGAAGTTTTGCTGCCGGTTCACCGATCGCAGATGCTGACCTATCTCAAGTTATCGGGGCTTCGCCTGGGTTTCCTGATCAACTTCAACGTCACACTCATAAAACAAGGCATTCATCGCCTCATCTTATAACGAATCTTCGTGACTTTGTGTCTTGGTGTCTTTGTGATTCCACTTGATTGCCTACCCGATCACAGCAACCCCGATCAGGTAAGGATGGGCGAACATCATCCCCACATACACCACCGTGCCTGCCACGACGGCGATGGCATCCGCGCGGGTGAAGGCTGCAACGCGCGGGGCCCCGAAGTCGCCGCGGCGTTTGACGGAGATGCGGTCATAGACGGCCCAGGCCAGGAATGCGCCGAACAGGATCATGCCGCCGAGGTCGCCGTTGGCGAGCAGGTGGGCGAGGGACCAGATTTTGATGCCGACCAGCATGGGGTGTCGCAGCCAGCCTTTGATGCGGCTGGGCTTGGGGCTCATCGAAGCCAGCGCGATGAAGGCGAACCACATCAGGGTGATGGTGATGTGGCGCGTCCAGAGCGGGGGGGACCAGATCTGGATCCAGCCTTCCTGGCGGTAGGTGTGGAAGCCATAGACGATGAGAGCGAAGCCGGCGAGCGAGGCCAGGGCGTAGAGGCCGCGATAGCCTTTGGCGCCGAGGCGGTCGATGAGGCCGGCGCGGGTGGCGCGCAGGGTGGGCACGGTGTGGGCGCCGAGGAAGAGCATGATACCGATGACCAGAAACACCATGCCCGCGAATCCCCTGTGCGACGCTGAAACCGGTCTATAGCTGGGTTAGGCCTGGAATTCGACCTCGGCTTCGATTTCCACGGGAATATCCCACGGCAGGCCGGCCATGCCGACGGCGGCGCGGGCGTGGGCGCCGGTGATGGGGCCGTAGAGTTCCAGGATCAGGTCGGAGCAGCCGTTGAGGACGGCGGGGTAGTTGGTGAAACCGGGCGCGGTGTTGACCATGCCGAAGATGCGCAGCCAGGCGGTGATGCGGTCGAGCGAGCCCAGCGCCCGGTTGAGGCTGGCGAGCATGGCCAGCGTGGTGAGGCGGGCGGCGTGGATGGCCTGATCGAGGGTGACCTCCGTGCCGACCTTGCCGAAGGGGCCGATGATGGCGCCGTCCGGGCCGACCGGGCCGTGGCCAGAGAGGATGGCGCGGGTGCCGTGGAGGCGCACCGGGGCGAAGGGGAGGCGCACGCCTGGCGGCGGGGTGGTGGCTTCGGGCAGGACGAGGCCCATGGCGGTCAGGCGGGATTGGATGCTGTCCATGGGGGTCCTTCAGGCGGTCAGCAGGGTGACGGGGACGCGGCCGCCGTTGCGGGCGAAATTTTGGTCGAAGGTCAGCACCTGATCGCAGTTGGTCCGGGCGGCCTCCAGCTGGATGACGCCATCACCGAAATCTCCGCCCCGCGCCATCATGGCAAGGCCGGCGCGCGCGGCCACGCCGTCCAGTTCGAACGGTGCCGTTTCCAGCAGGCCGTTGATCGCGTCGGCGATGTCGGCCGGCGGCATCCGGTAGGTCCTTCGCAGGACCCAGACCAGTTCGCAGAGGGCGACATTCGAGACAACCAGTGTGCCGGACAGCGGCAGACGTTCCCTGACGATGTCGAGCTGTTCTGCATCATCGCCGACCAGCAGTCGGACAAGAACATTGGTGTCGATGGCGCTCCTCATCGGGACCGCAGATAGGCGTCGACAGCTCCGTCACCGATGCCCTCGTTGATCTCCTCGATGGTCAGTGCCCGCTGGCCCGGCCGATATAGCAGGCCCCGCAGACTGGAAATATCGCGCTTGCGCTGCACCGGGGCGAGTTCCACCCGTCCGTCCGGGCGCAGGTCGACCTGGACCCGCTCGCCCGGCTTGAGGCCGAGATGTTCGAGGACGGCTTTCTTGAGGGTGACCTGGCCTTTGGCGGTGATGGTCAGTTCGACGGGCATGTGGGGCTCCTGTGGGGAGGAAAGTAAGGCGGTTGCTTCCTTACTTCAACAGAATCCGTTCCGCTTCGGCGAGGTCGTCGGGGCGGTTGACGTTGAAGAACGGGTCGAACGGGTGGGTGGGGAAATCGGCGACGGCGATGCCGTGGCGGGCGGTCCAGGTGTCGATCTTGCGGGTGCCGGCGCGCAGATCGGCTTCAAGGGCGTCGGCGAGGGTGACGGGCCAGAGGCCGATCACCGGGTGGGTCCAGCCGCCGGAGCCGGCGCAGGCGAGGGGGACGTGGGCTGCTGTGCGGGCGGTGTGCAGGCGGGTTGCTTGACATGTACCTGCAAAGTGCGTGTCGGTGGCAATGCTGAGCACGTCGGTGGCGCCTTGGCGGATGGCCCAGCGCAGGCCGGACAAAATACCGGCGAGCGGGCCGGGGTGGTCGGGGATGTCGTCGGGGATGATGTCGAGGCCGAAGGCAGCGTAGCGGGCGGGGTCGCCGTTGGCGTTGAGCACCATGGCTTCGACCTGGGGGCGGATGCGGTCGATGGCGTGGGCCAGCAGCGGGCGGCCGGCGAGCAGGCGCAGGGGCTTGTCGGCCCCCTGCCCGTCCACCGCCATTCGGCTGCCTTGGCCGCCTGCCAGCAGCACCGCCACCAATTTCATTCGGCCTTCCTCCCAAAGCACCATTGCAACATGGGCGGGTTTGTCGAATATCGCCCACACGAATGCGCAATCGCGACGCCACAAGGCGCGCAGCCCCGAGGAAACGCCATGTCCCTGTTCTCCCGCCGCAGTCTGCTTGCCGCCTCTGCCGCCCTGCCGCTGGTGGCGATCAACCGCCGTTCGGCCCACGCCGCCGAGTTCAGCTACAAATATGCGCATAACACGGCCACCACGCATCCCCTGCATATCCGCACCACGGAGGCGGCGGCGCGGATCAAGGAGGCGACGTCCGGCCGGGTGGAGATCACGGTGTTTCCGAACTCGCAGCTGGGGTCGGACACCGACACGCTGAGCCAGCTGCGTTCGGGGGCGGTGGAGTTCTTCACGCTGTCGGGGCTTATTCTGTCGACGCTGGTGCCGGTGGCGGCGATCAATGGGATCGGGTTTGCGTTCAAGGATTACAGCCAGGTGTGGCCGGCGATGGATGGCAAGCTCGGCGCCCTGGTGCGCGCCGAGATCGCCAAGCGGGGGCTGTATGCGTTCGAGAAGCAGTTCGACAACGGGTATCGGCAGATCACCTCCGCGACCAAGCCGATCAAGACGCCGGACGATCTGAAGGGGTTCAAGATCCGCGTGCCGGTGTCGCCGTTGTGGACGGGGATGTTCACGGCGTTCGGGGCGTCGCCGACGTCGATCAACTTCTCCGAGGTGTATTCGGCGCTGCAGACCAAGATTGTCGATGGGCAGGAGAACCCGTTGGCGATCATCGAGTCGGGCAAGCTGTACGAGGTGCAGAAATACCTCAGCGTGACCAACCATATGTGGGACGGGTTCTGGTTCCTGGCCAACAAGCGGGCCATCGAGGCGCTGCCGGCTTCGGATCGGGCGATTGTGGAGCGGGAGTTCGGGCGCAGCGCCGAGGATGAGCGCAAGGATATCGCGGGGCTGAACGACTCGCTGAAGACGACGCTGGCGGGCAAGGGGTTGACGTTCGTGGACACCAATGCGGCGGATTTCCGCGCGGCGCTGAAGTCGGCCGGGTTCTACAGCGAGTGGCGGGGCAAGTTCGGCGCCGAGGCATGGAACGCGCTGGAAGCCTCGGTCGGCTCGCTGGCTTGACGAAGAAGCTTGCGCCAAGCCGGCACCGGCCCGCACCCCCACCCGGCCACCCGTTCGATCATACTGTCGTGGGTGGCCGGGTGGGGGTGCGGGCCGGTGCCGGCTTGCTTCACACCGTTGAGCTCTGGCTCCGCCGTCTGGTTGAAGGACCGACGGCGGCGCTGGTTCTGGTTGAGATGGTGGTGCTGTTCGCGGGCGTGTTCAGCCGGTTTGTGCTGCACAGCCCGGTGACGTGGTCGGACGAGCTGGCCTCCATTCTGTTTCTGTGGCTGGCGATGCTGGGCGCCGTGATTGCGCTGCAGCGGGGCGAGCATATGCGGCTGACGGCGGTGGTGGCGCGGATGTCGCCTGCGTGGCGGGCGCGGGCGGAGGCGCTGGCGATAGCGGTGCCGGCGCTGTTTTTGCTGATCCTGCTGCCCTGGGCGCGGGATTATGCGGATGACGAGTGGTTCATCGAGACGCCGGCGCTGGGCTGGTCCAACGAGATCCGGGCCGCGGCGATACCGGTGGGGTGCCTGCTGATGCTGGCGACATCCGCCGTTCGGCTGCTGCGGCTGTCCTGGCGGGATGTGGCGGTGGCGGTGGTGGGGCTGGGCCTGGTGGCGCTGGCGCTGCGGCTGGGGGCGCCGGTGCTGAAGGGCATCGGCAACTGGAATCTGGCGGTGTTCTTTGTGGGACTGCTGGCGGTGGGGGTGCTGCTGGGGGTGCCGATCGGGTTTGCATTCGGCACCTGCACGCTGGCGTTTCTGGCGACGGTGACGCGGGTGCCGCTGACCATCGTGGTTTCGCGCATGGATGAGGGGATGAGCACGCTGGTGCTGCTGGCGGTGCCGCTGTTCGTGTTTCTGGGCCTGCTGATCGAGATGACCGGCATGGCGCGGGCGATGGTGTCCTTCCTCGCGGCGTTGCTGGGGCATGTGCGGGGCGGGCTTTCGTATGTGCTGCTGGGGGCGATGTATCTGGTCTCGGGCATCTCGGGCTCGAAGGCGGCGGATATGGCGGCGGTGGCGCCGGTGCTGTTTCCGGAGATGAAGCAGCGTGGGGCGGATGAGGGCGAGCTGATCGCGCTGCTGGCGGCCTCGGGGGCGATGACCGAGACCATCCCGCCGTCGCTGGTGCTGATCACCATCGGTTCGGTGACCGGCGTGTCGATCGCGGCCCTGTTCACCGGCGGGCTGCTGCCGGGGTTTTTTCTGGCGCTGATCCTGGCGGGGGTGGCGCGCTATCGGGCCGGGGGCGAGACGATGGGGGTGCGGGTGGCGCGGGGCGAGATTCTGCGCCGCTTCGTCATCGCTCTGCCCGCTTTGCTGCTGCCGTTCGTGATCCGCACGGCGGTGGTGCGCGGGGTGGCGACGGCGACGGAGGTTTCGACCATCGGGGTGGTTTATTCGGTGCTGGCCGGGCTGTTCTTCTATCGGCAGTTTCCCTGGCGCCGGCTGGGGCCGATGCTGGTGGAGACGGCGTGCCTGTCGGGCGCCATTCTGTTCATCATCGGCTCGGCCACCGGTATGGCCTGGGCGCTGACACAGTCGGGGTTTTCGCGGCAGCTGGCGGCGAGCATGGCTTCCGTGCCGGGCGGCAGCTTCGGGTTTCTGCTGATCTCGATCGTGGCGTTCACCGTGCTGGGCTCGGTGCTGGAGGGGATCCCCGCCATCGTGCTGTTCGGGCCGCTGCTGTTTCCGATCGCGCGGGCGGCGGGGGTGAACGAGGTACATTACGCCATGGTGGTCATTCTCGCCATGGGCATCGGGCTGTTCGCCCCACCTTTGGGGGTGGGGTATTACACGGCATGTGCCATCGGGCGGGTGTCGCCAGATGCGGGGATGAAGCGGATTCTGCCGTATCTCGCCGCGTTGTTGCTGGGGCTGGTGGCGGTGGCGGCGATCCCGTGGCTGTCGACGGGGTTTCTGTGAGGCTTGCAGCGCTGCGCCCGTAACGCCACCTGGACAGCGTGGTCGTTTGGCCGCAGAGATGGAGATGACGATGGAAACGGCGATTTTGGGCGGCGGCTGCTTCTGGTGCCTGGAGGCGGTGTATCTCGGGCTGCGCGGGGTCAGCGCCGTGAAATCGGGCTATGCCGGCGGGCATGTGGCGAACCCCACCTATGAGCAGGTCTGCGGCAAGCAGACCGGGCATGCCGAGGTGGTGCAGGTGACCTTCGATCCGGCCGAGGTGAGCTTTGCCGATCTGCTGCGGGTGTTCTTCACCATCCATGACCCGACCACGCCGAACCGGCAGGGGGCGGATGTGGGGCCGCAATATCGCTCGATCATTCTCACCACCAGCGAGGCGCAGGCGACGGTTGCGGCGGAGGTGATCGCCGAAATCGCGGCCAGCGGGATCTGGGGCGGCAGGATCGTCACCGAGGTGGTGCCGCTCTCGGTGTTCTGGCCGGCGGAGGCGGAGCATGACGATTACTTCCGGCGCAATCCTTGGAGCGGGTATTGCCGGGCGGTGGTGGCGCCGAAGGTGCAGAAATTCCGCAAGAGCTTTGCCGATCGGGTGAAGGCGTAGATGCCCCTGGTTCGCACCGCGACGCTCGATGTCGCGGTCGAACTGCACGGGCCGGCGGACGGGGCGCCGGTGGTGCTGCTGCACGGGTTTCCATATGCGCCGTGCGGCTATGACGCGATGGTGGCACCGCTGGTGGCGGACGGGTTGCGGGTGATCGTGCCGGCGCTGCGGGGCTATGGCGGCACGCGGTTCCTGTCGGACGCCACGCTGCGCTCGGGGCAGCAGGCGGCGCTGGGGCAGGATCTGCTGGATCTGCTGGACGCGCTGGGCATCGGGCAGGCGACGCTGGTGGGGTATGACTGGGGCGGGCGGGCGGCGTGCATCGTGGCGGCGCTGTGGCCGGAGCGGGTGCGGGCGCTGGTGACGGGGGATGGCTACAACATCCAGAACATCGCCGCTTCGGTGACGCCGCAGCCGGCGGAGATCGAGCATCGGCTGTGGTATCAGTACTATCTCCACACGCCACGCGGGCGCGCCGGGCTGGCGGCGGATTGGGCCGGGTTCGCGCGGCTGCTGTGGAAGCTGTGGTCGCCGGGCTGGGCGTTCGATGATGCGACTTTCGCGCGGTCGGCGGCGGCGTTCGACAATCCGGATTTCGTCGATGTGGTGGTGCATTCGTATCGGCACCGGTTTGGCTATGTGGAGGGTGATCCGGCGCTGGAGGAGATCGAGCTGGCGCTGGCGGTTATGCCGCGGATTGCCGTGCCGACGATGGCGCTGTGCGGGGCGGATGACGGGGTGAGCCGGGCGACCCAGGCGGACCCGCGGGCGGATCGGTTCACCGGGCGGTATGAGCGGCGGGTGCTGGCCGGGGTGGGGCATAATATTCCGCAGGAGGCGCCCGCGGAGACGGTGGCGGCGGTGCGGGCGTTGCTGGCGGGGTGAGGGTCTTGGGCCGGGGGAGCGATTTGGTGCGGGGTTGTTTGGGGGGCGTGGTGGGCTGAAGCCCACCCTACGGAGTGCGGCTGGCGTGGCCCGCGACATTGTTGGTCGGGTTGGCGGGGTTTGACAGGGGCGGGGCTGTTCCTGGACGGTGCGGGATGGCAACCGTGTCGGGAAGAGGTGGGATGCGCTCCGAGATCCGTTCGCTGACCGGGCTGCGTGGGTTGGCGGCTGTGTGGGTGATGGTCGGGCATTATTTCGGCGACGGGCCGGCCAGCCTCACCGTGCGGACGGTGGTGGAGCATATGTATCTCGCCGTCGATATCTTCATGGTGCTCAGCGGCTTTGTGCTGGCGCGCAGCTGCGATGCCGATTTCCGGGTGCCGTTCGCGGCCGCGCAGGTGCGGGCGTTTCTGGTGCGGCGGGTGGCGCGGATCTATCCGGTGTATGTGTTGAGTTCGCTGGTGTGTGCGCTGCTGGTGGTGAGCGGGCTTGGTGTGTGGGGCGATCCGATGCTGTCGGCGCCGATGATCCTCACCAACCTGGCGATGGTGCAGTCCTGGGGTGGGCCGTATGACGGGCTGAATGCGGTGAGCTGGTCGATTTCGACGGAATGGGCGGCCAATCTGCTGTTTCCGCTGTTCGGCGTGGTGTTTCTGCGAGGCTCGCTGCGCCTCTGCGTGGCGGCGGCTTTGGCGACGCTGCTGGGGCTGGTGTTGTTCGCGGCGGTGAGTCAGGGCACGGCGCCGGACGATCCGCCGGTGTTCGGGGCGCTCACCTGGTATTCGTTTCCCGGTGCGATGGTGCGCTGTGTGAGCGAGTTCATGCTGGGCATGGCGTGTTGGCGGCTGCGCCGCGATGTGGCGGCGACCGCCTGGCTGGGGGGCGACGCGCCGCTGAGCGTCGCGATCCTGGCCATGGCGGTGATGACGCTGTTTCAGGCGATGGACATGGCGTTCCTGCTGCTGGCGTGCGGGGTGATCATTGGGTTCTCGTATGAGCGGTCCTGGGTGGCGGCGGTGTTTGCGTCGCCGGTGCCGCGTTGGCTGGGGATGATCTCGTTCTCGCTGTATCTTTGGCACATTCCCATGCTGCAGCTGGCGCCTTGGCTGACCGCGGCGATGACGCGCGTGGGGGTGTGGCAGGCGTGGGGGGTGGCGCATCTGGTGCTGATGGGGATGGTGATGGCGGTTTCGGCGCTGTCGTACAGCTGGGTCGAGCGGCCGGCGCAGCGTTGGGTGCTGGGGCTGGCGCGGGGGTGGGGCCAGCAGGCGGTGCTGCCCTGACGCGGGGCTTTGGCCGAGATCGGGGCGTGGATTGTGCTTGCAATTTTTCTAGGCTTATATTCCTAATGACGGATGAATTTCCCCGGTGTCGTTTCCCTTTCTGAGCGTGTTTCGCTGATCCTGGACGGGTTGAGCCGGGCTGTGGCGGCGCGGATTGCCGGTGGGTTGGCTGGGGCCTTGATTGTGCTGATCTGCGGCCGGGTGCGACGGGTGGAGGGGCGGTTGCTTCGGCTGCTGGCGCGGTTTCGGGCGGGGCGGGTGCTGGTGCGGGTTTCGCGGGGGGCGCGGGCGACGGGCGGGGTTCGGCGGGCTGTCGGGGCCCGGTTGCCGCGGGGGTTCGGGTGGTTGCTGCCGTTGGTTCCGACGCAGGCGGCGGGGTATGCCTCGCAGTTGCGGTGTTTGCTGGAGGAGGCCGAGATACAGGCGCTGCTGGCGGCTTCGCCGCAAGCGCGGCGGGTTCTGGCGCCTTTGTGCCGGATGTTGGCGTTGGAGCCGGCATTGTTGGGGGTTTCGCCGCCGGTGGTGGTGGAGCGGGTGCGGGCGGTTCGGGTGCGGGTGAAGCCGGAGCCGTTTCGGATACCGTTGCCGCGTGGGGTGCTTTCGGCGGCGCGGCGGGAGGGGTTTGGAAAGATTCGGTGAGGGTTGCTGTCGAAGCTCGCGCTTTTTGTTCCGATTTCGTAATTTTATGGGTTTTTGTGTGGGTGGATGGTGGGGTGCCCGAGCGCACCCCACCCTACGAAGGGGGCGTCAGCCGGATGAAAGTTTTTTGGTTCTTTTTTTCAAAAAAGAACTGCTTGCTTCCCCTCCCCTCGCCTGTTCTGGCCACCCGTGGCTGCAGGCGCTATAAGCCGCGGGCGTTTGGCCTGTGCGATTCCGTGTGGGCGTTTGAGACCTGAAACGAGAGTATTTTGAGCGACACGCCTGAGGATCCGGCTGGGGCCCCGCCGACTGGAGACAGCCCGATCGACCCGACCCGTGGCGAGCTGCAGCCGATCATGCTCGAGGAGGAGATGCGTCGCTCCTACCTTGACTATGCGATGTCGGTGATTGTCAGCCGGGCTTTGCCGGATGCGCGGGACGGGTTGAAGCCGGTGCATCGGCGGATTTTGTTTGCGATGCAGGAGGCCGGCTACACGCATGACAAGGCCTATCGCAAGTCCGCCCGTGTGGTGGGCGAGGTGATGGGCAAGTTTCATCCGCATGGTGACAGTGCCATTTATGACGCGATGGTGCGGATGGCGCAGCCGTTTTCGATGCGGGTGCGGTTGATTGATGGGCAAGGGAATTTCGGCTCGGTGGATGGCGATCCGCCGGCGGCGATGCGGTATACCGAGGTACGGCTGGCGCGGTCGAGTTCTTACCTTTTGGGGGATATTGACCGGGACACCGTTGATTTTCAGCCGAATTATGATGAGAGCGAGAACGAGCCGAAGGTTTTGCCGGCGTCGTTTCCGAATCTGTTGATCAATGGGGCTGGCGGCATTGCGGTGGGGATGGCGACGAATATTCCGCCGCACAATCCCGGCGAGATCATCGATGCGACGTTGCGGCTGATCGAGGATCCCGAGGCGACGCTTGAGCAGCTGATGACGATTGTGCCGGGGCCGGATTTTCCGACCGGGGGGATCATTCTCGGACGGTCGGGCATTCGCTCGGGATTTGAGACCGGGCGGGGGTCGATCATCATCCGGGCGCGCACCGAGATCGAGGAGCTGCGGAAGGATCGGTGGGCGATCATTGTCACCGAGCTGCCGTATCAGGTGAACAAGGCGACGTTGATGGAGCGCATTGCCGATCTGGTGCGCAACAAGCTGATCGAGGGGATTTCGGATCTGCGGGACGAGAGCGATCGCTCCGGGATGCGGATGGTGGTGGAGCTGAAGCGGGACGCGAATGCGGATGTGGTGCTGAACCATCTGTTTCGGTTTACGTCGATGCAGACCAGCTTTGGGTTGAATATGTTGGCGCTGGATGGCGGCCGACCGCGGCTGATGGGGCTGAAGGACGCGCTGCAGGTTTTTATCCGGTTTCGCGAAGAGGTGGTGCTGCGGCGGGCGACGTTCGATCTGGGGAAGGCGCGGGAGCGGGCACATACCTTGGTGGGCCTGGCGATTGCGGTGGCGAATATCGATGAGGTGATCGCGGTGATCCGGGCTTCGCCCGATGCGGCCTCCGCGCGGGCGGCGCTGATGGCGCGGGACTGGCCGGCGCATGATGTGGCGCCGCTGCTGGCGCTGATCGAGGATGAGCGGAATGTGCTGACGGAGGCCGGCACGGTGCGGCTGACCGATGAGCAGGCGCGGGCGATTCTGGATATAAGGCTGCAGCGGCTGACCGGGCTGGAGCAGGAGAAGATCGGCGGCGAGATGCGGGAGGTGGCGGAGAAGATCGCCGATCTGCTCGCCATCATCGGCAGCCATATCCGGCGGATGGAGGTGATCCGTGAGGAGCTGGTGCGGGTTCGGGCGGAGATCCCCAGTCCGCGGATGTCTGAGATCATGGATGGCGGGGCGGATCAGGACGATGAGAGCCTGATCGAGCCGGGGCAGATGGTGGTGACCATCACGCGCGATGGGTTCATCAAGCGGACGGCGCTGGATATTTTCCGCCAGCAGAATCGCGGTGGGCGGGGGCGCAGCGGGGCTGGGACGCGGGGGGACGACATCGTCACGCGCAGCTTCAACGCGCATACGCATCAGTTCGTGCTGTTCTTTTCGTCGGGCGGGAAGGCGTATCGGGAGAAGGTGTGGCGGCTGCCGGAGGGGAGCCCGACCTCCAAGGGCCGCGCGCTGGTGAACATGCTGCCGGATCTGGGGTCGGACACGATCACGACGGTGCTGCCGCTGCCGCAGGATGAGGGGCTGTGGGAGAATCTGCATCTGGTGTTCGCCACCGCTTCGGGCGGCATCCGGCGCAACAGGCTGTCGGATTTCCGCAATGTGCGGTCTTCCGGGCTGATTGCGATGAAGCTGGATGAGGGCGATCATCTGGTGGGGGTGGCGACGTGCCGTGAGGGCGACGATCTGCTGCTGGCGACGCGGATGGGGCGGTGCCTGCGCTGCCAGATCACCGATGATGTGCTGCGGGTGTTCGCGGGGCGGGACAGTTCCGGCGTGCGCGGCATCAAGCTGGCGGACAAGGACGAGGTGATCAGCCTTTCGGTGCTGAGCCATGTGGAGGCCAGCATGGGCGAGCGGGCGGCCTACCTCAAATATGCCTCGGCCAAGCGTCGGGCGGGGGATGAGGAGGAGGTCGCTGTTGATCCTGAGGACATCGTGGCCGATGAAGCCGTGTCGCCCGAGCGTCTGGCCGAGCTGGAGCAGCGGGAGGAGATTCTGCTGACGGTGACCGATATCGGCTTCGGCAAGCGCAGCTCGGCCTATGAGTATCGCGTGTCCGGGCGCGGTGGGCAGGGCATTGCCAACATCACGCTGTCGGCGCGGACGGGCACCGCGGTGGCCGGCACCTTCCCGGTGCGCCAGGGCGACGGGGTGATGATGGTGACCAATCTGGGCCGGCTGATCCGCGTGCCGTCGGACCAGGTGCGCATCACCGGGCGCACGGCGATGGGTGTCACGCTGTTCCGGCTTGACACGGGCGAGCGGGTGACGAGTGTCTTTCCGGTGATTGAACCAGAAGCCTCGGATGAGGCGGCGCCGGATGCGCCGCCTGCCAGCGGGGACACGATCGAGGATACGGATGTCTGAGACCGCTCCCACCGCCACGTTCCGCACCGGGCTGTATCCCGGCACGTTCGACCCGATCACCAACGGGCATCTGGACATCATCGCGCGAGCGGCGCGGATGATGCGGAAGCTGGTGGTGGGGGTGGCGATGAATGCCGGCAAAGGGCCGCTGTTCCCGATCGCGGAGCGAGCCGAGCTGGTGGAGGCGGAGATGGAGACCATCCGTGCGCGCACCGGCACCGAGATCGTGGTGGTGCCGTTCGACATGCTGCTGGTGCATTTCGCGCGTGAGATCGGTGCCAGCGTGATTGTGCGCGGGCTGCGCGCGGTGTCGGATTTCGATTACGAGATCCAGATGGCCGGGCTCAACTACCGGCTTGCGCCGGATGTGGAGACGGTGTTCCTGATGGCGAGCGAGACGCACCAGTTCATCTCCTCGCGTTTCGTCAAGGAGATTGCGGCGCTGGGGGGCGACATCTCGACCTTCGTGCCGAAATTGACCTTGGACCGCACGCTGGCCCGCGTCGCTTCCCGGCGCTGAGCTGCCTTACTCGGAGATGAACCATGCGCCGTCGCGCCCTGCTTGCCTGTGTTGCTGCAACCCCTGTTCTGGAAATGATGATGATCGAAGCCTCCGCGGCTGACCTCGACCTGGAGAACACCGTCTATCTCGACCTGAAATACGGCCGGGTGGTGATCCAGCTGCTGCCGGACATCGCGCCGCTGCATGTGGCGCGAATCAAGCTGCTGTGCCGCGAGGGGTTCTATGACGGCACGCCGTTCCACCGCGTGATCGACGGGTTCATGGCGCAGGGCGGCGACCCCACCGGGACCGGGACGGGCGGCAGCAAGTATGGCAACGTGAAAGCCGAGTTCAGCAAGGTGCGCAAGTTCCTGCGCGGCACGGTGGGCGCTGCGCGCTCGCAGAACCCGGATTCGGCGGACAGCCAGTTCTTCATCATGTTCAAGCCGGCGCCGTTTCTGGATGGACAGTACACCATCTGGGGCCAGGTGATCTCGGGCATGGAGTTTGTCGACCAGATCAAGCGCGGCGAGCCGGTGCGTGATCCGGACCGGATTGTCCATATGCGGATTGCAGCTGACGTGAAGAACTGACCTGCACCGCCACGGCTTGACCACCCGCCCGCGTTGTCGTTCAACGCGGGCAGCGAGCGCGTAGCTCAGTCGGTAGAGCACGTGACTTTTAATCATGGGGTCGAGGGTTCGAATCCCTCCGCGCTCACCATCCTCTTCGTCGCAATCAGAGACATCACACCCCTACCAACGGTCATCAAGACGGACCGCTGGTATTTGTCTGGGTCTGGCACACCGCCGCCGGCCAACCCCGCGCGCGATACCAGCAGCGCCGGTTTCGCCCTGATAGGTTATCGCTGCAGGGATCGAGAGATCGCGGCGTATCTCTCGGCCACCACGCGTGCCGAGAAGTTTGACTGCACATGAAGATGCGTGCGGCTTCGGTCGATCTCGCCGATGCGGCCGTTGCCGGACAGCCTGTCGTCCAATGTGTGTCCGAGACACCCCGTTTGACCGTCGAGGATGAGTTCGGGCACGACGCCGCGGGCGAAGCAGAGTTCCGGGCAGCCCAGAGCCATCGCCTCCAGCACCACCGTGGCCCCGGGCTCCTCCCATTCAGCAGAGCCCGCGCATGGCCCAACTGGTCGATCTTCCGGGCGAGGTCGACCTGGCCGCTATACTTGACCTGGTCATCGTCCAGATGCGGCTCGATCTCCGTGCGGTAGTATTCGACCGAGCCGGGGAAGTCGTGTTCGATGATCCCGGCCAGGATGATCGGCACCCCCGCCTGCTTCGCAGCCTGGATGCGAAATGCGCGCCCTTCTGCGGCGCAAAGCGGGCGAGCCAGGCGACGTAGGATCCGGTCGGTTCGGTGCAGAGCCGGTCGTCGGACATCGGCATACCCAGGTGCACCACGCCGGCCACATTGAGGTCATAAGGCAGGTTCTGCCGCGCCCGATGGCTGACGGTGACGATGGGGGCGGGGCGGATCCATTCGAGGAAGAGGTCGTCGGCGTCGCCGGTCCAGTCATTGACCCGGTCGAACGGGAAGTTGGAGTAAAGCGTAGTCACGTGAGGGGTCTGGATGCGCTCCATTGCGGGGAGCCTGTACATGTCCGCCGTGGAGAACAGGTGCGTGTGTACAACATCGTATTGCCCGGATTGCTCCAGTGATTTCGCGAGGTGGCAATAGGCCTTCAGATGCGCAAGCCACGGCACGCCGTCACGCAGCAGCGATGGTGGATCGAACGACTGCACCGGCGCCTTGCACAGCCGGGCGGCTTCGTTCGGCCACCGTGAGGACCCTGCACCGGAACGGCGCGCCGTGCTAACCTTCCTCAGCGCGCAGCCCAAGCAGGCGGCGGACGCGAGCCACAGGAAGAAGACAGAGATGCAGCGCCGTGACATCAACGCCGAAGACGGACCCGCACCGGCCGGTCAATACACCCAGGCTGTCGAGGTCACCGGCGTCACGCGCACGCTCTATATCAGCGGGCAGGTCGGCGCCGAACTGGACGGCACCGTGCCTGACGACGCGGCGGCGCAGGCCCGGCTGGTGTGGCGCAACATCGGGGCCCAACTGGCGGCGGCCGGGATGGGGTGGGCCAACATCGTCAAGCTCACCACCATCATTCCGGACGCCGCCGACATTGCGGCCAGCCGGGCGGCACGCGGTGCGGCGCTGGGCGAGCTGAAGCCGGCCAGCACGCTGATCGTGGGCGGGCTGGCCAACCCCGCCTGGAAGATCGAGATCGAGGCGATCGCGGTCGCCTGAGGCTCAGCGCCAGAGGCGACGCAGGCGCAGGAACCCGGCATAGCCGAGTTCCAGCACAGGCAGAACCAGCGGCGTTGCCGCGATCCGGCCGAGCCAGGCCCAGCGCGGCAGGCTCTGCCAGAGAGCGGCGAAGGCGGCGGCGCCGCTGACCATGCGGCCGTCGGCGCGGCGCACATGCATGCGGGCCAGCGCCTGGTCGCGGGTCAGCGACGCGCCGAGCGCTGACGGGTCACAGCTGGCGACGTCGACGAAGGTCAGGCGGTCGGCTCCGGTCGCGCGGCGATACTGCGCGATCTCGCGCGTGCAGACCGGGCAGCCGCCGTCGTAATACACGGTTGTCGTTGCATCCTGTTCCATGCTCAGCACATGGGGCGCGCCGGCGCCGCGCCAAGCCTTGCGGGGATCCGGCGCAGCGCCATCTCATTGACATGGACATGATCGCCCCCGCCCCGCCTGCCCTGCCCGCCTGGCTCGATGCCGAGCTGCGCTCCGACCATGCCGGCGAGACCGGTGCGGTGATGATCTATCGCGGCATCCTCGCCTGCTGCCGCGATCCTGCGATCCGCGATTTCGCAACCCGGCACGGCGCCACCGAGCAGGGCCATCTTGACCTGATCGAGGACGTGCTGCCGCCCCCCCGGCGCAGCGTGCTGCTGCCGATCTGGCGGGTGGCGGGGTTTCTCACCGGCGCGCTGCCCGCCATGGCAGGGCCGCACGCGGTGTACGCCACGATCGACGCGGTGGAGACCTTCGTCGATCACCATTACCAGCAGCAGATCGACCGGCTGGACGCCGAGGGCAGCCATCCGCAGATCCGGGCACTGCTGGAGCGGTGCCGCACGGAGGAGGTGCATCATCGCGACGAAGCGCGGCAGGCGGCGGGCGGGGTGCGCGGCGGGTTGATCCGGCTCTGGGCGCGTATCGTCGAGAGCGGCAGCAGGACGGCGGTGGCGGCGGCGCGGCGGGTTTGATCGCGCCGGGAGATGACTTGGGGCGGGGATGCACTTAGGCTGCTCCGACCCTGATCATCGGAGAAGCGTGCCATGCTGTCCCGTCGTGCCATCGCTGCTCTCGGCAGCACCGCGGCCCTTGCCACCGCAAGCCTGATCACGCCGGCTTCCGCCCAGACGCCGGACAGCGAAGGCACCTTCGCGCGCATCCGCCGCACCCGCAAACTGCGCATCGCCGGCATTGTCGGCACCGAGCCGTATTATCACCGCGACATCGCCACGGGGCAGTGGAGCGGGTTCTGCGTCTCCATGGGCCAGGACCTCGCCAAGTCGATGGAGGCCGAGCTGGAGATCTCCGAGACCACCTGGGGCAACTCGGTGCTCGACCTGCAGGCCAACAAGATCGACATCATGTTCGGCCTCTCCCCCACCCCATCGCGCGCGCTGGTGGTGGAGTTCACGCGGCCGATCCTCAACAACACCTTCACCATCGTCGCCCGGGCCGGGTTCGAGCCGAAGACCTGGGAGGATCTCAACAGGCCGGAGGTGCGGGTGGCCGTGGATATCGGCTCGTCGCACGACCTCTATGCCCGCCGCGCGCTGCCGAAATGCACGCTCGTCGCGCTGAAGACCCCCGATGACGCGACGCTGGCCGTGCAGTCCGGCCGGGCGGACTGCGTGATCCAGGTGATCCTGCTGTCGATGGTGACGGTGAAAAAGAACCCCAAGGTCGGCCGCGTCATCGTGCCGACGCCGGTGGTGGGCCAACCGACCTGTGCCGGTGTGCGGCCGGATGCCGATCAGCGCTTCCTGTCCTTCGTCGACAACTGGCTCGCCTACAACGCCGCTCTTTACGCCATCAAAGGCTGGATCACCGAGAATCTCGCCCTGGTCGGCATCCAGCCCGACGATGTGCCACCGCTGGTGCAGTTCTGATCCCGCCTTCTTTGGGAATCCTGGTGCTGGACACGTCGTTCCCGCGCCCGCCGGGCGACGTGGCCCACCCTGCGAGCTGGCCGTTCCCGGTGGTGCTGCACACCGTGCGCGGCGCCACGGCGCGGCGGATCGTGGACGGCGATGACACAGCGCTCGACGCCTTCGTGGCCGGCGCCCACGCGTTGGCCATCGCGGGTGCGGTGGGGGTGATCACCTCGTGCGGTTTTCTGGCCGTGCAGCAGCAGGCGCTGGCCGCGCGCAGCCCCGTGCCGGTGGCAACGTCCGCTTTGCTGCTGATCCCGATGCTGGCGCGCTGTCTGCCGGGCGGGCAGCGGGTCGGCGTCATCACCTATGACGCCGCTTCCCTCACCGCGGCACATTTTCATGCGGTGGGCGCCGATCCCGCCACGCCCGTGGCCGGACTGCCGCCGGATGGCGCGTTTCACCGTATGATCGAGCAGGACGGGCCGTACGACACGGCGGCGCTGGAGGCGGAGGTGCTGGCCACGGCCGCCGACCTGCTGCAGCGCCACCACGGCATCGGCGCCCTGGTGCTGGAATGCACCAATCTGCCGCCGTTCGCCGCGTCCCTGCGGCGCCGCACGGGGCTGGCGGTGCATGACGTGATCACGCTCGGCACCTGGTTCCATGCCGGGCTCACCGAACGGCGTTTCGTATGAGCTACGCGTGGGACTTCCATTTCCTCATCCAGTACCGCTGGCTGATCGCGACCGGCATTGCCGTCACCATCGGCTACACCCTGGCCACCGCCCTGCTCGGCGTGATCGTCGGCACGTTGCTCGCCCTGGGGCGCATGACCGGGCGGCGGCTGGTGACACTGCCGATCACGCTGTTCGTCGAGATCTTCCGCTGCACGCCGGTGCTGGTGCAGCTGATCTGGGTGTATTACGCACTCCCGGTGCTGATCGGCGTCGAGCTGTCACCAGCCGCCGCCGCCACCCTCACCCTCTCGCTCTACGGCGCCTCGTTCTACGGCGAGATTATCCGCGGCGGCATCGTCTCCATCGAGCGCGGGCAGTGGGATGCCGGGCGGGCGCTGGGGCTGACGCTGTGGTCGCTGCTCGGCCGCGTCATCCTGCCGCAGGCGATGCGGCGCATGCTGCCGCCGCTGGTCAACCAGACCATTCTGCAGCTGAAGAACACCTCGCTGGTCTCGGCCATTGCGGTGCCGGATCTGCTGTATCAAGGTCAGCTGATCACCTCGGCCAGCTATCGGCCGCTGGAGACCTACACGATGATCGCCGTCGCCTATTTCGTCATCCTGTTCCCGCTCACCCGCGCCGCCCAATGGCTGGAGCGGCATCTGGCCGGCACCGCGGCCCGGGTCGGCTTCGAATGAGGGTGGTGGTGATCGGCGCCGGCATCGCGGGCGCCTGCTCGGCGATCGAGCTGCTGCGCGACGGGCACCAGGTCACCATCGTCGAGCCTGCCTCGCCCGGCGGGATCCAGGCGGCGAGCTATGGCAACGGCTGCTGGATCAGCCCGGGTTCGATCATCCCGATGTCCGTGCCCGGTCTGTGGCGCAAGGTGCCGGGCTGGCTGCTGAATCCGCTGGGGCCGCTGACGATACGCTGGCGTTCGCTGCCGGGGCTGCTGCCCTGGCTGTGGCGTTTTCTGCGGGCGGGCGCCACCGAGGCGCGTGTCGCCGCCACGTCACGCCAGCTTGCCCATCTGCTGGCCGACGCGCCGGAGCGGCATCTGGCGCTGGCCACCGAGGCGGGTGTGGGTTCGCTGATCCAGCGGACAGGGCTGCTCAACATCTTCCCCGACCGGGCCGCCTTCACCGCCGAGGCGCTGGCGTGGCGGCTGCGGCGGCAGGCCGGTGTCGCCTGGACCGAGCTGGATGGGGACGAGCTGCACCAGCGCGAGCCCGCGCTGTCGGAGCATTACCGCTTCGGCGTGCTGATCGAGGACGGGGCGCATTGCGCCGATCCCGGCGCCTATGTGGCAGCACTGGTCGCCTATGCCGAGGCGATGGGGGCCACGCGGGTGGCGGCGCATGCCACGGGCTTCGTGCTGCTCGATGGCGCGCTGCATGCGGTGCAGACCTCACGCGGGCCGGTCAACTGCGATCGCGCGGTGGTGGCGGCCGGGGTGCTTTCGGCCAGCCTGGCGCGCCAGGCCGGGGATGCGGTGCCGCTGGCGGCGGAGCGCGGCTATCACGTGCAGATCGCCGACCCCGCGGTGGCGCCGCGCACGCCGGTGATGCCGAGCGACGGCAAGATGGCCAACACGATGACGCGCCACGGGCTGCGCGCGGCGGGCCAGGTGGAGCTGGCGGCACCGGATGCGCCGCCGAACTGGGCGCGGGCCGGTGTGCTGCTGGCGCATCTGCACCGGACGTTTCCGGCGCTGGCGCGCGATCCTGCCAGGGGGCGGGTGAGCGAGTGGATGGGCTGCCGGCCTTCGACGCCCGACGGGCTGCCGGTGATCGGGCCGGCGCGGGCCTCAAGCGATATCGTGTATGCGTTCGGACATGGGCATGTCGGGCTGGCGATGGGGCCGATCACGGGGCGGCTGGTGGCGGATCTGCTGCTGGGGCTGCCGGGGATCGCGGCACTGTCTGCAAGGCGGTTTCAGTAGTTCTTTTTTGAAAAAAAGAACCAAAAAACGTTTGACTGACTGACACCCACCTCTGGAAAGAGGTCCGCTCAAGCGATTGAAAGTCTTTTGCTTCTTTTCTTCAGAAAAGAAGTGCTTTCTCCCTATGACAGACTGCCTCGATATTATGCCCATCCGGATCCAGAAGAACGCCTTCCGGCCGACCCCATAGCCGGCGAAATCAGCCCCCTCGGCAGACAGCCTGGTGATGCCGATGGACGCCAGCACGGCATCGTCGAAGCGGTGGGACGTTTCGACATCCGACGCCGCGCGTGTGACATGATCGAGCATCGATATCGCCTCATCCCCAACAGGATCTTGCCCGAGGCCCGCCTCGCACGTCATTGTTGATTTCCGTCCAAAACTCGTTCAAAACGCTTTGGACAAGGGTTTCGTCCTCAACAAGCCGACAAGGCAGCCGTCTCGGATCATGTCACTCGCCAAGATCGCACAGAGTCTCGGGCTTTCCGTCACCACCGTCTCGCGCGCGCTCGGCGGGTTCGACGAGGTGGCGCTGGCCACGCGCGAGCGCGTCCGCGCCGAGGCCGAACGCATCGGCTATCGCGCCAACAAGACCGCGCGCCGCCTGCAGTCCGGCCGCAGCGAGGCGATCGGGCTGGTGCTGCCCGCCAATCCCGGCCAGTTCGACGATCCGTTCTTTCTCCGCCTGATGGCCGGCATCGGCCCGCGCCTGGCCGAGGCGGATCTCGACCTCATCGTCATGGCCGCCCCGCCGGGGCCGGAGGAGCTGCGCGCCTATCAGCATCTGCTGGACGGGCGGCGGGTGGACGGCGTGCTGGTGGCGCGCACGCGGCGACATGACGAGCGGATCGCCTTTCTGCTCGACCATAATTTCCCGTTCGTCGCGCATGGCCGCACCCAGGACCGACGCCCCTACGCCTGGGTGGACACCGACGGCGCGGCCGCGATGGCCGCGGCGAGCGAGCGGCTGATCGGCCTGGGCCATCGCCGCATCGGGCTGCTCAACGCGCTGCCAAGCTTCAATTACGCCCATGACCGCGAGGCCGGCTGGCGCCGCACGCTGCGCGCGGCCGGGCTGGCGGACACGCTGATCGCGGAATCCGCCCCCACCGAGGCGGACGGCGAGCAGGCCGCCCGCACGCTGCTGCAGCGTCCGGATGCCCCCACCGCGCTGCTCTGCGCCACCGACCGGCTGGCCGCCGGCGCCATGCGCGCCGCCATCGGCTGCGGCCTGGTGGTGGGCCGCGACCTCTCGGTGATCGGCTTCGACAACCTGCCGTTCGCCACCTACATCCATCCACGCCTGACCACGATCGAACAGCCGGTCGAACAGTCCGGCGCGATGATGGCCGATATGCTGCTGCAGATCCTGGCCGGCGCCGATCCGGCCGGGCTGCAGGCGATGCTGCCGACGCGCCTGATCGTCCGTGGCTCGGACGGTCCGGCACCCAATCACCAAGAAACAACCCCGGGAGAAACCCATGAACCGCCGGTCTCTGTTCGTCCGTAGCGCGCTCGCGCTGTCCTTCGCGTTCGGCCTCGCCGCACGCGCCCATGCCGAGGATCTGGTGTGGCTGTCCACCCAGCTGCGCCCGATCGAGGAAGCCACCAAGGTGCGCGAGGTGATCCTGAAAGGATCGCCGGTGACGCCGGTCTATGTCGTCGATGAACCGGCGCCGTTCACGGTGCGGCTGCAGGCGGAGCAGAAGACCAACCATCACACCACCAGCCTGATCGGCGCGCTGCACGGCGAGCTGCAGCCATTCGCGCCGACCGGCGGGCTGATGCCGCTCGACGATCTCGCGATGTCGCTGGCCGATCGCGGAATCCCGGAGAAGCTGATGGCGCTGGGCCGGTTCGGCACGGCGCACCAGCTCTACATCCCGTGGATGCAGGCCACGTATTTCATGGCGGCCAACAAGAAGGCCCTGCCCTATCTGCCGGCCGGTGCGGACATCAACGCCCTGACCTATGACCAGCTGGCGCAATGGGCGGCCAACATCCAGGAAAAGACCGGCAAGCGCGCGCTGGGCTTCCCGGCGGGGCCGAAAGGGCTGATGCACCGGTTCTTCGAAGGGTTCCTCTACCCGTCCTACACCGGCGGCGTGGTGACACCGTTCCGCTCGCCCGCGGCAGAGCAGATGTGGACGAAGTTCGCCGCCATGTGGAAGTCGGTGAACCCGAACTCCACCAACTATAACTTCATGCAGGAGCCGCTGCTGTCAGAGGATGTGTGGATCGGCTTCGACCACGTCGCACGGCTGCTCGACGCGTTGACGCAGAAACCCGACGACTTCGTCACCTTCCCCGCCCCCTCCGGCCCCAAAGGCCGCGCCTACATGCCGGTCATCGCAGGCCTCGCCATCCCCGCCGGCGCGCCGGACGTGAAAGGCGCCGAAGCCCTCATCCGCCACCTCACCCTGCCCGCCACCCAGATCGCCACCGCCCAGTCGGTCGGCTTCTTCCCGGTGGTCAACGCCACCCTGCCGCCCGACCTGTCCCCCGGCCTCAAACTCGCCGTCGGCGCCATCAACGCCACCCAGCAGGCGAAAGACGCGCTCCCCGCCTTGCTCCCCCTCGGCCTCGGCGCCAAAGGCGGCGAGTTCGACAAGGTGTTCCTCGACACGTTCCAACTCATCGTGCTGCGCGGCCAACCCGTGAAGGCCGTGCTGGACCTCGAGGCAGGCACCCTGCGCAAAATCATGACCGACACCGCCGCCCCCTGCTGGGCGCCCGACGTTGCGAGTGTCGGTGCCTGCCCGGTGCAGTAAGAAAGGCGGGGGGCGTTGCCCCCTCGACCCCCACCAGGGGCCGAGCCCCTGGACCTCTGTGCATTGAAGCATGTTGGTCATTGAGGAGGGGGTCAGACACGTGGAGCCGTTCAACCCGCGGGTCCGACCCCCTCCTCAATGACCAACGTTCTTAAACGAATGGTGTCCAGAGGCTCCGCCTCTGGCGGGGTCCAGGGGCAGAGCCCCTGGCCTTCCTTGCTGAACCGAACAGGAGCCGCCATGCGCAAGACGCTCGCGCCCTATATGTTGATAGCGCCGTCGGCTGTGTTTTTGGCGTTGTTGTTCCTGGTGCCGCTGGTGCAGACCGTGGCACTTGGGTTTCAGCGCGATGGCGGCTGGAGCCTGGGCAATTTCGCGGTGATGGCCGGAGATCTGAACTTCTCCGATGCCGTGTTCAACACGTTTCGCATCGTGCTCATCGTGGTGCCGCTGCAGCTTTGCCTGGCCATCGGCATGGCGCTGATGCTGCGCCACATCCAGCGCGGGCGCGACATCGTGCTGTGGATCTGGTCGATCCCGCTGGGGATCTCGGATCTGGCGGCGGGGCTGGTGTGGCTCGCCATTCTCAACGACCGCGGCTATCTCAATTCGGCGCTGTATCATCTGGGCCTCGTGTCGGGGCCGCAAAGCTATTTGACGTATGAGACGCCGGTGGCGTTGCTGGGTGCGATTATCCTCGCCGAGATGTGGCGGGCGACGGCGATTGTGCTGGTGATCATCGTGGCGGGGCTGCAGCTGGTGCCGAAGGAGTATGCCGAGGCTGCCGGCGTGTTCGGCGCCACGCCGTTCCAGATCTTTCGCAGGATCACCCTGCCGCTGATCAAGCCGAGCATCCAGACAGCGCTGATTCTGCGAACGGTGCTGGCGTTCGAGATGTTCGGCATTGTGCTGGCCCTGGGTGGTCGGAACGTTCCCGTTCTGGTCAGCGAGGCCTACAACTGGCAGTACGCCAACCAGGATTACGGTGTGGCGGCGGCCTATGCGGTGGTGGTGATGGTGGTGTCGCTGGCGGGCACCGTCGTCTATCTCCGCGTGCTGCGCACACCGAAGGAGCAACGGACATGACGGTCCGGCGCGGGATTTTTCTGTCCGGTGTGCTGGTGCTGTGTGCCTGGACGCTGGTGCCGATCTGGCTGATCACGCTGGGCGCGGTCGGGGGGCGGGATGCGGTGAACGCCTGGCCGAAAAGCTTCGGGCTGGGCCAGGCCTCGCTCGACACGCTGGCGAGCTTTCTGCGCATCGACGGTGTGCTGGCCTCCGCACTCACCAGCGTGGAGGTGGCGGTGCTGTGCATGATCTTCTCGATTGCGCTCGGCGCGCCCGCCGGCTACGCGCTGGCGCGCTATGCGTTCCGGGGTGCGACCACGTATCGGCTGCTGATCCTGATGACGCGGGCGTTCCCGGTGGGCATCCTCGCTTTGCCGCTGACGGTGGGCTTCATCAACCTCGGCCTCTACGACACGGCTTTGGGTGTGGCGCTGATGCACACCGCGCTGGCTCTGCCGTTCGCGGTGCTGGTCTCGGCCTCGCTGTTCCAGGCCATTCCGCGCGAGCTGGAGGAGGCCGCCTGGGTGTTCGGCTGCTCCACCTTCACCGCCTTTCGCCGTGTGGTGCTGCCGCTGGCGCTGCCGGGGATCGCCGCCACCTCGATCTTTGCCTTCGTGATCAGCTGGAACGAGGTGTTCGCGGCCTCCGTGCTCACGGTGCGGCACCGCACGCTGACCGCCTATCTGCTTGCCGTGCTGTCGGAAAGCCCGCTGCATGTGCAGTTCGCCGGCGGGCTGATGCTGATCGTTCCTTCCGTTCTGTTCATCTTCCTCGTGCGCAAGCACCTGTTCTCCATGTGGGGAATAGCCAACCGGTGACACATCATGGCTGACATCCTGATCGACGGAATCCGCAAGGCGTTCGGGCCGGTCGTGGCTCTGGAGAAGGTGGAGCTGCGCATCGCCGATGGCGAGTTCCTTGCTTTGCTCGGCCCCTCCGGCTGCGGCAAGACCACGCTGCTGCGCATCATCGCGGGGCTCGAGACGCAGACCGAGGGGCGCATCCTGATCGGCGGGCGCGATGTCTCGGCGCTGCCGCCGCGATCGCGGGGCCTGGGCATGGTGTTTCAGAACTACGCGGTGTTTCCACACATGACGGTGCGCGACAATGTCTCGTTCGGGCTGCGCATGACCGGGGCGGACAGTGCGCGCATCGAGCGGCAGGTGAAGCGGGCCGCGGGACTGCTCCACATCGAGCCGTATCTCGACCGCTACCCCGCCCAGCTCTCGGGCGGGCAGCGGCAGCGCGTGGCGGTGGCCCGCGCGCTCGCCATCGAGCCCGCGGTGCTGCTGATGGACGAGCCGCTCTCCAACCTCGACGCACTGCTGCGCCTGGAGATGCGCGCCGAGCTGAAATCGGTGCTGCGCGAGGCGGGCACCACCACCGTCTATGTCACCCATGACCAGACCGAGGCGATGGGGTTGGCTGACCGGATCGCCGTGCTGTATGCCGGCCGCATCCAGCAGCTGGCGCGGCCGGCCGAGATCTACAGCCATCCCGCCACGCGCTTCGTCGGCGGCTTCGTGGGCTCGCCGCCGATGAACTTCTGCGAGCTGGAGGCGCATGGCGGCGAGGTGACGCTGGGCGCCCTGCGGCTGGCCACGCCGCATGACGGGCCGGTTGTGATGGGGCTGCGCGGCGAGGATGTCGAGGAGGTGGCGCCCGATCAGGGGTTCCCGCTGCTTGTCACCGTGGCCGAGCCGATGGGCTCGCACACGCTGGTCACCGGCACGCTGGGCGCGCATCGCATGCGCGTTGTTGTGCCCGCCGCCCGCCTGCCGCAGGCGGGCGAGACCATTCATCTTCGCCCCCTGCCCGGCCGTCTGCGCTGGATGAACGCCGAGACCGGCGCTGCTTTGGAGACCGTATGACCGACACCGAGCTCGACGCGCAGGCCCACGCGATTCTGCGCACCAATGACCGTGGCGGCTACACCGTGCCGACGGCGCGGCTGTATCCGTTCCAGTGGAACTGGGATTCGGCCTTCGTCGCCATGGGATTTGCCACGTTCGACGAGGCGCGGGCCTGGGAGGAGATCCGCTTTCTGCTGCGGGGACAGTGGGAGGACGGGCTGATTCCGCAGATCATCTTCCATGCGCCGTCGGATGATTATTTCCCAGGGCCGGATGTGTGGGGCATCGATCGCCAGCCGCCGACCTCCGGCATCACCCAGCCGCCGGTGCTGGCATCGGCCGCGCGGATGCTGTTCGCGCGCTGCACCGACCGGGCGCTGGCCGAGGCGCAGATGGCGACGATCTATCCGAAGCTGCTGCTGAACCATCGCTGGTGGCAGTCGGCGCGCGATCCGCACCGCACGGGGCTCGTGGCCATCCTGCACCCCTGGGAGACCGGCATGGACAATTCGCCCGCCTGGGACGAGGCGCTGGCCCGCGTGCCGACCGACACGTTGACCGAGATCCGCAGGCGTGACACGGCGCATATCGACCCGACGATGCGGCCGCGCGGCGAGGAGTATCAGCGCTTCATCCACCTGGTCGATCGGTTCCGGTCGCAGGGCTGGGACCCCGCAGTGATGTATGCGGCGGCGCGGCTGCGTGTGGCGGATATCGGCATCAACGCCATTCTGCTGCGCGCCGAGCGGGATCTGCTGGCCTTGGCGTCGCGGTTCGGCTCGGAGGCGGAGGCGGTTGAGATTCGCGCGCGGATCGCGCTGCTGCATGCCGGCATTCAGGCGCAGTGGAGCGAGGCGCATGGCGTGTTTCTGTCGCGGGACCTGTTGACGGACACGCCGATCGATGCGGCGACCTCGGCGGGATTTCTGCCGCTGTGGGCGCATGCGGTGACGCCGGCGCAGGTGCGCCGGCTGGGCGAGACGCTGGACCGGTGGGCGGCGCAGGTGGCGTTTGTCGTGCCGTCGTTCGATCCGGCGGATCGGCGGTTCGAGCCGATGCGCTACTGGCGCGGGCCGATCTGGCTGGTGGTGAACTGGATGATCGCGCATGGCTTCGCCGAGACGTCGGACGCGCCGCACGCCCAGCGCATTCTGGCCGATACGGCACAGCTGGTGCGGGCGTTCGGCTTTTCCGAGTATTTCGACCCGCGCTCCGGCCACGGCCTCGGCGGCGCCGATTTCTCATGGACCGCCGCCATCTGGCTCCTCGCCGAAAGTTTCATCCCCCCAAACGTTTGAAAGTTTCTTTGGTTCTTTCTTTTCAAAGAAAGAACTTCTTTTTTGAAAAAAAGAAGCAAAAAACTTTCAAACGTTGGGCGGGCACGCTGGCATGTCGCGCAGGAATTTGTAGCGGCCGTGGCCCTTGAGGGCGTCGAGGTCGTGGGTGATCAGGCCGGGAAAGCAGAGCACTTCGACCTTGGCGTCAGGCTGGGCAAAGTCGAAGCCGAGGCCTGCGATCAGCGGCACCGCGCCCCAGCGGGCGCCATGCACAAACGACGTCGCCGGCGCCCAGATATACCGCACACCGTTCTCCGTCACATCACGATGGCTGTGCAGATGACCGCTGACCACGAGCCTGACCGATGAGCGGGCGATCAGGTCCAGCAGGCGCGCACGCGGCGCGGGAGTCATCGAGGCCGTCGTCGGCGTGGCCTCGGCGGGAGACTCGAGATACAGCGGCTTGTGCAGGAACAGCGCCACCGGCTCGCCGCTTTCCAGCAGGCAGTCGTTCAGCCATTCGAACTGCGCCTCCTCCTCCGGCAGGCCGGAGCCGCAGAGCTGCGCGTCGATCCCCAGCAGACGCCAGACGCCCACGCGCATGTCGAACCGGTCCATGCCGAAGACGCGGTTCCAGCGGGCCAGGCGAAGCTCGTCGATGATCTGGTGCACGTCCTGGCCCGGCGGCTCGTCGCCCACGTCGTGATTGCCGGGCAGCGCGCGATACGGACAGTCGAGCCCCTGCAGCGCCTGGCCCGCGAAATCCATCTCGTCGTCGCTGTCCGCGCCGTTGATGCAGAGATCGCCGTTGACGATGACCAGCTCCGGGGGAGCCGCGTTGATCGCGTCACGCGCGCGGCAGAAATTCTCCCAGAAGAAGCCATGGGTGGGGGAGAGGTGCAGATCGGACAGCAGGATGACGTTGGACATGATGGTCCTTGTGCGAAAGCGGGCGCTTGCGCACCCGTCCCGTCAGCCTATCGAGGGACCGATCTCAGCGATATGACAAGGGCATGGCAGCCGGGTGACATCAGGCGGCCTGCAGCACAGCCTGCACCAGCGCGTCGGCGTCCTCGGGGCGGGTGCGGTGGTTGACGATGGCGGCGCGGATGACCAGGCGCCCGTCGATCACCGTGGTGGACGGGGCGGCGACGCCGCTCTCCTGCACATCGGCCACGATGTCGCGGATTCTGTCGTCATCGGCACCGCGCACATGGAAGCAGACGATGTTGAGCGCCACCGGGGCCACACGCTGCAGCCGTGGCTCACGGTCGATGCGCGCGGCCAGGGCCTGCGCCACGGCGCAGGCTTCGTCGACCATGGCGCCGAGGCGGGCGGTGCCGAACACCTGCCAGGTGATCCAGACCTTCAGGGCGCGAAACCCGCGCGACAGTTCGGGGCCGAGATCGCAGGGCCAGGGCGTGCCGCCGGCAAGCCCGCTTGCGGCGCGGCGGAGATAGGCGACATCCTGCGAGAAGGTCTCGATATGGCGCTGCGGATCACGCACCAGCACGCAGGCGGCATCGTAGGGGACCTGCATCCATTTGTGAAAATCGAACGCCACCGAATCGGCCTGCGCAATGCCGGCGAGGCGGGCGCGCAGGGTGGGCGAGAGCGCCTGCATGGCGCCGAAGGCGCCGTCCACATGGAACCACAGGCGTTCGCGCCGCGCGATCGCCGACAGGGCGGACAGGTCGTCGGTGGCGCCGATATCGACCGTGCCGGCGGTGCCTGCGATGAGGAACGGGACATGGCCCGACGCGCGGTCCTCGGCCAGCATGGTCTCCAGGGCTGCCACATCCATGCGGTGATCCGGCCCCACCGGCACCAGCCGCAGCGCCTCGGTGCCGAGCCCCACGATGTCCATCGCGCGGGCGATGCAGCCATGGGCGCGGGCCGAGGTATAGGCCACCAGCCGTGCTCCCGCGACTCCGCGGCGCCGCACATCCTCCCCCAGCGCCGCGCGGCGCGCGGCGAGCACGCCGATGAGGTTGGCCGTCGAGGTGCCGGTCACCACCAGGCCGGATGTCTCCACGGGCAGGCCGAGCAGTTCGGCTGACCAGCCGATCACCTGGCGTTCCACCGCGATGGCGGAATGGTCGCGCCCGCCGAGATTGGCGTTGAGCCCGGCGGCCAGCATCTCGGCGAGCATGCCGAGTGCCGTGCCGCCGCCATGCACCCAGCCCATGAAGCCGGGATGGACGTTGCCGGTGGCGTAGGGCTGCACATGGTCCTGGAACAGATGGTAGGCCGCCTCCGGCGTCATGCCCGTCTGCGGCAGGCCGCGCCGCAGCGCGGCGCGCGCGTCCGGCGGCATCGGAGTCCAGACCGGGCGCTCGCGGATATGCGCGATATGGTCGAACATGTCATCGAGCAAGCGATGGCCGAGGTCGCGCAGCGATGACCAGTCCTGCGGGTCCAGCGACGGTGGGGCCGGCGTGTAGCCGGGACCGCCGGTGAGCCTGGGGTCGGCGTCAGGCCAGTGCTTGAGGACGAGGTTCATGCGTGCCACTGCGGATTGCTGTGGGGTAGGATCGGATCAAAGGGGTTAAGGAAGGGTGAAGAGGTTCTTTTTTGCAAAAAAGAACCAAAAAACTTTCATTCATTTGAGCGGACATCTCTCCGGAGCAGGGCGCCAGCCGAGAAAAAGTCTTTTGCTTCTTTTCTTCAGAAAAGAAGTGCTTGCTTACTTCGTCCCAAACAACCGATCCCCCGCATCCCCCAGCCCCGGCCGGATATAGCTATGCTCATCCAGCTCCCGATCGATCGCGGCGGTAAAAATCTGCACATCCGGATGCTCGCCTTGCAGGGCCACGATGCCTTCCGGCGCCGCCAGCAGGCAGACAAAGCGGATCTGCGTGGCGCCGGCCTGCTTGATGCGCGCCACGGCGGCGGATGCGGAGTGCCCGGTGGCGAGCATCGGGTCCACCATGATCACCAGCCGCTCGCCGATATCGTCCGGCAGCTTGAGGTAGTATTCCACGGGGATCAGCGTGTGCGGATCGCGATACAGGCCGATATGGCCGACGCGCGCGGAGGGCACCAGATCGAGCATGCCGTCGAGAATGCCGTTGCCGGCGCGCAGAATGGGCACGAAGCACAGTTTCTTGCCGGCCAGCATCGGCACCTCGCAGACCTCCAGCGGGGTCTCGATGGTGACCATCTCCATCGGCAGCTCGCGCAGCACCTCGTAGCCCATCAGCATGGCGATCTCGCGGGCGACCTGGCGGAACTTCGCGGTCGAGGTGTCCGCCTGACGGAGGATGGCCAGCTTGTGCAGGACCAGCGGGTGATCGACGACGGTGACGCTCATGCGTCGAGCCCCCTGCCCTTGGTCTTGGCCAGTTCAGCCGCATCCGGCACCGCCTCGGTGAAATACCCCGCGGCCTTCTTGGCATCCATCTCCACGCTGGCGTCGGGCGGGATCAGTTCGTCCGGGATCGGCACACGTGTCACCACCTCGATGCCCGAGGCGGTGATGGGGGCGTATTTGAGGTTGCTCATCGACACCAGCTCGTCGATGCGGGTGAGGCCGAGCCAGTGCAGCACATCCGGCATCAGCTCCTGGAAGCGCATGTCGGTGACCCCGGCCACACATTCGGTGCGCTCGAAATAGCGCTCGGCGCGGTCGCCGCCCTCCTGGCGCTTGCGGGCGTTGTAGACGAGGAACTTCGTCACCTCGCCCAGCGCGCGGCCTTCCTTGCGGTTGTAGACCACCACGCCGACGCCGCCCTGCTGGGCGCGGGCGATGCACATCTCGATGCCATGCGCGAGGTAGGGGCGGCAGGTGCAGATGTCCGAGCCGAACACGTCCGAGCCGTTGCACTCGTCGTGGATGCGGCAGGTGATCTTCGTTTCGGGCTTGCCGAGCTTCGCGACGTCGCCGAACAGATACACGGTCATGCCGCCGATGGGGGGGAGAAAGACATCGAGGTCAGGCCGGGTGACCAGCTCGGGGAACATGCCGCCGGTCTGCTCGAACAGCGCGCGCTTCATGTCGGTGGGGTTGATGCCGAAACGCCGCGCGACACCCGGCAGCCACCAGACCGGCTCGATGGCGACCTTGGTGACACGGGCGTTGCCGGCCGCGTCCAGCACCGCACCGTCCGGCACCAGCCTGCCGGCGGCGATGGCGGCGACGATCTCAGGCATGTTGATATGGGCGCGGGTGATGGCGATGCTGGGGCGGATATCGGCGCCGGCGGCAATCTCGGCGGCGTAGATCTCCTGCGTGAGGTGGCCCCAGGGGTCGATCGAGACGATGCGGTCGGGGTCGTGCCATTGCGGGAACGGGCCGATCTGGGCTGCCGGCGTTGTCATGGCGAGGTCGGCGCGGTGTTCCGGATCGAGCTGGCCGGCGGCGATGGCGAGCGCGCGGTACAGCGAATAGGCGCCGGCATGGGTGCCGATGGTGTTGCGGCCGAGGCTGGTGTTCATCGTCGCCACCACCGGGCCGCGGGTGCGCGGATCGGCCGCACCCCAGACGATGCCGGGGGCGGAGCCGACGCCGACGCCGGATTTCTGGGCGGGATGCGAGGTCAGCACGATCGCGCGGGGCACCGCGGGGCGGTTGCTACGGGGTGGCGCGGTGGGGCTGGCGTCGGTCATGCAGGGCTCCGGTTTTGCGGCACCGCACTACGATGACGCAAATCCCTGCCGGATCAAGCCAGCGCGGCCAGCTCCATCAGCACGGGCCAGAGGCTGGCCACGAGCAAGGCGGCCATGGCGCGGTTGAAGCGGCGGATCGTCACGGGGTCGGACAAATAACGCCGCAGCCCCAGGCCGAACAGCGCCCAGCAGGCGATGCTCGGCAGGTTCACCACGCCGAACACGCCGGCGATGACGAGCGCGCTGAGCACGAGATGGTCGGCCAGCGTGTAGGCGGCGATGGCGGTGACGGCCATGGCCCAGGCCTTGGGGTTGACCCATTGGAAGGCCGCGGCCTGCAGAAAGGTCATCGGCCGCTTCGGGCGCACGGCCTCGCCGATGCCGGTGGCGTGGGCGATCTTCCAGGCGAGCCACAGCATGTAGAGAACGCCCACGATCTTGAGCGCCACATGCAGCCAGGGCAGGCGTTCGAACATCTGGCCGAAGCCGATGCCGATCAGCGCAATCATGACGACGAAGCCGACATTGACGCCGAGCATGTGCGGCAGCGACCGGCGCAGGCCGAAATTCACCCCCGAGGTCAGCAGCATGACGTTGTTGGGGCCCGGCGTGATGGAGGCGACGAAGGCGAACATCGCCAGGGCCAGCAGGGTTTCGCCGCTGGGCATATTATGCGGGCACCGTCACGTGATCCGAGCCTTCGCGCTCGAGGGCTGCGATGTCGAGATCGCGCAGCTTGGGCGCCAGCACGGCGGTGGCGGCGACGACGGCAAGCGTGATCACGCCGCCGATCCAGACGGCGGGGACGGCGCCGGCGAAGCTGGCGAGCACGCCGCTTTCGAAGTCGCCGAGCTCGTTGGAGGAGGACAGGAACACGCTGCGCACGGCGGAGATGCGGCCGCGCAGCTTGCCGGGCACGGCAAGGCGCATGATGCCCTGGCGGACCACCATGCTCACGCCGTCGCTGGCGCCCATCAGCACCAGGGCGGCCAGGGACAGCAGATAGATCCGCGAGAAGGCGAAGACGATGACGGTGACCCCGAACGCCGCCACCGCCAGCAGCAGCGCCAGCCCGGCGCGCGCGCGGGGCGGGTGGCGCACGGCGATCAGCATGGCGAGGAAGCCGCCGACCGAGATGGCGGCGCGCATGAAGCCGAAGCCGGCGGCGCCGACATGGAGGATGTCGGTGGCGAAGATCGGCAGCATGGCGGCGGCCCCGCCGAAGAACACGGCGAACAGGTCCAGCGCCATCGAGCCGATCAGCAGCTGGTCGGCGATGACGGCGCGGATGCCCTCGGCGATGCGGGCGATGGCGCCGTCGCCGGCGCTGCGAGGGGCGGGGGGCGTGTTGGGCACGAACAGGGCGATGGTTGCGGTGCTCAGCGCGAAGGCGCCGCCGATGAGCGCGTAGGTGACGGCGGGGCCGGCGTACTCGAACACCAGGCTGGCCAGCACCGGGCCGGAGAGGGCCGCCATCTGGCTGGTCGCGCCCAGCACCGAGACCGCCCGCATGGCGTGCTGGCGGGTGATCACCTCGGCTTCGAGCCCCGCGATGGCCGGGCCGGAGAAGGCGCCGCAGCAGCCGACCGCAAACGCGGTGAGGTAGATGACCGGCACCAGCGCGTCGCCGAGCCGGAAGGCGGCGAGCGCCAGCAGCAGGGCGAAGCCGGCGTAGAGGCTGCGGGTGATCACCGTCAGCACAAAGCGGCTGTGCCGGTCGGCGACATGGCCGCCATAGAGCACCAGCAGAATGGTGGGCAGCGCCTGGGCGAGGCCGAGCCAGCCGAGGGTCAGCGGGTCATGGGTGAGCTGATAGAGGTGGTAGCCGAGCAGGACCAGCAGGGCGGACTGCGAGAATCGCATCAGCGCCGCGGCCAGCAGATAGGGCGCGAACCCGGGGGCGCGCAGCAGCTCGGCCACGCCGGGCGGTTTCATCGTCTGTCGTTTCGCGGAATCGCCATAGGAATAGCTTAGGGATCAAACCCGCCGGCGCCAGCACCCGCGTCGGCAGATCAGTTCTGCATGCCCCAGCGGCGCACCGTGCGCCGTTCGATCCAGCGGAAGATGACGTTCTCCATGAGCAGGCCGATCAGGATGACGCAGAGCAGGCCGGCGAACACCGAGGGGATTTCCAGCTGGTTCTTGTTCTCGAAGATGAACCAGCCCAGGCCCCCCTTGCCGGAGCTGACGCCGAAGACCAGCTCGGCCGCGATCAGCGTGCGCCAGGCGAAGGCCCAGCCGACCTTGAGGCCGGTGAGGATGGAGGGGAACGCCGCCGGCACCAGGATGCGCACGACGTAGGACACGCCGGAGAGCCCGTAGTTGCGGCCGACCATGCGCAAGGTCTGGCTGACCCCCATGAAGCCCGCGTGCATGTTCAGCGCCACCACCCACAGCACGGAATGCACCAGCACGAACACCAGGCTGCCGGAGCCCAGGCCGAACCACAGCAGCGCCAGCGGCAAGAGCGCGATGGCGGGCAGCGGGTTGAACATCGAGGTGAGGGTTTCGAGGAAGTCGTTGCCGAGCCGCGTGGTGATGGCGAGCACCGAGAGCAGGGTGGCGAGCACGGTGCCGGCGGCGTAGCCGATCAGCAGCACCTGCAGGCTGGTCCAGGCGCGTTCGGGCAGCTTGCCGTTTAGGACGTTCTCGATGAAGGCACTCATCGTGTCGGAGAACGAAGGGAACAGCAGCTCGTTGTCGGAGATCACGCCATAGGCCTGCCAGAGTGCTGCGAGGGCCGCGATGATAACGAGCTTGCGCAGCCAGCCCTGGTTCCAGATGCGCTCCCAGGCGGGAATGGGGCGTTCCACGGCGCCGATGCCGTCGAACACGGCGACGTCGTAGAGCTGGTCGGGGCGAGGTGACATGTGGTTTTACCTTTAAGCAAGAGGTTCTTTTTTGAAAAAAAGAACCAAAAAACTTTTAACAGGCTGGCGCCTCCCCCCTCCGGAAAGAGGTCCGCTCAAACGAACGAACGTTTTTTGCTTCTTTTTTTCAAAAAAGAAGCGCTTCCTTTCTTACGCAAACAACAGATCATGAATCCGCGTCTCCAGCAGCGCCTGCGCCGCCGGCTCCTCCACCGAATTCATCTCGGCCCGCACCTGACCAGGATGCGGCGACAGCAGCAGAATGCGCGTGCCGATGCGGATCGCCTCGTTGATCGAGTGCGTCACGAACAGCACGGTGAACTTCGTGTCGTCCCACAGGCGCAGCAGCTCGTCCTGCATGGTCCGCCTGGTCAGCGCGTCGAGTGCCGCAAAGGGTTCGTCCATCAGCAGGATCTCCGGCTCCATGGCCATGCCGCGGGCGATGGCGACGCGCTGCTTCATGCCGCCGGAGAGCGTGTGAGGATAGGCGTCGATCGCGCGGTCGAGACCGACCTTGTGGATGTAGTAGCGGGCGCGTTCCTCGGCCTGCCTGCCCTTGAGGCGGCCGGAGGCGTGGAGTGCGAACAGCACGTTATCGAGCACGGTCTTCCAGGGCAGCAGCTGGTCGAATTCCTGGAACACCATCATGCGGTCCGGCCCCGGGCCGCGCACGGGGCGGCCGGCGAGGGTGATGTCGCCTTCGGTGGGAGCGAGGTAGCCGCCGACGGCCTTCAGCAGCGAGGATTTGCCGCAGCCGGACGGGCCGAGCAGGACGAAACGGTCGGACTTTAGCACGGAGAAACTGACCCGATGGGTGGCGGTGACCACGCGTTCGCTGGTTTTGTACTGCAGCGTCACGTTTCTGACGTCCAGAAGCGGTTCGGTCATTTCATCCCCTGTCCCTTGACGTTGTTTTTGCGGAGATCGCGGACGTTGTCCATCGTCGGCAGTTTGGCCTAGGCTTCGGGAAAAATAAGGGGAAACCGCCATGAAGGCGTTGTTCGGCGCAATGATCGCCCTGCTGCTCGGCGTGTCCGCGGCGCAGGCCGAGGTGGACCGGATCCGCATCACCTACCAGCCCGGCATCATCTATCTGCCTGTCGTTGTGATGCAGCAGGCGCATCTCATCGAGAAGCAGGCGGCGGCGATGGGTGTGCCGGGATTGACCGCGACCTTCAGCGTGTTCGGCGGCGGTGGGGCGGCGACGGATGCGCTGCTGTCGGGCAATGTGGATATCGTCACGACCGGTGTGTCGAACCTGCTGCTGCTGTGGGATCGGACCCGCGGGCAGGTGAAGGGCTATGCCAATGCCTCGGCCACGCCGCTGTGGCTGATCAGCCGCAACCCGAAGGTGCGGACGCTGAAGGATCTGACGGATGCGGACCGGATCGCAGTGCCGACGGTCAAGATCTCGTCGCAGGCGATCCTGCTGCAGATCGCGGCGCGCAAGCTGTATGGCGATGCGGGGTATGATCATTTCGATGGCATGGAGGTGACGATGGGGCACCCCGACGCTTCCACCGCGCTGGCGACAGGGTCGTTGACCGGGCATTTCTCGGGGCCGCCGTTCCAGCAGGCGGAGGCGGCGCTGCCGGGGATGCATGTGGTGACCACGTCGACCGAGATCATGGGCGGGCCGGTCAGCAACGCGATCTATTTCGGGACACAGAAATTTCATGACGCCAACCCGAAGGTGGTGGCGGCATTTCTGGCGGCGGCGCGGGAGGCGGATGACATCATCGCCCACCAGCCGCAGCAGGCCGTGGCGATGTATGTCGCGCAGACCGGCGAGAAGATGCCAGCGGAGGATCTGCTGAAGATCGTGCAGAGCGAGGGGATGTATTACGACATGAAGCCGGTGGGGACGTTCGCGACGGCGCTGCACATGGCCGACACCAAGGTGTTGAAGACGCGGCCGGCGAGTTGGAAGGATTATATGTTCCCCGAAGGCTTCGGGCTGGACGGCAACTGAGCCCCCTTGCCGCGCCTCAAGCCCGCTGCAATATGCCGCTCATGGAAAAAGATCCCGGCCTGATCACCGACGCCGAATGGCGCGCCCTGCTCTCCCCCGAGGCGTTCCGCGTGCTGCGCCAGCACGGCACCGAGCGGGCCGGCACCTCGCCGCTCAACCATGAGAACCGCAAGGGGCGCTTCGTCTGCGCCGGGTGCGGCAATGTGCTGTTCGACAGCGTCACCAAATTCGACGCCCATTGCGGCTGGCCGAGCTTCTATGACGCGTTGGAAGGCTCCGTCGAAACCTCCATCGACCGCAAGTTCATGATGACCCGCACCGAAGTCCATTGCGCCCGCTGCAAGGGCCATCTCGGCCATGTGTTCCCGGACGGGCCGAAGCCGACCGGCGAGCGTTACTGCATGAATGGCGTGTCGCTCAAATTCGAACCCGATCCGGGCTGACGCGGCCCGATCGACGTGCCAGGATCGCGACCTCGTTCGAGACAGGTGCCGCGATGAATGATAGGTCGAGCCAAACCGATTTCTGGATCCGCGCCAGGCGCCATATGCTCGGCTATGGCGGCAATTTTGTGCCGTTCGTGCCGACGCGCGCGGCGGGCAGCTTTTTGTACGACGATGACGGCACACGGGTGCTGGATTTCACCTCGGGCCAGATGAGCGCCATTCTGGGGCATTCGCATCCAGAGATCGTGGCTGCGGTGCGTGACGCCGTGGGCACGCTCGATCATCTGTTCAGCTCGATGCTGAGCCATCCGGTGGTGGATCTGGCCGAGGCGCTGGCGCAGCTGGTGCCGGCGCTGCCCAAGGTGATGCTGCTGACCACCGGCGGCGAGGCCAACGAGGCGGCGATCCGGCTCGCCAAGACCGTGACCGGCAAATGGGAGGTGGTGGGGTTCGCACAGTCCTGGCACGGCATGACCGGCGGGGCCGCGGCGGCCACGTATTCCGCCGGACGTCGCGGCACGGGGCCGGTGGCGCCGGGGTCCTTCGCCATTCCCGCCCCCAACGCGTATCGGCCGCGCTTCCCCGGTGTCACCTGGCAGCAGGAGCTGGATGACGGGTTTGCCCAGGTGGACCGGCAATGCACCGGCAATCTCTGTGCATTCATCGCCGAGCCGATTCTGTCCTCGGGCGGGATACTCGACCTGCCGCCGGGCTATCTCGCGGCGCTGAAGCAGAAATGCGACGAGCGCGGCATGCTGCTGATTCTCGACGAGGCACAGACCGGCATCGGCCGCACCGGTCAGATGTTCGCCTTCGAGCGCGACGGTGTGGTGCCGGATATTCTGACCCTGTCGAAAACGCTCGGCGCCGGCCTGCCGCTGGCCGCCCTGATGACCCGCGCCGAGATCGCCGATGAGGCCGCCGCCCGCAAATTCCTGTTCTACACCACGCATGTGAACGACCCCCTGCCCGCCTCCGTGGGCCTGGCCGTGCTGCGGGTGGTGGCGCGCGACGGGCTTGCGGCGCGGGCAGCCGAGGCCGGCGACCGGCTGGCGCGGGGGCTGCGGGCGTTGCAGCAGCGCCATCCCTGCATCGGCGATGTGCGCGGGCGTGGACTGCTGCTGGGGATGGAGTTCGCGGGAGAGGATCCGGCGGCCATCTCGGACGCGGTGACGGATGTGGCGCTGGAGCTTGGCCTGTCCGCCAACATCGTGCGCGTCGGCACCTCGGGCGGCGTGATGCGCATCGCCCCGCCGCTGACGGTGAGCGATGACGAGATCGATCTCGGCGTGCAGATCCTGGGCGAGGCGATCGATCGGGTGGTGGCTTCGTGATGCAGGAGAACCTGGTCTTCGCCGGCACCTGCGACTTCGCGGGGCTGGTGCGGGGCAAGGCGTTTCCGGCGGTCGAGCTGGAGCAGAAGCTGCGCCAGGGGATCGGCACCACCGCGTCCAACATCATGATCTCCGCCTTCGGGCCGATCCATGCCACGCCGTTCGGCACCACCGGCGACATCCTGATCGTGCCGGATGCGGAGACCGAGGTGCATCTGCGCTTCGATGACGCGGCGGATGAGCGGTTCCTGCTGTCGGATCTGCGCACGCTGGACGGCGCGCCCTGGATGGGCTGCACGCGGGATTTTCTGCGCCGGGCCGTCACCGCCCTGGAGGTGGAGGCGGGGCTGGTGGTGAAGTCCAGCTTCGAGCAGGAATTCGTCTACACCGGGGTGGAGGATCGGCCGGGCTCGCCGTACAGCCTCGATATCTATCGCCGACAGGGGCGGTTCGGCGAGCAGCTCACCGCAGCCATCCGCGCCGCCGGGCTGGTGCCGGATTCGTTCCTGCCGGAGTTTGGGCCGCGCCAGTTCGAGGTGACGATCAAGCCACGCTTCGGGCTGCGGGCGGCGGATGAGGCGATCATTCTGCGCGAGATGATCCGCGCCACGGCGCAGCGTCTGGGGCATCGGGCCCTCCTCGCACCGATCCTGTCGCCCGAGGGAATCGGCAACGGCACGCATATCCATTTCAGCCTGTGGGACACCGACGGCACCCCGGTGACGCATGATGCGGCCGGAGCCTATGGCGTGTCGGCGCGGGCGGCGCCGTTCGTGGCGGGAATTCTGCACCATCTGCCGGCGCTGTCGGCGATCACCGCGGCGTCGGTGGCCTCGTATTACCGGCTGCAGCCCAATCGCTGGGCGCCGACCTGGAGCTTTCTGGGGCGACAGGACCGCGGGGCGGCGCTGCGGGTGGCGCCGGTGTTTCCCGGCGCGCCGGACAAGGCGGCGGCCCAGTTCAACCTGGAATACCGGGTGGCGGACGCGACGTCCTGCCCGTATCTGGCGCTCGGCGCGCTGATCCATGCCGGGCTCGAAGGCATCCGCAACCAGATGACGCTGCCCGACGAGGGGCAGGATCTCTGGGCGATGACCGAGGCGCAGCGGCTGGCGGCCGGGTATCGGATGTTGCCGCGCTCGCCCGAGGCGGCGCTGGATCTGCTGGAGGCGGACGCGGCGGCCAAGGGCTGGTTCGGGCCGGAGTTCCTGTCCGCCTATCTGATGTTCAAACGCGGCGAGATCGCCTCGCTGGCCGGGCTCTCGGCTGCTGCCGTCTGCGAGCGCTACGCCGCGGTTTATTGAAGGACACGACCATGAAGGATTTCGGCCTCAGCCGTGACGTGCCGGTGATCCCCGGCCACACCGCCCTGCTGTTCATCGATGTGCAGAACTACACCGGGCGCGGCGGCGGCGAATATGCGGGGATGACCGAGGCGGAGGTGGAGGCGCGGTTCGGGTGTTTCTTCGCCGAACTCTACGGGAATGCGCTGCCCAACATGCAGCGCCTGCAGGCAGCCTGCCGGAACAGCGGCGTGGAGGTGCTGTACACCGTCATCGAAAGCCTTACCCAGGACGGGCGCGACCTCAGCCTCGATTACAAGATCAGCAAGCTGTTCTGCCCCAAGGGCTCGCATGACGGGCAGGTGATGGCCGAGATCGCGCCGGTGGGCGACGAGATCGTCATCCCCAAGACGTCCTCCTCCGTGTTCATCTCCACCAACATCCACTACGTGCTGGGCAATCTCGGCGTGAAATCGCTGATCATCGCGGGGATGCTGACCGACCAGTGTGTCGACTCCGCGGTGCGCGACGCCTGCGACCTTGGCTATCTCGTCACCGTTCCGGTGGATGCCTGCGTCACCCACAGCCAGGTTCGGCATGACACGGCGCTGGCGAACAATCGCGGCTACTGCCGGCAGGTCAGCACAGCGGCGCTGGTGGCGGAGATCGCAGCGCTTACGGGTTGATGGCCGGCAGCGTGCGGAGATAGGCGATCAGGGCGGTCATGTCAGGCGCCGTCATGTTCTTGTACCACACGAAGCCCATCGGCCCGATCAGCCTGCGGCCGTCAAAGGCGATGCCGTCGCGGATGGCGCGTTCGATCTGCGTGTCCGTCCAGTCGCCAAGCCCGACGGTCTTGCTCGGGGTGATGTTGGACGCCACCACCGTGCCCCAGGGGCCTTCGAAGGCCTGGCCGCCGGCGCCGATCTTGCTGAAGTCACGTCCCTTCAGGCCCAGCGGGGAATGGCACTCGACGCAGTGTCCGATCGGCCCCGCCAGATAGCCGCCATAGGCGACCTTGTCCGCCGGCGACGGTGCAGAGACGTGCTCGATCGGCGGGCCGTAGCTCGGCGGCAGCGGCATGTGCCAGACGGACTTCTCCGCCTTGTTGGCCACCGCCGGCACGGAGCGGAGATAGGCCACGATGGCGGTCACATCGTCATCCGACATCCGGCGGTACAGGCCGATCGGCATCGGCGGGCCGATCAGCGAACCATCGGGCAGGATGCCTTCGCGGATGGCGCGGATAATCTGCGCGTCGGTCCAGGTGCCGAGGCCGGTCTGCTTGTCGGGCGTGAGGTTGGCGCCGATCGCCTTGAAGGCCGGATTGTCCTCGACGATCTGGTTGCCGGCAAGCTCCTTGCCGGCGATCGGCAGCCCGTCCGGGCCCTTGGGCGTGTGGCAGTTGCCGCACGCGGCGGGACCTTGGACGAGGTAGCGACCGCGTTCCAGCGGCGTTTCCGCCCTGGCGCCGATGCTCCAGACCAAGGCCGCCAGTACCAGGAGGATGGTTCGCATGTCGTTTGCTCCCGCTCGCGCGCAAGCCTAGGCGAAGTGCGGCCGTGCGGGCAACGCATCCGTAACGTAACAATCCCGTGCACGCGGCGGTCAGCCGCGGGGCACCAGGCCCTTGATGGCGTTGGCTTGGGAGCGGTAGGTCACGCTGCCGTCGGCGGCGGCCGGCAGGCGTGCGGCGACACGTTGTTTGAAGGCGGTCAGCTCCGCCACGCTCATCAGCTCGATCAGCGACTTCAGCATGCTGGCCGTGGTGGTCGCGGTCCAGAACGTCTCGAAATCGGCAAAGCGGCGTTGCACCGTGATCACCTTCGTCTCGATGGCCTCGAGACCGGCGAGCTGCCACTGCGCCTCCAGCGCCTCCATGCGCGACACGCCGACGCTGGGCGGCAGCGGCGGTGTGAAGCCGAGGGCCCGCAGCTCCGCCATGACCGGCTCGAACGGGAAGCCGCCGGTGGCGAAATCCCAGAGATAGGCGGCGACCGTTCCGCCGGGGCGGACCGCCCGCACCATCTCCGCCACGCCGCGCGCGGGCTCCGGCACGAAGAACAGCACCAGTGCCATGATAGCGATGTCGGCGCTGTCGTCGGCATAGGGCAGCGCCATGGCGTCGCCTTGCTGGAACTGCGCGCCCTGCGTGCCCGGGCGCGTGCGGGCATAGGCGAGCTGGCCTTCGGACGGGTCGATCGCGCGCATGCTGGCGGCGTCGCAGCGCTGCAGGATGGTCTCGGTGATCACGCCGCTGCCGCAGCCGATGTCGATCCAGTCGAGGCCAGGGAGTGGGGCGATCCAGTCGATGAAGATCTCGCCGACCAGACGGCTCCAGACCCCCATCATCTGCTCATAGGCGGCACCATCGTTGAAACGATAGGTCTGATCGGACATGGCGAGATCCTTGTTCCCTGACCGGAGCCTAACCCAGTTCCTGAAGCGCGCGCCATACGCGCACCGCCTGGACAGTCTCGGGCACATCGTGCACGCGCAGGATCTCAGCGCCTTTGTGCAGCGCCCAAAGAGCGGCCGCAATGGAGCCAGGGGCGCGGAAAGCGGGGTTGGTTTCGCCGGAGAGCCTGCCGATGAAGCCCTTGCGGGAGACTCCGGCGAGAATCGGCAGACCGAGATCCAGCAGCGCGTCCAGCCGTCGCAGCAGCGTCACCGAATCAGGCGCACGCTTGGCGAAGCCGAAGCCGGGATCGATGGCGATGCAGCCGCGGCCGATGCCGCAGGCTTCGGCCACGGCGACACGTTCGGCCAGCTCGCCGGTGACCTCGGCTGCGATATCGGTGTACTCGGAATAGTCGCGCATCGTCTGGGGGGTGCCGCGCATGTGCATCAGCACCAGCAGGCAACCGGCTTCGGCGACGACCGCGGCTGAGTCCGGGTCGAACGAAAGCGCCGAGATGTCGTTGATGATGCGCGCCCCGGCGGCCAGGCCGGCGCGCATGGTGGCGGCGTGGCGCGTGTCGAGCGAGATGACGAGGCCGGCTTGCGCCAGGGCGGTCACCACCGGCACCACGCGAGCGATCTCGTCATCAGAGGCCAGGGGGGTTGAGCCGGGGCGGGTGCTCTCGCCGCCGACGTCGATAATGTCGGCGCCGGCTTCGGCCATGGCGAGGCCGGCGGCGATCGGGTCGGTGTGACGGCCGCCGTCGGAGAAACTGTCGGGGGTTACGTTGAGGATCCCCATCACGAGGGGCCGGGGAGCCTTGAAGTCAGACCAGGAAGGCATCAAGCGGTTCTTTTTTGAAAAAAAGAACCAAAAAACATTTGATCGCTGGACCCGGCCTGTCCGGAGAGGTCGGGTCCAGCGATCGAAAGTCTTTTGCTTCTTTTCTTCAGAAAAGAAGTCCTTGCTAACCTGGGATCGGCGCCGCACCGAGCCCGCCGGTCGGCGGCACAGGGCGTGTGGTCGTGGGCACGGAAGACCGACGGCTGTCCGGCGCGGGATCGTCGTTCACCCGCTTGATCACCTTCTCGCCACTCAGCACCTGGCGGATCTCGTCCAGGCCCAGCGTCTCGTATTCCAGCAGCCCGTTGGCCAGCGCGTTCAGCTCGACGATATTGTCGGTCAGGATCTTCTTCGCCCGGAGATAGGAGGCGTCGATGATGGCCTTCACCTCGCTGTCGATCTCGCGGGCCGTGGCCTCCGAGACGTTCTTGTGCTGGGTGACGGAATGGCCGAGGAACACCTCCTGGCCGTTGTCGCCATAGGCGATCATGCCGAGCTTGTCGCTCATGCCCCATTCCGTGACCATCATGCGGGTCTGGTTGGTGGCCATCTTGATGTCGCCCGAGGCGCCGTTGGAGACCTTGTCGGCGCCGAAGATGATCTCCTCGGCCGCCCGGCCGCCCATCGCCATACACAGCTCGGCAAGGCATTTGGACTTAGACTTGGAGTAGCGATCGCCCTCCGGCAGCGACATCACCATGCCGAGCGCACGGCCGCGGGGAATGATCGTGGCCTTGTGAACGGGGTCGCACTCCGGCTCATGCATCGAGCAGATGGCGTGGCCGGCCTCGTGGAAGGCGGTCATGCGCTTCTCCGCCTCGGACATGACGAGCGACCGGCGTTCGGCGCCCATCATCACCTTGTCCTTGGCCTGCTCGAACTCGAACATCGCCACCACGCGCTTGCCCATGCGGGCGGCGAGCAGAGCGGCCTCGTTGACGAGGTTGGCAAGGTCGGCACCCGAAAAGCCGGGGGTGCCGCGGGCGATGGTCTTGGGGTCGACATCGGACGCCAGCGGCACCTTGCGCATGTGCACGCGCAGGATCTTCTCGCGACCGTTCACGTCGGGGTTCGGCACCACCACCTGGCGGTCGAACCGGCCCGGACGCAGCAGCGCGGGGTCGAGCACATCCGGCCGGTTGGTGGCGGCGATGAGGATGACGCCTTCATTGGACTCGAAGCCGTCCATCTCGACGAGCATCTGGTTCAGCGTCTGCTCACGCTCGTCGTTGCCGCCGCCAAGGCCGGCGCCGCGATGGCGGCCGACAGCGTCGATCTCGTCGATGAAGATGATGCAGGGCGCGTTCTTCTTGCCCTGCTCGAACATATCCCGCACGCGGCTGGCGCCGACGCCCACGAACATCTCGACGAAGTCAGAGCCCGAGATGGTGAAGAACGGCACGTTGGCCTCGCCGGCGATGGCACGCGCAAGCAGCGTCTTGCCGGTGCCGGGAGGGCCCACGAGCAGCACGCCCTTGGGGATCTTGCCGCCGAGGCGCTGGAACTTCTGCGGGTCCTTGAGGAACTCGACGATCTCCTGCAGCTCGGACTTGGCTTCGTCGATGCCGGCGACGTCGTCAAACGTCACGCGGCCCTGCTTTTCCGTCAGCAGCCGGGCACGGGACTTGCCGAAGCCCATGGCGCGGCCGCCGCCGGACTGCATCTGGCGCATGAAAAACACCCACACGCCGATCAGCAGCAGCATCGGGAACCAGGACAGCAGGTAGTGCAGCAGCGGGTTGACGTCGCTGTCTTCCGGCTTGGCGATGACGCGCACGCCCTTGTCGGTCAAGCGGCTCACCAGGCTCGGGTCTTCCGGGGTGTAGGTCTGGAAGGCGCGGCCATCGGTGAGCGTGCCGCTGACGGTGCGGCCCTGGATGGTGACGTCGCGGACATGGCCGCCGTTCACCTCGGTGACAAAGTCGGAATAGGCGACCATGCTCGCGGCGGGGCGGCTGGTGCCCGGCTGGAACAGGTTGAACAGCACCACCAGCAGCAATGCGATGATGACCCAGAGGGCAAGGTTGCGGCCGAAATTGCTCATCTTCATCCCCGGCCTTGATCGGCCAAACTGTCACTGGCCATGACGGCCAACTTCATCCTTTTTTCACCTGACGTCCGGCCTGCGAGCGGCCACGTCACCGGTGCAGCATCTCCACAGCACCAACATAGGGTGCCCAAGGCAAAAGCGCATCCCCGACAACACGAGATCCTGCGCCGATCAGCCGGACGGGAGCAATCCGCAAAACCCGCCACCGGTCATCAAGAGACGGGGATAACCCTCAACAAAGGGTTGAGACGCGGCGAACAAGGCCTCGCCGGCCAGCACCACCGCTTCGCCGCGGCGCAGGGCCGGCTGCACGCGCAGGGCCGCACTGGGCAGACCTGCCCGATCGCGCGGGGCGTCATGGCCCCAGGCGCCCAGCGTCAGGCCCGGGCCAGCGTCGCGAATCAGGCGGAATCGGCCGTCCCAGATGGCATTGCCGGTGGCTTCCACCGGAGGCTGCAGGGAAGCGGCCTCGCGCACCAGCAGGAACCCTTCGCCAAGCCGTCCAGCCGGCAGGATGCGCACGCCGGCCAGTGTCGCCGGGTGCGGCACCGCGGCGAGGGCACGCACCCGCGCCGCAGAAGGTGGACGGCTGCTGCCGCCGATCAGGCCCAGCAGAGCGGCGAGCGCGCTGTCGGGCAGCGCGCCCTGCCACAGCGCATGGCCGAGCGGCGAAATCGTCACGGATCGGGCCAGGGCCTGCGCATCCGCCCGCTCGGCCGCGGCGCGCGCCTGTCCGCGGGCGAAGGCCGCGGCAATCAGCGCCCTGGTGGCAAGACCGGTCCCTTCAGGGTCCGCCCGAAGCCGGCGCAGGCGGGCGCGCTGATAGGATGCGTCCTGATTCGAGGGGTCCTCCACCCAGGCAAGGCCCCGTACCTGCACCGTCGCGCGAAGTCGGGCGGGCGGCAGGTCGAGCAGCGGCCGCAGCAGCCGCACGCCGGGGCGCTCGGCCAAGGCGGCCATCCCCGCCAACCCCGCGACACCGCTGCCGGCGAGCAGGCGCATGCACAGCGTCTCCGCCTGGTCGAGACCGTGATGACCGAGCACGAGATGCAGAATGCCGGCCTCGACACATGCCCCCTCAAGCGCCGCGTGGCGGGCCAGGCGGGCGCGCTCGGACAGCGCGGGCCCGGGCCACAGATCGCGCAGGACCAGCACCCTGGCCGGGATCCCCTGCCCTGCCAGCCGCGCCGTGGTGACACGAATCTCCTCGGCGGCGGCGGCGCGCAGACCGTGATCGACCAGCAGCGCCAGCACGTCGCCGCCGCGCGACAACGCCCAGTCCCGCGTCAGCAGGCAAGCGGCGAGGCTGTCGGCGCCGCCGGAGACGGCCACCGCGAGCAGCGGAGACGGCTCGAACGGACCCAGCCGGTCGAGCCGGGTGGCGAATTCCGCCGGTGTGACCGGCCCTAAGGACACCCGGCCTGGCTGCGCGCATAGGCGGCGCGCTGCACCACGTCCGGACGCTGGCTGGGGAACTGAGCGCGCAGCGTGTCCAGCGCCGCACAGGCGGAGCGCTTCTCGTTCAGCGCGATCAGGCTGTTGGCCAGACCCAGCAGGGAATCCTGGGCGTGGGCGCCCTGGTGGCTGCGGTCGTAGGTGTCGTTGTAGGCGATCGCCGCCTGGGGAAAGTTGCGGCTGCCCTGCGAGGCCTGGGCCAGCAGGAACTGCGCATCATAGGCGGCCGGGGTGCCCTTGGCACTCGCCAGAACCTCGCGCGCGGCGGCCTCGGCGGCGGCATAGTCGCGTCGCGCCAGGGCGGCGTTGCCCTCCTGCAGCGCCAGCGCCGGCGTGCGGCGGACCGCGGCCGGCGGCGGCGTGGGCCCTGCCGGCACGGTGCCGAGCGTGGCCGCGGGCGGCGACACCGTGCCCTGCTTGCCGGCCGGCCCCGCCGTGGCCGCGCCGCCATTGTCGAGCCGGAACTGCAGATCGGCCAGCTGCTTGGCCAGGTCCGCATCGCGCCGCTGGGCGGCGTTGTCGATCTCATCGATGCGCCCGCTCAGCACCCTCATCTGCTCCTCGAGCACCGTCACCCGGTCCAGCAGCTGCGCCACGATCTCGCTGCCGCCCTGCCCCTGCGGTCGGCCAGGCTGCGGCAGAACGGTCACCCCGCCGGATGGAGCGGCGCGGCCCGACTGGTCGCGCAGGGTCTGGAGGTCACGCTTCAGCTCGTAGATCTGGTTCTGCAGCGCGATGCCCTCGCGCGAGTCGATCTGCGCCCGCGCCGGCTGGGCCATCGCCAGAACCGCCATCACCAGCCCGCATGCCACCAGGATCCGCATCATCCGCTCCTTCACCATCGCGCGATGTGTAGCCCGAACACAGACAAAGAAAAACCGGCAGCCGTGAGGCCGCCGGTTTCCATTCGAACGCCGAAGTTTCTGCAGAAACTTACTTCACGGAGGTGATGGCGTTGCGGTTCTTCGCCCAGGCGGCTTCGTTGGAAGCCGGATCAACCGGGCGATCCTTCCCGTAGGAGATGGTCGAGATGCGGGCCGAGGCCACGCCCTTGGCGACGAGGTAGTCGCGCGAGGCGTTGGCGCGGCGCTGGCCGAGCGCAATGTTGTACTCTTCCGTGCCGCGCTCGTCGCAGTTGCCGGCGATCTGCACCGCGTTGGTCGAATACTTGCCGAGCCACGCAGCCTGCTTGTCGAGAACAGCCTTGTCTTCGGCGGTCAGGACCGACTTGTTGAAGTCATACAGAACGCGGTCACCCACGTTGGCCACCAGGTCTTCCTGGCTGCCGGGAACGATGCCCTTCGGCGCCACAGCCGTGGTGCCGGTGCTGGCGGTGTCCGTGGTGGCAGCCGGCGTGGTGCAGGCGGCGAGAAGTGACATGGCGGCGAAAGCGCCCAGAACCTTGATGTTCATCGTTTGGATCCCTGAGTGAGGTGCGAAGCAGTGTTCAACCCGGGGCATGGACCCCGCCGGCCAAGAGACGCGTTAGAGTTTACGGCAACCGTGCAAATACGTTGGAATTGCATAGCACTTGCTGCTGAGGGGCGAATACCCCGTCGCACCAAACCCGGTCAAGCAGCAGTGTCCTACATGCCACACATGTCATCCATGCCGTGTCGTTGCGGCCACGTGGCTGGGGGGTGAGGAAGGCAAGCAAGCAAGGCGGGGGGGCGTTGCCCCCTCGACCCCCACCAGGGGCCGAGCCCCTGGACCTCTCCTTTGAAGGGAGGTTGGTTTGAGAAGAGGGGGCCAGGCGAGACCTTCATCAAGGCCTCGCCTGGCCCCCTCTTCTCAAACCAACATTGCTTAAACGAATGGTGTCCAGAGGCTCCGCCTCTGGCGGGGTCCAGGGGCAGCGCCCCTGGCCTTGCTTGCTTGCCTTCCGCACCTACCCCAGCAGCGGCCCCCAGGACGGGGCGGAGGCGTCGGTGGGGGTGGTGAGCTGGCGTTCGTTGAAGCCGGTGATGTCGATGCTGACCAGGCGGGCGGAGAAGCCGTGGCCGAGGCTGTCGCGTGACGGGGTTTCGCGCCAGAACATGATAACGCGTCCGTTGGGGGCGAAGGTGGGGCCTTCGACGTAGTAGCTTTCGGACAGGATGCGTTCGCCCGAGCCGTCGGGGCGCATGACGCCGATGGCGAAGGTGTTGCCGTTGAGGCGGGTGTAGGCGATCAGGTCGCCGCGCGGCGACCAGACGGGGGTGGCGTAGCGGCCGTTGCCGAAGCTGATGCGGCGTACGCCCGAGCCGTCGGCGTTCATGACGTAGAGCTGCTGGTCGCCGTCGCGATCGGAGTTGAAGACGATCTGGCTGCCGTCCTGGCTGAAGCAGGGCGAAACGTCGATGGAGCCGCTGTCGGTGAGGCGGTGCGAGCGGCGGGTGGCGAGGTCGACGGTGATGATATTGGCGTTGCCGGCCTGGGTGGTTTCGCTCATCAGCAGGGTGTTGCCGTCGGGCGAGAAGCGCGGCGAGAGGGTGATGTTGGCGAAGTCGCCGAGCGGGGACTGGCGGCCGGTGCCGAGGTCGAACAGGTACACGCGCGGGCGGTTGTTGGCGTAGCTCATGAACGCGATTTCATCCTTGGTGGGATGGAATCGCGGGCTTTTGGCGAGCCAGGTGCCGTCGGTGAGGAAGCGGTTGTTCTCGCCGTCCTGGTCCATGATGGCGAGTTTCTGGATGCGGCGGTCGCGCGGGCCGGAGCCGGCGACGTAGCAGATCCGCGTGTCGAAATAGCCTTTCTCGCCGAGCAGGCGTTCGTAGATCACATCCGAGATGATGTGGGCGATGCGGCGCCAGTTGGAGAGGGTGGCGCTGTAGGCGGTGCCCTGGATCTGCTGGCCGGGCAGCACGTCCCACAGGCGGAACTCCACGCGCACCTTGTCGCCGCCCTGGCTTTCGACGCGGCCGGTGACCAGCGCCTGGGCACCGATGGCTTTCCAGTTGGCGAAGTTGGGGATGTCGCCGCTGTCGCTGATGAAGGCGTTGGGGTCGATCGGGCGGAACAGGCCGCAGCGGCCGAGATTGTTGGTGATGACGCCGGCGATGTCACGGCCGAGTCGCCCGGCATCGCCGCCGGCGCCGGTGAGGACGGGGATGGCGATGGGGATGGGCTCGTTGCGGGCGCGATCGACATCGATGGTGGCGGATTGCGGGGAAGCGGCCGGTGGCGGGGCCTGTGCGAAGCCCTGCGACGGCAGGAACAGCGCCGAGGCGCCGAGGGCAAGGGTGCGGCGTCCAAGGCGGAACCTGGGGTTCGGTGCGATCAGATCGGGAAGCTGCTCGGAGGGCAGGATCAGTCGGGTCATGATGGGATCCCAGATCAGGGGCGAAAACGGAAAGTCAGCGTCTGGATGCTGCCGAGCTTGTCGCGCGGCAGCGGCAGTGTGGCGCAGCGGACATCAAGCAGGGCGCGACGGGCGCGTTCGAAAAAGACGCTGAGACGGGGATTGGCTGATACCGCGGCACGATCGACATCGGCGACGACAACCTGACGCACCGTGCCGGTGGCGTCAGTCGTCACCGTCACTTGGACGCTCATCTTGTCAAGATCAAGGGCGCCGGGGTCCTTGGTCCAGCATTCGCGCACCCGGTCGCCGATAGCGCCGCGCTGGGCGTCGGTCAGCGATCCGGTGATGTCACCCTTGGTGGCGCCGACGGGTCCGCTGGAGGTGGAGGGGTTCGGCCGGGCGGTCGGCGGCTTCTGCTGCTGCTGCAGGGCGCGCAGCTTTTCCAGGGTGTTGTTGAGCTCCTGGCTCTCGGCAGCGGCGTTCTTGGTGATGTTGGGCTGCGCGGTCTTGCTCGGCGGGGCCGGTGGCGGCGGCGCAGGCGGGGGCGGCAACGGCAGCGGGGGCTGCGGCTGGGGTGGAGGCGGTGGGGCGGGCGGTGCCGGCGGCGGCGGCGGCACAGGCGAGGGCGCCGATATACACGCTTTTGGCCAGACTAATCTACACGCTTTT
>JBBILI010000028.1:0-73140 GCA_037445025.1 Rhodospirillales bacterium
CGGGGGCTCACCAAGGTCAGAGGCGAATGGGCAATGATCTGCACCGTCCACAACCTCCTCAAGCTGCACCGAGCAGCAGCCTGAGGCGATTGCGCTCATACACAAGATCCCAAACGACCCGCCGCCAGTACGCCGGCCTGGACCATTCTCGGACAAGCTCCTAGCGCAATATGGCTTTAGGCGAGTCACCGCGCCATAAAATTGCTCGTCAAAACAAAGAGCTAGAGCGGGGTGGCATCGCCTATCAGATGCCACCCCGCTCTGGGGGGCCGATCCTAGCTCCGCCTCGGCATCGCCATCGGAGGGGAGTGAGGTTCCACATAGCGCGGGCGGAGTTGCAGGAACGGCAGCTCGATTGTCTTGTACAGCAGAACGGCCAGGCCGAACGCAATGGGCCCGGCGATCAGGGCGGTGCTCAGCAACGCGTCATAATAGGGAGCGCCGGTGATGTGGATCAGAACAGCATGGGTGACGCACAGGTTCAGCACGACGAAATGGACGATGTAGAAGGAATAGCTGACCTCACCCAGGCGGGTGAGCGGCCCCGCGATGCGGCGATGCAGGCTTTGGCCGGTGCGCAGATAGCAAAGCAGAAACAGGGCCCACATGACGCCCTCCGCGTCGGGCCAGGCGAGCTTCCAGTCGCTGGCCGAGGGCCAGCCGCCGGCGTGGTTGAACGCCCACAAGACCAGTACAACGATCAAGGCCGCCGGGAAAAACATAAAGAATTTGATCTTTGATCTCCAGTCATGGATGACATAGAGGCGCGCCGCTATCAATCCGATGCAGAATTGATCGATGCGGCCAATGACGGTCCAGTAACTGATGTCGCGGGCGTTGGCGCCCTCGGCAAACACGGCGATCGCCCGCAGCGCGAAGGCCGCGACGATGACCTGGAGCAGAAATCGGATGCCGTTCTGGCGACTGAACAAGATCAGAAACGGAAACGCCAGATAACATTGAAATTCGACCGCAACGGCCCAGAACATCGCCACGAAGTTGCCGTGCAGACCGTCAAGCGCGTTGAAAGGCAACAGGGTGGCCAGAAAACTGGTGATCGATGTCGGCTGGAGTGAGGCCGCTGTCACGCAGAAGACGATCAGAATCGGGTAGATCCGGACTGTTCTGGCAATCAGGAACTGCCGGTAGTTCAGCTTTCGATCAATGGCGCCGAGCGAGAGCACAAAACCGGACAGAACGATAAAGAGCCCGACGCCGCTGTGGCCTTCCTCGATCATGCTGATCATCGGGTTGTTCGCGACGACCCAATGTCTGGCAGGATCGAATGTCGCCCCATAGGCCAGCCTGGCGCCGATGATCTGGAAGCCGTGATACAGGAACACCAGACTTGCTGCAAAGCCACGCAACTGGTCGATCTCTGGCACATAGGTCCGGTTTGGACTTGTGGTCATGCTCCGCAGTACCTCTTGGCCAGGCCTTGCCACCCAGGCCCGACGTTCAGCCCGTGCCGCGCGATGGAACCAGGATCAGCCGGCGCAGCTCAGGGCGCCGGGTTCGGTATCGCCGCCGCGGTCGGCTTGCTTTTCGGCTTCGGCGCGGCCTTGTGCTTTGTGGTGGCTGTCTTGTGGGTCTTGGTGGTCTTGGCCTTGGGTTTCGCCTTGACCGCAGTCGCCGCGAAGGCAGTCGCGGTGGTGAGGCTGAGGCCGAAGGCGGCCAGAAGGGCGCGGCGTGCGAACATGACAACCTCGATTGCAATTGAGAGCGTCTGCCAGAGACAGCGCGCAGGAGCCTGAAATCTATGGTGCAGGCAGGGCAGCACTGGCAAGCGCGTTTACAGCAGGCCGAGCCCTTGCAGGGTGCGGCGCAGCGCGTCCGGCAGGGTGCCGTCCGTGTCCGGTGCGGCGCCGAGATCGGCCGGCGCATCCTCGGCGGCGAGGTAGCGCCAGCCCTGGAAGGCGCGGGTCGGGCGGGCTTCGACCGGGACCAGCGTGGGGTTCAGCACCAGGCCGGCGCAGGCGGTGTCGTCGTCCCAGCGGTCCTCGATGATGGCGGTGATGCGCTGGCGCACGACGATGGCGCCGGCGATGACCCAGTAGAGCGAGCCGCCATCGGTGAGCTCGGCCGCACGGCGGGGGAAGCTGCGGGTCTGGTGGCGCAGCGGCGGGTTGGTGGCTTGGCGGATGGCCTGGATCTGGCGGAGATGGGCGATGTCGCGGACGCCGACGGCAAGCTTGACCATATGGAGCATTGGGGCGATCTGCCCTGCTATGGCGTGCAACACAACAGGAGAGTGCGATGCCGGATGGCAGTGGTGGTTTCGGCCGGCAGCCCAGGCGCCCCGAGCGCGAGGAAAGCCGCAACGTGCTGGGCGGCGTGCTGGAGGCGTGCTCGCTGGCGCCGCTGACCGGGTTCTACCGCAACGGCTGCTGCGACACCGGCCCGCAGGACCGTGGCAGCCACACCGTGTGCGCGGTGATGGATGCGGCGTTCCTGGTGTTCTCGGCCGAGGCCGGCAACGACCTCTCGACCCCGCGGCCGGAATACGGGTTTCCCGGGTTGAAGCCCGGCGATCGCTGGTGCCTGTGCGCGCCGCGCTGGCAGGAGGCGTTCGAGGCGGGGCATGCGCCGCGCGTGGTGCTGGGTGCGAGCCATTTCGGGGCTCTGGCCCATTGCCGGCTGGAGGATCTGCGTGCCCATGCCGTGGATGCATGAATCCATCGCTGTTCTGGATCGGATTGCGGAAAGGTTAATCTCGTCCTTGATCTTGCATTGAGCGCAAGGCACCTTCCCGCGCCATGCGGGGCTCAACCCGTGCGAGCGAAGGAAAAATCCATGATGCGTCTGACCCTTGCCGGCGGATTGCTGGCGTGCGTGATGTTGGCGGCGGCTCCGGTTCATGCGCAGGGGTCGGGCTCGGCGACGCTCGATGCGGTGCGGGCGCGCGGCCAGCTGGTCTGCGGCATCGCCGGCGCGGTGCCCGGCTTCTCGCTGCCGGACAGCCAGGGCGTGATGCGCGGCCTGGACGCCGACAGCTGCCGCAACGTGGCCGCCGCCGTGTTCGGCGACGCCAACAAGGTGAAATTCGCCGTCACCACCACGCAGAACCGCTTCACCGCGCTGCAGTCCGGCGAGATCGACCTGCTGGTGCGCTCCACCACCTGGACGCTGGGCCGCGAAGGCAGCCTTGGCCTCGAATTCGCCGGCGTGAACTATTATGACGGCACCGGCTTCCTGGTGAAGAAGGCGCTGGGCGTGAAGTCCGCCAAGGAGATGGACGGTGCCACGGTGTGCGTGCAGCCGGGCAGCACCACCGAGCTCGCCGACAGCGACTTCTTCCGCGTCAACAAGATGAAGTTCACGCCGATCCTGATCCAGGACCTGGCGGAAATTCAGAACGCCTTCCTGTCCGGCCGCTGCGATGCGTATTCGACCGACAGCTCGGCGCTGGCGACGTTCCGCGCCACGCAGACCAACAAGGACGATTTCATGCTGCTGCCTGAGATCATCAGCAAGGAGCCGCTCGGCTACATGGTCCGCAAGGGTGACGACAAGTGGTTCGACATCGTGCGCTGGTCGTATTTCGCAACCGTCGCCGCCGAGGAATACGGCGTGGACAGCAAGAATGTCGACGCCATGCTGACCAGCACCAACCCCGACATCCGCCGCCTGCTCGGCGTCGAGGGCGACATGGGCAAGGCGCTCGGGATCGACAACAAGTGGGCGTACAACATCGTCAAGCAGGTCGGCAATTTCGGCGAGACCTGGGATCGCAACATCACCGTGCTCGGCGTGCCGCGCGGCATCAATGCGATCTGGACCAAGGGCGGCCTGCATTACGCGCCGCCGATCCGCTGACATCTGACGACTTGAGGCAAGCCGCTTCGGGTATCCGGGGCGGCTTTTCTATTGTGTGACCGGCACATGAAATTCCTGTGTGACGCGGGTTGATCTTGGGCCGGAAACCAACGCACACTTCAGGTCTGCCTGTCGCGCACGGCTGGTGGCGCGATGTTTGCGTACCCTTTCTTTTCACGCGTCAGGAAGTCTCCGCCCGATGTCCGGCAGCACCTTCGACCCCCGGCTTGCCAACGCCCGCAGCGCGCCCAGGCGCGGCCTGAAGCTTTCATGGGCGGACCCTGTGTTCCGCGCCATTGTCTGGCAGGTGGTGATCATCGGCCTGGTTGTCGCGGTGATCTGGTATCTCGTCGCCAACACCGAGCGGAACCTGCTGCAGCGGCATATCGCCACCGGTCTTGGCTTCCTCGGCAACACCGCGGGCATTCCGATCGCCGAGACGCTGATCCCGTACGATCCCGCGGTGAACACCTGGGGCCGGGCGGTGGCGGAGGGGATTTTCAACACGCTCAAGGTCGCGGTCGTCGGCATCGTGCTGTCGACGCTGCTCGGCACGCTGATCGGCATCGGCCGGCTGTCGAAGAACTGGCTCGTGGCGAAGGTGACGGCGGTCTATGTCGAGACGCTGCGCGACATTCCGGTGCTGCTGCAGCTGCTGTTCTGGTACGGGCTGCTGCAGGCGCTGCCGGGGCCGCGTGCCGCGTTCCATCTGCCGGGCGCCATCTTCCTCAGCAATCGCGGGCTGAAGGTGCCGGAGCTGGTCTGGCAGGATGCGCATGGCTGGGCGTTGGGGGCGTTTCTGGTCGGGCTCGTCGGCACGCTGCTGTGGAACCGCTCGGCCAACCGCAAACGTGACGAGACCGGACAGAAACCGGCGGTGTGGCCGGCGGCGGTGGGGCTGATGATCGGCCTGCCGGTGCTGGTGTGGGCGGCGCTGGGCGCGCCGTTCACCATCGACGTGCCGGCGCTGAAAGGCTTCAACTTCCAGGGCGGCGGCACCATCACGCCGGAGTATTTCGCGCTGCTGCTGGGGCTTACGCTGTACACCGCCGCCTATATCGCCGAGATCGTCCGCTCCGGCATCCAGGCGGTGCCGAAAGGCCAGTGGGAGGCGGCGGGCGCGCTGGGGCTGCGGCCCGGCGCCGTGCTGCAGATGGTGGTGCTGCCGCAGGCGCTGCGGGTGATCATTCCGCCGATGACCAGCCAGTTCCTCAACCTCACCAAGAACTCCTCGCTGGCGGTGGCGATCGGGTTCCAGGACATCGTGTCGATCTCCGGCACCATGCTCAACCAGACCGGCCAGGCGATCGAGGGCGTGGGCATCATCATGGCCGTGTTCCTCACCTTCAGCCTTTCGATCAGCCTGTTCATGAACTGGTACAACGCGCGCATCGCGCTGGTGGAGCGCTGAGATGAGCAACACCGTCATGGCCGGCACCGCCGCCACCCGCGAGCGCCCGGAGGCCAGCGTGTACGGGCCGATGGCCTGGATGCGTGCCAATCTGTTCAACGGCATTTTTTCCAGCCTGATCACGATTCTGCTCGGCGGGTGCATCCTCTGGGCCGCCTGGGGGCTGGTGCAGTGGGGGCTGATCAACGCGGTGTGGTCGGTGCCGATGACCACCGCCGGCGCGCTGGACCCGACCTCCTGCCGCCTTGTGCACGGCGTGGGGGCCTGCTGGGCCGCGATCGGCGACAAATGGCGCTTCATGCTGTTCGGCCGCTACCCCTACGACCAGCAATGGCGCGAGGCGCTGTGCCTGCTGCTGTTCATCGGCCTGTTCTGGGTCTCCTCAGACAGCCGGTTCTGGCGCAAGGAACTAGGGCTGATCTGGATCGCAACGCTGGCGGTGATCTTCTCGCTGATGTGGGGCGGCTTTCTTGGCCTCAGCTACGTGCCGCAGGACGAGTGGGGCGGCCTGCCGATCACGCTGATCCTGGCCACGTTCGGCCTCGCCTTCGCCTTTCCGCTCTCGGTGCTGGTGGCGCTCGGCCGGCGCACCACCAAGCTGCCGGCGGTGAAGCTGCTGTGCGTCGTCTATGTCGAGCTCATCCGCGGCGTGCCGCTGGTGGCGCTGCTGTTCATGGCCAATGTGATGTTCCCGCTGTTCCTGCCCGAGGGCGTGAACGTGGACAAGCTGCTGCGCGCGCAGGTGGCGATCATTCTGTTCGCCGCCGCCTACCTTGCCGAAGTGGTGCGCGGCGGGCTGCAGGCGCTGCCGAAGGGCCAGGCCGAGGCGGCCGACGCGCTCGGCCTCACCTACTGGCAGAAGACGCTGCGCATCACCCTGCCGCAGGCGCTGCGCCTGGTGATCCCGCCGCTGGTGAACACCTTCATCGGCTTCTTCAAGGATACGTCGCTGGTGCTGACCATCGGCATTCTCGACTTTCTGACCACCAGCAAAACCGCGATGGCGGACCCGGTGTGGCAGGGCGTTTCAACCGAGATCTACATCGTCGTCGCCTTTGTCTACGTCATCTTCTGCTACACGATGAGCTCCTACAGCCGCGGCATCGAGCGCAAGCTCGACCGCACGCGCAACCGCTGACCCCAGGAAAACCCATGAGCGAGACCCTCGAGGCGCCGGCCATTCAGCTGGACAAGGTGAACAAGTGGTACGGCACCATGCACGTGCTGCGCGACGTGACGATGAACGTGGCGCAGAAGGAGCGCGTGGTGGTCTGCGGCCCGTCAGGCTCCGGCAAATCCACCATGATCCGCTGCATCAACCGCCTGGAAACCCACCAGGAAGGCCGCATCATCGTCGATGGCACCGAGCTGACCGACGATCTGCGCGCACTCGACACCATTCGCCGTGAGGTCGGCATGGTGTTCCAGTCGTTCAACCTGTTCCCGCATCTGACCATTTTGGAGAACTGCACCCTGGCGCCGATCTCGGTGCGCAAGATGCCCAAGGCCGAAGCCGAAGAGCTGGCCATGGATTTCCTGCGCAAGGTGAAGATCCCCGAACAGGCCAGGAAATACCCGGGCCAGCTCTCCGGCGGCCAGCAGCAGCGCGTGGCCATCGCCCGCGCGCTGTGCATGAAGCCGAAGATCATGCTGTTCGACGAGCCGACCTCGGCGCTTGACCCCGAAATGATCAAGGAGGTGCTCGACACCATGGTGAGCCTGGCGGAAAGCGGCATGACCATGGTCTGTGTCACCCACGAAATGGGCTTTGCGCGCATGGTGGCCGACCGGGTGGTGTTCATGGATCGCGGCGAGATCGTCGAATCCGGCACGCCGACCCGGATGTTCGAAGATCCACAGACCGATCGCCTGAAGTTGTTCCTCAGTCAGATTCTGCGCGGTCACTGAGTTCGAACGTGCCCGTGACGGCCGTGTGACGTGCTTTTGCACGGCAACCGGCAATATTGCGTTCGGAGATGATCCGGCCGCGTCAAAACGTCATACCACCACGACGTCAGCGCCAATTTTCTGCATTGCAGCATTTTGTCGCGCGGCGTGATAATGACTGTCTGACGACGGTATCGGAGTGACACATGGCTGATACGACCTTCATGCCGCACATCGAACTTCTGCTGCAGTCCCTGCGCATTTCACGCGAACGACTGGCCAGCCGCTCCAAGGTGGCCATCGATACCCGCGTGCTGCGCGCCCTGTTGGAGACCCTGGCGAGCCATATGCCGTTCGACCCGCAGTTCTACCTCGACCACAACCCCGATATCGCGCTGGCCCACAAGGCCGGCCAGATCAAGGATCTGCACAAGCACTTCGTGGAAACCGGCTTCCTCGAAGGCCGCTTCGGCGCCCAGCCGCCGGTGGACGAGGCGTTCTATACCGCCCTCTACAAAGAAATCGCCCCCGCCGTGCGGCGCGGCGATATCACATCAGCCACCGAACACTACATCCGCGCCGGCGCCGCCGAAGGCCGCGTGCCCAACGAAACCCTCCGTCCCGCGGTCGAACGTTGGGCCTCGGTGTTGTCGGATTAAGTGCTGGGACGGAAGCAAGCAAGGCCAGGGGCGTTGCTCCCTCGACCCCCACGTTGTGCGAGGTGGCCGAGCCCCTGGACCTCGCATTGAGAGCGTGTTGGTGTTTGAGGAGGGGGGCGGACACGCAGGTCGAACGGCTCCACATGTCCGACCCCCTCCTCAAAGACCAACCGTCTTAAACGAATGGTGTCCAGAGGCTCCGCCTCTGGCGGGGTCCAGGGGCAGCGCCCCTGGCCTTGCTTGCTTCCTTCCAGGGCCCAACCCGGCTAACACCGGGGTCAACGACGAGGCGGGGGTGGTGTGGTTCAGGAGTTGATGCGGGCTCACCGCTTGCTGTGCTCTCGGTTTGTCGACGAGGACCTGTTTCGTCAGGCGTTTGGTGCGACACGGGCGGACATCAACGCGATCGGGCGGTATTTGGCGTTGCCGGCGTTGGCGCGGCCGGATCTGTCGGTGTATTTCGACCGTGCGTTCTATGTGGCGCTGCACAGCGATGTCTTGATGGATGGGGCGGATCCGCTGCTGCATTTCATCGAGGCGGGGCTTGAAGAGTTGCGGGCGCCGCATCCGCTGATCGATCTGAAGTATATCGTTGGGCGGGACCCGTTGATTCTGGGGGAGACACCGTCGGTGGACGGGTTGATGGATCTGCTGGAGTTCGATCTGGCGGATCCGTCACCGTATTTCGATCTGGAGCATTACGCGGGGCAGCTGGTGATAGCGGCGGCGAGCGGCAAGCCGAGTGGCGGGCTGTTGCGGCATTTCATTGTGAGTGGGGCGCGGCATGGGTTGACGCCCAATCGCTGGCTCGATCCGCGGGCCTATGTGCGGATGTATGACGATGTGCCGTCGGACCCGTATCAGGCGACGCGGCATTTCGTGGTGTTCGGCGACAATGCCGGGCGCGATCCGGGGCCGCATTTCGATGCCGGGCTGTATCGGCGCCGGTATGTGGATGTGGCGGATTCGGGGATTGCGCCGCTGCTGCATTTTCTGGCGTTCGGCCGGCAGGAGGGGCGCCAGGCGACGGCGGAGAAGCCGGTGCCGGAGGTGGGACCGGCGCGGCTGCTGCCGGTGGGGCAGGCGTTGCCGGTGGACACCGAGACGGTGGAGCGGGCGGATCGCGACATGCGCACGCGGCTGGCGGCCGCGCGGCAGCGGCGCAAGGACGATGTGCGGGTGAGCAAGCCGGATCTGATACGGGCGGAGGACCCGGTGGTGGAGCTGCGCCGGCTGGCGTTCGTGCCGAGTGTTTCGCCACGCGTGTCGATTCTGATCCCGGTGTTCAACGAGTTCGATGTCTCGGTGGAGTGCCTGATGGCGCTGCAGGTGGCCGATCTCGGCGCCGAGGTGGAGATTGTGATTGCCGACGATGCCTCGACGAATCCGGACATGGCGGGGCTGGCGGAGGTGCCGGGCCTGGTGGTGGTGCGTCATCGGGAGAATCTGGGGTTTTTACGGTCCTGCAACGCGGCGTTTGCGCGGTGCCGCGGGGCGTATGTGCTGCTGCTGAACAACGACACCCAGGTGCAGCCGGGCGCGGTGCAGGCGCTGGTGGCGGCGTTGGACGAGGATGCCGGGCTGGGGGCGGTGGGGCCAAAGCTGATCTATCCCAACGGGCGGCTGCAGGAGGCCGGCTGTTTCGTGCGGCCGAACGGGGAAAGCGGCATGATCGGCCTGTTCGCCGACCCGGACGAGGGCGGGTTCAACCGGGACCGGGAGGTGGCGTACTGCTCGGGTGCGGCGCTGCTGGTGCGGCGCTCGGCGCTGGGGGAGATGCTGTTCGACGAGGCGTATCGGCCGGCCTATTGCGAGGACACCGATCTCTGCCTGCGGCTCGTTTCGGCGGGGTATCGTATCCGCTACATCCATGCGGCGGTGGTGGTGCATCACCTCAGTGTGTCGTCCAACCGGGACAGCATCGCGCGCAAGCTGCGCGGCATCGCTGCCAACCAGCACCGGCTGCTGGAGCGCTGGGGCGGATTGATCCGGCGGATGGATGCGGTGCGGGTGCTGGCGTTCTATCTGCCGCAATTTCATCCCACGCCGGAGAACGATCTGTGGTGGGGGCGTGGGTTCACCGAATGGACCAACGTGACCAAGGCGCAGCCGAGCTATGTCGGCCATTACCAGCCGCATCTGCCGACCGATCTCGGATACTACGACCTGCGCAACGCCGAGACCCTGGCGGCGCAGGCGGCCTTGGCCGCGCGCTACGGCGTCGAGGGTTTTGTGATGTATTACTACAATTTTGGCAGCCGGCGGGTGCTCTACCGGCCGTTGCAGGTGTTGCGGGCCAATCCGGATATCGCCATGAAATTCTGCCTGTGCTGGGCCAATGAGAACTGGACCAAGCATTGGGACGGCGGCACGCGGGAGATTCTGCTCGAGCAGCGTTATGACAGCGTGACGATCCAGTCGATCCTGGCCGATATCGTCGAACACGCCGCCGATCCGCGGGCGATCACGGTGGATGGCAGGCCGCTGTTTCTGGTGTATCGGCCGCTGAAGCTGCCGGACCCGAAGGGATTTGCCGCGCTGTGCCGCGCGGCGTTCGCGCAGGCGGGGTTCCCGGGCGTGCATCTGGTCTATGTGGAGAGCATGGAGGCGGTGGATGCGGCGGTGCGCCCGGAGACGATCGGGTTCGATGCCTGCGTGGAGTTTCCACCGCATGGCCGGGCGGTGGCGGCGACGGACAGCCCTGCCGTGACCAAGGACAGCTGGTCCGGCTATCGTTACGACTATCCCGAGACGGTGCTGGGGTTTCTCACGCGCGACAGCGTGCCTTATGTGCGCTACCCCGCCGTGTTCCCGAGCTGGGACAACACAGCCCGCCAGCCCGGCTATGGCAGCAGCTTCGACCATGCCAGCCCGGAGGCGTTTCGGGTGTATGTGGAGGAGAAGATCGAGGAGATCCGCGCCTTCCACACGGGGGAGGAGCGGATGCTGTTCGTCAATGCCTGGAACGAATGGGCGGAGGGCGCGCATCTGGAGCCCGACACCGGCTACGGCCATCGCTGGCTCGAGGCCCTGCGCGCGGCGCTGGAAGGCAAGCGCGTGTCATGAGCGGGGTGCGCAGGAGGAAGCCGGTGGCGCATGCGCGGCTGCAGGGCCCGCTCGACGATGTGCCGATCACGCTGATCGGCCACCCTTGGGCGCCGATCGGCATGGGCGAGCAAATGCGCAGCCATATTGCGGCGCTGTCGGCGCTGCATCTGCATCACGCGGTGTATGACATCTTCCGCTACGCCGCGCGGGTGGATCCGGCGCATGACGCGATCATCGGTGCCCGCGAGATCGACCATGTGCCTGGCGGCATCCGCATCTTCCACATCAACGGCGATGAGGTGGAGCGGGTGTTCGAGGCCTTCATCGCCCGCGGCAACCGGCTGGACGAGGGCGTCAACATCATTGTTCCCGCCTGGGAGCTGCCGTCCTATCCCGCGGAATGGGCGAAGCAGCTGCGCCGGTTCGAGCAGGTGTGGGCGCTGTCGCGCTTCATCCAGGGCAGCCTGGCCGCCGCCGGGATCGACAGCGCGCTGGTCGGGCAGTCGGTCGAGCCGTTGCCGGGGCCGCTGCTGCCGCGCCGGCATTTCGGCATTCGCGAGAGCGCCTTCGTGCTGCTGAATTTCTTCGACCTGTCCTCCTATGCCAGCCGCAAGAACCCCGAAGCGGTGCTGGGCCTGTTCGACCGGCTGCGCGGCGCCAATCCGTATGCCGACATCCAGCTGGTGCTGAAGGCCAAGGAAGGCGAGCGCGGCGCCGAGGGCTGGGCCGAGCAGTTCCTGGCCGCCCATGGCGCCAGCAACCGCGTGCTCGTGCTGTTCCGCCCGCTGGACACGCTGGGCGTGCGCAGCCTGATCGCGGCGTGCGACTGCTTTGTTTCGCTGCACCGCGCCGAAGGCTTCGGCCGGGGCCTGGGCGAGGCGATGGCGCTGGGGCGGCTGGCCCTGGGCACCGACTGGTCCGGCAATGTGGATTTCATGACGGCGCAGAACGCGCTGGCGGTGCGCCATCGCCTGGTGGCGCTGCGCGAGGGTGACTATCCCCACTGGCAGGGCCAGTCCTGGGCCGAGCCGGATGTGGAACATGCGGCGGAGCTGGTCACGCCCTATTTGTCCGATCCCACCGGCGGCCGGGCCATGGCGTGGCGCGGGCAGGCGGAAGTGCTGGCCAGTCACGGCAACCGGGCGGTGGGTCTGCGCATTCTGGACCAGCTGAACCGCCTGATCGGCTGATCCAGGCGGCGTTGGCTTCAGACTTGCATATCCCGGCGGCAACTCAGCCCTCTGGGAGATATGGCCATGCGTCGTCGTCTGTTCCTGGCGTCCAGTCTCGCCACCCCATTCATCGCCCGCGGCGCCCGTGCCGAGACGGTGGTGATCCGGATGGGTGTGCTCAAGCTCATCCATTCCATCACCCCGTATTTCTACGAGAAGTTCACCCCAGCGGGGTATCGGATCGAGATTCTGCCGTTCGAGGCGCCGAACGACTGCAAAAACGGCGTGGTGACGAAGTCGCTGGATTTCGGCACGTTCGGTGTGGCCGCCAGCATCTTCAGCGCGGTGGCGCATGAGCCGCTGACGGTGATCTCGTCCGCCTGCAACAAGGGCATGGCGATCGTGGCCGGCAAGAACAGCGGCATCGACAAGCTGACCGACCTGCGCGGCAAGCGCGTGGCGATCTGGCCGGGCTCGACGCAGGAGGTGTTCGTGCTGGAGCGCCTGCACATGGAGGGCATGTCGGTGAAGGACATCACCCCCGTCCGCGTCTCGTTCTCGGAGATGCATGCGGCTTTGGCGCGCGGCGATGTGGACGCCTATGTCGGAGCCGAACCGGCGCCCGGCGTCTCGATCAGCACCGGCATCGGCAAGATCGTGGAGTATCCGTATTCCACGGCGATGGGCAGCCTCAACATGATCCTGGCCACCAACAAGGAGACGGTCGAGACCAAGCCTGAGATCTGCAAGATGATGGTCGACATTCAGCGCCAGGCCAGTGCCTACGCCATGAGCAACCCGCAGGCGATGGTGGACATGACGGTGGCAAAGCTCGGCCAGAAGCGCGAGGCGATTGCGGTTTCGGTGCCGAATGTGGAACTGAACTGGAAGATGACCCCGCAGATGCTGGCGCAGTGCCAGGCCTATGCGGAGCAGATGGTCATTCTCAAGCAGATCAAGGCGGTGCCGGATCTGAAGGCGTTGTTCGACACGAAGTTCTCGGATGAGGTGGCGACGCAGGCCTGACGAGGACGCCATGAAGCAAGCAAGGACTTCTTTTCTGAAGAAAAGAAGCAAAAGACTTTCATTCGCTGGCGCGTGCCTCTCCGGAGAGGTACGTGCCAAACGAATGAAAGTTTTTGGTTCTTTTTTTCAAAAAAGAACCGCTTGATTTGAAACGCTTCCTCACAGCCTCCCTCGTCCCAGCCCTGCTCCTGGCCGGCTGGTGGATCGGCACCATGGGCGACGGGTACTCCCTGATCCCCAAGCCCTGGGATGTCGCGTTGGCGCTGTGGGATCTCGCCTTCGGCGGCATCAACGACGACGCGTTCAGCACCATGCTGCTCACCCACCTGCTGGCTTCGGCGGGCCGCGTCTATGGCGCCTTCCTGCTGGCGGCGGTTCTGGCGCTGCCGCTCGGCATGCTGATCGGCCGGCTGCGTGTGGCGCGGGACCTGCTGGACCCGATGTTCCAGCTGCTCCGCCCTGTTCCGGTCACCGCCTGGCTGCCGCTGTCGATGATCGTGTTCGGTCTCGGACCGAAATCGGCGTTCTTCCTGGTGGCGCTGGGCGCGTTCTACCCCATTCTGGTCAACACCATCTTCGGCGTGCGCAGCGTAGAGCCGCGGCTGTTCGAAGCGGCGGCGATGCTGGGCACGAAGCCTGCGGCGATGTTCCCCTCGGTGGTGCTGCCGGCGGCGCTGCCCGGCATCTTCACCGGCCTGCGCCTGGGCCTCGGCTTTTCCTGGGTGGTGATCGTGGTGGGCGAGATGACCGGCGTGCAGACCGGGCTCGGCGCCATGATCATGGATGCCCGCCAGCTCAGCCGCACCGAGATCGTGATCTGCGGCATGATCGTCATCGGCGCCGCCGGCTACCTGTCCGACCGTGCGGTGCAGCTGCTCGGCCAGCGGCTGCTGCGCTGGAGCCCGCAACATGGGTGAAATCATCAAGGTCGAAGGCGTGGACAAGCGCTTCGGCGATTTCCTGGCCCTGGGCGACACCAATCTGCGGGTGCAGGAAGGCGAGTTCATCTGCCTGATTGGCCCCTCCGGCTGCGGCAAATCCACACTGCTGCGCATCATCGCGGGGTTCGAGCCCGCGACATCAGGCATCACCATCGTGGCCGGCCGCGCGGTCGAAGGCCCGGGGCCGGACCGCGGCATGGTGTTTCAGGACTATGGCCTGTTCCCCTGGCTCTCGGTGCGCGGCAACATCGGCTTCGGCCCCGCGGCCCGCGGTATCCCCAAGGCGCGCGTGAAGGAGACGGTCGATCACTTCCTCCACCTCGTGGGCCTGACCAAATTCGCCGACGCGTATCCCCACCAGCTCTCCGGCGGCATGAAGCAGCGCGTCGCCATCGCCCGCGTGCTCGCCAACGACGCGCGGGTGGTGCTGATGGACGAACCCTTCGGCGCGCTCGACGCCATGACCCGCGAACGCCTGCAGGACGAGTTGCTCGATCTCTGGGCCCGCACCGGCCTCACCGTCATCTTCGTCACCCACGCCATCGAGGAAGCCATCCTGCTCGCCGACCGGGTGGTGGCCATGCAGCCCGGCCCCGGCCGGATCGTGTCGGACACACGGATCGATCTGCCCCGCCCGCGCGATGTCGCCTCCGCCGAGTTCAACGCCCTGCGCCGTGTGCTGAGCGCCGAACTGCACGGAACCGAGACAGGGGCGTAGAATTCTCATATCGCAGCCGGAAATTTTCGGCTCCGGGGAGGCACATCGCGGAAATATCTGCTAAGGCTTGACGCTCCGGCTGAGACCGCCCGCCCCGCGCGTGCCGTCGCCATCGGCGGCACCTGTGATCGGTCGAGCTCAGCGTGTCTTGGTGTGGTGCCCGCGTGCACCCGTAGAGGACCATTCTATGAGCAGTTATCGCGCCCCCCGTCGCGCCCCCCATGGAGAGTGGGCGTACCTGACCCGCGCCGAACGAGACGCCGCCTACAACAACTCCGACCATGTGCCCAACAGCCCCGCCATCCAGGCCGCGCGCCTCGCCGCCTCGGCGGCGTTCCGCGCCCGCCACCCCAACAAGCTCGACATTCCCTACGCCCCGGGCGAGCGCACGAAATGGGACCTGTTCCCCGCGGCCGAGCCGACCTCCCCCTGCATGGTGTTCATCCATGGCGGCTACTGGCAGCGCGGCTCGCGTGACGGCGTGAGCGTTCTGGCCGAAGGTGTGCGCGCCCATGGCTGGTCCGCGGCCTTCCCCGGCTACGACCTCACGCCGGATGTCTCGCTGAGCACGCTGGTCAGCCAGATCCACCTGGCGCTGGACTGGCTGGGCGAGAACGGCCCTGACCACGGCATCGCCGGCCCCATCATCGTCGCCGGCCATTCCGCCGGCGGCCACCTCACCGCCCTGGCGCTGTCCCACCCCAAGGTCGTCGCCGGTCTCGCCATCTCCGGCGTGTTCGAACTCGGCCCGCTGCGCGACATCTACCTCAACGAGAAGCTGCGTCTGACCGATGACGAGGTGAACACCCTGTCGCCGCTGCGCCTGCCGGCGGTGCAGAAGCCGCTTGGCATCGCATACGGCACGCACGAGCTGCCCGCCCTGATGGAGGACAGCCGCAAGCTGCACAGCCAGCGCGCCAACGAGGATGCGCCGGGGCCGCTGATCCCCGTGGTGAAGGCCGATCATTTCACCATCCTCGACGAGCTGCAGAAGCCGGACGGCCAGCTCACCCTGCAGATGCTCGATCTGCTGCGGTGAGTCCCGTCTCCGCCGCGCAAGCGGCGCTTGCGGCGGACCGGTCGTTTGCCGACCCGGCCCTGTGGATCGCCCGTGTCGATGACACGACCCTGCTGGCACGGGCGGCAGCGCTCGAAGCGGAAGGCCCGCGTGGCCGTCCGCTCTGGGGACTGACCTTCGCGGTGAAGGACAATCTCGACGTGGCCGGCATGCCGACCACGGCGGCCTGCCCGGACTACGCGACGATCCCGCTGGCCTCCGCCGTCGCCGTCCAGCGTCTGCGCGATGCCGGAGCCCTGCTGGTCGGCAAGGTCAATCTTGACCAGTTCGCCACCGGCCTGGTCGGCGTGCGCAGCCCCTACGGCATCCCGCGCAACGTGTTCAGCCCGTTGCACGTGCCCGGCGGCTCCTCCTCGGGATCGGCGGTGGCGGTGGCCGCCGGCATCGTCGATTTCGCGCTGGGCACCGACACCGCAGGCTCCGGCCGGGTCCCCGCATTGTTTGGCAACATCGTGGGCCTCAAGCCCACGGTGGGCCATGTCTCCTCCCGCGGCATGGTCCCGGCATGCCGCTCGATCGACACCATCTCCGTCTTCGCCGGCAGCGTCGATCTCGCCTTGTCCGTCCAGCGCGTCATCGGCGGGTTCGACGAAGCCGACCCATACTCCCGGCAAGCCCCGTTCGACCATCTCCGCCGCGGCACGGTCCCCACCACCTTGCGCGTCGGCGTGGCCGACATCGCCGCCCTGTGCGACACCGCCCAAACCGAAGCATATGCCCGCGTCACCGCAGGCTTCGACACGATCCCTGTCGACCTCGCCCCCTTCCTCGAAATCGCCCGGCTGCTGTACGACGGCCCCTGGGTCGCCGAACGCACTGCCGCCCTGCGCGACATCATCGAGCAACGCCCCGAGATCCTGCACCCCACCACCCGCGCCATCCTTGCGGCCGGGCTGCAGCGCCGCACCGTCGATGCCTTCGCCGCCTTCCATCGACTCGCCGAGGTGCGCCGGCTGGCGCGCGACCTGTTCTCCCGTATCGACGTGCTGATCCTCCCCACCGCCCCGTTCACGCCGACCCTGGCCGAGCTGGAAGCCGACCCGATCGGACCCAACAGCCGCCTCGGCACCTTCACCAACTTCGTCAATCTGTGCGACCTCGCCGCCATTGCCGTTCCCACGGGGATCAGCGGTGGCCTGCCCACCGGCGTCACCCTGATCGGCCCCGCCTGGTCCGAAGCCCGCCTCGCCGGCATCGCCGATGCCATCCATCGCGCTCACGCCACCCATATCGGCAACACCTCCATCCCCCTGCCGCCCGCCCGCGACCCCGACAGCCTCCACCCCGACGAGACCGCCCTGTTCTGCATCGGCGCCCACATGTCCGGCCTGCCCCTGAACCACCAGGTCACCCAGCTCGGCGGCCGCCTGCTGCGCGAGGACCACACCACCGCCGCCTACCGCCTCCACGCGCTCGGCAACCGCCCCGGCCTGGTCCGCGCCCCCAACGGAGCCGCCATCGCCGGCGAGGTCTGGGCCCTGCCCACCACATCCATCGGCACCCTGCTCGCCCAGGTCCCCGCCCCACTCGGCTTCGGCACCGTCCATCTGGAGTCCGGCCCCTGCCTCGGCTTCCTTGCCGAAGCCGAAGGCATCACCGGCCAGCCCGATATCACCGCCACCGGCGGCTGGCGCGCCCACCTCGCCAACAAAAAACACCCGTAGGGTGGGCTTCAGCCCACCAATGCCGGCAAAAGAATAAACAAAAGAAAGCAAGCGCTCCTTTTCTGAAGAAAAGAAGCAAAAGACTTTTATCCGCTGGGGGCTGTTCTTTCGCCAAAGGCCAGGCCTTCATGCAAAGCCCCCGCTGAATGACGATCTGGATATACAAGACTCACCACACGCTCCGAACTCTGCGATCCCTCGGCGATCTCATTATCACCAACCAACCGCGCCGGCGCCTCGATCCCCAACATCCGGCACAACGGCGCCAGCACCCGCCGTGCCTGCGGCGACGCCTCCAACAGCGCGCTCATCTCAGGCTCGGCCAGCACCGTCCGCAACTGCCCGGCAAAACACGCCGCCTCACCCGGAACCAACGGCAGCAGCCACCCAAACCGCCGCGGAACGCCAGTCTCACGTCCACCCTGCCGGCCGCCACCGCCCGATTTCCGCGCCCCGCCCACCCGAAGCCGCCCGGCCCGAAACCGGGCCAGCAGCCCCTGAAGCTGAACCTTGCCCCGCTGCACCCTCCGCCACACCAACAGGATCATTGCAACCGCCATCGCCCCCCCGGCAATCCGCGCCGCCACCGCCCGGCACAACCCCTCAAGGGTCAGCGCGAGTCGGTCGGCCGTGGTGAGAGTGTCGATGGAATTCATGAACGAAAGAAGAACATAACGCCTGGACGTCGGCAATTCCGTACAATTGCGGAGGGCGCTGCCCTGTTTCCCTCACGGCCTGACGTACCGCATCGCGTAAGCGCGGTGGGGGTGGAACCTGGAGAACGAAGCGCCCTCACAACCCCTCCACCAGCGCCGCCTCCACCGCCCCCGCCACCCGGAACAGCTTCGCATCCCCCAGCGTCTCACCCATCAGCATCAACCCCACCGGTGCCTCCCCCGGCCGCTGGCACGGAACACTGATCGCGCACCGATCCAGGAAATTCCCCAGCGTCGTGTTCCGCAGCTGCAGCAGATTGACCCGGTTGTACTCCCCCTCGTCATCAAGGTCCGCAATCCGCGGCGGCACCAGCGGGCAGGTCGGCATCACCAGCGCATCGAAATCCCGCATCGCCGCATCCATCCGCGCCACGATCCCCGCCCGCGCCGCCAGCAGATCGATGTAATCGGCCGCCAACATCCCCGAACCCCGCTCAATCCGCGGCCGGATGCGCGGATCATATCGCCCCCCCTCCCGCGCCAGCAGCGCCCGATGCCACGCAAACGCCTCGCCCGCCGCAAACGTGCCGCGCGCATGCGCCGGCCCGATCTCATCCATCGCCGCGAAGCGAACCTCCGAAATCACCGCCCCCTTCGTCTCCAGAATCTCCAGCGCCCGCGCGAACGCCGAAGCCACATCCGCATCCAGCCCGTCCAGCACGATGTTCGACGGAATCGCCAGCCGCAGCCCCGACAGCGCCATCTCGGCGATCGGCCCCGGCCGCTCCCCCGCCAGCACCGCATCCACCACGGCACAGCAGGCCACCGAGTTCGCCAGCGGCCCCACCGAATCCAGGCTCGGCGACAGCGGCAGCACCCCCGAAATCGGCACCCGCCGCGCCGTCGGCTTGTAGCCCACCACGCCACACATCGCCGCCGGCACCCGGCACGAACCGCCGGTGTCCGTCCCCAGCGCTGCGAACGCCATTCCATCACTCACCGAAACCGCCGCCCCCGAGGAGCTCCCGCCGGGAATGCGCCGGTTCGCCCGGTCCCACGGGCTCGCCGGCGTGCCGTGATGTGGATTGATCCCCAGCCCCGAAAACGCGAACTCCGTCATGTTGGTCCGCCCCATCGGCACGAACCCCGCGGCCAGCATCCGCCGCACCAGCAGCGCGCTCTCCGCCGCCGCCGGCGCGTCGGCCAGCACCACCGAGCCCGCCGGCGTCGGCTCTCCCGCCACGTCGAACAGATCCTTCAGGCTGAACGGAATGCCGGCAAACGCCCCCGGCGCCCGCCCGGATCGCCGCAGCAGATCCATCGCATCGGCCGCGGCCCTGGCCTGCGCCGCATACACCTTGATGTAGACCCGCGATCCTTCGCCCGCCGGGTCGGCGATACGGCCCAGACAATCCTCCACCAGCGCCCGAGCACTGGTGGTACCGGCCTCAAGAGCGGCGGCAAGCTCATGGAGTGTGCGCATGCCGCATCCTCATCCCTGCAAATCCGGCACGCAAGGTTGACGCGACGCAGCCGGGGTGCCCCACTCAACCCCGGAGGAACACAATGTCGATCGAGCTGGTCTGGGATCTCAAATGCGGCACCGGCGAATCCCCGGTCTGGGATGACGCGCACAAACGCCTGCTGTTCTGCGACATCCCCGCCCGCGCCATCCACGCCTTCACCCCCGCCACCGGCGCCAGGCGCAGCTGGACCCTGCCCGAGGTCGTCGGCAGCTTCGGCCTCTGCGCCTCCGGCCGCCTCATCGCCGCCCAACGCCACCGCGTGGTGCTCTACGACCTCGACACCGAGACCCTCACCGAATTCACCGACCCCGTCGACGAACCCGCCACCACCCGCCTCAACGACGGCAAGGTCGCCCCCGACGGCACCTTCTGGGTCGGCAGCATGGACGAGAACACACCGCGCCAGCCCACCGGCCACCTCTACCGCGTCACCAACGACGGCGCGATCACCCGCATGGCCTCCGGCATCACCATCTCCAACGGCCTCGCCTGGTCGCCCGACGGCACGACCATGTACCACGCCAGCACCCCCGAAGGCGTCGTCCACGCCTGGGACTATCACGCAGGCGAGATCTCCAACCGGCGCGTCTTTGCCCAGCTCTCGGACGGCCAGGGCAAGCCCGACGGTGCCGCCACCGACGACCAGGGCTGCTACTGGTCCGCCGGCGTCAGCGCCGGCCACCTCAATCGCTTCGCGCCCGACGGCATGCTGATGGCCACCATCGCCGTGCCCACGTCGAGCCCCACCATGCCCTGCTTCACCCCGGGCTATCTCTACTTCACCTCGCTGCGCCGCGCCGGCATCCCGGCCGACAGCACCGATGGCGGCCTGTTCCGCATGTACACCCACCACGCCGGCGCCAAGATCGGCACGTTCACCGACATCTGACGGAGACCCCCATGTCCAGCATCCCCGCCAAACCGGTCCTGCTCACCGGCGCCTCCGGCAATCTCGGCCGCCAGCTCACAGCCTGGCTCGGCCGCCTCGGCTGGACCCTGAAACTGACCGACATCGCCCCCTTCCCGGACCCGATCCCCGAAGGCAGCACCTTCACCCGGCTCGACCTGTCCGACGGCATGGGCGTGCTCCGCCTCGCCGAAGGCTGCGGCATGATCCTGCATTTCGGCGGCATCTCCGTCGAGAAGCCGTTCGCCGAGGTGCTCGGCCCCAACATCTCCGGCCTCTACCACATCTACGAGGCCGCCCGCCGCGAAGGGGCCCGCGTGCTGTTCGCCAGCTCCAACCACGCCATCGGCTTCCACGAACGCACGGAAAAGCTCGATGACGACTGCCAGCTGCTGCCCGACGGGTACTACGGCCTCTCCAAGGCCTATGGCGAGCTGATGGGCCGGATGTACTGGTTCAAGCACGGCGTGGAGAACGTCAACGTCCGCATCGGCTCCTGCTTCCCCGAGCCCACCGAACAGCGCGGCCTCTCCACCTGGCTCTCCTTCGCCGATCTCTGCCGCCTCTGCGAACGCGCGACCTTGGCGCCCGCCACCGGCAGCTGCGTCATCTGGGGCGCGTCGAACAACACCCGCACCTTCTGGGGCAACGACAGCCGCGCCGCCATCGGCTGGGAACCGCTCGACACCGCCGACGCCTTCGAGAACAAGGTCCTCGGCAAGACCAGCGACAACCCCGTCACCGAGCGCTACCAGGGCGGCGGCTATACAGCTATGGATTACACCCGGACATCCATCGCCGAAGGTAGGACCTTCAGGAAGTAAGGACTTCTTTTTTGAAGAAAAGAAGCAAAAGACTTTTCATTCTTTTTGCTGCGGGGATCATACAGTCCCGATCCCCGCAAACAGCTCCGCATCAGCCGACCCCACCCTGGCGAACAGCGGCGGCTCGCCGATCGGGCTCGCCACGGTCACGCTCTGCCCGCCCATGCGCGTCATGCCGCTCCACAGATGGATCCAGTCACACCCCTCCGGCAGATACACCGTCCACACCTGCGCGCCGGCCGCCAGCACCGGCGCCACCAGCAGATCAGGCCCCAGCAGAAATTCGGTCTGAATGGTGAACGTCTCGGGATCGTCCGGGAAATGCAGGAACAGCGCCCGCTGCATCGGCCACCCCGTCGCCACCGCCTCATCCGCGAGCCGCGACAGCAGCGGCGCCAGATGCGCATGCACCCGGGTGAACCGGGCGAAATGCTCCAGCACCTCCGCATCCTCGTCCAGCTGCAGATTGGCCCGCGGCCGGTTGCCCTCATGCGTGCGCATCACCGGCCCGAACGCCGCCATCTCCGTCCAGCGCATGAACAGCTCCGGCGTGCGCACCAGCCCGTACAGGCTGGTGTAGCCGCCGATATCGCTGTGATGATACGGATTGCCGACCAGCCCCGCCGACAGCGCCGCCGTGATGACCGTGCCGATCCCGTCATGACGCGAGAAATCCACGCACTGGTCGCCCGCCCATAGCAGCCGGTTGTAGCGCTGCACCCCGGTGAACCCCGCGCGCATGAAGAACACCACATCCGGCCGGTCCGCCACCGCATCCGCATTCACCCGCGCCCACAGCGTGGGCCAGGCGTTGTGCAGCAGCATCGCATCGCCATGCGCAAGCCTGGCATCGGTCGGCAGATACTCCCCGAAATCCGCCATCCAGCCGGACAGGCCGAGATCGAGCATCTCCCGGTGCAGCACGCTCTCGGCGAACCAGGCGCAGGCCGCCTTGCTGCTGAGATCGATCACCCCGGCCTCGAACTCGCCGAAATCCACCTTGTAGGTACGCCCCTCCGCATTGCGCGCCAGATGTCCCAGCGCCTCGGCCAGCGGATACAGCGTGCCGTCCGTGCACAGATACGGATTGGCATAGCCCATGAAGCGAATGCCCCGCGCCGCCAGCTCCGCGATCCGGTGCGGCAGATCCGGATGCCGCGAGGCCGACCAGCACCAGTCCCAGAACAGCCGCGTGCCGAAGCTGGTCTGGCGCACCCCCGCCCAGTCCTCGCACCACAGCGCCGCCACCTTCACCCCCGCCGCCTCGATCCGCGCCAGCCGGGTGAAGCTGCGCGCGCCGTCCTTCAGCCCGATCACCGCACCCTGCATGATCCAGTCCGGCAGCCGCGGCGGCCGGCCGAAGCGCAGCGACAACTGGCTGACCAGATCGAGAAAATCATCCCCGGCAAAGAACTCGATCCGCTGCGGCGCCGTCCACACCTCCAGCTCATGCGCGCTGCGTGCCGTGAAATCGAACACGCAATAGGCCGTGGTCTCCACATGCACCGCAATCCGGCGCGAGGACAGGAAGGTCGGCTGCGGATAGTTGGTCGTGAAATAATCCCCGCCCGCCCCGCCCTCCGCATCCGCCTGCTGCGTGATCTCGGTCGACTTGTCCCGTCCCACCCCCGGCTCGCTGGTCCACAACGGGTAACGCCGCCCGCGCAGATCGAGATACGACATCTGCTCGCCGCAGCCCCACACATGCTCGTCCGCCTCGGCATGCAGCCGGAACCAGAACCGGTTCAGCCCCGGCGCCGCCCGCCGCAGCACCAGCGCCTGGCCCACCAGCTCCAGCTCCAGCGCCGGGTCCAGCCCGTCATCGGCATAGAAGCGCAGCGTGCTGCCCTCCACCTCCAGCACCGCGAGGTCCACGCGCATGTGCAGCTCGTCGGCCACGGAGAAGTTGCCGCGCACCATCTCCACCTCCTCGCTGCCATGCCCGGCGACGACGAAAGGCTTCTCCCGGTTGTGCAGCGCCAGCAGCCGCTCCCCCAGCCACAGCGCGTAGCCCGTTTCGGTTGCGGTGATGCGCATCAGTGCTGCGTCAGCCCGGCATCGACGCGGAAATTCGCGGCCGTGCAGCCCAACGACTCGTCGGAGGCCAGAAACAGCGCCATCCGCGCGACATGCGAGGCATCGAGCCGGAACTTCAGCGCCTGATCCGCCACGAAGCCCGCGCTGTCCTGCGCGCTGTGCCACAGCCGCTCCTGCCGCGGCGTGCGAATGGCCCCGGGCACGATGCAGTTCACCCGGATGCCCGCCGGCCCCAGCTCGCGCGCCAGCGTGCGCGTCAGCCCGTCGATCGCGGCCTTCGCCGTGGTGTAGCCCGCCATCCCCGGCGTGCCGCGCCTCCACGACACCGAGCCCATCATCACCACCGAGCCGCCGCCGCGCACCCGCATGCCCCGGGCCACCTCCTGGGTGGCAAAGAACTGGTGATCGAGATTGACCGCCAGCGCATGCCGCCAGGCGGCCGAATCGAGGCTGTCCATCGCATGGCGCTGGTCGGAGGCGGCGTTGTTGATCAGCACCTCCACGGGGTGTTTGTCCTCCACCCGGCCGATGGCGGTGCGCAGGGCGGGAATGTCGGTCACGTCGCAGGCCACGAACCGCGTGCCGGGCAGCTCGCCCATCAGCGCCATGCCGGCATCGTGGTCGATATCGAGAAACGCCACCAGCGCGCCCTGTGCGACGAACGCCCGCACCATCTCCGCGCCGATGCCCGAGGCGCCGCCGGTGATCAGCACGCAGCGCCCCGCGAGAGAGCGATACTGCACGCTGTCATACCGACTCATGCCGCCTGCACCTCGAACCGCACGGCGCCTTCCAGCGTGTCGCCCGGCGCCAGCACCGCCATGCCGTGATCGACATGCTGGTCCATCCTGTTGAGCCCGTCATTCATGTTGGTGACCGGCTCCAGCGCGAAGAAATCCGCGTCGCGCGGAATATAGACCACCGCGTGGCGAAACACCTGGTCCGCCGTGACGACCAGCCGCGTCGCGTGCTCCGGCCAGGTCAGCTCCGCCCGGCGATGCCAGCCGGCGAAGCAGTTGTCGGCGAACACACCGCCCGGCTTGCGCGCCCGGCTGAAATCCCACTCCGCCGGCACCTGCACGTTGGCGGCGGGGATCATGTCCGCCCCGTTCAGCCACACGCTGGTGGCGGCGAACTGCAGCGTCATCTCCGGCGTGCGCGGGAAATACGGGTGCAGCCCCATCGCCAGCGGGGCAGGGGCGGTGTGCCGGTTGGTCACCCGCATCGTCACCGTCAGCCCGCGCGGGGTCAGCGCGAAACGCTGTGCGGCGGAGAACGCGAACGGCCACAGCGCGCCGCCGGGGTAATCGACCGTCATGGCATCGCCGTCCTGGCGCCACGGCAGCTGCCAGGCCGCGCCATGGATGGCGAAGCCGTTCATCAGGTCCGGCAGTTCATGGCGCTGCCCGGCGAAGCTGAACGCCCGCCCGGCCACACGGTTGGAGAACGGCACCAGCGGATAGCAGCCCTGCCCGCGCACCGTGTCCGCCTCGCCGCCCACCGGCCGGAACAGCGACACGCCATCGACCGTCCAGGACACGATCGTGCCCCCCAGCTGCGGGTTGCAGACCAGCTCCGCCCCACCCGATACAAGCCTCATCCCTTCACGCCCCCAGACGTCAACCCAGACAGCACCCGCTGCTGGAACACCACGATCAGCACCGCCACCGGCACGATCCCCACCACCAGCGCCGCCGAGATCACCGGCCACGGGAAGGTGAATTCCCCCTGATACAGCGTGATGCCAACCGGCAAGGTACGCAACGCAGGCACCGAATTGAATGACAGCGCCAGCAGGAACTCGTCCCACGCGTTGATGAAGGCGAGAATCCCCGCCGTCGCCATGCCGGGGGCCGCCAGCGGCACCAGGATCTTCCAAAGTGCCCCCAGCCGCGTGCAGCCATCCACCATGGCCGCGTTCTCAAGATCGGGCGGAATGCTCTCGAAGAAGCTCACCAGCACCAGCGTGCACACCGGCAGGCTCAGCACGGTGTAGGGCAGCACCAGGGCGGCATAGCTGTTGAGCAGTCCTACCGCGCGCATCGTCTCGAACAGCGGCACCAGCAGGGTGACCAGCGGAAACGTCGACGTCGCGATGATCGCCGACAGCGCGAGATCGCGGAACCCGATGGTCAGCCGCGCCAGCGCATAGGCGGCCAGTGTGGCGATCACCAGCGTCAGCAAGGTCGACAGCAGTCCCACCGCGACGCTGTTGAACACGAACCGCGCCAGCGGCTGGTCATGGAAGGCGCGCACGAAATTCGCCAGCGTCGGCGCGTGCGGTAGCCAGGTGATCGGCTTCTGCATCAGCTCCTGCTCGGACTTCAGCGACGTGAACAGGATCCACACCGCCGGAAACAGCCCGTTGAGGATCACCGCCAGCGCCGCCAGCCGCCGAAGCGCAGCACCCTTCATGTGCCGCTCCTGATATGGCGCAGATAGAACGTGGAGATCACCATGCTGAGCGCGAACATCACCACCGCCAGCGCCGAGCCGTAGCCGAGATCGAGGAAATCCACCGTCGTCTGATGGATCAGCATGGCCAGCGTCGTCGTCGCATCGCCCGGCCCGCCGCGCGTCATCGTCGCCGGAATGTCGAAGGTCTGCAGGGCTGTGATGGTGCGAAAGATCATCGCCACCACGATCGAGGGCCGCAGCATCGGCAGCGTCACGCTCCAGAACTTGCGCAGCCGGCTGGCGCCGTCCACATCCGCCGCCTCCAGCGTCTCCTGCGGAATCGTCTGCAGCCCCGCCAGCAGGATCAGCGCCACGAAGGACGAGGTCTTCCAGATGATCGTCAGGCACACCGCGGCGAAGGCGAGGTTCGGCGAGGTCAGCCACAGCACGCCCTGCACGGTGAACGGCCGCAGCAGATCGTTCACCAGCCCGTAATCCGAATTGAAGAACCAGGCGGCGATGGTTCCCACGAACGCCAGCGGCAGCGCCCAGGGGATCAGCAGCGCCAGCCGCACCGGCCATTTCACCCGAAACGGCATGTTGGCGACCAAGGCGAGCCCCAGCCCCACCACCATCGCCCCCGGCACGGTGATCACCACGATCAGCAGCGTGTTCCACAGCGCGGTGAAGAACACCGGATCGTCGCCCAGCGAAATGAAGTTCTCCAGCCCCACGAATTTGCGCGGCAGCCCGGAGGTCAGGCTCAGCTCATAGAAGCTGGTCCAGATCAGCCGCCCCACGGGATAGACGACGATGGCGGCCAGCAGCAGAAACGCCGGCGCCAGCAGCGCCAGCGCCAGCGTCGAGTCCTTGGGGTCGCGCCAGCTTCTGGCCATGGTCAGCGCAGAACGCGGCGCAGTCTCGCTTCCATCTGGGTCGCGGCGTCCGGCGCCGTCACCGCGCCGGCCAGCACCGCGTTGGTCAGCGTGCGCACCGTGTCGCTCACCTCGTTGTAGCGCGCCGTCACCGGCCTTGCCTTGGCCGATGTCACCACATCCAGCGCATCGCCGAACCACGGCACCGCCTTGACGACGTCCGGGTCCTTATACAGCCCGGGATAGACTGGCATCAGCGAGCCATCGATGGCGATCTGCTTGGACACCGCCGGGCTCGACATGAACGCCACCAGCTTCGTCGCCTCCGCCACATGGGTGGAATAGGCCGACACGCCCCACTGCCAGCCGCCGATGCAGCTCGCATGCTGCCCGCCATCGAGTGCGGGCAGCACCGCCACGCCCACCTTGTCCTTCACCGCGCTGTCCGCCCCCTGGAACAGCGCCCAGCCATAGGACCACAGCACCGAGAACGCGGCGCGTCCGGCCTGGAAGGTCTTGCGGGTGTCCTCGGTGGTGACCTCGGCGATGTTGCGCGGCGCCACGCCGTCGGCGACCAGGCCGGTCCAGAGATTGAACGATTTCAGCGCGGCGTCCCGGTTCCAGGACAGTTTGCCGTCGGTCACCAGCTGCTTGCCCTGGCTCCAGTACGGCAGCAGGAAGGTGCACACCGCGCCTTCGATCGCCGCCCCCTGGAAGGACAGTCCCTGCAGATCCGGGTTCTTCTCGCCGGCCTGGATGGTCTTGGCCTCGGTGTCGAGCTGCGCCCAGGTGGTGGGCACCGGCAGGTGGTATTTCGCCAGCAGATCCTTGCGGTAATACAGGAACATCGCATCGGCGAAGGCGGGCAGGGCGACCACCTTGCCGCCGACCTCGTCGGCCTCGGCATAGGCCGGCAGATACGGCTTCATGTCGGCCCCGGTGATCGGCACCGTCCAGCTTGATGCTGCGAACTGCGCGGGACGGACGATGTCGAGCAGGAAGATATCGAGCGTGGGGTCCTTGGCCGACATCACCGTGTTGAGATACGCCGCCTGCAGTTCCGACGTGGTGCCGCCGGACTGGATGGTGATCTTGATGCCGGGGTTCTCCGCCTCGAACCGGTCGAAGGCGTGGCGCATGATCTGCGGCTGCTGCTGGTTCGAGATAAAGACGTTGAGGGTGGTCTCGGCCTGGGCCGCGGCAGGCAGCAGGGCGAGGGCAGCGATCCAAAGCGCGCGCATGGTGGTTTCCCCGATCGAGCGGCTCTCGCGGCCGCGGTACTCAACCATCGCGGCTGCGCCACAAATCGTCAATGATCCAACGGGGTAGCCCGCATCGCGCTTGCGCGATGCGGGTTACGAGATCGCCATCCCGCATCCGTCCCGCCGCGGATCGCCGCCGGCCGCCCACTGGTCGCCGCTGCGCAGCACCATCTGCGTGCCGCCGTCGAGCCGCCTTGGCATCATCCAATGCCCGCGCGCCGCGAGCTCCGCCACATGCCGATCCAGCGGCGGCTCCAGCTCGGTCATGCCGCCTGCATTCAGCGCATGCGGCGCCGAAAGGATCGCCTGCGGATCGTCCATCCCACCGGCCAGCCGCAGCAGCGCATTGGCGACATAGCCGATGATCCGGTTGCCGCCGCCCGCGCCCACGGACGCCACCACCGCCCCCGCCGCATCGAACACCAGGCAGGGCGCGATCGAGGTGCGCGCGCGCTTGTGCCGCCCCATCGCGTTCACCGAACGCCGCCCGCTCTCGATCGGCCGGGCCGCGAAATTGGTCACGACGTTGTTGAGATAGAACCCGCCGACACTGACGCGGCTGCCGAAATTGTTGTTGATCGTGGTGGTCATGGACACGATGCAGCCCCGCCCGTCCGCGATCGAGACATGGCTGGTCATGCTCTCGCCCTCGGCGGTCCCGGCGGTGAGGCCCTCGGTGCGCCGCCGCGGGTCCAGCACGGCGGCCCGGCCGGCGAGATAGCCAGGCTCCAGCAAGGCCGCGACATCGCACGGACAAAAATCCGGATCGCCGGCATAGACCGCCCGATCGGCATAGGCGAGCCGCCCCGCCTCCGCCAGGATATGCACGGCATCGGCCGACAGATCGGCCCCCAGCCCGGTCAGCCCCATCGCGGCGGCGATGCCGATCACCTGGCCCACGGCGATCGCCCCGAACGCCGGCAGGCCGCCGCCCACCACCTGATACGGGCCCATGGCAAAGCGCGGCGCCCGGCGCACCGTGGGGGAATAGGCCGAAAAATCCTCCGGCGTCATCGTGCCGGGAAACGGATCGCTCGCCACGGCCCGGCAGATGTCGCGCGCGATGCCACCTTCATAGAATTCATCCGCGCCCCCGGCTGCGATCCGCCGGAACGTCTCGGCCAGGGCCGGATTGCGGATCGGCGTTCCCACCGCCAGCAGGCCGCCATCCGCATGGGCGAACAGCGCCCGGGCCATCGCCTCGGTCTGCACGCCCGGATTCTCCCGCAGTGCCCGCAGCAGATAGGCCGACATCGGATAGCCGTCCTCGCACAGGGCGATGGCCGGCGCGAACAGATCCGCCCAGGGCAGCACGCCGAACTGGTGATGCGCCAGCTCAAGTGCTCGCAGCGCACCGGGCACCCCCGCTGTCCGTCCACCGAACGTCGCCCGCTCGGCCGGCACGATCCGCCCGTCGAAATCCCGGTCCAGCCGCTCCGTCACCCGCCCCGGCGACATCGACAGCCCGTCGATCGCGGTCACCGCATCGTCGCGTGCCACCAGGAGGATCGCCCCCCCGCCGATGCCCGAGGCGTTCGGCTCCACCGCCGTCAGCACCGCCTGGGCCGCCACCGCCGCATCCACCGCCGACCCGCCGGCCTGCAGCATGGTGCAGGCCGCCCAGGACGCCAGCGGGTTCGCCGTCGCCGCCGCCGCCCGGCCGATCGCGGGGCGGCTGCGGGTCGGGTCGAACACCAGCCAGGGCTCCGCCTGGCGGCCAAAGACGGCATTCAGCATCGCATTCTGTTCCCGTATCGCAATTGCTGCGGGCCTGCGGAAAATCCCTTAGTGTGACTGGAAAGGAGATCCGCATGACCCGATGGACCACCCTTGTGTGCGCTGCCTTCGCCCTGCTCGCAACCGGGGCACGCGCCCAAACGCACGACACCCTCGCCATCGGCATGAGCCAGTTCCCGCCGGACATGCACCCCTATATCACCTCCACCTCGGTGAAGCTGGTGATCCTGGACGCGATGAACCGGCCGATGACCGGCCTGGGCAGCGACGGCAGGCCGTTCTGCCTGCTGTGCACCGAACTGCCGAGCCTGGACAACGGCGAGGCCAAGGTCATCAAACGCCCGGACGGCAGCGCGGGCATGACCGTCACCTACACGCTGAAGGACGACCTGTTCTGGGGCGACGGCGTGAAGCTGACGGCAAGCGACGTGGTGTTCTCCTTCAAGGTCAGCGCCGCCTTCAACCCGCCCCAGTATATCGAAGCCGTCACCGCCGATGACCCGCGCCACGTCACCTTCACCCTGCGCAGCCCGATCTTCGACTACCAGCGCATCGGCAGCCAGCTTCTGTTGCCCGAGCATATCGAAGGCCCGATCTTCGCCGCGGCATCCGGCCCGCTGGACTATGGCCAGAAGACCGAATTCAATCGCGCGCCGGAAAACCCCGGCCTGTGGTTCGGCCCCTACAAGGTGGAGTCGTTTCGCGCCAACGACCAGGTGGTGATGGTCCCCAACCCCTACTGGAAAGGCCGCCTTCCGTATTTCAGGAAGATCACCATGCGGCTGATCGAGAACACCGCCGCGCTGCAGGCCAACCTGCTCTCCGGCGATCTCGACACGGTGCAGACCAGCAACATGGGCATCACGCTCGACCAGGTGCTGACGCTGACCAAAACCGCCGCCGACCGCTACGACTTCAACTTCATGCCCTCGCTCGGCAGCATCGAGCATCTCGAAGTCAATCTCGACAACCCGCTGCTGGCCGACAGGCGCGTGCGTCAGGCGATGTCGATGGCCATCGACCGCAAGACCATCGTCGCCCGGGTGTTCGACAACCGCTACACTCCCGCCTATTCCTTCCTCCACCCCAGCCAGTTCGGCTACGACCCCAACGTGAAGCAATGGTCGTACGACCCGAACGCCGCCCGCGCCAGATTGGCCGAAGCCGGCTTTCATCCGGGCCCGGACGGCATTCTGCTGAGCCCCACCGGCCAGCGTTTCTCCATCGACCTCACCACCACCGCCGGCAACCGCACCCGCGAACTGGTGGAACAGGTGCTGCAGACCGAGATGAAGGCGATCGGCATCGAGCTCGTCATCAAGAACGAACCGGCGCGGGTGATGTTCGGCGACACGCTGCGCCACCGCAGCTTCAACGGCCTCGTCGAGTTCGACGGCGGCGCCGGCGTGGACGCGCTGCCGCTGAGCCAGCTCAGCAGCCACTACATCCCCAGCGCCGACAACGGCTGGTCCGGCACCAACTACGCCGGCTTCCACAACCCTGCGATGGACGACGCCCTCGCCGCCGCCCGCATCGAACTCGACCCCGCAAAACGCCGCGCGCTGTGGCGGCCGATCCTGTCGATCTTCGCCGACGAACTGCCGGAGATACCACTCTACTACGCGGCCACCGCCGTCATCACCCCGAAATGGCTGACCGGCCTCTACAACCCGGCCAGCCTGAACTACTACACCATGTACGCCGAAGACTGGCGGCCCCGCTGACTCCCGGCGCCGCAGGCCTCGGAAAAGTTGAACCGCCAAGCCGCCAAGAGACCCGGACTTCTTGGCGCCTTGGCGCCTTGGCGGTTCAACTTTAAGGGCCCGCGGCGCAAGCCTTGCTTTTCCGGCCTGTTTCCGCCATATCCCGCGCCGTCTTACCCACCAGGGCGCAGACAAATTCACACGCGGGACGCCTTCCTGGCTCATACGAGCAAGGATCCGGTGTCGCAGGACAATGTCCCGCGGAGGTTCAACCGGATACAGGAAAGGAGCACGCTCATGGCGATGCCCGATTTCACGCTGCGTCAACTGCTCGAAGCCGGCGTCCATTTCGGACACCACACCCGCCGCTGGAACCCGAAGATGGCGCCGTTCCTCTTCGGCGTGCGCAACCAGGTCCATATCATCGACCTGCAGCAGACCGTCCCCATGCTCGACCGCGCGCTGCGCGCCGTGCGTGACATCACCGCCGCCGGCGGCCGCGTGCTGTTCGTCGGCACCAAGCGCGCCGCCGCCGAACACGTCGCCGACGCCGCCCAGCGCTGCGGCCAGTACTACGTCAACCACCGCTGGCTCGGCGGCATGCTGACCAACTGGAAGACGATCACCGGCTCCATCAAGCGCCTGCGCCAGATCGACGACATGCTGAACGGCGACACCCAGGGCCTCACCAAGAAAGAAGTGCTCGACATCACCCGCGACCGCGAGAAGCTGGAACGGGCCCTCGGCGGCATCAAGGAGATGGGCGGCCTGCCGGACATCCTGTTCATCATCGACACCAACAAGGAAAAGCTGGCCGTCGAAGAGGCCAACAAGCTCGGCATCCCCGTCATCGCCGTGCTGGACAGCAACTCCGACCCCACCGGCGTCACCTTCCCCATCCCCGGCAACGATGACGCCATCCGCGCCATCACGATGTACTGTGACCTGATCTCCGGCGCCGTGCTCGACGGCATCAGCCAGGAGATGCAGGCCTCCGGCCAGGATATCGGCGCCGCTGAAGACCTCGCCCCGGAAGTCATGCCCAACCTCGCCCCCGAAGTGCTGGCCGAACAGGCGCCAGCATAATATCTGACGACCAAAGCCCGCCGGGGGACACCCCGGCGGGCCACACTTCATACGGAGACACCCCCATGGCCGAGATCACCGCCGCCCTCGTGAAGGATCTGCGCGACCGCACCGGCGCCGGCATGTCCGACTGCAAGAAGGCCCTCGTCGCCGTGGAAGGCGACACCGAAGCCGCCATCGACTGGCTGCGCAAGAAGGGCCTCGCCTCCGCCGCCAAGAAGTCCGGCCGCACCGCCGCCGAAGGCCTCATCGGCGTCGCTTCCATGGCCAACAAGGCCGCCATGGTCGAAGTCAACGCGGAAACCGACTTCGTCGCCCGCAACGACGCCTTCCAGGCCTTCGTCGAAACCGTCGCCCATCTGGCGCTGACGGTCGGCGATGACGTCGAAACCCTCAAGGCCGCCACCTACCCCGGCAAAACCCACTCGGTCGCCGAAGAGCTGGTCCAACTCGTGGCCACCGTCGGCGAGAACATGAACATCCGCCGCGCCAAGGTGTTCACCGTCGAACACGGCGTCGTCGCCACCTATGTCCACAACGTGCTGCGGCCGGGCCTGGGCAAGATCGGCGTGCTCGTCGCCCTCGAATCGCCCTCCGAACTCGACGCCCTGCTCACCCTCGGCCGCCAGATCGGCATGCACGTCGCCGCCACCCGCCCCGACGCGCTCGATGTCGACTCCGTCGACCCCGCCGCCCTGGAACGCGAACGCGCCGTGCTCAGCGAACAGGCCCGCGCCTCCGGCAAGCCCGAAGCCATCATCGAAAAGATGGTCGAAGGCCGGATCAAGAAATTCTACGAGGAAGTCGTCCTCCTCGAACAGGTGTGGGTCCACGACGGCGAAAGCCGCGTCCGCGCCGTGGTGAAGAAAGCCGGCGCCACCCTCACCGGCTTCCAACGCTTCACCCTCGGCGAAGGCATCGAAAAAGAAACCAACGACTTCGCCGCCGAGGTCGCTGCCGTGTCCGGGGTGCCGCAGCCGGTTTGACGGCAAGCAAGGCCAGGGGCTTTGCCCCTGGACCCCACCAGAGGCGGAGCCTCTGGACACCATTCGTTTAAGCAACGCTTGCGAAGTGAGAGAGGGGCCAGCCGAAGCCTTCATAAAGGTCTCGATTGGCCCCTCTCTCGCTTCGCAAGCCTCTCTTTAAATGAGAGGTCCAGGGGCTCGGCCCCTGGTGGGGGTCGAGGGGGCAAAGCCCCCCGCCTTGCTTCCTGTCTAACCATCTTGTGGCACCACAGACCCGCCTCTACGGTGCGGGGCCTTGGGGTATTGGGTTTATGAGTTCTTCTCCGGCTTACAAGCGTGTGATGTTGAAGCTCTCGGGCGAGGCCTTGATGGGGCGTCGTGAGTATGGGCTGGACAATGACACGGTGAACCGCATTGCCGCCGACATCAGCGCTGTCGTGGCGATGGGGGTTCAGGTTTCGCTCGTGATCGGCGGGGGGAACATCTTTCGCGGTGTGTCGGCGGCCGCCGCGGGCATGGACCGGGCGCAGGCCGATTACATGGGCATGCTGGCCACGGTGATGAATGCGCTGGCGATGCAGAACGCGTTGGAGCGGCATGATACGCCCACGCGGGTGCAGTCGGCGATTCCGATGGCGAGTGTGTGTGAGCCTTATATCCGGCGTCGCGCGGAGCGGCACATGGAGAAGGGTCGGGTGGTGGTGTTCGCTGCCGGCACCGGCAATCCGTTCTTCACCACCGACACGGCGGCGGCGTTGCGCGCGGCGGAGATGGGGTGTGACGCGCTGTTGAAGGGCACGCAGGTGGATGGTGTGTATTCGGCCGATCCGCGCAAGCACCCGAATGCGGAGCGGTATGAGCAGCTGAGCTATCTCGAGGTGCTGTCGCGGGATCTGTCGGTGATGGATGCCTCGGCGATTTCGCTGGCGCGCGAGAACAGCCTGCCGATCGTGGTGTTCAACATCCATGCCGCCGGCGCGTTTGCCCAGGTGATGCGCTCGGAAGGCCGCTTCACCACGATCACCGAAGTCAAGTAAGTCACGGGAACACAGCGATGACCACGGCCGACCTTTCCGCTTTGAAGACGGACCTGACCCGCCGCATGGACGGCGCCATCGACAGCCTGCGCCGTGATTTCGGCGGCCTGCGCTCGGGTCGCGCCAGCCCGCAGCTGCTGGAGCCGGTGCGGGTGGAGGCCTATGGCAGCGAGGTGCCGCTGACCCAGGTGGCCAACATCGCCGTGCCGGAGGCACGGATGCTGACGGTGCAGGTGTGGGACCGTTCGCTGGTGGGTGCCGTGGAGCGCGCGATCCGTGACGCCGGCATCGGCCTCAACCCGGCATCCGACGGGCAGACGGTGCGGGTGCCGATCCCGATGCTGACCGGCGAGCGCCGGGCCGAGCTGTCCAAGCTCGCGGGCAAGTATGCCGAGGGGGCCAAGATCGCCATCCGCGGTGTGCGGCGCGACGGCATGGACCAGACCAAGGCGATCGAGAAGAAGGGGTCGATCAGCGAGGACGAGATGAAGGTCTGGTCTGACGACATCCAGAAGCTGACCGACAGCTACATCAAGCGGGTCGATCAGATGTTCGCCGACAAGGACAAGGAGATCCGCACGGTCTGATCCCGCTTGGGGGTCGCGCCGTCGGGAGACATGGGGGGCATGCCGATCGGACACAGGCAGGCTGTGGCAACGCCGGAAACGGTGGACCTGGTGTCCGCCGTGCCTTCTCATGTCGCGATCATCATGGACGGCAACGGCCGCTGGGCGGCCGCACGGGGCCTGCCACGCCTGGCCGGGCATCGCGCCGGGGTGCAGGCGGTGCGCCGCACCATCCAGGCGGCGATGGCGCAGGGTGTGGGCTGGCTGACGCTGTATGCGTTCAGCAGCGAGAACTGGCGCCGCCCGGCCGAGGAGATCAGCGACCTCACCGGCCTGCTGCGCCATTTCATCAAGCACGAGCTGGCCGAGCTGGCGCGCGAGGGGGTACGGGTGCGCATCATCGGCGACCGCGGCCGCTTCGATCGCGACATCCAGGCCGAGCTGGCGCGCTCGGAGCTGACGACGGCGGGAAACACCCGGCTCAACCTGACGGTGGCGCTGTCCTATGGTGCGCGGGGCGAGATCCTGGCGGCGGCCAGGGCCATGGTGGCGGCGGTCGCGGCCGGCACGCTGGACCCGGAGTCGATCGACGAGGAGACCTTCGGCGATCTGCTCTCCACCACCGGCATTCCCGATCCCGACCTGATTTTGCGCACCAGCGGCGAGCAGCGCCTGTCGAATTTCCTGCTGTGGCAGTCCGCCTATGCCGAGCTGGTGTTCACCGAGGTGCTGTGGCCGGATTTCGGCGCCGACGAGTTTGCCGAGGCCCTGGCGGAATATGCACGACGGGAGCGGCGCTTTGGCGCAAGGCCCGGCTGACGCGGCGCCGACACCCTGGCGCGATCTTGGGGTGCGCGCGGCCTCGGCGATGATCATGGCGCCGCTCAGCCTCGCGGCGCTGTGGTGGGGCGGACTGGCGTGGCAGGTGCTGATCTACGCCCTCATCTTCGTCGCGAGTGACGAGTGGCTGTCCATGATCCGGGTCAGAACACCGGGGTGGCCGCCTTTGGCCAGCGCCCTGGTGGGGGCTGTCTATATCCTGCCCGGCGCGGTTCTGCTGCAATGGCTGCGATCGGACCCGTCGGCCGGGCGTGCCAACGTGCTGTTCGTCGTGTTCATCGTCTGGGGCAGCGATATCGGCGCGTATCTCGTGGGGCGTCTGGTTGGCGGTCCCAAGCTCGCCCCGCGGATCTCGCCGGGAAAGACCCGCTCCGGCGCGGTCGGCGGGCTGGCCGTGGCCATGCTGATCGGCTGGGGCGCCGGGATCGTCTGGAACCTGCCGCCCTGGCAGGGCATCGCCGTCGCCGCCCTGCTCGGCATCGCCTCGCAGCTGGGCGACCTGTTCGAGAGCGCGGCGAAACGGTATTTTGGCGTGAAGGATTCCGGCCGGCTGATCCCCGGCCACGGCGGCGTGCTCGATCGGGTGGATGGTCTTCTGGTGGCCGCTCCCGTGGCCGCGTTGCTGGTGCTGATGCTGGGTCAGGGAAAGGTGTTGTGGCAGTGAAAAGTGTTTCCGTTCTCGGCTCCACCGGCAGCGTCGGCACGCAGACGGTGGAACTGCTGCTGGCCAATCCCGATCTCTACCAGGTGCGCGCGCTGGTGGCCGGCAAGAACGCAAGGCTGCTGGCCGAACAGGCCCGCGCGCTGCGCGCCGAGATCGCCGTGCTGGCCGACCCCGCCGGGTATGACGAGCTGGTCGCCATGCTCGCAGGCTCCGGTGTGCAGACCGAATGCGGCCAGGAAGCCATCGTCGCGGCCGCGGCCCGCCCGGTGGACTGGACGATGTGCGCCATCATGGGCGCCATCGGCCTGCACGCCACGCTGGCCGCCGTGCAGCGCGGCGGCGCAATCGCGCTCGCCAACAAGGAGGCGCTGGTCTGCGCCGGCGATGTGATGCTGCGCGCCGTCACCGCCGCCGGCGCCACGCTGTTGCCGGTGGACAGCGAGCACAACGCCATCTTCCAGGCGATGGCCGACGGCAATCACGGCGCTGTCGAGCGCATCATCCTCACCGCCTCGGGCGGCCCGTTCCGCACCGCCACCATGGACGAGATGCGCGTGGCCAAGCCGGAGACCGCGCTGAAGCACCCGGTCTGGACCATGGGCGCCAAAATTTCGATCGACAGCGCCACCATGATGAACAAGGGCCTCGAACTCATCGAGGCCGCCCGCCTGTTCGCCATGGACAGCGCGATGATCGACGTGCTGGTCCACCCGCAATCCACCGTGCACGGCCTGGTGTGCTACAGCGACGGCAGCGTGCTCGCCCAGCTCGGCAGCCCTGATATGCGGGTGCCGATTGCCCACACCCTGGCCTGGCCGGCGCGCATCGCAACCAAGGCGCCCCGGCTGGATCTCGCGGCGCTGGGCAAACTCGAGTTCAGCGAGCCTGATCTGCAGCGCTTTCCCGCCCTGCGTCTGGCGCGCGAGGCCTTGCAGGCCGGCGGCGGGGTGCCCACGCTTATGAGTGCGGCCAACGAGGTGGCGGTGGAGGCGTTCCTGCAACGCCGCATCGGTTTTCTCGACATCGCAGCCATCGCCGAGCAGGTGGTCGACCAGATGGGCCAGTGTCCGGCCGACAGCCTGGACGCGGTGATCGATCTGGATCAGCGTGCGCGGGTTGTGGCGGCCGGTTTTTGTGAATCCAGGGCGGCAGCAGCCGCCTGAAGGAGCATCTCTTGTTCGATTTCCTGCCGAGCGTTGTGCGTACGCCGCTGGCCTTTGCCATCGTGCTGGGCGTGTTGGTGTTCATTCACGAATACGGCCACTACATCGCCGCCCGCTGGCGCGGCATCCATGTGGAGGCCTTCTCCATCGGCTTCGGCCCGACCCTGGCAAGCTGGACCGCGCGCAACGGCACGGTGTGGAAACTCTCGTTGCTGCCGCTCGGCGGCTACGTGAAGCTGCACGGCCAGGAACGCCCCGAGGACGTGCCGCCCGAGGTCCGCGCATCCTGGCGCGCGGGTGAGACCTTTCACGGCAAATCCGTGCTGTCGCGCGCCATCGTCGTCGCTGCCGGGCCGATCGCCAATTTCCTGCTCGCCGGCGTGCTGTTCGCCATCCTGTTCGTCGCTGTCGGCCGGCCGATGACCCTGCCGGTGGTGGGCGACGTCGTCACCGGCAGCCCGGCCGCCATGGCCGGCCTGCAGGCGGGCGACCGCATCGACAGCATCGACGCCACGCCGATCACCCAGTTCGAGCAGATCCAGCGCATCGTCTCCACCCGCCCCGGACAGACCCTCAAGCTGCAGGTCACCCGCGACGGACTGACCAAGGTGATCGAGGCCACCCCGGAATCCCGCGGCCCCGTCGGCCATGCCGTGGGCGTGCTCGGCATCAAGGGCGGCGCCGTCGCCTACGAGCATCTGTCCCCGCCGCTCGCCATCGTGGAAGGCTTCGCCCAGACCTGGGATGTCGGCGTCTCCACGCTGGACGGCGTCTGGCAGATGATAACCGCCCAGCGCGGCACCGATGATCTCGGCGGCCCGCTGCGCATCGCCCAGCTCTCCGGCCAGGTGGCCCAGCTCGGCTTCGCCAGCCTGATCAGCTTCATCGCCGTGCTCTCGGTCAATCTCGGCCTGATCAACCTCTTCCCCATCCCCGTGCTGGATGGCGGGCATCTGGTGTTCTTCGGCCTCGAGGCGCTGCGCGGCAAACCCTTGCCGCCGCGCGCGGTGGAATACGGGTTCCGCGCCGGGTTCGCGCTGCTGATCAGCCTGTTCGTGTTCGCCACCTGGAACGACCTGTCGCATTTCGGCCTGTTCCGCTGGGTGTCGACGCTGATCGGCTAGATCGGTGGGCATCTGATAGGCGACGCTACCCCGATTTATACCAACGGTCATAAAGAATGACCGTTGGTTTGAGTCTTGGTTTGGCGCGCCGCCGCCGGCCAACCCGGCGCGCGATACCAACGGCCTTGATCGATGGAAGAGTCATCGATCAAGGCCGTTGGTATTAGCTCTCTGTTTCAGCGCGCCATTTTGTGGCGCGGTGATTCCACGTGAAACCATATTGCTCTAGGCTCGGCGTCACCCGCACAGGAGATGTTGATGACCGCCACCGACGCCATTCGCGCCTTTCATGACGAACTCACCGCCATCCGCCGCGATATCCATGCCCATCCGGAGTTGGGCCTGGAAGAGGTGCGGACGTCGGATCTGGTGGCGGCCAAGCTGGCGGAATGGGGCATCGAGGTGCATCGCAACATCGGCAAGACCGGTGTGGTCGGCGTGCTGCGCAAAGGCAACGGCCAGGCGTCGATCGGCCTGCGGGCGGACATGGACGCGCTGCCGATCCTGGAGGCGACGGGGCTGGAATACAGCAGCACCCATACTGGCGTGATGCATGCCTGCGGCCATGACGGGCACACCACCATGCTGCTGGGGGCGGCGAAGTATCTGGCCGAGACCGGCAACTTCAACGGCACGGTGAACTTCATCTTCCAGCCGGCCGAGGAAGGCATCGGCGGTGCCCGCGCCATGCTCGACGACGGGCTGTTCGAGCGCTTCCCCTGCGACAGCGTGTTCGGCATGCACAACCGCCCGGGGCTGGAGGTTGGCAAGTTCTCCATCACCCCCGGTGCGGCCATGGCCGGCGGCGCGTTCTTCGACATCACCGTCAACGGCCGCGGCGCCCATGGCGCACGGCCGGAGGAAAGTGTCGATCCGGTGCTGGCCGCCGCTGCCATTGCCACCGGCATGCAGTCCATCGTCGCGCGCAACATCAAGCCGACCGACACCGCCGTGGTCAGCATCACCTGCCTCAACGCGGGGGCCGCCTACAACGTCATCCCCGACACCGCCGTGCTGCGCGGGACCGCCCGCGCCTTCAAGCGCGAGACCATGCAGGTGATCGAGAACACGATGAAGCGCCTGTCCACCTCGATTGCCGCCGGCTTCGGCGCCACCGCGGACGTGGATTTCCGCTTCCTGTTCGCCCCGCTGGTCAACGACATGGAGAAGTCCATGGAGTTCGCCGATGCCGCCGCCGCCCTGGTGGGCGAGGGCAACGTCAACCGCCACGGCAACGCGGTGATGGGCTCGGAGGATTTCTCGTTCATGCTGGAGCAGTGCCCCGGCGCCTACATTCTGGTGGGCAACGGCGACAGTGCCCCCGTTCACAACGCGCTGTACAACTTCAACGACGACGCCATCCCCCACGGCGCCGGCGCCTACGCCACGCTGGTGGAGATGAAGCTGCCCAAGGGCACGCTGTAGGGAGCGCCGGACATGACCGCCGCCGACATCATCCGCGGGTTCCATGACGAACTGACCGCCATCCGCCGCGACATCCATGCTCATCCCGAGCTGGGCTTCGAGGAGTTCCGCACCTCCGAGATCGTGGCCGGCAAGCTGGCGGAATGGGGCATCGAGGTGCACCGAAATGTCGGCGGCACCGGCGTGGTGGGCGTGCTGCGAAAGGGCAACGGCCAGCGTGCGATCGGCCTGCGCGCCGATATGGACGCGCTGCCGATCCACGAGGCCAACGGCCTGCCGCATGCCAGCACCAAACCGGGGATCATGCATGCCTGCGGCCATGACGGACATACGACGATGCTGCTGGGTGCTGCGAAGTATCTGGCCACGTCGGGAGACTTCAACGGCACCGTCAACTTCATCTTCCAGCCCGCCGAGGAAGGCCTCGGCGGCGCCAAGGCCATGCTGGCCGACGGGCTGATGGAACGCTTCCCGATGGACAATGTGTTCGGCATCCACACCTCGCCCGGCCTGCCGCTCGGCCAGTTCAGCATCCGCCCCGGGGCGATGATGGCCGGCGGCGGGTTCTTTGACATCACCATCACCGGCACCGGCTCCCACGGCGCCCACCCCGAGGACAGTGCCGACCCGGTGCTGGCCGCGGCCACCATCGCCCAGGCGCTGCAATCCATCGTCTCGCGCAACGTGAAGCCGACCGACACGGCGGTGGTCAGCCTCACCTGGATCGAGGCGGGGGCCGCCTACAACGTCATCCCCGGCACCGCCGTGCTGCGCGGCACGGTGCGCGCCTACAAAAGCGAGGTGATCGACCTGGTGGAGGCCCGCATGAAGCGGCTGGCCGAACAGATCGCCGCCTCCTTCGGCGCGACGGCGGCGGTGGATTTCCGCTATCTGTTCGCACCCCTGGTGAACGATCCGGACGAGGCCCGCATCTTCGCCGATGCCGCCGCCAGCCTGGTGGGCGAGGCCAATGTCAACCGCAACAGCCCGGCGATCATGGCGTCCGAGGATTTCTCGTTCATGATGGAGGCCCGGCCGGGGGCGCGCATCAACATCGGCAACGGCGTGGACAGCGTGCCGGTCCACAACGCGATGTTCGACTTCAACGACGAAGCCCTGCCCGACGGCGCCGGCGTGCTGGCGACCCTGGTGGAGATGAAGCTGCTGACAGGCGACGTGTGACCACACGCATCCTCGTCGTCGGCAGCATCAACACCGATCTGGTCACCTTCGCCGACCGGATGCCCGCGGCCGGCGAGACGCTGGCCGCCCAGGATTTCGCTGTTTATCCGGGCGGCAAGGGCGCCAACCAGGCGGTGGCGGCGGCCCGGCTGGGCGGCGACGTGGCGATGATCGGCCGTGTCGGCGACGATGCGTTCGGGTCGTCCGCGCTGGCGTCGCTGCAAGCCGAAGGGATCGACACCGCCGGCATCGCCATAAGCGCCGGCGTGCCGAGCGGGGTCGCCACCATCCTCGTCGACGACGCCGGCGAGAACCGCATCCTGATCGTGGCCGGCGCCAATGGCCGGGTGATGCCGGAGGATGTGCCGGAGGCGGTGCTGGCCGGCTCCGCGCTGCTGGTGCTGCAGCTGGAAATCCCGCTGCCGACGGTCGCCGACCTGATCGCCCGCGCCGGATCGCGCGGCGTGCCGGTGCTGCTCAATCCGGCGCCCGCGGTGCCGATCGATCCGGAGATGCTGCGCAATGTCACCTATCTGATCCCCAACCGCGACGAACTGGCCCGGCTGACGGGCCTGCCGGTCTCACGCACCGACGAGATCGTCGCTGCCGCCCGCTGGCTGGTGCGGCGCGGCGTCGGCACCGTCATCGTCACGCTCGGCGCCGATGGCGCGCTGCTGGTGACGCAGGCGCGGGTGGCGCATGTCGAGGCGCCGGTGGTCACGCCGGTCGACACCACCGGCGCCGGTGACGCCTTCATCGGCTGCTTCGCCCACACGCTGGTGGCGACCGGCGATGTCGACACCGCGCTGGCCCGCGCGGTGCGCTATGCTGCGGATTCCGTCACCCGCCGTGGCGCCCAGGCCTCCTACGCGCGCGGAAATCCATAGAGCACAGCCGGATTGTCCTCCAGGATCCGCGCCAGCCCGTCCGCATCGCCACAGGCCTCCGCCAGCAGCGCCATCGAGGCCGCGCCGTCATCCGGCCAGTTGCTGCCCCACACCAGCCGCTCGATGTTGGTAGCGATCAGCGCGCGCAGCATCGGCAGCGCCGCCCGGTCGGCCATGCCGGCCAGCTTCACCCACACCCGGCCGGCGGCGAGCAGGTCCAGCACCTCGTTGAGACCGGGCTGATCGAGCCCAAGATCCGGACGCACCTCGGCGATCCGGTCGATCACCACAAGGCCATCGGCGGCGTGCAGCACCGGCGCCAGCACCGCCAGCAGCGGCAGCGGCGCCGACAGCTCGACATGACAGCCCCGCCGCATCGCGCGGGCCGCGAGCTCCAGCACATCCTCGCCGGTGGCGCGCGGATCGGCACCGTCCGGCACCACCAGGCGCAGCCCGCGCACCCCTTCCAGCTGCAGCTGCTCCAGCGTCGCCTCGGGCGCCAGCGGGCTCACCCGCGTCACCCCGCGGGCGGTCCGCTCGCGATGCCGCAGCAGCCGCGCCAGCGAGCCATGCCCGGCGCGCACCGAATCGGGCGCCACGAACACCATCCGCCCAAGCCCGAGCGCGCGGGCGGTCTCCTGATAATGCGACAGCTCAGGCCCAGGTGCCGCACTCCACAGCCGGACATGGCAATCGCAGGCGCGATTCACCCGACAGGATCGATCGGCGCCGCCGGCACGCCGCCGGCCTCGATGTCGGCGGCCGCATCGAACAGCACATCCTCGCGCCAGCGCTGGCCGATCAGCTGCACGCCCACCGGCGCCGTGCCGGCCATGCCGGTGGAGACCACCAGGCCCGGCAGGCTCATCAGCGGCAGACCGGTCTGGATCAGCTGCGCCTCCCACACCGTATCGAGTGCCGCCGCACTCTCCTGGTCCTGGTTCTGCGCGAACGGCAGCTGCCCCGAGACCGGCACCAGCAGAACGGGATACGCCGCCAGGAACATCTGAAACACCCGCGTCAGCGTGGCGCGGCGTGTCATTGCACGGCTCACCACATCGGCCGGCAGGGCGCGCGCCATGTCGCGGAACTTTGCCAGCACGAACAGCGCCTCAGGGTCGCCCTCGCGTTCGGCATTGGCCAGAAACGCCTCGAACCCGTCGCCCAGCCACAGCTGCACCTGCAGCTCGGTGGCCTCACGGAATGAGGGCGTGTCGTCCAGCTCCTCCACCTGCCAGCCGGCCTGCGCCAGCAGCCCCGCTGCCTGCCGCAGCGCCGCCTCAACCGCGGGCGCGATCGCCATGCCGTTCGGTTGCAGGCACAGCGCCACCCGCTTCGCCACCGGCGGACCCACCAGCGGCATCGGGATATGCCAGGGATCGCGCGCATCCGCCGCCGCCATCGCCGCCAGCCCCAGCCGCAGATCGGCGATGCTCCGCCCGATCGGGCCCGACACCGCCATCACCTGCGGCCCGATGCCACGCTCGGCCCCGGTCTGGTTCCACGCCGGCACCCGGCCCAGGCTGGGCCGGATCCCATGCACCCCGCAGGCATAGGCGGGATAGCGGATCGAGCCGCCGATATCCGTGCCATGCGCCAAGGCCCCGATCCCCGCCGCCACCGCCGCCGCCGCCCCGCCCGACGAGCCACCCGGCGTCAGGCCGGCATCCCGCGGGTTCTTCGTCACCCCGTGCAGCTGGTTGGTGGTGAACCAGCGCAGCGAGAACGCCGGCGTGTTGGTTCGCCCCAGCAGCACCGCCCCCGCCCGCCGCAGATTGGCCACCACCGGACTGTCCTGCGTGGCGATCAGATCCTTCTGCAGCGTCAGCCCGTTGGTGGTGGCAAACCCCGCCTGATCGGTGTTGACCTTCACCGTCACCGGCACACCGCCAAGCGGCCCGATATCCTCCCCCGCCGCCCGCCGCGCATCGATCGCCTCGGCCTGCGCCAGCACCTCCGCCGGCCGATGCTCGATCACCGCGTTGATCGCCGGATTGACCGCGTCCAGCCGCGCCAACGCATCCACCGCCACCTCGCGGGCCGAGACCTGCCCATCGCGGATCATCGCCGCCAAGGAGGTTGCCGTGTTGCGCCACAGCTGAGTCATGCGCCGATCCCCCCGAAACCCCCAAAGCTTCGCACGCCGCTTGCCGCCCCGTGAAGCCCGTGCTGCAGTGCGACCCGGACAATTCGTTGAAGCAAGTAAGGCCAGGGCTCTGCCCTGGACCCGCCAGAGGCGGAGCCTCTGGACACCATTCGTTAAAGGTTAGCCTGTGCCTGAGGAGGGGGTCATGCCGCGCCCGGTCGCTCAACCTGACGGGTCTGACCCCCTCCTCAGGCACAGGCTCTCTTCAAGAAAGAGGTCCAGGGGCTCGGCCCCTGGCGGGTCTGGGCGGAGCCCAGCGCTTGCTTGCTTCACCTGATTGCCCACCCACAGCGGCTGCCACAGGAGGCTCACATGCAGAACACGGATGAGATCTGGCGTTTGGTTGATGCCAAGCGCACTGACTTCGAGGCTTTGGCTGACCGGGTGTGGGAGACGCCGGAGCTGTTGTACACCGAGTTCAAGTCTTCGGCCGAGCACGTCAAGATGCTGGAGCAGCAGGGCTTTCGCATTTCCACCGACCTGGCCGGGATTCCCACCGCCATCATGGGCGAGGCGGGTGAGGATGGTCCGGTGATTGCGATTCTCGGCGAATATGACGCGCTGCCGGGGCTGAGCCAGGAGGCTGGCGTGGCCGAGCATCGTCCGCTGGTCTCCGGCGGCAACGGCCATGGCTGCGGGCATAACCTGCTCGGTTCGGCCTCGCTGCTCGCGGCGACGGCGGTGAAGGACTATCTCGAAGCCCACGGCCTCAAGGGCCGCGTGCGCTATTACGGCTGCCCGGCCGAAGAGGGCGGTGCGGCCAAGGCGTTCATGGTGCGTGAGGGCTGCTTCTCCGACGTGGACATCGCCATCTCCTGGCACCCTGCCGCCTTCCCCGGTGTGACCGAGGCCGACAGCCTGGCCAACACCCGCATCGACTTCCTGTTCATCGGCCGTGCCTCCCACGCCGCCGCCGCGCCGCATCTCGGCCGCAGCGCGCTCGATGCCGTCGAGCTGATGAATGTCGGCGTCAACTACATGCGCGAGCACATGCCCAGTGACGCGCGCATCCACTACGCCATGATCGAGACCGGCGGCAGTGCCCCCAACGTGGTGCAGGCCCGTGCCCGCGTGCGCTACTCCGTCCGCGCCGGCACCACGCCCGAGATGCTGAAGCTGGTGGAGCGGGTGAAGAAGGTGGCCGAAGGTGCGGCCCTGATGACCGAGACCAAGGTGGAGGCCACCGTGCTGAGCGGCGTGTCCAACCTGATGGGCAACACGCCGCTGGAACAGGCGATGCACGACCAGCTGCTGCGCCTCGGCCCGCCGGAGTTCGACGAAGCGGACCGCGACTTCGCCCGCAAGATCCAGGCGACCCTGTCCGACGAGGACATCGAGGCCTCCTACCGCCGCGCCGGCCTCGCCAACCCCTCCGACAGCCCGCTGGCCGACGTGATCCTGCCGCTGGGCAACGGCAAAGGCGGCATGAAAGGCAGCACCGACGTGGGTGATGTCAGCTGGACGGTGCCGACCGTGCAGGCGCATGGCGCAACCTATGCCATCGGCACGCCAGGGCATTCCTGGCAGCTGACCGCGCAAGGCAAGTCGCCGCTGGCACACAAAGGCATGGTGCATGTCGCCAAGGTGATGGCGGGGACGGCGCTGGAGGCGCTGAAGAACGAGGCGCTGATCGCGGCCGCCAAGGCGGACCTGGCCAGGCGGACGGCGAAGACGCCTTATCAGTGCCCGATTCCGCAGGGAGTCGAGCCGCCTTTGCAGATGTCGGTCGGGTTGTAATACCAACGGCCTTGATCGATGACTCTTCCATCGATCAAGGCCGTTGGTATCGCGCGCCGGGTTGGCCGGCGGCGGCGCGCCAAACCAAGACTCAAACCAACGGTCATTCTTTATGACCGTTGGTGTAAAAGGAAGGAAGCAAGCGCTTCTTTTCTGAAGAAAAGAAGCAAAAGACTTTTCATTCTTCGGGTCCGGCTCCTTGGGAGGGGCCGGGCCCGGCGACATCACGCTATTCTGCCCTGAATGAAGTTGGTGTCGGTTTGTGCGCCTGGCCCAGGGCGCGAACCCAGTGCTGATTGGTCGTCTTGTAACGCAGGCTGCAGTGCATGGCACAGATATCCGCCAGCACATGGCGGTCCAGGATCGTGATGCCGTCCATCCAGGACACCGGCCGGTCGCCCTCGGCGAACACCTGGGCGAAGCTGCGCGTCAGCAGTCCCGGCCCGGTCGACAGCCACAACGTCTCGTTGTGCCCCTCGTTGATCGCCGCCACCGCCTGGCCCAGCGCCCGGCGCAGCACCGGATGCCCCGGCGCCGCCCCCAGCAGATTGTTGCCCAGCGTCAGATAATCCTCCTGATACGCCAGAAAGCCACAGCCCGGCGCCACCACCCGGTCCAGCGGGCCAAGACACATGTCATCCGCGTCGGCGTAGAATCCGCCATGCACGGTCAGCAGCGCCAGACGCAGCAGATCCCCCTTCTGTGCCGGCGATCGCGCCCTGCGAAAGGCCAGCAAGGCTGCGGCACCGGTGAACCGCCCCAGCCAATGCTGCGCCCGCGCGTCATCGAACAGCACATACCGGTGGTCGGGATGATGCGCCCGCCAGCTCGCCATCAGCGCCTGCACATCGTCGTCCGGCGTGCCCTGCGCCCAGAACTGGAAGATCGTCCGCGGAATCGCAGCCTCCGTTCCCGCTGGCGTCCCGGCGAGAGCACCCGCCTGCCGCAACGCCAGCATCAACGTGCTGGCACAAGGCGTGCTGTCCGGCCGCTCCCGCGCCAGCGCGCGAAGGGCCGCGACGCGCTGCGGCGCCGGCAGCCCCGCCAGCCGCGCGAGGGCGGACACCATCTCCGGATCCAGAACATATTCTTCCAGAATCTGCCCGATATGCGTCTGACTGACCTTGCACTGCTCGCCCCGGATGCGCCGCTCCCCCGCCGTCATGCGGATATAGCTGCCCATCGCCGCCCGCGCGGCCGCGATGTCCAGGGTCACCATGGCCACACGGGCGATGTCCTGATGGATCGGTGCCGCCGTCGGGTCGATGCCAACCGCTTCGCGATAGCAGCGCAACGCCAGGTCAGGCGCCCACTGCGCCTCGGCCAGCTGGCCGCGGAGAAACAGCCCGCGCGCCGCAATCGCGGGCGAGCCCTGCGGCGGCGTCTCCAGCAACGCCTGCGCGCGGTCCGGCCAGCCCACCTGCAGCGTCGCCTGAACCAGGCCGCACCAGGACTCCGGATGCAGCGGAGAAGGTGGCCCCGCCTGCAGCAGACGCGCGCGCACCGCGGCGACCCGACCTGCCCGCAGCTCGATCTCGATGCGCCGCGCCAGCAGGTCCTGGTGCTGCTGCAAGGCAGCCGGTGCTTCGTCAAGGCATGACAGGCCGGCATCCGGGCCGCCCTCGGCCTCTGCCACACGGCTTTCGGTGAGCCAGACCGCGAGCGCATGGCCATGGCCGCGCCGCAGGTTCCGGCACAGCGCCCGCGCGGCCGCCGCTTCGCCGCCGGCAAGCTGCCAGTTGGCCAGATGCAGCCCGGCTTCGAGATGCGCGGGGTCGATGTCGAGTGCGCGGGCGAGGCTCTGCGGCGCCGCCGGATCGGCCAAGGCGAGCTGCGACACCGCGAGGTTGGTCCAGGCATCGGCCGAGCGCGGATGCGCGGCGCAGGCCGCGGCGAACGCGGCCCGCGCCGCATCGGGCGCACCGCTTGCCCGCGCCACGCGGCCCTGTTCCAGCATCAGATGCAGCGTGGCCGACTGGTCCTCCGGCGTGGTCGCGATCAGCTGGGCCGCCGCGTCGAACAGGCCCTGTTCGCGGCATTCCGTGACCAGCCAGCACCTTGCCTCGATCTGCCGCGGATCCAGCGCGAAGGCGGCGCGCAGATGATCGATGGCGGCCCTTCGGTCCTGCCGCAGCCGTGCCAGATGGCCAAGCCGCAGTCGCACCGCGGCATCGTCCAGCGCTGCCGCCGGCAGCCACCCGAGCGCCGCCTCCGCCTCCGCCAGATCGCCGCAGGCCACCAGCGTCTCGCAAAGCTCGAGCATGGTCGTGGTGTCGCCCGGCGTCGCGGCGCCGGCCTTGCGGAACCACGCAACGGCCTGCGCGGGCCGGCCGAACCGGCGTTCGATGCGGCCAAGCAACAGGCAGGGGGCTGCAAGATCAGGCGCCAGATCATGCAGTGCCGCGAGCGACGCACGCGCCTCCCCCCAGCGCCCGACCTCGATCAGCAGCTCGGCCTGATCGAGCCGCAGGCCCGTGTCGTCGGCATCGAGATCGCGCGCGCTGTAGATCCAGGCCAGCGCCCGCATCGGCTGACGCTGCCGGCGGGCGAGCTGGTAGAGCAGCACGAAGGCGCGCAGACAATCCGGCATGCGGGCAAGGGCCGCCTGGCACCGGTCTTCCGCCGCTGCGAAGGCGCCGTCCTGCACAAGGCGGTCTGCCTGATCGAGCAGCGCTTCGACGCCATCGCGACCGGCTGCAGACTGGGATCGCATGCCACCCTTGGACCCGACACGGCAACGGCGTGCCGGCTTGCCTGCGGCTGCGCACATCGCTCGAAGATGCAGCATCTTTGCGGCCGCGGTGTCAAATGGAACATCGCGGGCTGGGAATGTTGGCAGGTTACGGCAGCGAACAAAACAGTTTCCATCTGCCGGGCGTATGGATGGCCAAGCACGTCGCGCCGTGAAACACTGCGCCAGAACCTGTGAAGCGAGGCCCCGTCATGCGCGTTCGGACATGGTTTGCCGCACTCTGCGGCCTGCTCGCCTTGTCACTCCAGGCACCGGCCGAGGCCAAGGACACGCTGGTGATCGGCGTTTCGAACTTCCCGCCCAGCCTCAACCCCTACATCGATCCCACGGTGGTGAAGGCCTATATCGAGGACTTCGCCATCCATCCGGTCACCGCCTTTGACAAGGACTGGAAGCTCGGCTGCCTGCTGTGCACCGAGCTGCCCAGCATCGCCAACGGCCTGGCCAGGATCGAGGACCTGCCGGGCGGCGGCAAGGGCATGGCGGTGACGATCAAGCTCAAACCGGATCTGAAATGGGGTGACGGCGTGCCGGTGACCTCGGCCGATGTCGCCTTCACCGCCAAGGTGGGCCGCGATCCGGCCTCGGGCTTTGCCGATATCCGCATCTGGGGCCGCGTCAGTGGTGTGGATACGCCCGATCCGCAGACCGCGGTGCTGCATTTCACAACCGTGACCAGCGAGTTCGACCGTATTTCCAACCTGCTGCCGGAACACATCGAAGGCCCGGTCTATGCCAAGGGCACCAAGCCCGGCGACTACATCAACAACACGCTCTACAACCGCGCGCCGGCCACGCCCGGGCTGTGGAACGGGCCCTGGATGATCACCGACTACACCGTGGGCCAGCAGGTGGTGCTGTCGCTGAACCCGTACTGGGCCGGCCGGAAGCCCGCCTTCAAGCAGGTGGTGATCAAGCTGATCGAGAACACCGCGGCGCTGCAGGCCAATCTGCTGTCCGGCGATATCGACATGACGCCGGGCGAGAGCATCGGCCTTACGATCGACCAGGTGCTCGCACTGCGCAAGCAGAGCCCGGATCAGTTCCAGTATATCTTCCAGCCGAGCCTGACCTATGACCTGATCGCGCTCAATCTCGACAACCCGATCCTGGCCGATGTGCGGGTGCGCCGGGCGCTGCTGATGTCCATCGACCGCAAGACGATGAACGACCGGCTGTTCGAAGGCATGCTGCCGCTGGCCGCCACCTGGGTGAACCCGCTGGAGCCGAACTTCGACAAGACCATCACACCCGTGGCCTACGATCCCGCCGGTGCCAAGGCGCTGCTGGCCCAGGCGGGCTGGACGCCGGGGGCGGACGGCATCTGCCGCAACGCCAAAGGCGAGAAACTGTCGCTGGAATTCAGCGTCTCCTCCGGCATCCGGCTGCGCGAGCTGCAGCAGACGGTGATGGAGGATGGCTGGAAGCGCGTCTGCATCGAGATGCAGACCAAGAACGAGCCGTTCCGCACGCTGTTCGGCGAATCGATGAAGCATCGCACCTACAAGGGGCTGGTGCTGTACAGCTGGATCTCGGCGGTGGACGAAAGTCCGCGCCAGACCCTGGCCACCGACCATATCCCGACTGCCGCCAACAACTGGGCCGGCAGCAACTTCTTCGGCTTCAGCGTGCCGGAGTTCGACGCCGGGATCGCAGCCCTGGAGACCGAGCTCGATCCGGCGAAGCGCAAGCAGATCTCGTCGCGGCTGCAGCACATCTATGCCGAGCAGGTGCCGGCCCTGCCGCTGTTCTTCCGGTCGGACGCGCATGTCATTCCCAAATGGCTGAAAGGCTACCAGCCGACCGGCCACGGCGATTACGGCGTGCTGCATGCCGAGGAGTGGTATCAGGACTAGCGGCATGATCCGCATAGGCATCGATATCGGCGGCACCTTCACCGATTTCGCGATCTGGGACGGCGATGCCGCCGGCTACACGTCGGTGGCCGCCATGAAGGTGCCGTCCACGCCGCCGCATTTCGCGGACGGCGTGAAGGCGGGGCTGCAGCGTCTGGTCGACCAGCGGCGGATCGGCCGGGACGACGAGCTGCTGATCGTGCACGGCACCACCGTCAGCACCAACGCGGTGATCGAGCGCAGCGGGCCGCCGCTGGCGCTGCTGGTCACGTCGGGGTTTCCCGATCTGCTTTCGGTCGGGCGGCTGCGGGTGCCAAAGCCGATGAACCTGTTCAGCCGCCGCGCGCCGCCGCTGATCCCGCGCCACCGTGTGTTCGAGATCGACGAGCGGCTGCTGGCCGATGGGCGGGTGGATCGGCCGCTCGGCATGGCTTGCGTGGTGCGGTCGGCGCGGCAGGCGCTGGCGGACGGGGCGGCGGCGATCGCCGTGTGCTTCCTTCATGCCTGGCGCAACCCCGCGCATGAGCTGGCCGCCGGCGAGGCGATTCGTAGCGCTTTGGGCGATGTCGACGTGGTGCTGTCCCACGCGGTGTGGCCGCAGCAATCCGAATACGAACGCGCCAGCGCCACCTTGCTGAACGCCTATGCCCGCCGCGCCATGGCCGGCTACCTCACCGAGATCGACACGTATCTGGCCACGCACTTCCCCCGCGCCCGGCTGCTGGTGACCAAATCCAACGGCGGCGTGATGGCGGGCCACGAGGCCACCCGCATGCCGATCCATACGCTGCTCTCCGGCCCGGCTGCCGGCGTCACCGCGTCCGCGGTGCTCGGCGCCATGCTGGGCGAGCGGCATCTGCTGACCATGGACATGGGCGGCACCAGCACAGACATTTCGATGATCCGCGACGGCGCCGCCATGGTCTCGCATGACGGCCGGGTCGGCGATTTCCCGATCATGATGCCGGTCACCGCCATCGAGGCGATCGGCGCCGGCGGCGGCTCGATCGCCTGGCTCGACGGGCGGGTGCTGAAGGTGGGGCCGCGCAGCGCCGGTGCGCGGCCGGGACCCGCCTGCTACGGCCGCGGCGGCACACAGCCGACAGTGTCGGACGCCTATCTCCTCTGCGGCTTTTTATCCGCCGACGCGGTGCTGGCCGGTGACCTGCATCTGCGGCCCGACCTCGCGCTGGCGGCGATGCAGCCGATTGCAGACGCGCTCGAACGTGATCCGGTTGCCGCCGCCGAGGCCGTGGTGTCGGTCGCCACCGCCAACATGCTGGCCAACGCGCTGCCGTTCATCGCCCGCATCGGGCTGGCGCCCGCCGAGCTCACCTTGATGATCTTCGGCGGCGCCGGCGCCATCCATGGCCCGCTGCTGGCCGATGAGATCGGCATCGGCCGGGTGATCGTGCCGCGCGTGTCCTCGGTGTTCTGCGCCTTCGGCTGCCTGGTGTCGGACCTGCTGTACGACCTCGTGCGCACCGTGCATGGCGATGCGCTGACCCCGTCCGGCATCGCCGCGACCTATGCCGACCTGCGCGGCCAAGGTGCCGCCTGGCTGGAAACCCAGGCCGCCAGCCTCGCGCCGGTGTTCGAATACGCGGTCGACATGCGCTACGCCGGCCAGTCCTTCGACATCACCGTGCGGCTTGACGCCGCCGCGGCGGAAACCGGCGACGCAGCGGCCTTCGCCACCGCCTTCCACGCCGAGCATGCCCAGCTCTACGGCCATTCCCGGCCGGGTGCCGAGGTGGAGATCATGTCGCTGCGTCTGCGCGTGCGCGGCGTGCTGCCCCGGCCGGGCGCCGAACCGGCGGCGATAAGCGCGGCCACCCCACCCCAGCGCAGCCGCCCCGCCCGTTTCGGTGGCGCCTGGCACGACACCGCGCTGTTCGCCTGGGACGATCTGCCGGTCGGCTGGAGCGCTCCCGGCCCGGTGATCGTGGAGCAGGAGACCGCCACCGTCGTCGTGCCGCCCGGCTTTTCAGCCGCCATCGGCCGCTTCGGCGACCTCATCCTGCAACGGAGGCAATGATGGATCCGGTCCGCACCGAGGTGATGCGCAACCGCTTCGCCGCCATCGCCGAGGAAGCCAGCAACGTCGCCTACCGCACGGCGTACACCACCTTCGTCAAGCAGACGCAGGATTATCAGGTGGCGCTCGCCTCCGCCGATGGCGAGTTTTTCGCCTATCCGATGACCGCGGGTGTCGCCTCCTCGGTGTGCCAGAACGTGCGCGGCCTGGCTGACGAGATCGGCGTGGAGACGCTGCGCCCCGGCGACATCATTATCACCAACGACCCGTTCAGCGGCGACGCGCTGTGCACCCACACGATGGACATCCATCTGCTGCGCCCGGTGTTCCGCGACGGCCGGGTGATCGCGTTCGGCTGGGCGTTCATCCATGCCTCCGACATCGGCGGCTCGGTGCCGGGCAGCATCTCGCCGACCAATTACGAGGTGTTTCAGGAAGGCGTGCGCATCCGCCCCGCGCTGCTCTACCGGCAGGGCGTGCTCAACGAGCAGCTCTGGCACTTCTTTGCCGACAACAGCCGCATCCCCGACCTGATCTGGGGCGATCTCTGCGCCATGATGGCCGGGCTCGCCCTGCTCGACACGCGCACCCAGGAGCTGTGCGACCGCGCCGGCACCGCGGTGCTGCTGGACAGCATCGAGGACGTGCTCGCCTTGGGCGAGCTCAAGACGCGCGAGGCGATCGCGCAGCTGACCGATGGCGTCTACGAATTCAGCGACTATCTCGAATCCCATGGCGATGACGGCCACATCTTCATCCATGCCAGGATGACCGTGGCCGGCGACACGATTTCGATGGATTTCACCGGCAGCGACCCGCAGATGCGCCTCGCGCTGAACTTCACCACCGGGAAGCGGCCGCACCCGTTCATGTGCCTGCCGATCGTCTACTGGATCCTCACCACCGTGCCCACCGTGCCGTTCAACGGCGGCATCATCCGCGCCATCCGCACCTATGCGCCGGTGGGCACGCTGATGAACGCGGAATTCCCGGCGGCCATGGGCAATCGCTGGGTTGCGGTGATGCGGCTGTACGACGCGATCATGGGCTGCCTCAACCAGGCGGTGCCTGGCGGGGTCGCCGCCGCCGGCGCGGGGCAGGCGGGCATCATCTCGGTCTCGGCGATCGACCGGCGCAGCGGGCGGCGGCATGTCAGCGTCGTCGAGCCGTTCGGCGGCGGCAGCGGCGGGCGGGTGCAGGCGGACGGCATCGACGGCATCGACCAGCCGACCTCGTTTCTGCGCTCGGCGCCGATCGAGGTGGTGGAGGTGGAGACCGATCTGGTCATCCGCGCCTTCCGCTACGAGTCTGGCAGTGCCGCGCCGGGCCGGCATCGCGGCGGCTTCGGCATGCATATCGCGCTGGAGAATATCGGCCTGCCGGCGGTGGTGACGGTGCGCGGGCTTGACCGGTTCCGCTTTCAGCCCTGGGGCTTCGCCGGCGGCGCCTGCGGGCGGCCGGCCGAGGTGGTGCTGAACCCCGGCACCGAAGCTGCCCGCGATCTCGGCAAGATCGACGTGCTGGAGCTGCGCCAAGGCGATGTGTTGCGCATGATCACGCCCAGCGGCGGCGGGTTCGGCGATCCGTTCCTGCGCGACGCGGCGCTGGTGGCCGAGGAGGTGCGCGAGGGCCTCCTGACCGCTGCGCGGGCGCGGGCCGAATACGGCGTGGTGATCGGTGCGGACGGTCTCGACCGCGCCGCGACCGAGGCCGTCCGCGCGGTGGCGCGCCCGTCGCCGCCGCTGTTCAGCCTGGGGCCGGTGCGTCTGGCGCTCGAGGCGCGCTGGCCGGAAGCCACCAGCTTCGCGTTGGCCTGCGCGGTGCTGACGCGCCCGCCGTCGCTGCGCAGCCATGTGATGGAACGGCTCAAATCCGACCTCGCCGGGCTGCCCGGCCCGATCGGCGCGGCTGCCATCCATACCGCGCTGGCCGCCCTGTAGCCGGGCGGCGGTGGTGGCATCGTGACGCACTCGTCTGATGCGGAGGCCGTGCCCATGGAAACCGGACCGGCGAGGCTGACCGGCGCCGAGCTGGAGATGGTGGCGCGGGCGCGGGATTTCGCCGCGCGCGTCATCGCACCGCAGGCGCCGCTGTGGGAGGAGCGCCGTTCGGCCCTGCCGCGGGACGTGGTGCGGGAATGGGCGGCGCTCGGCCTCAACGCGCTGCAGGTAAGTGCGGCGCGCGGCGGCGGCTTCGCCGGCTATCACTGCAAGCTGCGCGTGGCCGAGGCGCTGGCGGGGGAATGCTTCGCCGCCGCCTTCGCGCTCAACAACATGCAGGGCGCGGTGACCCGCATGGAGCGCGAGGGCAGTGCGGAGCAGATCGCGCGCTATCTGCCGGGGCTGATGGCGGGGGATATCGTCTGCGCGCCGTCGCTGACCGAGCCCGGCGCCGGCAGCGACTTCGGCGCCATCGCCACGCGGGCCACGCGCGTGCCCGGTGGCTGGCGGCTCGACGGCGAGAAATCCTGGATCACCAACGGTGTCATCGCCGACCAGCTGATCGTGTATGCGCAGACCGACCCTGATTCGGGGCTGCGCGGCATTGCCAGCTTCATTGTCGATCTGCACGCGCCGGGCATCACCAGGCTGCCGGCGGAGGTGCTGATGGGCGGCGCCGCGATCGGGGCGGCCGGCATTCGGCTGGAGGGCGTGGTGGTGCCGGAGGCCGATCTGTTCGCCCCGCCCGGCCAGGCGTTTCGCCGCGCGCTGGTGGGCATCACCGGGGCGCGCATCCATGTGGCGGCGATGATCTGTGCCACGGTGGAGCGGGCGCTGCGGCTTGCGGTGGGGCATGCCGGCGAGCGGCACAGCTTCGGCAGGCCGCTGCTGGCGCATCAGGGGCTGCGCTGGCAGCTGGTGGATGTGGCGACCGAGCTGGAGGCCGCGCGCGCGCTGGTCGGCCGGGCCGCGGACCGGTTTGCCGTGGGCGAGGATGCCCAGGTGGAGGCGGCGATGGCGAAGAAATTCGCGGCTGAAATGGCCACACGGGGCATTGCCGCCTGCATGCAGGCGATGGGGGCGGCGGGACTGCGTCTGGCGCATCCGCTGGCCCGGCACTTCGCCGCTGCGCGCATCGCTGCGTATGTGGATGGCACCACCGAGATCCAGAACGAACGGATCGGCGCGGCGCTGGCCGGCCGCTATGGGGGTGTGTGGGAAAGGTAGCAAGGTCTTCTTTTTTGGAGAAAAGAAGCAAAAGACTTTCAAACGTTTGGCCGGGCCTGACCGGACAGGCGGAGCCCCACGAATGAAAGTTTTTTGGTTCTTTTTTCAAAAAAGAACCGCTTGCCTTAAACGTGTATGGCCCCCCGTATCGTTCCTTCCTACCATCGTTGCGTCCCCGCGAGGTCGGAGCACGCCATGCCAATCCCTCCACCAGACCCCACGCTGATTGAAACACTTTTCCCGCTGGAGCGTCCGGACCCTCCGGCCGGCACGTTCGAGCTTGGCCTGGTGCTCGGCGGCACGGTGGCTGCCGGCGCCTACACCGCCGGCGCGCTGGATGCGCTGCTGGAGATGCTGGAGGCCTGGCATGACGGGCCGCATGGCCACCTTATCTCCATTCCCATGGTGGCCGGCACCTCGGGCGGGGCGATGTGCACGGGCATGCTCGGCCTGCTGTCCCGCAAGCGCGTGCCGCATATCACCGGAAGCTATGCCGAGCTGGTTGCATCCGACGCGCCGACCGGCAATCCGCTGTGGGATGTCTGGGTCAATCTGGTCGACGGCACCCGGTTTCTCGACACCGGCGATCTTGACGGCTCCCAGCTGCTGTCCGTGCTCAACTGCGGGCTGATCGACGATGTGGCGAAGCATATGGTGGATTTCGCCGCCACCGTCGGCCATGACGACCGGCCGTATTTTCCGGCACCGTTCCGCATGGCCGTCACGCTCGCCAATCTGCGCGGTGTGCCCTACGTGCTGGATGTGCCGGAGTTCGAGGGCTGGAGCGGTGCCGCCTATGTCGCGCATGACGATTTCACGCGCTTTGCCCTCCCCAACGGGGCCGATCCGGCGGCAGATCTGGAGAATGGCGGTAAGCGGCCGGACGAGTTCTGGGTCGATCCGTCCCGGACCGGACAGGGGGCGGACTATGTCGGCTATGACACGCTGATGGCCTATGCGGTGGCCAGCGGCGCGTTTCCGGTGGGGCTGGAGGCGCGCCAGCTGCAGCGCCCGGCGGCGCATTACGCCTATCGCCCCGCTGTCCGCGCGAAGCGGGGCGGCGCCGTGGTGGAGATGCCGCAGCCGGACTGGCAGGAGATCGAGGCGGCCGGCGATCTCTACCTGTTCACCTCCGTCGATGGCGGCACGTTCAACAATGATCCGATGCGGCTGGTGCACCAGGCCCTGGCCGGCATGGCCGGCGAGAACCCGCGCGCGCCCGAGCTGGCCAATCGCGCCCTGTTCATGATCGACCCGCTGGTCGCCCAGCCGCGCAGCCGCGCCGTGCCGGCGAATGATCTGGTCTCGGTGATCTCGGTGCTGGTGGGCGCCGTGATCGATGGCGCCCGCTACCTTACCGCGGACATGGTGCTGATCGCCGACAAGGACGTGTTCAGCCGGTTTCAGCTGGTGCCCACCCGCAGCGACCTGCAGCTTGTGGGCGACGCCGCGCTGGCGACCGCCTGCGTGAACGCCTTCGGCGGGTTCTTCTGCCGGGAATTTCGGGTGCATGACTTTCTGCTGGGCCGGCTCAACATGCGCAACTATCTGCGCCGTGTGCTGATCCTGCGAGCCGACAACAAGCTGTTCGACGGCTGGCCCGACCCGGACCGGGTGCGCTGGTCGGTCGATGGCGACGGCAAGCGCGTGGCGGTGACCCCAGCCACCGCGAAGGCCAGCTACTACCTGCCGATCATCCCTGACACGCAGTATGAAGGCACCGGTCCGCTGCTGGTGCCCCCTGACACCACGACGCTGCCGTGGCCGTGGAAGGCGCTCGACCCGGAGACGCTGCGCAAGCCGATCGGCGACCGGGTGGGGGCGGTGCTGGAGGCGCTGCGGCAGAAGGAACTGCCGGGCTTCTTCTCCTGGGCCGCAAGCTTTGCCGTGGACCCGGCGCTGGACGCGCTGGTGACGGATAAGATTATCGGGGCGTTTCGGCAGAGTCTGGTGGAGCAGAGGCTTTGGAAGTGAGGAAGCGATTCGTTTTTTGAAAAAAGAACCAAAAAACTTTCATCCGCCTGGCCTCGCCCTCTCCGGAGAGGGCGAGGCCAGGCGGATGAAAGTCTTTTGGTTCTTTTCTTTAGAAAAGAACTACTTCCTTAATTGCTCCTGCGATCACCCATAAACTGCAGCAGGAACATGAACAGGTTGATGAAGTTCAGATAAAGCGACAGCGCGTCAAACACCGAGCGCTTGGTCGCCTCCTGCGGGCCATCGGCGTAGGCAATCTGCAGATAGGTCGTCTTGATGCGCTGCGTGTCATACGCTGTCAGGCCGGTGAAGATCAGCACGCCCAGCACGCTGATGACGAACTGCAGCCCGACCGAGCCGAGGAACATGTTCACCAGACCGGCCAGGATGATGCCGACCAGACCCATGATGAGGAAGCTGCCCATCTTGGTGAGGTCGGTGCGGGTGACGTAGCCCCAGATGCTCATGGCGGCGAAGGTGCCGGCGGTGATGAAGAACACCCGCGCCACGCTCTCGCCGGTGTAGATCTTGAGGATGTTCATCAGGCTGGCGCCCATGGCGGCCGCGTAGCACCAGAAGATGATCTGCACCGTGCGCGAGGACATCTTCTGCACGCCGAAGTTCAGCGCCAGGATGAACCCGAGCGGCGCGAACATCGAGATCCAGGCGAGAATGCTCGGCTGGTGCATCAGCCCGCGCGGGGTCATCACCAGCGGGTAGAACGCGTCATACAGGCTGGAATTGGCGATCGCGTAGGCGACGATGCCGGTCAGCAGCAGGCCGGATGCCATCCAGTTGTAGACACGCAGCATGTACGCGCGCAGCCCGGCGTCCATAGCCACCGCCATCGTGGCGGCAGTGCCAGAGCCGGGGTAGGTCCGATAGTCGGGACTGTAGGCCATGTTGACTCTTTCCTTTGGACAAGACGGCAGGGAGCGGGGCGGGCAACGGGGAACCGAGGGTCCGAAACGCTGTGATACATTTCGTCTAATGCCCGGTTTGATTCAAGCGCGTACGTATTAAACCAAAGAAAGTCGATCGGACGCCAGAGTCGCAAGCTTCGCCGCGTGGTGGTTTCTACTCGTTTCGCAGCAGCGGCGCCGCCTTTGCGTGCAGCGCGGCCTCCGTGCCGGCGAGGCCGAACAGCAGCATCAGCAGGATGCACCCCAGCACCGTGGCTGCCAGGGTGAACGGCAGGAACGCCCAGTCCGTGCCCATCACCTCATGCACCACGGCGTAGCTGGCGCCGGTGCCGATGGCACAGGCGATCACCCCGGCAGTGAGGCCGAGGGCGCCGAATTCCGCCAGCCAGGCGATGCGCAGCTGCGCCGAGGTGGCGCCGAGGCTGCGCAGAATCACGGCCTCGGCAATCCGCCGCCGCTGCCCGGCCGCCACCGCGCCGGCCAGCACTAGCGCGCCGGACACCAGGGTGAGCGAGCCGGTGGCGGTCAGCGCCGTGCCGATCTGGGCAAACAGCACGCCGACCGCGGCCAGGATGTCCGCCACCCGGATGCCCGAGACGTTGGGCAACGCGTCGGTGACGGCGCGCAGCAGGCGGGCCTGGCTTTCATCGGTGGCGCGGACGGTGGCGATATGGGTGTGCGGCGCACGGTCCAGCAGGCCGGGGCTTGCGACGAAGGTGAAGTTGATGCCCATCGAGCGCCACTGGATGTCGCGCAGGCTGGTGACGGTGAGGTCGATGTCACGCCCCAGCACGTTGACGCGGATGACGTCACCGAGCTTCACGCCCCAGCCGCGGGCGATGTTGGCGTCAAGCGACAGCAGCGGCGCGCCGTGATAGTCGGCCGGCCACCATTGCCCGGCCACGATCTTCGTGCCCTCCGGCGGGCTGGCGGCATAGGTGAGGCCACGGTCGCCGCGCAGCGCCCAGGCCGTGTCGGGGGTGGCATGCACCTCGTCGGCGGGAATGCCCGCGACGGAGACGAGCCGCGCGCGCAGGCTCGGCACCTCCTGCATGTCGGTCACTCCCGGCTCGGCGGCCAGGATGGCGCGAAACTTATCCATCTGCGTGTTCTGGATATCGACGAAGAAGAAGCTGGGGGCCTTGGCCGGCAGCTGCTCGGCCACCTGGAGCTGCACATTGCCTTGGATCAAGGCCACGGCGGCGAGCGTGGTCAGGCCGAGACCGACCGAGACCAGCATCAGCGGTGTCGATGTGCCGGGCCGATACAGATTGCCGAAGGCCAGCCGCAGCGCGGGGTGGCCGGTGGCATGGATGCGTCGGGCCACCGCCATCAGCCCCCAGGCGCCGGCGCGGAACAGCGCCAGCGTGGCGACGGCGGCGGCGCAGAAGCCGAGCGCGAAGCGTTGCTCGACGGAGGTGATGACGGTGAGGGCCACCAGCCCGAGCGTCAGCAGCGTGATCGTGGCGATCACCCAGACCGGCCGGCGACCGCCTTGCGGCAGCACGGCGTCGCGAAACAGGGCAGCGCCGGAGATGCCCATGGCGCGGGCCAGCGGCCCCAGCGAGAACACGGCTGCGATCAGCACGCCGTAGGTGGCGGCCAGCAGCAGCGGCCTGGCGAACAGGCCCTGGGCCGGTGACACCGGCAGCGCATCGCCCAGCAGCGCCGCGGCTCCCAGCGGCAGGGCAGCGCCGGCGGCGAGACCGATCACGATGCCGAGCCCGGCCAGGGCCGCCACCTGCAGCGCGCACACCGCGAACACCAGCCGCGGCGAGGCGCCGAGGCAGCGCAGGATGGCGATGCTGCGCGCGCGGCCTTCCAGCCAGGCGCGCACGCCGTTGGCCACGCCGATGCCGCCGACCAGCAGCGAGGTGAGCCCCACCAGCGTCATGAACAGGCTGGTGCGGTCGAGGAACTGGCTGACGGCGGGGGCGGCGTCCCGCGAGTCGCGGATGCGCCAGCCGGTGTTGGGGAAGTCCTTGCGCAGGGCTTCGATCTGGGCCGCCACGTCGGTGCCCGGGGGGAAGGCGGCGCGCAGCTGGTGTTCGACGATCGAGCCGGGCTGTTCGAGCGCGGTTTCCGGCAGGTCCTGCAGGTTGATGAGGGCGCGTGGGCCGAGCACCGAGGGGGTGGACACGCGGTCCGGCTCGTCGGTGAGGGCGGATTGCAGGGTGAGCGTGGCGCGGCCGAGCTGCATGGCGGCGCCGGGCTGCACGCCCAGCCGGTCGAGCACGATCGGCTCGACGGCGATGTGGCCCGGCTGGAGCGGGCCTTGCGGGTTGAAGCTTGCGGTGCCGATCAGCGGCCATGCGGCGTCCACCGCCTTCAGTTCCACCAGCAGCCGTGCGCCGCCGGGGGCGATGAGCATGGAGCGCATGCCGGTGACGTCGGAGATGCGGGCGCCGCGGGCGCGCAGCCAGGTGCGCAGCGTGTCGGGCAGGGTGGAGGCGCCGCCCTGGATGGCGATGTCGCCGCCGAGGATGCGTGCGCCGTCGGCGCGCAGGCCCTGCTCGATGCCGGCGCGCAGGCTGCCGACGCCGGCGATGGCGGCGACGCCGAGGGCGAGGCAGGCCAGCACGACGCGCAGGCCGCGGATGCCGCCGCGGAGCTGGCGGCGGGCCAAGGTGAAAGCGTAGATCAAGGAAGCAAGGCCTTCTTTTCTGAAGAAAAGAAGCAAAAGACTTTCAAACGTTGAGCGGACCCCTCTCCGGAGGAGGGCGCCAGCCGATAAAAGTTTTTTTGGTTCTTTTTTTCAAAAAAGAACATCTTCACTTAATCTTCCATCATTGACTCTAATTTTTTTGTCACACCGCCGCGCCAGCGCCGCATCATGCGTGATCAGCAGCAGCGTGGCGCCCGTCTCTGCGCGCATGCGAAACAACAGGTCCATCACCATCGCCCCGGTGGCGGTGTCGAGGTTGCCGGTCGGCTCGTCGGCCAGCAGCAGCTTGGGCCGCGCCGCCACCGCGCGCGCCAGCGCCACGCGCTGCTGCTCGCCGCCGGAGAGCATGCCCGGCAGGTGCGTCAGCCGGTGCCCGAGCCCCACCGCGCGCAGCGCCGCCTCGGCCAGCGCCATCGCGTCTGCGCGACCTGCCAGTTCGAGCGGGATGGCCACGTTCTCCAGCGCCGTCATGGAGGCGATAAGGTGGAACGCCTGGAACACGATGCCCACCTCGGCGCGGCGCAGCCGGGCGAGCTGGTCCTCGCGCATCGTGGTCAGTTCGTGCCCGTCGATTTTCACCGAGCCGCTGCTGGCGCGTTCCAGGCCGGCGAGCACCATCAGCAGGCTGGTCTTGCCCGAGCCGGAGGGGCCGACGATGCCGACGGCCTCGCCTTGTGCCACGTCGAGATCGATGCCGCGGAGGATGTTGACCGGGCCGGCCGCCGAAGGCACCGTCAGGGTCAGGGATCGCACCGCGACCAGGGCCCTGGTGTGGGCCGTGGGCGGTGGTGAGGCCGGAGGCGTGTGAATGACGTCCATGTCCAAGGGATATGGCCTCGCCGGCAGCTTGTGCAAAGCAGCATCGGTGCTCTGTTGCCTTCTTTTCATATCGCTGTCGTCCCAGGCGGCCGGCAGGCCGCGGCTGCTGGTGCTGGGCGACAGCCTGACGGCCGGCTACGGGCTGGCCCATGAGGACGGGTTCCAGGCGCAGCTGCAGGCGCGGTTTCCGCAGGTGACGCTGATCGACGCGGCGGTGAGCGGTGACACCACCGCCGGCGGGCTGGCGCGGCTGGACTGGTCGCTGGCCGACGGGGCGGACGCGGCCATCGTGGCGCTGGGCGGCAATGACGGGCTGCGCGGCATCGACCCGAAGGACACGCGGGCCAACCTCACCGCCATTCTCGATGCCCTGGCCGCCAAGCATATCCCGGTGCTGCTGAGCGGGATGTATGCGCCGCCCAATCTCGGCGAGGCGTATGAAGCCGAGTTCCGGGCGGTGTTCGACGATCTCGGCAAGCGCCCGGGGGTGATCTATGACCCGTTCCTGCTGACGGGTGTGGCGGGAGATCCCGCGTTGAACCAGGCGGACCACATTCACCCGAACCCGGCCGGCGTGAAGATCGAGATCGCCAGGCTCGCTCCGCTGGTGGAGAAGCTGCTGGCCGAGATTCCAAAATGAGGCTGTTTGTCGCTGTCGATCTGCCATGGGACCTGCGCGAGCGTCTGGCGGGGCTGCAGCGCGGGCTGCCGGGCGCGCGCTGGGTGCCGGATGAGAACCTGCATCTGACGCTGCGCTTCATCGGCGAGCTGCCGCCGCATCGGGCGGAAGAGGTGGATCTGGCGCTTTCTGGCCTGCGTGGCAAGCGGTTCGCGCTGACGCTGTCTGGCGTGGGCACCCACACCAGACAGGGCCGCGAGGTGGCGCTGTGGGTGGGGGTGGAGCGCAATCCGGCGCTGGAGCATCTGCAGTCCAAGATCGAGACGGCGCTGCAGCGGGCGGGGCTGCCGGCGGAGAAGCGGCGGTTTGTGCCGCATGTCACGCTCGCGCGGCTCGATGGCTGCGGCGAGGCGAAGCTGGCCGGCTGGGTGCAGGCCAACAACCTGTTCCGCGCCGGCCCGTTCGAGATCGACGCCATCACCCTGTTCAGCTCGCAGCTCGGCAAGGAAGCCTCGGTCTACACGGCCGAAGTGGCGTATCCGCTGGCATGAGCCTCGATGCGGTCGCGGCGGCGGCGCGTGCCTGCACCCTGTGCGCCGACGCGTTGCCGCTCGGGCCGCGGCCGGTGCTGCAGGTGTCGGCCACGGCGCGGGTGCTGATCATCGGCCAGGCGCCGGGCACCAAGGTGCATGCGAGCGGCATTCCGTGGAACGATCCTTCCGGCGCAAGGCTGCGGCAGTGGCTGAGCATGGACGAGGCGCTGTTCTACGACGCAAGCCGGGTGGCGATGGTGCCGATGGGGCTGTGCTATCCTGGCGTGCTGCCCAATGGGGGCGACAAGCCGCCGATGCCGATCTGCGCGCCGACCTGGCACCCCCGCGTGCTGCCGCTGCTGACCGGCGTGCGGCTGACGCTGCTGGTGGGCGGCTACGCCATCGCCCATCGGCTGGGCCGTGGCCCGATGGCAGCCAGGGTGGCTGCGTTCCGGCAGGCGCCGCCCGGGATCATCGCGCTGCCGCATCCATCCTGGCGGACGATCGGCTGGGAGCGGCGCAATCCGTGGTTCGCCGCCGAGCTGCTGCCGCTGCTGCGCGGCCTTGTGGCGGAGGCGCTGGCCTGATGCGCGCGGACGGCCAGACGCTGACCGACATCGACTGGCACGACCGCGACGCGGAGGAGGCGCAGCTGACCGACTGTGTCATCGAAGGCGCGGAGTTCTCCGGCACGCGGCTGTCCGGCAGCCGGTTTCTGCGCTGCCGGTTCGTGGCCTGCCGCTTCGCCCGGGCCGAGCTGCACGCGGCGCGCTTCGAGGGCTGCAGCCTGGTCGGCGCCAGCTTTGCGTTCGCCGAGCTGCGCGAGGCGCGCTTTGAGACCACCGACCTGTCGCTGGCCCGGTTCGAACGCTGCGACATGTTCGGCATCGAGATGGCGCAGTGCCATCTGCGCGGTGCGGTGTTTCAGCAGGTCGATTTCAGCCACGCGTATAGCCGCAGGCAGATCACGACTCGGGCCGGCTTCGCCGCATGCAACCTGGAGCTCGCCGACCTGTCCGGCGCGCGGCTGGCCGGCTGCGACCTCACCGGCAGCCGGCTGCGCGAGGCGGATCTGAGCGGCGCCGACCTCACCGACGCCGTGCTGCGCGACTGCGACCTGTTCCAGGCCATCCTGTCCGGCGCGAAGCTGGCCGGGGCGGATCTGCGCGGGGCGGAGATGAGCGGGCTCGACCTGATGGCGCTGGCAAGCTTCCGCGGGCTGAGGATCAACCAGGACCAGCAGCATGGGCTGCTGCACGGGCTTGGGGTTGACGTCGATCCTGGTTAGCGGCGCGCGCTCAGCATCATCCGCAGCAGCCGGCCGATCTGGCCGGAGGACACCGCGTTGCCCGGCTGGTCGGTGTCGACACGGTGCACGATCACAGCGTCAAGCGCCGGGATGACCAGCACCACGTGCCCGCCGGCGCCCAGGGCCGCGTAGCTGCCCGGCGGCAGGATGACGTTGGGAAACAGGATGCCGGACCGCTCGACCCACCACATGTAGCCATAGGCGCCGCTGGTCCCGGCGTGGGAATAGGGCAGCACGCTGTCCGCGACCCAGGGGGCCGGCACGGTCTGGCGGCCGCCGGCGCGGCCGTGGCGGAGGAACAGCAGGCCGAACCGGGCGAGATCGCGGGCGGTCATGCGGAACGGATAGGCTGGGTGGTCGGTCTCCTGGCCGTGGAACAGCGCGCCGTCCGTCTCCGGCGTGAAATCCTCCATGCCGCAGGGCTTGCCGATGCGGGATGCGAAATCGGCGGGGATGTCCGCCCCGGTGAGCTGGCGGAAGATCGTGCCCAGCGCGTTGAAATCCCAGTTGTTGTAGCACCAGGCGACGCCCGGCCCGGCGCTGCCGCGCGCGGGCTTGATGGCGATCATTTCACGCTCGATGAGGCCTTGCCGGTCGTCGATGCCGAGGGTGTCGATTGGGTTTGGGGAGGAAGAGAAGAAAGGACTTCTTTTCTGAAGAAAAGAAGCAAAAGACTTTTCTATCGTTGGACGCACGTCGTCCGGATCGGCACGCACTCAATGGAGGAAAGTTTTTTGGTTCTTTTTTTCAAAAAAGAACTGCTTTCTTATCGCTGAATCTGCACCCCAATCTCTTGCCGCAACCCCGGCACCTCGCTGTCCGCCGCCAGCGCCGCTGCTATCGACTGCATCTGCCCGATCGTCGTCTGCAGATTCTTCAACAGGATCGGCGCCGTCTTCACCGCTTGCTCTTCCGGCTCGGGCTCGCGGTTCCCTGTCGCCTGACGTCGCAGGATGGCCATCCGCTCATTGGTCTTGCGGGCATGCCGCTCCCGCCATTCCTCGATCTGCTGCATGCGGGATGCATCGCTGCCCGCCCCGCCCACCACCGCGGTGGACGCGCGGACGCGCGACAGCACCGGGCTGAGCTCGTCGGGGATGTCGCGCAGCGACATATCGAGGTGCCGGGCCAGTTCGGCGCTGGCGGCCTGCATCAGCTGCGTGGCCTCGGCGGTTTCGAACAGGGCGCGCGGCAGGGTTTCGTCGGTCAGCTCGGAGAGCACACAGGCGGCCGACGAGATGCCGTCCCCGGCGGCGCCGATGGCGCCCGAGGCGGTCTCGACACGCAGGTTCAGTGACTCGATCCGGTTGGCGATCGCCAGCACGGCATCGGCCAGGGTGCCGATCTGCGGCTGGGCCGCGGTCAGGTTGGCCTGCAGCACCGCCTGCATCTGCTCGCCGAGGCCGGCGAGTGCGGCGTGCAGATCCTCGAAACGTGCGGCGATGCCGGGCAGGGTCGCCATCTGGCCGCCGACCCGCTCGCTGGCGGTCGAGATCGCCTCGGCCTGGGTGAGGGCGGTCGCCAGCCGGTCGAACACCGCCGGCGGGGCGGTGTCGCCATGCATCACCGTCACGGCCTGGAGCAGTTCGGGGAGCACACGCTCCAGCCGCTCCACCTGGCGGGCGGTGCGGGTGGTGATGTCGGCGATCCGCAGCATGGCCTCGGTCATGGCGGTGGAGACGGATGATCCGGAGTGGCCTTCCTCGCCCGCCAGGCGTGCCGTGTTGTGCTGCTCGGCCTGGGCGGCGGCGCGCTGCAGCCGCTGATCCGCCTGGACCAGGGCGGAGAGCAGGGCGGCGCTGTGATCCTGGGTGCGCAGCAGCGTGGTCTGATTGGCCGAGACCTGGGTGGCGAGTGCGTTGGCCAAGCTTTGCAGACGTTCCATCATGGGGGCCGCGCGGTCCGACGGCTCGGGCGCCGCGCGTCGCAGCAGGGCTGTGGCGAGACCGCTGATGGCCCCCAGCAGCCCGAGCCCGGCGGCCACGAGCAGGATGTTGCGCTGTCCCGAATCCATCGGCCAGTTGGCGCCGGAGGCCAGGGCCCCGAGTGCCGCGAAGATCAGCAGCATCGTGAAGACGGCACCGACACGCCCGAAGTCACTCGCAGGCGCAGCTTCGTCGGCCGCATCCGAGATGCCGCCCAAATGTGACGCAAACTGAACTGGCCCATTTTGGTCCATCGATCGTTCTTTCGAACACGACATGGCGCGCCGCCACGTCATCCGAGGGCCAGAATAGAGAGGAATGCGTTAACCCAAGGTAAACAACGTCACTCGCGGACCAGGATACGATCGTTGATAAAGCTGGAAAGTCCGTGGGCGCGGAAATTCTGGCGCAGCGCCGTCTCGTCGTACTCGTCGCGGACCCAGTCCAGGAACGGCATCCGCCCTTCCGCAACCGTCGCGTAATGCAGGAAGAACGCGTCGAGGATGCCGGTGTTCGATTTGCTGAAATGGCCGAAGCGCAGCGACAGCTGCTTCTGCGCCTCGGCCGCCGTGCCGCCTTCGAACAGGATGGCAAGACCCGAGGCCAGCCCGGCGCGGTCCGCGCCGGATTTGCAGTGCATCAGTGCCGGCGCCTGCAGCGTGCGATAGATCTCGGCGAAGCGCAGGATGCGGTCGCGATGCGGCGCGCCGCGGCTTTCGAACGCCATGTCGATATGGATCAGCCCGAGCCGTGCGGCCGCTTCACGGGACAAGGCGTCGCTGCCGCATTTGCGGTGGCCGCGCAGGTTGATCAGCGTCACCAGCCCCAGCCGCTGCTTCAGCCGCGCCAGGCGGCCGGGCGTGGGATGGTTCACCCGGTACAGCTTGCCGGGCACGACAACGCCGAAATTGTCCCAGATCGTCCGGAACACCGCGTGGTCGACGAACAGGCTGTCGATCCAGGCGGCGGCCCGGCCTTTTGGCGAGGCCAGGTCGCCGTTGAACATGGGCTTAGGCTTGCCGTTCGAGCATCAGGGTCTTGATCTCGCCGATCGCGCGGGCGGGGTTGAGGCCCTTGGGGCAGGTCTGGGTGCAGTTCATGATGGTGTGGCAGCGATACAGTTTGAACGGGTCCTGCAGCGCGTCGAGACGCTCGCCGGTGCGCTCGTCACGGCTGTCGGCGATCCAGCGATAGGCGGCCAGCAGGGTTGCCGGGCCGAGGTAGCGGTCACCGTTCCACCAGTAGCTCGGGCAGGAGGTGGTGCAGCAGAAGCACAGGATGCACTCCCACATGCCGTCCATCTTGGCGCGCTCTTCCTTGGACTGGCGGCGCTCGCCGTCCGGCGGGGCCGGCGTGTCGGACTGCAGCCACGGCTCGACGCTGCGATATTGCGCGTAGGCCTGGGTGAGGTCGGGCACCAGGTCCTTGATGACGGGCATGTGCGGCAGCGGGTTGATGCGCACCTCGCCCTTCACGTCCTCGATCGGCTTGAGGCAGGCGAGGGTGTTGGTGCCGTCGATGTTCATGGCGCAGGAGCCGCAGATGCCTTCGCGGCAGGAGCGGCGGAAGGTCAGTGACGGGTCGACCTCGTTCTTGATCTTGATCAGCGCGTCCAGAACCATGGGCCCGCATTTGTCGAGATCGATCTCGAACGTGTCCATCTGCGGGTTTTTCCCGTCATCCGGGTTCCAGCGATAGATGCTGAAGGCCTTTTTGCGGGCGGCACCTTGGGCGGTGTGGACGGCGCCCTTCTGGATCTTGGAGTTCGCGGGCAGGGTGAATTCGGCCATGTGTCAGTGCCCTCTCAGTAGACGCGCTTCTTGGGCGGGAACACCGACACTTCGTTGGTCAGCGTCTGCATCTTCACCGGGCGATAGCTGAGCTTGACGTTGCCGTTGTCGTCGCAGGTCGACAGCGTGTGCTTCATCCACTCGGCGTCGTCGCGGTCGGGGAAGTCGTCATGCGCCTGGGCGCCACGGCTTTCCTTGCGGGCCTCGGCCGAGACCATGGTGGTGATGGCGTTGCCCATCAGATTGTCCAGCTCCATCGCTTCCACGAGGTCGCTGTTCCAGATCAGGCTGTGGTCGGTGACCTGTATGTCCGACAGGTCGCGCCACAGCCGGGTCATCTTGTCCACGCCCTGGGTGAGGCTCTCGGAGCTGCGGAACACCGCGGCATGGGCCTGCATGGTGCGCTGCATCGTGTCGCGCAGCGTGGCCACCTTGGTGGAGCCCTTGGCGTGGCGGGTGCGGTCCAGACGGTCCAGCGAGCGCTCGCCGGCGCGGGGCGGCAGCGCCGGCTGGCTGGCGCCGGGTTTCACGGTTTCGGCGGCGCGGTGGGCAGCGGCGCGGCCGAACACCACGAGGTCGAGCAGCGAGTTGGTGCCGAGGCGGTTGGCGCCGTGGACGGACACGCAGGCGGCCTCACCGACCGCCATCAGGCCGGGCACCACCGCGTCGGGGTTGGACGCGGTCGGGCGCAGCACCTCGGTGTGGTAGTTCGTGGGAATGCCGCCCATGTTGTAGTGCACGGTCGGCAGCACCGGGATGGCTTCCTTGGTCACGTCGACGCCGGCGAATACCTTGGCGGTTTCGGAGATGCCGGGCAGGCGTTCATGCAGCAGGTCGGCACCGAGATGTTCGAGATGCAGCAGGATGTGGTCCTTGTTCGGGCCCACGCCGCGGCCGGCGTTGATCTCCAGCGTCATCGAGCGGCTGACGACGTCGCGCGAGGCGAGGTCCTTCGCGGTCGGGGCATAGCGCTCCATGAAGCGCTCGCCTTCGGAGTTGGTGAGGTAGCCGCCTTCGCCGCGCGCACCCTCGGTGATCAGGCAGCCGGCGGGGAAGATGCCGGTGGGGTGGAACTGCACGAACTCCATGTCCTGCGTGGGCAGGCCGGCGCGCAGCGCCATGCCGCCGCCGTCACCGGTGCAGGTGTGGGCCGAGGTGCAGGACAGGTAGGCGCGGCCGTAGCCGCCGGTGGCGAGCACCACGGTCTGCGCGCGGAAGCGGTGCATGGAGCCGTCTTCCAGGCACCAGGCCATCACGCCGACGCAGGCACCTTCCTCGTTCATGATGAGGTCGAGCGCGAAATATTCGACGAAGAACTCGACCTGGTGCTTCAGGCTCTGCTGATACAGCGTGTGCAGGATGGCGTGGCCGGTGCGGTCGGCGGCGGCGCAGGCGCGCATGGCGGGGGTTTTGCCGTAATCCTGCATGTGGCCGCCGAAGGGGCGCTGGTAGATGCGGCCGTCCTCGGTGCGGCTGAACGGCACGCCGAAATGTTCCAGCTCATAGATCGCCGGCACCGCCTCGCGGCACATGTATTCGATGGCATCCTGGTCGCCGAGCCAGTCCGACCCTTTGACGGTGTCGTACATGTGCCAGCGCCAGTCATCCTCGCCCATGTTGCCGAGGGCGGCGCCGATGCCGCCCTGGGCGGCCACGGTGTGGCTGCGGGTGGGGAACACCTTGGTGATGCAGGCGGTTTTCAGCCCCGCGGCGCCCATGCCGAGCGTGGCACGCAGGCCGGCGCCGCCGGCGCCGACGACGACCACATCGTAGGTATGGTCGATGATGGTGTAGGCGCCGGTCGAGGGCTTGGTGATCGCGTTCATATCGAGGTCCGCCCGAAAAGGTTCAGCCGATGACGGCCAGTTTCAGCACCGAGACGATGGCGGCGATGGCCAGCAGATAGGTGCCGGCCTTCATGGCCAGGATCGCCGCCAGCCGCGTCTTCTCTATGTGGATGTAGTCTTCCAGAACGACCTGCAACCCCAGCGCCATGTGATGGAAGGTCACCACGATCAACGCGAGCAGCAGGGTTGCGTTCACCGGGTTGGCCACCCAGTGCGCGACCTCGGCGGCCGGGATGCCGGCGAGGCGGTAGAGGGCGAGCACGAACCACAACGTCAGCGGCACCAGGGCGACGGAGGTGACGCGCTCGGCCCACCAGTGCGCGGTGCCGGATTTCGCGGCCCCCAGGCCGCGGGCGCGGCCGAGGGTGGAGCGCATGATCGTCTGGGTGGGGGATTTGGACATGATGTCGGTCCTCAGACGATGATGATGCCGACCAGCCAGGTCAGCAGCGTGAGCACGGCGGTGGCGCCGATCACGGCCGCGCCGGATGTGTGAACGTCCGGCAGTTCGAAGCCGTGCCCGGAATCCCACACCAGATGGCGGATGCCGGCGCAGAAATGATACCAGAGCGCCGCCGTCCATCCGAACAGGGCGAGATGGCCGACCCAGGTGTGCAGCACCATCGACACCGTGGCGAAGGCGGCGTCCGAGGTGGCCGCGGCGACCAGCCACCACACCAGCACCAAGGTGCCGAAGGAGAGCGCCACGCCGGTGATGCGGTGGAAGATGGACAGGGCCGAGGTGATCTGCGGCTTGTAGATCTGCAGATGCGGGGACAGCGGCCGGCGCACCGTTCGGCCGTCGGTGGTGGTGCCCACGAACAGCGCCTCGCGTACGTCCTTCATCCACATTTTCTCCTGGCCAGACGGGGCTTGGCATAGACCTGTGCCCCTGACGGGTCAACGCAGTTGCAGCATGGATGCAATGTTGGACGTCCATCCGGATTGACACCGGCGGGGGTGACGTCGTGCGCGCAACGCTGCGCCGGCGCAGCGTTGCGGTTGGCATTCGCCGGGGCGCGCCATAGGCTCGTCCACCAGGTGGTATGCCAACCCGCCAAGGACCATCGCCATGCTGCCGTCATGCACCGCCGCGCAGGCTGGATTTGCCGCTGACCTGGCCGATCGGCTCGAGACCATCCGCGAGGCGGGGCTGCTGGGCAATGTGCATGGCGTGGTGGCCGTGCGCGGCGGGCAGGTGTTCCTGGAACGTTATTTCGCCGGCGTCGATTCGCTGCGGGCGAAGCCGCTCGGCGTGGTGCGCTTCACCGCCGAGACGCCGCATGACTTGCGCTCGGTCAGCAAGAGCATCGTGGGCCTGCTGTATGGCATGGCACTCGGCCAGGGGCGCGTGCCGCCGCCCGAGGCGCCGCTGCTGGCGCAGTTTCCCGCCTATGCCGATCTGGCGGCCGACCCTGACCGCCAGCGCCTGACGGTGGCGCATGCCCTGTCGATGACGCTCGGCACGGAATGGGACGAGATGAGCCTGCCGTATTCCGATCCGCGCAACAGCGAGATCGCCATGGATCGGGCGGAGGATCGCTGCCGGTTCGTGCTGGCGTGCCGCATCGTCGCGCCGCCGGGGCAGCGCTGGATCTACAACGGCGGCGCCACGGCGCTGCTGGCCCGGCTGATCGCCGACGGCACCGGGCAGAGCCTGCATGACTTCGCCGAGGCGGCGCTGTTCGCGCCGCTGGGCATCTCCGGCGCCATTTGGCATCACGGGCGTGACGGGGTGGCGAGTGCGGCCTCCGGCCTGCGGCTGCGGCCGCTAGATCTCGCGCGCATCGGCGTGGTGCTGCTGGACCAGGGGCGTTGGCACGGGCAGCCATTGATCCCGGCGGACTGGCTGGGGCGGGCGTTCACGCCCTGCGTGTCGCTGCCGGATGGGCGGCGCTATGGCTATCACTGGTATCTCGGTGCGACGCCGATGGATGACCGTGCCGGCGGCGTGCAGTGGGAGCCGACGGTGAGTGCGATCGGCAATGGCGGCCAGCGGCTGTTTCTGGTGCCGCGGCTCGACCTGGCCGTGGTGGTCACGGCCGGCAACTACGACACGCCGGACCAATGGCGGGCGCCGCTGGTGGTGCTGAAGGATCTGCTGCTGCCGGCCTTTCAGGGCCCGGCCTGACGGCCGGGATCATACCCACGGTCATGAAGAATGACCGTGGGTATGAGTCTTGGTTTGGCGCGCCGCCGCCGGCCAACCCGGCGCGCGATACCAACGGCCGTGATCGATGGAAGAGTCATCGATCACGGCCGTTGGTATCAGTTGTTGACGAAGTTGATGGTGGTGCGGCTGCTGAACACACCGTCCGGCGGCGGGCCCGGGCGGGCGGCGCGGACCATGCGCAGCGCCGCGGAATCGAGCTCGGCGTTGCCGGAGGACCGGGCCACCGTCACTGACACCATCTCGCCGGTGGCGCTGATGGTGAAGGCGATCTGGACCGAGCCCAGCCCTTCCGTGGCAATCTGATGCTTGCGGATCTCCTGGATGATCTTTGACGCGTAGGTCGCGCGGGCGCGCATCAGCTGGGCCGCGGCCTCGGCCACGCCGGGGGCCGGTTCCGATGGCGGCGGTGGCGGTGGCGGCGCGGACACAGGTGGTGGCGGCGCGGGCTTGGGCTTCGGCGCCGGCGGTTTCGGCCGGGGTGCGGGACGGGGCGGCGGCGGCGGCGGCGGCGGCGGCGGCGGCGGCTGCTGCTGCTGCTGCTGCTTCTGCTGCTGCTGCTGCTGCTGCTGCTGCTGCTGCTGCTG
>JBBILI010000029.1:0-72347 GCA_037445025.1 Rhodospirillales bacterium
CTCTTCCGATCTAGGCGGGCGGCGGGGGGGGCTGGCGGGGGGCGTCTCGCGCGGGTGCGGAACAGCAGGTGACAGGGCCGGGTGTGTTCATTGCGCTGCGATGACCGATGGCCGTCGTGCCTGGATGGGGATGGCGACCAGGCTGCCCAGGATGAGGGAGATGCCGGCCACGGTGAGGGCCAGGGTGAAGCTGCCGGTGGCGTCTCGCACGGCGCCGAAGAAATACGGGCCGACGGTTCCGCCGAGATTGCCGGTGCCGTTGATGAGGCCGATGCCGACGCCGGCCACGGCGGGTGGCAGCACTTCGGCCGGCAGGGTCCAGAACGGGCCGAAGCGGCCGAGGAAGGAACCGATCGCGAGGCAGAGGAAGAGCACGGTGCCGAAGACGCCGAGGGCGCCGGTGGCGAACTGGGCGCAGAGGAGGAAGAGGCCGGAGAAGGCGGTGGCCAGGATCATGTGCCATTTTCGCTCCTGCATCCGGTCTGAGCTGCGGGCGACGATGACCATCATGATGATGCCGAGTGCGTAGGGGAGTGCCGCCAACATGCCGACGGTGCCGATACCGAGGCCGGTTTCATTCAGCACCGTGGGCAGCCAGAAGTTCACGCCCCATTCTGCCATCAGGGCGAGGAAGTTGTAGAGGGCGAGGAGGAGCACGGCCGGCTGCCACAGCGTGGTGAGCCAGTGGCCTTTGGCGGGGCCGGCCTGGGTGGATTCCACGGCGAGGTCGGCCAGGAGGCGGCGTTTTTCCTCGGGATCGAGCCAGGTGACGTCACGCGGGGTGTCGGCGATGGCCCACCACCAGACGAAGCCCCAGATGATGGCGGGCAAGGCCTCGGCGAGGAACATGGTGCGCCAGGTGGCGTGTTCGAGGATGAAGCCGGAGACGGGGTTGGCGATGACCGGTGCGACGGCGAGGCTGAGCAGGAACATGGTGTTGGCGCGGGCGCGTTCGGCGCGGGTGAACCAGGCGCGGATCAGCACGATGGTGCAGGTGAGCACGCCGCCCTCGGCGATGCCGAGGAGGAAGCGGTTGGCGATGAGCTGGGCCTCGGTGGTGACCCAGGCGGTGGACATGGAGACGAGGCACCAGACCATCAGTTGGAGGGTGATGACCTTCTTGGCGCTCCAGACGCCTGCGAGGCGGCCGGTGGGCACCTGGAGGATGAGGTATCCCCAGAAGAACATGCTGGTGGCGAAGCCGATGGCGGTGGCGCTCATGCCCAGATCGGTGCGCATCGCGGGGATGGCCATGGCGATGTTGGTGCGGTCGATATAGGACAGCACATACATGACGAAGGCGACGCCGAGGATGCGCATCCAGCGGCTGTTGGAGGGACGCTTCAGGTGATCGGTCCACATGGCGGGCTCCCTTTCCCGGCCGCCCCTGTTGATCGGGGCTGGCGCTGTGTTGATCAGGCGTAGATCGGCGTGTCTCCCGGCACGGGGGAATGGCCGAAGGTGCCGCGGGCGATGATGGCGTCGCGCCCGCCGGCCTGGGCGATGCGGGCGGCCTGGTCGGATTTGCACTGCGCGTCGACGGAATCGGGGTCGCAGATGCGGCGCAGGTCGGCGATGCAGTCGGCCAGCAGGCCGGCATAGCCTGGCTCGTGGGCGAGGTCGCGGGCTTCCCAGGGGTCGGCCACGAGGTCGAACAGCTGGGGGGGGAAGCCTGCGTAATAGACGAGCTTGTGGCGGCCGCGGCGGATCATGAAGGCGCCGGAGACGGCACCGGAGGCGTGGTATTCGCTGAACACGGTGCGCTCGGTTGCGTGGCCTTTGACGATGTCGAGCAGGTCGTGCCCGGGCAGCGCGCGATCCTCGGGGGTGGGTTCGATGCCGAGGGTGGCGAGGATGGTGGGGAAGGCGTCGACGAGGGAGACGGGCTCGCGGCAGATCACGCCTTCGGGCACGCGCGGTCCGGCCATCAGCATCGGGATTCCTGCGGAGTCCTCGTACATGTTGGATTTGCCCCACAGGCCGCGGGCGCCGAGATTGTCGCCGTGGTCGGAGGTGTAGATGACGCGGGTGGTGGCGGTGAGGCCGGTTTCATCGAGCGCCTGCATGAGCTTGCCGAGATTGTCGTCCTGGAATGTGACCATGCCGAAATAGGCGGCGATGGCGCGGCGGATGCGTTCCTCGTTGAAGGCCTCGTCGTAGATGGCGGTGCGGCGCATGGCCTCGATCCAGGGATGCCGGGGGCGCTCGTTCTGGGCGTAGAACGGCGGCATCGGGATGTCGGGCTCGGGGTAGAGGCGGTACCATTCCTCGCGGGAGAGCAGAGGGAAATGCGGGCAGACCAGGGAGACGAACAACGTCCAGGGTCGGCCATCGGCGGCGGCGGCGCGTTGGTGCAGCCATGCCACCGCGGCGGTGACGATGCGGTCGTCATAGCGCTGGTAGGAGCTGTCGCCGGGGCCGGCCTCCTCGGCCAGGCGCAGGGCGGCTTTGCGGGGCGGCGCGTCTGGGTCACGCAGCAGGCCGAGCAGGTCGCCCTGGCCGTCCACCACGTGCAGGGGCATGACCTCCTCGGTGAAGCCGTTGTCGTCGTCGGTGCTGCGGAAATGCAGCTTGCCGATGGAGGTGGCGATGCCGCCGGCGGCGCGCACGCGGTGGTGCCAGGTGGGAATGGAGCCGTCATAGGGGATGGCGTTGTCCCAGAAGCGGTTCTGGTAGGGGTAGGTGCCGGTGGCGAAGCTGGCGCGCGAGGGGACGCAGATGGGCGAGTTGCAGTAGGCATCGGTGAAGCGGACGCCGCGGGCGGCCAGCGCGTCCATATGCGGGGTTCTGATCATGTCGTGACCGGCACAGCCCATGATCCGGCGGTTGTGCTCGTCGGACATGATGAACAGCATGTTGGTCATGGGATCGTCCCTCGCGGTGTTTTTTGTCCGTTGTTGAGGGGATGCTAGGCCAGCGATCGGGCTTCGCCAATGGTGGAAGGGCCTCGCCGTGTCGGGGGCGGCGTGTGCCGGCACGGGATGTGCCGGCACGGCGTGTGCAACGCCATGCGGACATCTCAGCCGCAGGGTCTCTCATGGTCACGCCGTCCGTCAGCACCGCCGCAGCATTGCCCAATGATTCCAGGGCGCCGCTCACCGCCCCGGCCCATGAGACGGATTTCCGTGATGTGCTGTCAGCACTGAACCCCCTGCAATATTTGCCGGGGGTCGGCACAATTTACCGGGCCATCACCGGTGACACCCCGCCTGAATCGGTCCGCACGATCGGCTCGATTTTGGTCGGCGGGCTGCTGGGCGGGCCGATCGGGGCTGCGATCAGTGCGGTCAGCAGTCTGATGCAGCATGTCGCGGGGATCGATCTCGACCATGTGGCGCATGATGTGATGGCCGATCTCGGCCTGATCAGCGATGCACCTGCTCTGCCGGTCGCTGCCGCGGTGCCGCTGCCGGTTGCAATGCCCCCGCGCCAGTCCGGCAGCGCCACGGCGGCGGAGGGGCCGGTGGCGAGCTTGGGTGCGATTCCGGACGAGGCTGCGGCCACGCCGAACGTGGTTCGGCTACGGGCCGCGCTGGTTGCCTATGGTCAGGCCCCGGCGCCCTATGGGCAGCGGCTGGGCCAGGTTTGAGGCGGCCTGGGCGGGTCGCGAACGGGCGTCGTTGGGGATCGCCTGGTATCCCGTACGAGATTCGAACTCGTGTCGCCGCCGTGAAAGGGCAGTGTCCTAGGCCTCTAGACGAACGGGACGCAGGCGAGGCGGCTGGGTAGCCGAGCTTGTGCAGCGGGTCAAGCGGCAAAGGTCAGAGTTGCGCCGCGTCCACGATCATGAACCCGACAGTGACCCGACCGTTCCACGATTCCGCCCGAAAATGACCCGCCACATGCAACGCGCCGCCGTCGCGCGACAGCAGCGCCTGGGCCACCGGACCATCACCCGCCCGGAACATCACCGATTTGAGCCGCCCACCGCCCTCGCCCTCCAGAAAGGCGCGAATCGTCGTGCCCTCCGCGCCGATCCGCTCCGACCGCGCCACCCGCACCCGCGGCAGCACCAGCATCGGCTCCTCGTTCCCAGGACCGAACGGCGCCAGCCGGTGCAGCTGCTGGGCGAGGTCGAGCGAGCAGCCATCCACCGACATCGTTCCCTCCACCCGCAGATCGGCCGCCGAGGGCAGCAGCGCGGCCGCAGCCAGGCGCTCGTCGAGGAAACGGTGAAACGCCGGCAGATCCCGCTCGTGGAGGCCGAAGCCGGCCGCCATCATGTGGCCGCCGCCGCTGGTCAGCAGGCCATGCGCGCGGGCGGCGATCACCGCGGCGCCGAGATCGATGCCCGGCACCGAGCGGCCGGAGCCCTTGGCCATCTGGTCCGCCAGCGCCGCGACGCAGGCCGGACGGTTGAATTTCTCCTTGATCCGGCCAGCCACGATACCAACGACACCGGGATGCCATTCGGCACCGGCCACCAGAACCGCGGCATGGCCGGCGTCGATCTGGGTTTGCGCCTGGACCATGGCGGACTCCAGCATGTCGGCCTCGACCGTCTGGCGGGTGCGGTTGATGCTGTCCAAGGTGGCGGCGAGGTGGCGAGCCTCCAGCGTGTCCTCGGCCAGCAGCAGGCGCAGCCCCAGATCGGCCTCGCTGATGCGGCCGGCGGCGTTGATGCGCGGCCCCAGCGCCCAGCCCAGGCTCATGGCGGTGGGGATCTCCGTCACCTTGGCCACCTCCATCAGCGCGGCCAGGCCCGGCCGGCCGCGCCGCGCCAGCACCTTCAGCCCCGTCGTGACGAAGGCGCGGTTGAGGCCGGTCAGCGGCATCACGTCGCACACCGTGGCCAGCGCCACGAGGTCGAGCAGCTGCCTGAGGTCCGGCTCCGGCCGCGCGGCGAAATATCCGGCACGGCGCAGCACACGCTGCGTGGCCACAGCCGCCATGAACGCGACACCGGCCGCACACAGGCCGCGCAGCCCGGACGCACAGTCCGGCCGGTTGGCGTTGACCACGGCAAGCACCGGCGGGATCGCCCCCTGCGCCGCGTGATGGTCGAGCACGATCACATCGGCCCGCCCGGCCAGCGTGGCCAGCACGTCGGCCGCCGCCGTGCCGCAGTCCACGCACACGATCAGACGTGCGCCGCGCGACACCAGCCCGGCCAGGGCCGGCGCATTTGGGCCGTAGCCCTCGCTCATCCGGTGCGGCACGTGGGTGAGCACCGGACAGCCGAGGCCGCGCAGCAGCAGCGTCATCACCGCGCCGCTGCAGGCGCCGTCGACGTCGTAGTCGCCGAACACACCCACGGTCTCGCTGTCCTGGACGGCCTGGGCCAGGCGTGCGGCGGCGCGGTCCATGTCGATCATCGTCGATGGGTCGGGCATCAGCGCGCGCAGGCTGGGGTCGAGGAAATCAGCCGCCAGCTCCGGCGCCACGCCGCGTGCGGCCAGCAGGCGGCCGAGGATCTCCGGCAGATCGAGCCGCTGGGCGATCGCCTGGCCCAGGCGCGGCTCCGCCTCGCGCCACAGCCAGCGTCGGCCGGAGAGGCTGACGCGGTCGCCGAGGAAGCTTGCCGAGCTACTCAAAAGGCAAGCGGTTCTTTTTTGAAAAAAAGAACCAAAAAACTTTTATCAGGCTGACGCGCACCTTCGAACGGGGTGCACCTGGCGGATAAAAGTCTTTTGCTTCTTTTCTTCAGAAAAGCAGACCTTGCTTCCACTTGCCTACCTTGCTCAATGCTGGGCCCAGGTCTTCGTCGTGAAGTTGTGATACGCCTCGATGAACCGCACCGTGCCGGACTTGCTGCGCATCACCAGCGAATGGGTGAAGGCGCCGGTGCCCGAGCGGCGCACGCCCTTGAGGAAGCTGCCGCTGGTCACACCGGTGGCCGCGAACATCACGTCGCCCTTGGCCATGTCGTAGATGTCGAACTTCTTGTCGGAGTCGGTGTGGCCCATGGCGATGGCGCGCTGGCGCTGCTCGTCGGACTCGTAGATCAGCCGGCCCTGGATCTGACCGTCGACGCAGCGCAGAGCCGCAGCCGCCAGCACGCCCTCGGGCGCGCCGCCCCAGCCCATGTAGATATCCACGCCGGATTCCGGCTGGGTGGTGGCGATGACGCCGGCCACGTCGCCGTCGCTGATCAGGATGATGCGCGCCCCCGCTTCGCGCGTCTTGGCGATGATCTCCTTGTGGCGGTCGCGGTCCAGCGTGCACATCACCAGGTCGGAGATATCGCATTTCTTCGCCAGCGCCAGGTTGCGCAGGTTCTCCTGCACCGGCGCGTCGAGATCGACCACGCCGCGGGGAAGCCCGCCGCCGACGGCGATCTTGTCCATGTAGACGTCAGGCGCGTGCAGGAAGTTGCCGCGCTCGGCCAGCGCCAGCACGGCGCAGGCGTTCGGTCCTCCCTTGGCTGTCAGTGTGGTGCCTTCCAGCGGATCGACGGCGATGTCCATGGCGGGGCCGCCCTGCCCCACTTTCTCACCGATGAACAGCATCGGCGCCTCGTCCATCTCGCCCTCGCCGATCACCACGGTACCGTCGATAGCGACACTGTCGAAGGCGCGGCGCATGGCTTCCACCGCGGCGCCGTCGGCCTCGTTCTTCTTGCCCTTGCCCATCCAGCGCGACGCGGCCAGGGCGGCCGCCTCGGTGACGCGGACCAGTTCGAGGGCGAGGTTGCGGTCGGTCTTTTGTTCGACGTCGTGGGACATGGAAGGCTCCTGAGGAAGGAAGGTCTTCTTTTTTGAAAAAAAGAAGCAAAAAACTTTTATGCGTTGGAGCGGACCTCTCTCCGGCGGAGAGCGTCAGCCATATGGAAGTTTTTTGGTTCTTTTTTCAAAAGAGAACTTCTTAACCTTGTTCTATACGAATTAAAGCCGGCTTTTCGATCACGCTGTCCAGCGCCGAGATCCGCGCCAGTGCGGCCAGCATGCTGCTCTCGCGGGTCTCATGCGTGACCAGCACCACCGGCACCGCCTCGCCCGGCGCACGGCCGCGCTGCAGCATGCTGCCGAGCGACACTCCGGCATCGCGCAGCGCCGCGGTCACGTCCGCGATCACCCCCGGACGGTCGACCACCATCAGCCGCAGGTAATAGGCGCCGACATGCGCCTCCATGCCGACCGAGGGCGCGTTGGACAGATCACCGGAGCCTGCGCCCCACACGGGTGTCACCCGGTCGCGCGCAATGTCCACGAGGTCGGCCACAACGGCCGAGGCGGTGGGGCCGGCACCTGCGCCGCGGCCTTCCAGCATCACCCGGCCGACGAAATCGCCCTCCGCCACCACGGCGTTGAACACGCCGTCCACGCACGCGATCGGTGACGCCTGCGGCACCATGCAGGGATGCACCCGCGCCGCCACGCCGGCCTCGGTCTGGCGCGCGATGCCGAGCAGCTTGATACGGTAGCCGAGCTCGGCGGCAAAACCCATGTCCAGCGCCGAAACGCCCCGAATACCCTCGACATGCACCGCATCGAACGCCACCGGCCGGCCGAAAGCGAGCGCTGCCAGGATCGCAAGCTTGTGGGCGGCGTCGATACCGTCGATGTCGAACGCGGGATCGGCCTCGGCGTAGCCGAGCTTCTGCGCATCGGCGAGCACATCCGCGAAGTCACGCCCATGCTCGCGCATGACGGTGAGGATATAGTTGCAGGTGCCGTTGAGAATGCCGGCCACCCGGGAGATGCGGTTGCCGGCAAGCCCCTCGCGCAGCGCCTTGATGACGGGAATGCCGCCGGCCACCGCCGCCTCGAACGCCAGGGTCGTTCCGGTGCGCTCGGCAAGACCCGCCAGCGCCGCACCATGCACCGCGATCAGGGCCTTGTTGGCGGTCACCACCGGCTTGCCCGCCGAAAGCGCTGTCTCCACCAGCGCGCGCGCAGGCCCGTCGGACCCGCCCATCACCTCGACGACGACATCCAGCGACGGATCGGACGCCATCGCCACCGGATCGTCGAACCAGCGCAGGCCGCCCAGCTCGATGCCACGGTCGCGCGTGCGATCGCGCGCCGAGACGGCGGTGACGACGACGGGACGGCCCGCACGGGCGGCGACGAGATCGGCGTTGGCGCGCAGCATGGCGACAACGCCGGCGCCGACGGTGCCCAGTCCGGCCAGGCCAACCGAAAGAGGCTTGCTCACGCGTGATGCTCCATGGCCGGCTCGTCGCTCAGCGCGGGCGCGGCGTTGTCGGTCTGCAGAAACGCGCGGATGCTGCGCAGCGCCTGGCGCAGCCGGTGGGTGTTCTCCACCAGCGCGATGCGCACATGCGTGTCGCCGTGCTCGCCAAAGCCGATGCCCGGCGCCACCGCCACCCGCGCCTTGTCCAGCAGCAGCTTGGAGAAGGCGACGCTGCCCATGTGGGCGAACTTCTCGGGGATGGGTGCCCAAGCGAACATCGAGCCTTCGGGGCTCGGCACGTCCCACCCCGCCGCGTGGAGGCCGCGGATCAGCACATCGCGCCGGTCACGGTACAGCTCGCGCATCTCGGCCACACAATCCTGCGGGCCGTTCAGTGCGGCCGTCGCCGCGATCTGGATGGGTGCGAAGGCGCCGTAGTCGAGATACGACTTCATCCGTGTCAGCGCGTCGATCAGGCGCGGATTGCCGGCGGCGAAGCCCATGCGCCAGCCTGGCATCGAATAGGTCTTCGACAGCGAGGTGAACTCGACGGCGATGTCCTTGGCACCGTCGATCTGCAGGATCGAGGGTGGCACCCGGTCGCCGAAATAGATTTCGGAATAGGCGAGATCGGACATGATCCAGATCTCATGCCTGTGGCAGAACGCGACGATCTTGGCGTAGAAATCGAGGTCGGCGAGATAGGCGGTCGGGTTGGACGGAAAGTTGACGATCAGCGCCGTGGGCTTCGGCACGGAATGCCGCACGGCCTTGTCCAGCGCCTCCAGCATCTCGTCATCCGGTGTGGCCGGGATCGAGCGCACCGAGGCGCCGGCGATGATGAAGCCGAACTGATGGATCGGGTAGGACGGGTTGGGCACCAGGATGGTGTCGCCCGGGCTGGTGATGGCGGCGGCGAGGTTGGCCAGGCCCTCCTTGGAGCCCAGCGTCGCCACCACCTCGGTCTCGGGGTCGAGCTTCACGTCGAACCGGCGCTGGTAATAGGCGGCCAGCGCCCGGCGCAGGCCGGGAATGCCCTTGCTGACGGAATAGCGATGCGTGCGCGGATCGGCCACCGCCTCGACCAGCTTGGCCACGATATGCGGCGGCGTGGCGCTGTCCGGATTGCCCATGCCGAGATCGATGATGTCCTCCCCGGCGGCGCGATACTTGGCCTTGGCCTTGTTGACCTCGGCAAACACGTAGGGCGGCAGGCGGCGGATGCGGTGAAACTCTTCGGGCATGTCACTTCGGTCCAGATTGCGGGCATGGGGTGGGCGGCAGACAGGGGCGATTCGAACGAAACTCTAGCTTCTCCGTCCGGCGCTGGGGATCAGTTCGTCAGGCGTGCAGCGCCACCCTGCCCCTGCGCCTCTGCGGTGATCCGCAGCGATCCCGCCGGAACACCGGCGGCGAGCAGGTTGGCGGCGATCGCCCGCGCCCGCGCCAGGGCGAGTGGCATGGCGGCGGACTGGGCCGTGGCATCGGCGGATGTCGTGTCGCCATAGCCCACGATGACGATGCTGGCATCCCCGCGGCTGCGGGCCAGCAGCTTGAGGCTGACCAGCGATTCCACCGGCAACGTGGAGGAGCCCGGCGGGAAGGCCACCAGCACCGGCGCACCCGAGGGGGCGGCCTTGGGCGGCGGCGGCGGCGGCGGTGCCACCGGCGGCGGCGTGGGCAGGGTGCCGGCCGGCAGACCCGGCAGGGCGGCCGGCGGCGGCGGCACGCTCGGCACCGGCGGCAGGCCCGACAGCGGGGCAGCCGGCGTGGCCTCGGCCTGCGGCGCATCGATCCGCGCGGTGCCGGAGCGTTTCGCGTCGCCCGGCGCCGAACTGACGGCGGCCGGCGCCGGCGGCGGAGTGAAGGTGGCCGGCGCCGGCGGCGGACTGAAGGTGGCCGGCGCCGGCGGCGCCAGGGGCGGATCGGGGATCGGCGCGGCCAGCGGCGCCTGCTCGACCGTGGCGGTCGGCGCCGCTTTGACCGGCGTCATCGGCACATTCGGCAAGGGCGGCTGCGGCGGACCGGACAGCGCCGGCCGCGGCGGACCCGACATCGGCAGCTTCGGCGCCGTCGCCGCAGGCAGCGAGGCCGTTGAGATATCATCGCCGGCCGGCTGGGGCGGCAGCGGCGCCGGCCTGGGCCGTGGCATCGGCTGGGCCGGCAGCGGCGCCAGGCTTGCGGCGTACTGCGCGTTGGTGCGGTCGGCCACCAGCCCGCTGGTCAGCTTCGCCCGCGCCGCAGGATCGGGCGCCGGCGGCCTGGGCGGCACTGTGGAAAGATTGGGATACGGCGCATCCGCGGCCGGCGGCGGCGGCCGGTCCTGCGCGATCGGCCCACCCTCCAGATTGTGCCACCACTCCACCGGGCTCATCTTCTCCGCCGTGCCGCAACCCGCCAGCAGCAGGGTCAGCACCAGCGTCCCACCCACACGGCTGCCCGCCGAGACCGTCGCTTGAACCCGACCGGCTGCTTCTGTAACACCCTGCCGGAGACGAAGACTCACAAGTGACATGGAACGGTCCCGTTTCGCGCCGATACCGGCCGGTGGTGCGCTGCATCGCTGATCCCCGACATCTAGCGCGCAACCGGGGTCCGCGGAAAGGACGTGCGCTATGGCCGAACAACAGACGCCGGGAAACGGCGCTTTCAGGCTTCCGGAGCTGCTCAGCAATCCGGCGCTGGATCCTGCCACCATCAGCCAGTCCATGGCCGGCATCGCCGAGCGCTCGCAGCGCATCGTGGCTGATTTCCTGCGCCGCCAGGCCGAGGAAGGACCCAGCACCCCCGACCCGCTGCATATCGGCAGCGCCTTCCTGGAGATGACCACCAAGCTGATGGCCAACCCGGCCAAACTGGTCCAGGCCCAGCTCGGCTTCTGGCATGACTACATGACGCTGTGGCAGAACACCGCGCGGCGCATGATGGGCGAAGCCTCCGAGCCGGTCATCCAGGCCGACCCGAAGGACAAGCGCTTCAAGGACGAGGCCTGGAAGGACAGCGAGGTCTTCGACTTCATCAAGCAGTCCTACCTGCTTTCGGCGCGCTACGTGCACGACGTGGTCAGCCACGTGGATGATCTCGACCCGCACACCGCCCAGAAGGTGGATTTCTACTCGCGCCAGTTCGTCGATGCGATGAGCCCGTCAAACTTCCTGCTCACCAACCCCGAGGTGCTGCGCAAGACCGCCGAGACCGGCGGCGAGAACCTCATCCGCGGCCTCAACAACCTGCTGGGCGACCTTGAACGCGGCAAGGGACAGCTGCGCATCAAGATGACCGACACCGAGGCGTTCCGGCTTGGCGAGAACATCGCGGTGTCGCCCGGCCGGGTGGTCTATCAGAACGACCTGATGCAGCTCATCCAATACACGCCCAGCACCGAGACGGTGCTGAAGCGGCCGCTGCTGATCGTGCCACCCTGGATCAACAAGTTCTACATCCTCGATCTGCGCCCCAAGAACAGCTTCGTGCGCTGGGCGGTCAGCCAGGGCCACACCGTGTTCATGATCTCCTGGGTGAACCCGGACGAGAGCCTGCACGACAAGAGTTTTGCCGATTACATGCGTGAGGGGATTCTGGCGGCGCTGGACGCCATCACACAGGCGACCGGCGAGAAGACCGTCAACGCCATTGGCTACTGCCTCGGCGGCACGCTGCTGGGCGCCACCCTCGCCTGGATGGCGGCGCACAACGACACCCGCATCAAATCCGCCACCTTCTTCGTCAGCATGCTCGACTTCGGCGAGACCGGCGAGTTGAACGTGTTCATCGACGAGGAACAGCTGCGCTCACTGGAAGAGAAGATGGCCAAGCGCGGCTTCCTCGAAGGCACGGAGATGGCCACGACCTTCAACATGTTGCGCGCCAACGACCTGATCTGGTCGTTCGTCGTGAACAACTACCTGCTGGGCCAGGACCCGTTCCCGTTCGACCTGCTCTACTGGAACAGCGACAGCACCCGCATGCCGGCCACCATGCACAGCTTCTACCTACGCAACATGTATCAGGAGAACAGGCTCTCCACCCCCGGCGGCATCACGCTGGACGGCACGCCGATCGACCTCGGCACCATCAAGACACCGGCCTACTTCCTCTCCACCCGCGAGGACCATATCGCGCCGTGGAAGACGACCTATGCCGGCACGCGGCTGCTCGGCGGCAAGAACCGCTTCGTGCTGGCGGCGTCCGGCCATATCGCCGGGGTGGTCAATCCGCCGGAGGGCGGCAAGTACAGCCACTGGATGAACAGCGACCTGCCAGAGACGGCAGAGGCGTGGTTCGAGGGCGCGACGGAGATCGCCGGCTCGTGGTGGCCGGACTGGCAGCGCTGGGTGACGGCGCAGGGCGGGCCGAGCGGGCGGGCGGCGGTGGCGGCGCGCACACCGGCTGACGGGATCGAAGCGGCGCCGGGGTCTTACGTGCGGGTGCAGATTTCGTAGGAAGAGGTTCTTTTTTGAAAAAAAAACCAAAAAACTTTTGACCGGCTGACGCGCTCCTCCGGAGAGAGGTCCGCTTGAGGTTTGAAAGTCTTTTGCTTCTTTTCTTCAGAAAAGAGTGCTCGCTTAATGCTTTGCTGGAGCGCCCGGCTGCTTCAACGGCAGTGCCGCGGCGATCTCCGGCAGCTCCAGGCAGGCATCGACGATGCGCTGGACAGTCGGAAACGCGGTGATATCGATGCCAAAGCCCTTGGCGCCCATCACCTGGCTCATCAGGCAGAGATCGGCGAAGGTCGGGCTATCGCCATGGCAGAACCGGCCGGTCTCGGGCTCGCCGGCCAGGCGCAGTTCGCCGATGCGCAGCCCCTCGCTGAACCAGTGCCGGATCCAGGCGGTGCGCGCGGCGTCGTCCGCCCCGAGTTGGCTGGCGAGGTAGCTGCGCACCCGCGGCACGATCAGCGGGTGATGATCGGCCACCCAGATCAGCGCCAGGCTCCGCACCCTGGCGCGCGCGCGCGGCGTGGCCGGCAGCAAGGCGGGCATGGGGTGCAGTTCCTCCAGATATTCCAGGATCGCCAGGGACTGGGTCAGCGGTGCCGCATCATCGATGATCAGCGACGGCACCACCGCCTGCGGATTGACGGCGCGGTAGGCTTCGGTGTGCTGGGTGCCGGCGTCGAGATCGATCATCTCCTCGCTGAAGGCGAGGCCCTTGAGATTGAGCGCCATGCGCACGCGAAAGGCGGCGGCGGAACGCCAGAAGCCATACATCTTGATCATCGCGGCGCGGTTCCCCCGGGTGGTGCGCAAAGCTGGTGTTCTGCCCCAGAGGTTCGTCGCTGTGAACGACGAGCCTTTGGGACAAGCAGGCCACTGAAAACAAAGAGCTCGTGTCTCGAAACCGGAGGTCGCGCACGACAACGAACTTCAGAGCCGAGACAGTAGCCAACGCAAGGGGACAGCGGCAAGGCCGCGGCGTTGACACTTCCTTCATCCTTTTTCGCTCTGATGCCCGCCATTCAGCGTGAATGGAGGGCGGCGCAAAATGCGAGGCCTGTCGAATATATCCGGTGGTTCGGGCAGTGCCCTGCCATGGCCACTCCCTATCCTATCCCAACGCCAGGATCTTCGTGGGCATCGGCGCCTGGTCGGGTTGTCGTTGCTGGTGTTCCTCTGGATGCTGGTGCCGGTGCTGGCGTGGCAGCCAACGGGATCACGCTCGCCCGACTGGCGTGTCGATCTCGCCGGCGGCGGCATCGCGGCCATGGCCAGCCTGCTGTGGGGTTGGCGGCCGGATGCCCGGCTCACGCGGCTGGGGATGGGATTTGCCCTGCTCACCATGATCGCCCTCGTGACGGATGGCGGCGGAGACGGCCCGTGGCAGCATGATGCCCCGACCTGCTTCGCGGCGGCGCTGGCCCTGCTGGCGGCCTATGCGGACACCGAGGTGATTCTGGTCGGCACCGCCATCGTGCTCATCCACCATCTGGCGCTGCAGGCGATCCGCCCGCACACAGACCCTGCGGGCGACGCAACGCTGGTCCGGCTGCTGTTGCAGTCAGGCCTGATCCTGCTCGAGGCCGCAGCCCTCGTGCTGCTGTCCACCAACGCAACGGCACGGGCCCGCCCCCTGGCGGTGCCTGCGCCGCCAATGATCGCGCCACCCGCGCCGGTGCCGCACATCAGCGCCGTCCCGGCCCCGGTGACCGCCGCACCTGCCGCGACACAGCTGCCGCCCCCGCCGGCCCTGGTGACGACGGAGGAGGCGAGATGGCCGGTCGAGGCGATCGGCCTTGCCATGAAGCAGGCAAACGCTATCACCGCGTGGCTGGACAGCAACGATCGGCAGTCGCATTTGGCCGCCGAAGCCAGCTCCCGCCTGATGGGCGGAATGGACGACATGAAGCGCCACGTGACCGAGGCCGCCACCAGCATCGCCAAGGCCTCGTCCAGCTCCCAGACGGCCGAAACCGCAGTCCGCAGGCTGGCGAGCCTGACCGAGACCATCGGCCAGGTTGCAGGCTTCATCGCCCGCATCGCCAACCAGACCAATCTGCTCGCTCTGAACGCCACCATCGAGGCGGCCCGCGCCGGGGATGCCGGGCGGAGCTTCGCCATCGTGGCGTCGGAGGTGAAGACCCTGGCCCGACAGACCGCCGCGGCGACCGACGACATCCGCACCCGGATCGACCAGATCCAGAGCGCGACGGACGAAGCGGTGGACTCGGTGCAGGCGCTCTCGGCCCATGTGACAGCTGCTGATCGGGTGGGCCTGCGCCTCGCCGCCGCGGCGGCCTCCCAGCGCGAGGCCACCGCCGACCTCGCAAACGACCTGGACGCGACCGCCCGCCGGGCCGCCGGCGTCCGCAGCGACGCGCTGGCCCTGCGGGAGACGCTGAACGCGATGCAGTCTCGGCCCGTGCCGACCTGGCGTCCTGCCCGCTCGCTTCAGGTGGCCTGACGGGATGCCCCACCGCGTCTCCATCATGCCGCGGACAAGGGAATTTTCGGCCGGATCAGAGCAGCGGCCTCGCAGGGGTCTGGCGACACGTGACAGTGCATCGGTATGGTCTTGCCGGGACCAACACACCCGCAGAGATGGCGGAGGCGACAGGGCCAGGAGGCGGCGTGACGACGGACTGGGCTGACGACTTCGACGATCACGAACCTCAAGCCGAGCCTGCGCGCGACAAGGCGCGTGGGCCCGGATGGCGTTCGTCCTGGCTGCGCTCATGGGCGCCTCTTGGAGCGGTCTGGGCTGTCTTCCTCGGCGTCCTGGTCATGCTGGCCGCTGTCCTGCAGGTGCTGGGACCGCCGCCGGCTGCAGCGCCGCCTCAGATGGCCGAGACGGCGATTGCGCCTGCGTCGGCGTCACCCGCTCCGCCAGCCCCTCGCCCGGCTCCTGAAGCCAGGCCCGGAGTCGCGACGGCTGCGACCAACCCTCCCGCCCCGGCCATGGACCCAGGGGCTGGGCCGGTGCTGCCTCCGGTCGCCGTGGTGTTGCCGTCCGATCTTCCCACGGCGCGGTTGCCCGGCTCGGTGGCGCCGCCCGATCCGGCCTTGCTGCAACCGTCCAAACTCTTCCCAGGCGCCAAGCTGCCGCGGATCGGCCCCAACCGGATGCTGCCGCTCAAGGCCTATGCCAGCCCGTTCAATATGAACGACCCGCGTCCCCGCGTGGCCATCCTTATGGCTGGTATCGGCATGAACGAGGCGGAGAGCCTCGCCGCGATCGATGCATTGCCGCCGCAGGTCTCGCTGGCGGTGTCACCATACAGCTTCAAGCCAGACCGCGTTCTCACTGCCGCCCGCAACGCCGGCCATGAATATCTCGTGTCGCTGCCGATGGAGCCGATCGGCTATCCGCTGAACGATCCCGGTGACCAGGCCCTGTTGACCGGAGCCTCGGAGGCAACCAACGCACTGCACCTGGACTGGGCGCTGACCAGAATCACCGGCTATGTCGGCGCCACCGGCGCGCTCGGCGACCTGCGTGGCGAACGCTTCGGCGCCGCGATCGACCAGATGGCGCCGGTGCTGGACCATCTGGCCGACCTGGGGCTGCTCTATGTCGACCCAAGACCGGGCCTGCAGCATCTCACCGGCAGCCCTGCTCAGCGCGGCATCGGCCGTGCCGTCGATGTCGTGCTCGACGACCCGCCCGGCCGCGAGGCGGTGGATCGGCAGCTTGCCCTGCTCGACCAGATGGCGCGCGATCATGGCGGGGCCATCGGGCTGGCCGGACGGCCCTCGCCGGTCACCATCGGCCGCATCGCCGCCTGGGCCGCCACCCTGCCCGCCCGCGGACTTGCTCTTGCGCCGGTGTCGGTGGTGGTGCAGATGCCGCAGCCACGCTTGCCGACCTCCACCGTCGCCGTCAGGACGAACCTGTTCAAATGACCGACTACTCAAAACTGCCCTACCGCCCCAATGTCGGTGCCGTGCTGTTCAACGCCCAGGGCAAGGTGTTCGTGGCCCGTCGCGCGGATCTGCCCAATGCCGAGGGGGCGGCCGGCGGATGGCAGCTGCCCCAGGGTGGCATCGACGAAGGCGAGGACCCGCGCGGCGCGGTGCTGCGCGAGCTCGCCGAGGAGATCGGCACCGATCGCGCCGAGATCATCGGCGAACATCCGGACTGGCTGACCTACGATCTGCCGCCCGAACTGCTCGGCAAGCAACTCGGCGGCCGCTACAAGGGCCAGCGCCAACGCTGGTTCGCCCTGCGCTTCTCCGGCCAGGACAGCGACATCCGGCTCGACGCCGATCCGCACCCGGAATTCGACGCCTGGCGCTGGGCTGAACTGTCCGAGCTGCCGGCCCTGGCAGTGCCGTTCAAGCTCGCCATCTACGAGGTGCTGGCCACGTCGTTCGCCAGATTTGCAAGGTGAGGTATCCCATGCTGCGCGCCCTCGTCGCTGCCCTGCTGATCACCGCCGGCCTGCTGCAGGCCGCCCGCGCCGAGGATGCCGCGCGGATCGGTTCCGTCGACACCACCTTCCGCATCCTCGGCCGCAACGACCGTGTGGTGATCGACCGCTATGATGATCCCAAGGTCGATGGCGTCAGCTGCTACATGTCGCGCGCCGAAACTGGCGGCGTCGCCGGTTCTTTCGGCCTGGCGACCGACCCCAACCGGTTCTCCATCGCCTGCCGCGCCACCGGCCCGGTGACGTTGCGCACCAAGATCCCGGACAACGAGGTCGTGTTCGGCGAAAAGGCCAGCGCCTTCTTCAAGGAGATCCGCATCTCCCGGCTGTATGACCGCGACAAGCAGGTGCTGGTCTATCTCGTATGGTCCACCTTCGCGATCGGCAAGGACGGCAGCGCCTACAACAGCGTCACCGCGGTGCCGCTCAACACGAAGTAGGCTTATCCGTCGCAAGCCGCGCCTGGTCGAGCACCGCGTCCGCCCGTGCGGCGGCCTGGGCATCGCGGGCGCGCTCGGCCGGTGTGCGGCCGAACCGCACACGCTGTGCCTGTGCTGCCGCCGCCTCCGCCGCCTTGGCCCGCGCCTTCTTCACCCGGCGGAGATTGACCAGCTCCGCCATCACGCCGCCCCGAACACCCGGGTGAAGATGTCGTCGAGCCGCGCCAGATGCAGCTGCGGATCCATCGCGGCATCCAGCAGCGCGGCGGACACCCGGCCCGCCACCTCCGGATCCGCCTCCAGATTCTCCCGGAACGACTTCGCCCCGGGCTGGCCCAGCGTCGTCCAGGTCGCCATGGCATTGCGCTGCACGATCCGATAAGCGTCCTCGCGCAGAATACCGGCCCGTGCCAGGGCCAGCAGAATCTCGCCGGAATGCACCACGCCGCCGAGGCTCTCGAGATTGGCCACCATCTGCGCGGGATAGACGGTCAGCTTCTCCATCATCCCGGCCAGGCGCATCAGTGCGAAATCCAGCGTCACCGTCGTATCGGGGGCGATCGCGCGCTCCACGCTGGAATGGCTGATGTCACGCTCGTGCCACAGCGTCACGTTCTCCAGCGCCGGCACCACGGCGGCGCGCACGATGCGCGCAAGGCCCGTCAGGTTCTCCGACAGCACCGGGTTGCGCTTGTGCGGCATGGCCGAGCTGCCCTTCTGCCCGGCATGGAAGAACTCCTCGGCTTCGCGCACCTCGCTGCGCTGCAGGTGGCGCACTTCGGTGGCCAGGCGCTCGATGCCCGAGGCCACCACCGCCAGCGCGCAGAAGAACGCGGCATGGCGATCGCGCGGGATCACCTGGGTCGAGACCGGCTCCACCGAAAGGCCCAGCTTCGCCGCGACATGCGCCTCCACGCGCGGGTCGATATGCGCGAAGGTGCCGACGGCCCCGCTGATGGCGCACACCGCGATCTCGGCCCGCGCCGCCACCAGCCGCGCCCGGTTACGCGCGAATTCGGCGTAATGCCCGGCCAGCTTCAGCCCGAAGCTGGTCGGCTCGGCATGAATGCCGTGGCTGCGCCCGATGGTGGGCGTGTGCTTGAACTCAAGGGCCCGCGCCTTCAGCGCCGCCAGCACCGCGTCGACATCGGCGATCAGCAGGTCCGCCGCCTGGGTCAGCTGCACCGACAGGCAGGTGTCAAGCACATCCGAGCTGGTCATGCCGAGATGGACGAAGCGGCTGTCCTCGCCGATGCCCTCGGCCAGCCAGGTCAGAAAAGCGATCACGTCATGGCGGGTCTCCCGCTCGATGGCATCGATCCGGTCCAGATCCGCCTGGGTGATGTTGGCCACCTTGGCATTCCCGCGGGTGCGGATCGCCTGCGCGGATTCAACCGGAATCTCGCCAAGCTCGGCCATCGCCTCAGCGGCCAGCGCCTCGATCTCGAACCAGATCCGGAACCGGTTGGCCGGCTCCCAGATCGCGGCCATGGCGGGACGGGAGTAACGTGGAACCATTGTCATGCATCCGCTGTCTTGCGCCTGTCTCGTAGGCGCGCTTCCTGGGGGCTGCAACACAGGAAGCGGCATGTTCGACCCCGGCTTTGTTCATGAACTGGCCTCGCTCGCCCAGGTCCTGCTCGTCGATATCACGCTGGCCGGCGACAACGCCGTGGTGGTGGGCCTCGCCGTGGCCGGTCTGCCCCGGGCCCAGAAGCGCCACGCGATTCTGCTGGGCATCGGCGCTGCCACGATTCTGCGCATCGGCCTCGGCGCGGTGACGCTGCAGCTGCTGGCCATCGTGGGCCTGCTGCTGGCCGGCGGGCTGCTGCTGCTCTGGGTCGCCTACAAGATGTATCGCGAGCTGCGCCGCACGCCGCCGGCGCATGGCGTGGCACCGGCCAAGTCGCTGGCGGCCGCGATGCTGCAGATCGTGCTGGCCGATCTGTCGATGAGCCTGGACAACGTGCTGGCCGTGGCGGGGGCCGCCGACGGTCACATCTGGGTGCTGGTGACCGGCCTGGCGTTCTCCGTGGTGCTGATGGGCCTGGCCGCTTCGGCCATCGCGCGCCTGCTGGAACGGCATCGCTGGATCGCCTGGGTTGGGCTCGCGGTTGTGCTGTTCATTGCGCTGAAGCTGATCTGGGAAGGCGGGCAGGATGTGTGGGCGCATGTGATGTAGGAAGAAAGGACTTCTTTAAAAAAAGAAGCAAAAGACTTTGTTATCGTTTGGGCGGGTATTTCCAGAAAGGGCGGCGACAGCGGACAAAATTTTTTGGTTCTTTTTTTCAAAAAAGAACCTCTTGCTTTACAAAAGCCCCTCTCGACGAAAACTCAGCCAGCTGCCATTGCCGATGATGACATGGTCATGCAGCAGGATCGACAGCGCTGCCGTCGCGGCATTGATGTCATGCGTCATCTCGATATCGGCGGTCGACGGCCGCGGATCGCCGCTGGGGTGGTTGTGCACCAGGATGATGGCGGTGGCATGCAGCTCCAGCGCCCGGCGCACCACCTCGCGCGGGTAGACCGGCGTGTGATTGACGGTGCCGCGGGTCTGCGCCTCGTCGGCCAGCAGGCGGTTGCGGCTGTCGAGGAACAGGATGCGCAGCTGCTCAACACGCTCACGCGCCATGGTGGCGGTGAGGTAGTCCATCAGCCGGTCCCAGTTGGCGAGCACCGGCAGGTCGGTCACCTCGGCCCGCACCAGCAGCAGGGCTGCGGCCTGCACGGTCTTCAGCGCTGCCGCCCCGGCCTCGCCGATGCCATCCACCGTGCGCAGGTCGCCCAGCGGCGCCGAGATGGCAGCGGCAAAGCTGCCGAACCTGGAAATCAGCCGCCGCGCAATCGGCTTGGCGTCACGCCGTGGCAGAGCCAGGAACAGCACGAGTTCCATGAGTTCATGGTCGGCCAGCGCCTGGGCGCCGGCGGAGAGCAGGCGCGCACGGAGCCTGGCGCGATGCCCGTCGCCGGCATGGGTGGTGCGGGCGGTGTCGAACAGGGCGGATTGCTCAGCAAATCCACGATTCGGCTGCTTCATGCCGCAAGTGTGCCGCGCGCAACGTGGCGTGTCGCCAACCTCGCGTGACCCCTGCGTCAGATCGACGCTTCAGACGAAATCCGGCACCAGCCAGCGCGAAAATCCCGCCACCCAGTCTGGCCGCAGCTCGACGGCCCGTCGTGTGCCGGTGTCGATGATTGCCAGCACCGAGGCGGCGCGCGACGTCACCACCCCGTCCACCACCAGGCGCTGGCGTGCATGCAACGACTTGCGACCGATCCGGTGGAGGGCCGATTCGACCGCGACGGTCGCGGGCCAGTTCATCTCGCGCAGAAAATCAATCTCCAGGCGCGCAATCACCACGGCGTGCCCGTCATCCGGATCAAGCAGCCCGACCTGCGCCAGCATCTCGGCCCGGCCGGCCTCGTACATCACGGCATAGACCGCGTTATTGATATGGCCGAGACGGTCGGTGTCACAGAAGCGCAGAGACTGCAGCGTGACGAAAGGAGACGCCTCGTTCACACCGGGTACGGCGGCTTGAACAGCCCGGTGGGCGAGAGGGTGAAGATCTCCACCCCGGTCTCGGTCACGCCCACCATGTGCTCGAACTGCGCGGACAGGCTGCGGTCGCGCGTCACCGCGGTCCAGCCGTCGTCCAGCACCTTCACCTCGGGCCGGCCGGCGTTCACCATCGGCTCGATGGTGAAGAACATGCCGGGCTTCAGCACGGTGCCATCTCCCGGCCGGCCGTAATGCAGCACATTCGGCGCCTCGTGGAAGCGCCGGCCGATGCCGTGGCCGCAGAAATCACGCACGATGGAAAAACGCTGGCCTTCGGCATAACGCTGGATGGCGAAGCCGATATCGCCCAGCGTGGCCCCGGGCCGCACCTCGGCGAGGCCGCGCATCAGTGATTCATGTGTCGCATCGATCAGGTTGCGTGCCTTGGTCGAGGGCGGGCCGGCGCAGTACATACGGCTGGAATCGCCGTGCCAGCCATCGAGAATGACCGTGACATCGATGTTCAGGATATCGCCGGTCAGCAGCACGCGATCGCCGGGAATGCCGTGACAGACGACATGGTTGATCGAGATGCAGACGGATTTCGGATAGCCACGGTAGTTCATGCAGGCCGACACGGCGCCATGGGCATTGATGAAGTCATCGCAGATCGTGTCGAGCGCGCCGGTGGTGATGCCTGGCCGGACATGTTCGGTGATCATGTCCAGCGTTTCGGCGGCCAGCCGGCCGGCCGCGCGCATGCCGGCGAAATCCTCCGGGGCATGCAGGGTAATCCGTCGCGATTCGGCGCCGCCGTCCATCATTCCGCTCCATTCGCCCCGCCCCGTTCGTCCCGCCGGGCGCAGGCGCGCATACTTTAGTCCATTGCCATCTTCTGCGACATGCGCATCCCAGTGCAACCTTGCAAGTCGCCCCTGCCCCCGCCCGGCGGCAACGCGCGTCCGGGTCAGGAGACGCGCGAGCCCTGCCCCGGTTCCGGCTTGAGCACCATGCAGGAAAGTCTATGGCGGGCCAGGGTGGCGCAGGCGCCATCGGCCTCGGCCGACTTGAGACCGATGAGCTGGGCACGCCAGCTGGTCTGCCCCCTCTGCTGCACCGCCTCGACATGCACCTGCCCCGCACCCGCGAGGTGATGGGCGTTGAACGCGGCCTGGCGGGCGGTGCCCTCCGTGGCGAACGCGCCGATCTGCACGGCCCAGACGGATCGTGCGGCGAGCGGCGGAGACGGGCGGGGCGGCACCGGCAGGGACGCCGACACCGGCGGACGCCGGCTCTCGGCCCGCGGCGGCGGGGCCACATCCAGCCGCTCGAAGCCCTGGTCGAGCAGGGCGGTCATCTGCGTGTCCCGCTCGGCAGGGTTGCGCGCGCCCAGCACGACGCCGATCAGCCGCACGTCCGAATGCACGGCCGACGTGACGAGGTTGAACCCCGAGGCGTTGATATAGCCGGTCTTGAGGCCATCAGCCCCCGGATAGGTCTGCAGCATGCGGTCGTGATTCTGGATGGTGCGGCCGTGGAAGCGGAAAGCGGGGGTCGAGAAATAGTGATATTCGTTGGGAAAATCGGCGAGCAGGCGTCGCGCCAGCGTGGCCAGGTCGCGCGCGGTTGAAACCTGGGCATCGTCCGGCAGGCCGGAGGCGTTGCGAAAGCTGGTATGGGCCATGCCGAGCGCGTGCGCCCGCAGGGTCATCATGTCGGCAAAGCTGTCCTCGGACCCGCCGAGCAGTTCGCCCAGCGCGGCTGCCGCATCGTTGGCGGATTTCGTGACCAGTCCCAGGATCGCCTGCTCCACCGTGAGCCGGGTTCCAGGCACGAGGCCGAGCTTGGAGGGAATCTGTGACGCCGCGTGGGCACTCACTGGCACGCTCTGGTCGAGCTTCAGCCGCCGGTCGTGCAGCGCCTCGAACACCATATAGAGTGTCATCATCTTGGTGAGGCTGGCCGGGTGGCGCTCGTCATCCGCATTGACGGCCGAGAGTTCCCGCCCGGTGCGGGCCTCGACGACGATCGAGCTGTAGCGCTCCGAGCCGACCTGCGCCCAGGCCGGACCCGCGGGGATCAGCAGACCGATCAGGCCGGTCATGACCAGGACGAAGGCCGCCGCACGGCGCAACCCTGACATCGCTCCCATGCATCCGCACGAACCCGAGAGACCTGTCACTTCGACACAAGACTTTCCCATGGCGTCACCCTACCGGCGCGATCGAAGCCGTGTCCAGGCCCAAACCGTCCGCGAAACAGTGTGATTCAAAGAGGTTAACAGTGCATGGCTGGCGTGCGCCGGACGTTTTGTGCAGTGCACAATAACATCTTGCATCCAGTCTCAGGCTTGGCTAGAACCCCCATATTGCAGTGCAGCAGAGACTGCGGAATGCGGGCCAGATGCTCGTTTCCATGTCATCTGGCCGGCGCTGCCGCAAGGACAAGGAAACCACGATGGCCGCAAAGGCGCCAAAGAAAAGCACGGCGAAGATGGTGGAGGCACCGGTTGAACCGCAGGCCGACCTGTCCGCCACGCATCACGAGACCGGGGCAGCGGCGACCACTGCCCCAATTCCGGACCCGGCCCTGTCTGCCGCGGCCCCGGAACAAGGCGGTGCGGCCCAGGCCCGAATCGGGGCCCAGCCGAAGGTCGAGAACGCTCAACCCAACCAAAAGGAAATGCTGATCATGGACAAAGCCATCAAGACCACCGAAGAACTCGTCGCGTTCGGCCAGGGCAACGTCGAGGCGCTGCTGAAGTCGAGCCAGATCTGGGCCGCCGGCGTGCAGGACCTCGGCAAGCACTTCGCCGCCACCGCCCAGGCCAGCATGGACGAGACCATGGCGACCGTGAAGGCGATCTCGGGCGTGAAGTCGCTCAAGGAAGCAATGGACCTGCAGGCCAGCTTCGCCAAGACCACCATGGAGAAGCTGCTTGCCGAGACCGGCAAGATCACTGACGCGTCGATGAAGCTCGCCGAGCAGGCCATCGCGCCGATCACCGAGCGCGTGACGATCGCCACCGAGAAGTTCGCCCGCCCGGTCTGATTTCAGACGCGACGGACGACGGATCAGGGCCCGGGGGCATCCCCCGGGCCCTTTCTTATGGGCGGCGAGCACGCAAGAGGCTTTTATCGGACGGCACGTTTCAGATATTCTTACGGGTATCCGGCAGCACTGCGTGGACACGGACGTCAATCGGCCCCATGTCACCCATCCAAGTCTGCCGCCCGGCGACGAGAACTGTGGTCTGGAAACAACGGTTGCATCCCATGCGCGACGATCATTTCTGTCTGCCCCACCCGGCCCCGGCCCATCTGCCCCTGCCCACCCTCGCCCGGCGCGAGGATGGCGGACGTGACGAGGGCGGCAAGGATGGCGGCCCGAATGTCGGTGTCGTCACCAAAACCCGCACCCGCACGCGCAAACCCGCGATGTACAAGGTGCTGATGCTGAACGACGACTACACGCCGATGGAGTTCGTCGTGCACGTGCTGGAACGGTTCTTCCAGAAGACCCGCGAGGAATCGACCCGCATCATGCTGCACGTGCACCGCCGCGGCGTGGGCGTCTGCGGCGTGTTCACCTACGAGGTCGCCGAAACGAAGGTGACGCAGGTGATGGACCTGGCCCGGCAGAACCAGCACCCCCTGCAATGCACGATCGAGAAGGACTGAGCCGACACGCGTCGCCAACGGAGAGGTGATTCCTGAAAAGCCGGCCCGCTGTGGCCGGCTTTCATGTTTTGGTGACGAGTCTCGGCGATGATGCGAACCCGGACAGGACGATATGGTCGTGGTCCTTGCGGGAGATCGCTCGTGTCGGCAAGCCTGAAGCCAGGAACGCTGTTTGACCGGATCGGGATCCTGACCCGCCTGCTTCTGCCGGTACTGATCATTGTGCCGCTAGGCATTGCCGGCATCATCACGTTCACGATAGCGGTGGTGCAGGACTACACGCTTCAGCGCGAGCAGGCCGAGCTCAAGGTCGGTCTCGCGGTGTTGAACGAGACACTCGCCGATGCGGCCAACACGCCCGGCAGCCAGCAGGCGCCGGTCTGGTCGGTCGACAAGGATCAGCTGAGGCTCGGCGCGGTTGTCCTGAACGGACGTAACGACATCGTCGACGCGGTGAAGCAGCAGGTAGGGTCGGTGGCAACGCTGTTTCTGGGCGATCTGCGTGTGGCCACCAACGTGACCAACCCTGATGGGTCGCGCGCGGTGGGCACGAGGCTCACGGCCGGGCCGGTCTATGATGCCGTGCTGAAGCAGGGCCAGCAGTATCGCGGCGAGGCGGCCATTCTCACTACGCGCTATCTCGCGGTCTACGACCCGATCCGCGACGCGAACAACAAGGTGATCGGCGTGCTGTTCACCGGGGTTCCGCTCACCAAGGTCTATCAGCTGATCGACGAAATCAAATCGCGCAGCGTGGTGGGGGCGGCCTTGCTGGTGGTTCTGCTGGCGGTGTTTCTGGTCGCCTGGGTGCAATGGTGTCTGCGGCCGATCACGGCGCTGGCCGGGACTATGGCCGACATGTCGCAAGGCCGGCTGGACAGCGCGCTGCCTTGCCTGCACCGGTCAGACCGCCTCGGACTGATCGCGCGCACCCTGCTGCAGCTGCGCGAGACGCTGATCCATGGCCAAAATCTGGAGGCCGAGGCGGCCAATGCCCGCGCCCAGGCCGCGCAGGATCGGGGCCGTGCCTTGGCAGCGATGGCCGACCGGGTGGAGCAGGATCTGTCCGAGACGCTGCAGGAGGTCACCGGCCGCAGCACCAGCCTGTCGCACATCGCCGATGCCATGAGCCAATCGGCCGACCGCTCCGGGCAGGGCGCACAGCGGGCCACGGACGCAGCGAACGGTGCGCTGGAGACGGCGCAGACCGCGGCGACCGCGGCTGGGGAACTTTCAGGGGCGATTCATGAAATCGCCGAGCAGGTGGCCCGCTCCACCCAGGTGGTCGCCCAGGCCGTTGCGGGCAGCGAGCACACGCGCACGGTGATCGAGACACTCACGGATCGCGTGGGCCGGATCGGTGACATGACCGGCATCATCGCCGATATCGCGGCCCGGACGAACCTGCTGGCGCTGAACGCGACCATCGAGGCGGCCCGGGCCGGCGAGGCCGGACGCGGCTTCGCGGTGGTGGCCGGCGAGGTCAAGCAGCTGGCCACCCAGACCGCGCAATCGACCGGCGAGATCACCCGCCAGATCGCCGATGTGCGCCAGGCCACCGGCGAGGCGGTCGAGGCGGTGCGGCGGATCGAGCTGACGATCGGCGAGATCAACGGCATCGCGGCTTCGGTGGCGGCGGCGGTGGAGCAGCAGGGTGCTGCCACCAGCGAAATCGCCCGCAGCATCGAGGCGACAGCAGCGGCGGCGGAGGACGTGTGCCGCAACATCGATGCCGTCCGCACGGAGGCGGACACGACGCGGCTGGCCGCGGGCGATGTGCGCAGTTCGGCCACTTCGCTGTCGGGGTCGATCGCGGCGTTGCAGCAGGGGGTGGTGAAGGTGGTGCGGGACTCGGCCAGCCGTGCGGCGTAAGAAAGAGGTTCTTTTTTGAAAAAAAGAACCAAAAAACTTCCATCACCTGATGTATCATTCAGGATAAAACACACCTCGAAGGATAAAAGTCTTTTGCTTCTTTTCTTCAGAAAAGAAGTGCTTCCTTACTCACTCTTCATCGCCTCCTGCGCTTCTTGCACCGCATCCAGCGCAATCTGAAAGCTCCTGGCCGCCGGGCTCGCCACTTGGCGCCAGACCAGCATGCTGGTCAGCAGCACCGAGGCTATCCCCATCTCCCAGGGTCCAACGATCCAGGCCAGTCCGGCGAGCGCATAGTAATACGAGCGCAGACCGGCATTGAAGGTGGTCAATGCCGCGGTCATCACGTCGCCGATGCCCTGGGCCAGCCGGTCCAGGAACGGCCCGACATGATCGCGATCCGGCGCCGCGCCGATCAAGGCGATAGTGTAGTTAATACCAACGGCCTTGATCGATGACTCTTCCATCGATCAAGGCCGTTGGTATTGCGCGCCGGGTTGGCCGGCGGCGGCGCGCCAAACCAAGACTCATACCAACGGTCATTCTTCATGACCGTTGGTATAAGTTGGCGGATCGACCAGGTGAAGCGCACGAACCCGTGCACCATGATGGCCAGCGGCAGCACGATTTTGCGTTCGAACAGCACCCGCGCCACCGGCGGCACGAAGGCCAGCCCCTCCAGCGCCGGCTGCAGCCGCTCCGCGTTGGACAGCAGGCTCAGCAAGGCGCCGATGACGATCAGGCTGGTGGAGGCAAAGAAGCTCGCACTTTGCGCCACATGGCCGATCAGCGCGGAATCGACGATGCGGTTGTCGCGCCGCAGCATCGTGCGCATCCAGTCCACCCGCAACCCGCCAAGCTGCGCATTGACGCTGCGCCGCCACAGCACCCGGCTGATCGGCGCGTAGCCGATATAAAGCAGCAGAAAGGCCGCAAGCCCGATCCCGTCGGCCCAGGACAGCGCACGCATGTCGCTACCCCGCCAGGGCGCTGGCGACCCATTGCGCCCAGGCCAGGGTCTGCCGGTCATCCCCGCGCCGTCCCACGATCTGCAGGCCCAGGGGCAACCCGTGCGGCCCGGTGCCGCAGGGAATGGTCACGCAGGGAACGTGCAGCGCCGTCCAGGCGGCGTTGAAGCTGGGCTCGCCGGTGGAGTGGAGCCCGGCGGGCGCCTCGCCGGGGGCCGATGGGGTGATCAGGATATCCAGGTCCGCCATCACTTCAGAAAACGCGGCCTGCAGGTGGCGCATGGTCTGGCGCGCCGCGTCCAGGGCGGTGGCACCCTGCGCCGCGCCGAAGGCAAGGCGTTCGCGCAGGACGTCGCTGATCTGGGCTTCGTGATGCGCCAGTTCCCAGCCCATGGCGGCATGGCTTTCCGCGTTCATCACAATCGGCTGGGCCCCGCGCAGAGCGTCGAACGGCGGGAGCAGCGCCTGGTCCCGCAGCGTGGCGCCGGCCCGCGCCAGGGTGCCGGCGGCCTGGGCGAGCAGCGACTCGGTCTCGGGCAATGCCGTGGCGCCGGCGACGGCGGCGCACACGCCGATGCGCGGCGCCGCGCCGGTCGCGGTGTCGGGATCGCCGAGGTCGCGCCCGGCCACGGCGCCCACCGCCAGGGCGCAGTCCGCCACCGAGCGGGCGATCACGCCGATCGTATCCAGACTCTCGCTCATCACCTTCATGCCGGCGCGGTCGATGGTGCCGTAGCTCGGCTTGTAGCCGACAACGCCGCAATAGGCGGCCGGGCGGATGATGGAACCGGCGGTCTGGGTGCCGAACGCCAGCGGGAACATGCCGGCGGCAACACCCGCGGCCGATCCGGAGGACGAGCCGCCTGGGGTGTGACCAGGGTTGTGCGGATTGCTGGTGGGGCCCGGCGTGCGGGTGGCGAATTCGGTGGTGACGGACTTGCCGATGATCACCGCCCCCGCCCGCCGCGCCCAGGCGACACAGGAGGCATCGGCGCGCGGCCGATGGCCCGCCCAGATCGGCGAGCCGTACTGGCTGGGCTGGTCGTCGGTGTCGATCACATCCTTCACCGCGAAGGGAATGCCGTGCAGCGTCCCGGCCTGGGGCACGGTCGCGCGGGCCAGGGCCGGATCGTGAAAGGCAAAGGCCCGCACCGTGCCCTCGCGCGCGGCGATCCGGGCGAGGCAGGCCTCCAGCAGGTCGCGCGGGGTCAGCTGACCCTTGCGGATCCTGTGGAGAGCCTGGGTGGCGGTGAGGTCCGAAGGCTCGGTCATGGGGCAAGGCTCCGTTGCGCGGTCTGGCAGATGTGCACCGCAACAGTGGCGCGGCCGGCGGCGGCGGTCCATGCTCAATGCATGCAGCATCGGGATTCCAAACGCGCGCAGCAGGGTGCAGGTCGTCCGCACGCCGTCATCGAGGTGGGCGAGGCGGCCGACGGCACCCTGACCTATCTGGTGGCGCAGGCACCGGAGGCGTTGCCGCCGGTGCGCGCACGCGACCTTGAGCTCGCCTGGGAGCAGGCCCGCGCCGCGGCCCTGGCCGCCCGATTCGGCCAGGCCAGACAGTTTCGCTTCCGCCGCCCCGACGGCGAGGTGACGGACCTGGCGCTGACCGACCCCGATGCCCGCTGCTGGGCCAGCGCCATCGACAGCGGTGACGGGATCGCCACCGTCACCGGCCTGTCGCTGTGCCTGCGGCTGCTGGCGCTGGTCGATCTGCTGGCGCGCGCCAGCTGGACCAAGACGTTGGTGCAGATCCGGCCGGACGGGGCCGAGATCGATGCCTCGCTCTGGCGCGTGGCGGCCTCCGCCCCATTGACCCGCGAGGCGCGTTTCGACGAAACGATCCTGCGCGGCGCGCTCGCGCAGAGCCGCGCACTGCCGCCCCCTGCTTCCCTCGGCCCAGGAGCCATTGCATGACCGCCAGAATCCCGCTCATGGCCGCGCTGGCCGCTCTTGCGCTCGGCGGCTGCAACGCTCCGGTCGAGCGCCCGACAGCGGCCCAGGCGCAGGCCTGCCGCCAGCACACCGACGAGGTCTATCTCCTGCAGAACCGCAGCGAGCTCTACCGGACCGACGGCTTCGTCTCCGGCTCGCGTGACACACCGTTCTCGGGCGGTTCCGGCATCACCAGTTCGGGCGGACTCGGGGCCAACAATTTCGGCGACGGGCTCAGCGGCCAGTATGCCAGGGAGAAGGCGCTGTCGGATTGCTACAAAAGCAGCGCCGGTCCCGCCACGCCCTGACGGGTCGCCCTGACTTGCCGCCATTGGACGCAGTTTCTACAAGCTGCGGCAGCTTTCAACCTGACCAGGATCTTCCAGCATGAGCAAAATCATCCGCACCGAGCCGAACAAAATTCTGTCCAAGGCCGTCGAGTATCACGGCTTCGTGTTCCTGCAGGGCTGCACCGCGCAGGACCTGTCCAAGGACATCAGCGGCCAGACCGCCGAAGTGCTTGCGCAGATCGATGACATCCTGGAGACCCACGGCACCGACAAGACCCGTCTGCTGCAGGCGCAGATCTGGCTGAAGGACATCCGCGACCGCGATGCCATGAACGCGCTGTGGTCGGCCTGGCTGCCGGAAGGCGGCGCACCCGCCCGCGCCTGCGTGCAGGCCAACATGGCTGACCCGCGCCACCTGGTCGAGATCATGGTCACCGTCTGCAAATAGCCCTAATTATCAACGCATTGTCATCCTGCCTCCACGGCGCTGCGGCAAACGTATCCCGTTTGCAACAGCGCCGTGACAATTTTACATCATATCGCTCACAAAATTGTTAATAGGATTGTTTGCCCCTTCTCCAGAGTTATCCACAGGTTGATTGAACAAAATTGCATTTCAGGTCCGTCATTTTTGCTTCACCGGGTTGCCAGTCACAGACGTGTGTTGCTACCGGAAACATATCGTGAGGCATGTTTCAGGAGGCCGACGGATGCTGGTTTGGCGGGACAGAATGCGGACGGTGGCTTTTGGCGTGGCGCTGCTGGCGATGTCACCGCTTTCGGCCGTGGCGGCGCAGGCTTCTCACACGACCGCCAGACCCGTCGCGCATGTCGCGCACAAGGCTGTCACGCACCCCATGCACGTGGTGAAGATCTCCGCGCATTCCGAGATCTCGCGGAAATTCCCTGTCAGGCAAGCATCGATCTCGCACGCGGTGCTGCTGAAAGGCTCCAAGGCGCACTACAGCGTGCACACCGCCAGTCGCTCCTATGGCGGCATCAGCTGCGTGCCGTTCGCCCGCATCGCCTCCGGCATCGAGCTGAAGGGCAATGCGGCGAACTGGTGGGACGCGGCGGCCGGCGTCTATGCCCGCGGGCAGGAGCCTGAGGGCGGCAGCGTGCTGAACTTCCGCGCCACCGGCGGCATGCGTCTCGGCCATGTCGCCGTCGTCACCCGCGTGGTGAATTCCCGCGAGATCGAGATCGACCATGCGAACTGGTGGGGCCCGGGGGCCAGCAAGGGCGGCGTCAGCCGCGGCGTGCCGGTGGTGGACGTCTCCGAGAACAACGACTGGTCGGCCGTGCGCGTGGGCCTCGGTCACACCGGCGGCTTCGGCAGCGTCTACCCGACGTACGGCTTCATCTATGACCGCCCCGACACCGGCTACGCCGCGAAATCCGTCGGCGCGACCTATGACGAGGTGGCCGAGGCCCCCGTCCGCTCGCTGCGCTGAAGCTTGAGGCCCGGCGGCGCTCGCCCCCGCGCGTTTGTCCGGGTCAGGCGCGAATCTGGCCGTTTTATCTTGGGTGGGGACCGCCGCGTCCCATATCTCTCGCAATTGTGGCAAGGCTCATGGCCGCGCCGCCGATCTGTCGAGAGAACACGCCCATGCGCAGCGCCTCCCTTGCCCTTGCCGTCCTTCTGCTGGCAGCGCCGCTCGCCCCCGCCAGGGCCGCCGGTGTGGCGCCAGAGTTTCTGCCCGACCTGATCGCCCGGCTGATGCCGGCCGTGGTCAACATCACCGTGCACACCCTGGTTTCCCCACCGACCAGCGCGCTCAACGCCGCCGGCGCCCTGCCCAACCCCAACGCCCAGACCGAGACCCGCACCCTGGTGGGCTCCGGTTTCGTCATCGATCCGTCGGGGCTGATCGTGACCAACACCCATGTGGTCGCCGGCAGCTATGACGTGACAGCGACCTTCGAGGACGGCACCGAGATGCAGGCCGACGTGGTGGCCACCGCCAAGCTCGGCGACATCGCGCTGATCCAGGTGCATGCCGGCCACCCCCTGCCCACCGTGCCGTTCGGCGACAGCACCAAGCTGCGCGTGGGCCAGCAGGTCATGATCATCGGCAACCCGCTCGGCTATGGCGGCTCGGTCAGCCTCGGCATCATCAGCGCGCTCAACCGCAACATCACGCTGAGCCCGTTCGACGACTTCATCCAGACCGACGCCGCCCTCAACCACGGCAATTCCGGCGGCCCGCTGTTCGACATGCAAGGCGAGGTGGTGGGCGTGAACACCGCGCTGGTCACGCCGGAGGAGAATGGCGGCTCGGTCGGGCTCGGCTTCGCGCTGCCGGCCTATTGCGTGCAGTTCGTGGTCGACCAGCTGCGCCACGCCGGCGTGGTGCGCATGGGCACCATCGGTGTGCAGCTGCAGGACGTCACCTCCGAACTGGCGGAGGGCCTGGGCATTCCGGCCTCGGCCCGCACGCCCGGCCTGCTGCCGGGCTCCGCCGGCTGGGGCGTGATCGTGACGCGCGCAGATGCGGACGGCCCCGCCGCACGGGCCGGGCTGCAGGACGGCGACGTGCTGCTCGCCGTCGATCACCAGCCGATCGCCGACATGCGCGCCTTCGCCCGGATGGTAGCCATCCACCCGATCGGCGAGCCTATCCCGATCGATCTGTGGCGCAACGGCCAGCGCAGCAGCGTGGCGCCGGTGGTGGGCGAATTCTTCGCCGGCGAGCAGCAGGACCGCGCGACGCTGGCGGCCAGCCAGAAGCTACGCACCCGCCTGCCGTTCGGCCTGCACCTGGCCGCACTGACCGACGCCGCCCGCCAGGCCCGCGCTCTGCCGCCGGGCGAGCCGGGGGTGGCGATCGATGCCGTCGAAATCGGCAGCGTCGCCGGCGACCGCGGGCTGGCGCCGGGGGATGTCATCGTCAAGCTGATGAACCAGCCGGTGGCCTCGCCCGACGAGGTGCAGCAGCGCCTGACCACGATGAAGGACGGGCAGAGCCACATGGTCGTGTTGCTGGTCGATGGTGCCACGGGGCTGCGCTGGGTGTCGCTGCCGTTGCCGGCGGCCGGGCCATAGTGCGGGGGTTAAGCTTCTCTCACTTGCGACACCGGTCCGGTTGCGCCAGCGTCGTTCCATGAACGCACATCCCATCGCCATCATCGGCGCCGGCATCGCCGGTCTCGCCTGCGGTCTCGCCCTTGCCGAAGCCGGCCGCGCCGTCGTGCTGTTCGACAAGGGGCGCAGGCCCGGCGGCCGCGTCGCCACCAGGCGGGCCGAAGGCGTCAGCTACGACCATGGCGCCCAGTTCGCCACCGCCCGCGGCGCCGGGCTGGCCACCTGGATGCAGACGCTCGCGGCCGAAGGTGCTGCCGCCCCGTGGCCGCAGGCGGCCCGCGGGCGCGATGTCGCCTGGGTCGGCCAGCCCGGCATGTCGGCCATTCCCGGCGCCATGGCCCGGCGGCTGCAGAGCCTGGGCGGTGTGATCCATGCCGAACGGCATGTCGGCTATCTCCATGGCACCGCGCTGCGCCATTTTCCGGCGTCCGCGGTGAAGCCCGGCTTCGTGGCGGACAGCGGCGGCGAGGTGACCGCCGCGTTCGACGCGGTGCTGCTCGCCCTGCCCGCCCCGCAGGCGGTGCCGCTGCTGCGGGCGATCCAGCATCCGCTGGCCCATCCCGCCGCCGAAACGGTCACCGCGCCCTGCTGGGCGGTGATGCTGCGCTTCGACACGCCGGTCGCAGCACCGGACTGCCAGCGCCCGGCCGAAGGCCCGCTCGCCTGGATCGCCCGCAACAGCGCCCGCCCCGGCCACGCAGCGTCTCCCGAGACCTGGGTGCTGCACGCCACCGCCGCCTGGACACGGGCGCATCTGGAAGACCCGCCGGACCGTGTGATGGCCGCGCTGCTGCAGGCGTTCCACGCCGCCACCGGCAGCACCGCGACGCCCTCGCGCATCGCCGCGCATCGCTGGCGCTATGCGCTGGTCGAGCAGCCGGTGGGGCATCCCTGCCTGTGGGACGCGCCGACCCGCATCGGCGCCTGCGGCGACTGGTGCCTGGGCCCGCGTGTCGAGGCGGCGTTCGACAGCGGGGCGGCGCTGGCCGCAGCCGTCCTGCACGGCTGAGCCATGTCAGAGGAAACCGCCATCGAAGCCGAGATCCTGCGCCAGGCCGAGGCCCGCGGCGTGGACAAGTCGCTCTGCCCCAGCGAGGTCGCCCAGGCGATGGGGCCGGACTGGCGCAGCAAGCTCAGCGCCGTCCGCCGCGCCGCCATCCGCCTCGCGCTCGCCGGACGTATCGACATCCTGCGCAAGGGCCGCAGGGTCGAGGACCCGAAGGAGGTGCGCGGCGTCATCCGCCTGCGCATCGCCGCCGCGTCCGCGCCCGCGCCTGACGCGTAACACCCTCGCCTCCTTCCCGTCCTCCGCGCGGAGACCGCCCGAATGAAGACCATCCTGACCCTGCCGCGCGACGCCTGGCATCTGGCCCGCCCTTTCTTCCTGTCCTCGCCGGATCGCTGGACCGGCCGTGCGCTGCTGGCCGTCATCATCGTGCTCAACCTGTCCTCGGTCGGCACCGACGTGCTGTTCAGCTACTGGCAGCGCGCCTTCTACAACACGCTGCAGACCAAGGATTTCGACGGCTTCATCGCCCTGATGCTGGCGTGGAAGCACACCGAGCTGGGCTTCATGCCCGGCTTCATCTCGATTGCCACCGTCACCATCGCCATCGCCGTGGCCAACCGCTACCTCAGCCAGGCGCTGCAGATCCGCTGGCGGCAGTACATGACCACCACCCTGCTGGCGGACTGGCTGGCCGAGCGCGCCTATTACCGCATCAGCCTCACCGCCATCGGCGAAGGCAACGACAACCCCGACCAGCGCATCAGCGAGGACGTGAAGGATTTCGTCGAGCAGTCGCTCGGCACCGCCATCGACTTCATGTCCAACATCGTCTCGATGTTCAGCTTCATCGCCATCCTGTGGTCGCTGTCCGGCCCGCTCGCGGTGTTCGGCATCAACATTCCGGCCTATCTCGTCTGGGTGGCGCTGCTCTACGCCGCCTTCGGCACGGCGCTGACGCATCTGATCGGCCGGCCGTTGATCGGGCTGCGGTTCCGCCAGCAGAAGGTCGAGGCGGATTTCCGCTTCTCCCTCGCCCGGCTGCGCGAGAACATGGAGGCGGTGGCGCTGTCAGGCGGCGAGAACCAGGAGAAGCGCTCCCTGCTGGCACGCTTCGCCGACATCCGCGCCAACTGGTGGGACCTGATGCAGCGGGGCAAGCTCATCAACATCTTCGTCAATGGCTACAGCCAGGTCTCATCGGTGTTTCCCTTCATCGTGGCCGCCCCGCGCTACTTCAAGGGCAGCCTGGAGCTGGGCGGGCTGACACAGACCGTGGGCGCGTTCAGCTCAGTCCAAGGCGCGATGTCCTGGTTCGTCACCTCCTACGCCTCGCTGGCCAATCTGCGGGCGATCATCGACCGTCTGCTGACCTTCCAGACCGCCGTCGCCGCCGCCCGCGCCCATGGCCGCGACGGGCTGACCCTGGGTGACACCAGCAGCGAAGGCTTCGCGCTGGAGAACGCCACGCTGCGCCTGCCGGATGGGCGGGTACTGATTGAGCACGCCGCCCTGTCACTGACACCGGGCGTGTCGACCGCGATCACCGGGCGCACCGGCTCGGGCAAGTCCACGCTGTTCCGCGCGCTGGCGGGCATCTGGCCGTTTGCCTCCGGCACGGTGCGGCCCGGGCCGGGGCGATCGCTGTTTCTGCCGCAGCGCCCGTATTTCCCGTTGGGAACGCTGCGCGACGCGCTGTGCTACCCCGCCGAGGCGGCAGGCTTCAGCAACGACGCGCTGGCCCGCGCGCTGGAGGATGTCGGCCTGCCCGGCCTCATCGCCCGGCTCGACCAGCGCGACGCCTGGGGCCAGATTCTGTCCGGCGGCGAGCAGCAGCGGCTGTCGCTGGCACGGGCGCTGCTGATCCGGCCGGACTGGCTGTTCCTCGACGAAGCCACGGCCAGCCTCGATCACGCGACCGAACAGGCTATGCTGACGATGCTGCACGAGCGGCTGCCGAAGACGACGCTGATCTCAATCACACACCGCATGGAGGTGGCGGCACAGCATGACGTGCAGGTCCATTTCGATCGGACCGCGAACGGCACACTGCAACTGCAGAAGATATAAGAAAGGCCTTCTTTTCTGAAGAAAAGAAGCAAAAGACTTTTATTCGTTTGAGCGGAGCTCTCTCCGGAGGAGGGCGTCAGCCTGCAATCAGTCCGGCTGTCCTGCCTTATGCGCCAGCAGCGCCATCAGCCGCCGATCACGCCATTCCTGCCGGGCGGGCTGATCCTCCAGGCTCAGATGGCTGCGCATCCTCGCATCCACCTGGCTCACCAGCTCGGGCGTCAGCGCAATCGGCACCATCTCCGCCTCCACCTCGGCATAAAGCCTACCGTAGCGCGCACAGTAATCCGCCACGCCGCCGGGCGCGTTGAGATCGATCGTCTCGAACGGGCCCATGAACGCCCACCGCAGGCCCAGCCCGTGCTTGATCGTGGCGTCGAGATCCTCCGGTGACACCACGCCGTCCGCCACCAGGCGGAACGCCTCGGCCACCAGCGCAATCTGCAGCCGGTTGAGCACGAACCCCTTCACCTCCCGCTTCACCGTCGCCGGCACCATCCGGGCACGCTCCATCAGCGCACGGGTGCGCGCCACCACCTCCTGCGCCGTCCAGGGTGAGGGGCACAGCTCCACCACCGGCACGAGATACGGCGGGTTGACGGGGTGGGCGACCAGGCAGCGGCTGCGGCCGCGCAGCGCCTCGGTGAACGCGCTGGCCGGAATGCCGCTGGTGGAGCTGGCCAGGACCGTGGATTTCGGCGCCATCTCGTCCATGCGGGCGAACAGCGCGGCCTTGGCCTCCACCCGTTCCGGGCCGTTCTCCTGCACATGCACGGCACCGTCCAGCGCCGCCTCCAGCGTGGGAGCAAGGCTGATGCGCGCCATGATCGCATTCGGCGTGTCACTGATCAGCCCGGCCGCGGCCAGCTCCGGCAGCCGGTCGGCAATGAAGCCCAACGCCGCCGAGGCCGCCTGCTGCGAACTGTCATGCAGGGAGACGCTGAAGCCGGCCCGGGCAAAGACGATCGACCAGGCCCGTCCGATGAGTCCCGCGCCGATGACTGCGATCTTTTCCATGGTGCTCTCCCTGGTGTCCCGCCGCCGAAATCCGCTTGGATGTCAGGGATCGGCAGGCCACTCCATCCCGGGCCCGATCCAACCACCCCGGGCCGATCTTGCGCAAGCCGCGCGGCGGCGGCAGGTTGGCAGGGGGAGAACGACATGACACGCATCGCGGTGCTCGACGATTGGCAAGCTGTCGCCGAAAGCCTGACCGACTGGTCGGCCCTGCAGGCGCGCGCCGAACTCGTGTTCTTCCGCGACGCGTTCAGCGACGCGGACGAGGCGGCGGCGCACCTCGCCACCTTCGACGCCGTCGTCGCCATGCGCGAGCGCACACCCTTCCCCGCCTCCCTGCTCGCCCGCCTGCCCCGGCTGCGCCTGCTGAGCTTCACCGGCGCCCGCAACGCCGCCGTCGATATCGAAGCCTGCACCGCGCAGGGCGTGCTGGTCTGTAACACCACCGGCCAGCCGCTGACCCACGGCACCGCGGAACTGACGCTGGCGCTGCTGATGGCGGCGGCACGGCAGATCCCGCTGGGTGACGCCGAGATCCGCGCCGGCCGGTTCCAGGAGAATCTGCGCCCGGGCATCGAGCTGAACGGACTCACCCTGGGGCTGATCGGCCTGGGCAAGATCGGCAGCCGCATGGCGCGCTACGGGGCGGCGCTCGGCATGACGGTGATCGCCTGGAGCCCCAACCTCACCGCCGAGGCGGCCGCCGCCGCCGGCGCCATGCGCGTCGAAAAGGCAGCGCTGCTGGAGAGCGCCGACGTGATCAGCCTGCACCTCGTGCTCTCCGCCCGCAGCCGCAACACGCTGACGGCGGAGGATCTTGCCCGGATCCGCCGCGGCACCATCCTGGTCAACACCTCGCGCGCCGGCCTGATCGACCAGCCTGCTCTGCTGGCCGCGGCCCTATCCGGCCAGCTCACGGTGGCGATCGACGTCTACACCCACGAGCCGCTGCCGGCGAACGACCCCTGGCGCACCGCCCCCAACACCGTGCTGTCGCCGCATCTCGGCTACGTCACCCACGGCAACATGGCAGCGCTCTACCGCGAATCCGCCGAGAACCTCACCGCCTGGCTTAACGGCGCGCCGATCCGCACGCTCAACACACCAACGATATAACGGAGACTCCTCATGCGCGCCTGGGCCGTGGTTGAAAACGGAGCCCCTCTGCAAGAGGTCGAATGGCCGACCCCGGTGCCCACCGGCACCGAGGTGCTGCTGGAGACCACCCATTGCGGCGTCTGCCATTCCGACCTGCACATCTGGGAAGGCGTGTACGATCTCGGCGGCGGCAAGGTGCTGCGCATGGCCGATCGCGGCATGAAGCTGCCACTCGCCATGGGCCATGAGATCGTGGGCCGCGTTGTCGCCATGGGACCGGACGCCACAGGCGTTGCGGTCGGCGATATCCGGATCGTCTTCCCCTGGGTCGGCTGCGGCACGTGCCGCGCCTGTCTGGCGGAGGAGGACAACATGTGCCTCACCGGCAAAAGCCTCGGCGTCTACCAGAACGGCGGCTACGGCACCCATGTGGTGGCGCCGCATCCACGCCATCTCGTTGATCCCGGCACGCTCGACCTTGCCGTGGCCGCGACCTATGCGTGTTCCGGCATCACCGTGTTCTCGGCCATCCGCAAGGTGATGCCGCTGCCGCCGGACGAGCCGGTCGTGCTGGTCGGCGCCGGCGGGCTGGGCATGAACGCGATCGCCATTCTCAAGGCGCTCGGCCATGAGAACATCATCGTCGTCGATGTGAGTGCGGAGAAGCGCGCCGCCGCCCTGGCCGCCGGCGCCAGCCAGGCGGTGGACGGCAGCGGCGAAGGCACCGCCCAGCGCATCATCGAGGCCGCCGGCGGGCAGGTGATCGCCTTCATCGACCTCGTCAACGGCACCGCCACGGCGCGGTTCAGCTTCGATGCGCTGCGCAAGGGCGGCAAGCTGGTGCAGGTCGGCCTGTTCGGCGGCGAACTGGCGCTGCCGCTGCCGCTGATGGCGATGCGCGCGCTGACGGTGCAGGGAAGCTATGTCGGCAACCCCAAGGAGCTGCGCGAGCTGGTCGCCCTGGCGCAGTCCGGCCGAGTGCCGCCGCTGCCGGTGACGCTGATGCCGCAGTCAGAGGCCAACACGGCGCTGATGCGGCTGAGGGATGGGCATGTGACGGGACGAATCGTGCTCAGAGCAGAGTAGAAGAAAGCACTTCTTTTCTAAAGAAAAGAAATAAAAAACTTTTTATCGCTGGGGTACACCCTCTCCGGACGAGGGCGCCAGCCGATAGAAGTTTTTTGGTTCTTTTTTTCAAAAAAGAACATCACTTAGCCTTCCAACCCTGTCGGGAGCCACCCCATGCCCATCTCCTCCACCACCGACATGACCAGCTCCGTCACCCTGCGACGCCGGCCCAGCGGCGCCCCGACCGCCGAGGACTTCGAGATCGTCACCGCCCCGGTGCCCACGCCCGGCCCGGGCGAGGTGGTGGTGCGCACCATCTTCCTCTCCATCGACCCTTATATGCGCGGCCGCCTGTCCGACCGGAAAAGCTACGCCACCCCGGTGCAGCTCGGCGAGGTGATGACCGGCGAGACCATCGGCGAGGTCATCGCCAGCGCCGACCCCGGCTTCGCCGTGGGTGACATCGCCCTCGGCGCCCGCGGCTGGCAGACCCACACGCTGGTCAAGGCCCGCGCGCTCACCAGGATCGCGTCCGGCCGCGCGCCGCTCTCCGCCTATCTCGGCGTGCTCGGCATGCCCGGCACCACCGCCTATACCGGCATGACCGATGTGGGCCGGGTGAAGCCGGGCGAAACGGTGGTGATCTCGGCCGCCTCCGGCGCCGTCGGCTCGGTGGCCGGCCAGCTCGCCAGGCGCGCCGGCGCCCGCGTGGTCGGCATCGCCGGCGGACCGGACAAGTGCCTGTATGTGCAGGAGGTGCTCGGCTTCGACGCCTGCATCGACCATCGCGCCGACGATCTCGATGCGGCCCTGGCCGAGACCTGCCCGAGCGGCATCGACGTGTATTTCGAGAATGTCGGCGGCAGGGTGCAGGCGGCCGCGTTCGCCCAGCTCAACGTCTTCGCCCGCGTCATCATGTGCGGTATGGTGGCGCAGTACAACGCCACCGAATTCCCGCCCGGCCCGAATCTCGGCTTCACCGTGGCCAAGCGCGTGACGATCCAGGGCATTCTCGTCTCCGACAAGCCCGAGCGCTTCGCCGAATGGCGCACCCTGGCCGAGCCCTGGGTGACCGATGGCAGCCTGGCCTATCGCGAGACGGTGGTGGACGGGCTGGAGAACGCCCCGGAAGCCCTGGCGATGGTTCTGGACGGCGGCAATCTCGGCAAGATGGTGGTGCGGGTGGGCAAGGACCCCGCCTGATCAGGCCTGCTTCGGCCGCAGCGTCGTCATGTCGCCATAGGCCTGGGGGAAATCCTCCAGGTCGTGGATGACGGCGTGGCTGACCCCGACGAGGCGTGACGAAAAGCTGCCGTCGGCGGCCAGCACATGCTCGAGATAGCCGATCGTCCGCACCCCCCAGTCCGGCAGGAACCACGGCGGTGTGACGAACGACGTGCCCGGCGCCCAGAGATGGCGCGTCGGTCCCACAGTGAGGTCGCGGAACTGGTGCACATGCCCGCTTGCCACCAGATCCGGCACCGTGGCCCCGAACGCATCCAGCAGGGCCGCGCGCGGGGCGGGGGTGATTACCATGCCGCCCTTATGGCCCTCGTCAGGCGCGCGCAGGAACAGTGGCTTGTGGATCAGCACCATCAGCGCGCGCCCGGACAGGCTCTGCACGCGCGTGCGGACGAAATCGAGCTGGGCCGCATCCTCGTCGGAGCCGCTGCCGAGCAGCAGCCCGTCGAGCGCCAGGATGCGCCAGCCCGGCACATCCTCGTGCCACCAGCTCTCGCCGATGATGCGGCGAAACCGGGCGAGGCGCGCGGCGTTCACCGGCTGGCTCTTGGCCACCTCCACGCTGTCCCCCACATCGCGATTCCCAGCGATCGCCCGCCACGGCAGGCCTATCGCGTCATGCCGGCGCTTGGCATCCTCCAGATCCGCATCCTGGTCGGCCCCGTCCAATGACAGATCGCCGGAGTTGATCACCAGATCCGGCCGCCGCGTGCGCAGATCCGTGACCGTATGGTCGAAATTATCGTCGAACAGGCGCTTGCTCGCCGAGAGATGCGTGTCCGAGATCTGCGCGATGGTGACGGCCATAAGAATGCTCCGGGATCAGACCCGCCCTGTGATGCCACCGTCGGGCCGGAATGTCGCGGTCGGGATGGCGTTAACGATTGTGCAACCTTCTTCCCTTATCATGCCTCACGGATAGCGACGGAGGTAAAACGATGCTGAAGGATACCATGCTCACCATAGGCATTCTCACGTTCGCGTTTTTCCTGGCGTGGCTCACCTCGTCCCGTTCCGAGGCCACCGACCCGGGGAAGGCGGAGTAGCGCCGGCACGACAGGCTACGCTGCATGACACACGTCGCTGTGTCGTATGCCGACCCATACCACACGCAGGCGCTGCTGCCGCAGTTCGCCCGGATGGAGGCTGCCGAAAGCCTCGCGAGCCTGCTGGCCAGGGCATCGGTCTGCCGGACGGTCCAGGGTCATGCCCCACAGGTCGCAGTCTTTACCCTGGTGATCACACCCTGCCCCGGCACTCCAGCCCAGGCCGGCCCGATCGGCACCTATGCCGGGTTCATCGGGCAAACCACCGGCGACGGCCAGTGCGTGGCACTGGTCAAGGCCATCCATCCCGGCCTCGGCTTCACCACCACCTGGCAACGCGGGCCGGCCGTCCAGGGCAACATGGCACTGCAGCCCGGCACCGTGATTGCCACCTTCGCCGCCGACGGCCGCTATACCAGCGCCACCGACGGCAGCAGCCACACCGCGATCTATCTCGGCCAGAACACCACAGGGGTCGAGGTGCTGGACCAGTGGCGCGGCCAACCCGCCGCCGTGCGCACCATCCCATGGACCAGCCCCGGAGGCTCCGCGGCCGACAACGGCAGGCGCTATTTTGTGGTCGATGCGTCCTGATGAGCCGTGTTCAGGGCTGACCTCCGGCAATCTCGTCCGGACTCATGCGATGGTTTAAGGAAGCACTTCTTTTCTGAAGATAAGAAGCAAAAGACTTTTGTTCGTTGGGCTGGGCCACCGCTGGAGGCTGACAGCCGCGAAATGCCTCGCTATCCGTGCTTCAACTTCATCACCAGAATATACGCCGCCAATGCAAACGTCACCGCATTCGCATAGACCACCGGCCAGGCCTGCGCCATCAACCCATACGCGAGCCACAGCCCAACCCCAGCCACGAACAGAAGCAGCATCGGCAGACTGAAATCGCCCGCACTGCGCGTGCGCCAGGTTTTCAGCACCTGCGGCACGAACGAAACCGTGGTCAGACCGCCAGCCACCAGACCCATCGTTTCACCAAGACTCATGCGCCGCTTCCATCCCAGGGCCATCCCCGCCAGAGTGCCCTCCTTCATTCCACGCAAAATGATGCAGCGCAACATGATCCGCACCGAGCTTCTCACCGGCCCTGACATAGCAGCCCACCTGCCCGATCTGGCACGGCTGCGCATGGCCGTGTTCCGCGCCTGGCCCTATCTCTACGACGGCTCACTGACCTACGAAGCAGGCTACATGGCCGAATTCGCCGCCAGCAAAACCGCCGGCCTCGTCATCGCCCGCGACAGCGGCACCGTGGTCGGCGCCTCCACCTGCCTCAGCCTCGCCGAGGAGGAAGACCACATCACCCAGCCCTTCCGCGACCGCGGCATCGACCTCGCCTCCGTGTTCTATTTCGGCGAGTCGGTGCTGCTGCCACCCTATCGCGGCCAGGGCCTCGGCGTCGCCTTCTTCGCCGCACGCGAGGCGCATGCCCGCAGCATCAAAGGCGTCACGCTGGCCACCTTCTGCGCCGTGGTCCGACCGGACATCCACCCCCTCCGCCCCGCCGACGCCGTCCCGCTCGACGCGTTCTGGCGCAAACGCGGCTTCGCCCCCACGGACATGACCTGCACCATGTCCTGGAAACAGATCGACACCGCCGACATGGTGCGCAACACCCTGCGCTTCTGGACCAAGCCCCTCGCATGACCTCGCTCACAATCGGCGTGCTGCCCTGGCGGATCGACCGCGCAGTCGGACTCGAAGCCTGGGCTGACCGGCTGGACCGCGAAGTGGCCCACGCCGCCGCCTCCGGCGCGCGCCTGCTGCTGATGCCGGAATACGCCCCACTGCAGATGGCGATCCAGCCGCAGCCCGATCTGCAGGCCGAACTCGCCCGCGCCGTCGCCCTCGCCGAAGCCGCCGTCACCGCCGCCCGCCGCGTGGCCATCCGCCACAATGTCTGGCTCCTCCCCGGCACACTGCCCTTCGCCACCGGTTCTGCCATCCACAACCGCGCCCCGCTGATCACGCCTGACGGGCACGTGGCCTTTCAGGACAAACACGTCATGACCCGCTTCGAGGCCGAACAATGGGGCATCCAGCCCGGCCGCCCGCCTTGCGTGTTCGACACGCCATGGGGCCGCATCGGCGTCGCCATCTGCTACGACCTTGAATTCCCAACCCTGGTCCGCGCCCAGGTCGCAGCCGGCGCCTGGCTGATCCTGGCGCCGAGCTGCACCGACACACCTGCCGGCTTCAACCGCGTCCGCATCGCAGCCCGCGCCCGCGCCATGGAGAACCAATGCTTCGTGGCCGTCGCGCCGACCACCGGCCTCGCCCCCTGGATCGCCACCCTCGACGAGAATCGCGGCTGCGCCGGCCTCTACGGCCCGGTCGACCGCGGCTTCCCCGATGACGGCGTGATCGCCGAAGCCAAAATGGACGAAGGCGCCTGGCTCTTCGCCACACTCGACCCCGCCCGCCTGGACCAGGTCCGCGCCGAAGGTGCGGTCCGCAACCACCGCGACACCCCCAACCCCCCACCGCCCTGCGATAGCGCGGTGTTCGCATGACCCTGGTCTACCTCATCGCCGGCGAACAGAGCGGCGACGTGCTGGGCGCCCGCCTGATCGCCGCCTTGCGCGCCGCCCGGCCGGAGCTGGAATTCACCGGCATCGGCGGCCCCCGCATGGCGGAACACGGCTTCGAGACGCTGTTCCCGATGCAGGAGCTCGCGGTGATGGGCCTGGTGGAGGTGCTGCCCCGCATCCGCCGCCTCAAACGCCTGATGCAGGACGCGATCCAGGACATCCGCACCCGCCAGCCCGATGTCCTGATCACCATCGACAGTCCCGGCTTCTGCCTGCGCGTGCTGAAGCAGATCCACGGCATCAAACGCGTGCACTACGTCGCCCCGCAGGTCTGGGCGTGGCGGCCGAAGCGCGTGCGCGAATTCCCCGGCCTGTGGGAGCGGCTGCTGTGCCTGCTGCCGTTCGAGCCCGCCTGGTTCGCCGCCCGCGGCGTGGAGGGCCGTTTCGTCGGCCACCCCGTGCTGGAATCCGGCGCCGACCAGGGCGACGCCGCCCGCTTCCGCGCCCGCCACGGCCTCGCGGCCACGGCGCCGGTGCTGATCCTGATGCCCGGCAGCCGCCGCAGCGAGGTGCCGCGCCTGCTGCCGGTGTTCGGTGAAACCCTTGAACTGCTGGCCGACCGCATCCCCGGCCTGGTCCCGGTCGTCCCGGTCGCCAGCGCCGTCGCCGCCACCGTCGCCGCCGCCACCGCCCGCTGGAAGGTGCCCCCGGTCATCGTCACCGACCTGCAAGACAAGCACGACGCCTACGCCGCAGCCTCCGTGGCGCTCACCAAATCCGGCACCTCGACGCTGGAACTCGCACTCGCCGGCGTGCCGATGGCGGTCACCTACCGGGTCAACCCGCTGACCGCTGCGATGGCCCGGCGGATGATCCAGATCCCCCATGTCGCCATGGTCAATCTGCTGGCCGGCCGCGAACTGGTGCCGGAACTGTTGCAGCAGAACTGCCGCGCCGAGACGCTGGCCGAGACGGTGGCGCATCTGCTGTCCGACCCCCAGGCCGCCCAGACCCAGCGCGCCGGCTTCGCTGGCGTGCTGGCAAGCCTGCGCCCGGAGGGCCGAACGCCCTCCACAGCGGCGGCGGCCGAGATCCTGAATCTCCTCGAATCACCACAGGTCGGCATGCCAGGTCATACCATGTTGGAATGACGTAATACCAAGGCATCCATGACAACGGCCGTGACGAGCAAGGGGCAGGTGACGATTCCAAAGCCGGTTCGCGACCGGCTGGGCCTCAAAACGGGGTCTCTGGTGTCGTTCGAACTCACCGAGGCGGGCGACGTGGCGCTGGTCAAGGCCGACACAAAGCGCCCACCGAGCCGGTTCGCTGCTTTTGTTGGCATCGCGCAGGGCGGCATGACGACCGACGAGATCATGGCGCTGACGCGTGGCGAGGGCTGAACCAACCCTCGTCGACGCCAACATCCAGCTGGATCTCGTCACCAAGGACACTGTGTGGTGGGCCTGGTCGGTGGACCAGCTCAACCACGCCGCTCTGCGCGGCCCTCTTTGGATCAACGACCTCGTCTACGCCGAGGTATCGACCAGCTTCGCCACCATCGAGGCGCTGGACGATTTCATCGACGGATCCGGCCTGGTCATGCGCCCTGTGCCCCGCCCCGCCCTATTTCTGGCGGCGAAGGTGTTCCAGGGCTATCGCCGTCGTGGCGGCACGCGCACCGGCGTTTTGCCGGACTTCTTCATTTGTGCGCATGCGGCGGTGGCAGGGGTTCCTGTGCTGACCCGCGACCCCAGGCGTTTTCGACGTTATTTTCCGACTTTGTCAGTGCGCGCGCCAACCTGATCCCTCCGAGCCAAGGTGATGCCTCACACGTCGCTCACCCAAGCTATGCCCGCCCAAAGTTTGAAAGTTTTTTGGTTCCTTATTTCAAAAAAGAACCGCTTCCTCCCTACCCCCTGATCAACCCGCTCGCCTCCGCCAAAGCCCGAGACTCCGCCATCGACTCCGTCACCGCGATTGCCGCCGCCAAGGCCCGCCGCCCCGCCGCCGCATCCACCACCACCCCCGCGCCATCCAGCACGCTCGCCGCAAAGGCCGCATGTTCGGCCTCCAGCGCGTCGTGCTCCTTCCACGAGATCTCCTCCATCCGCCCGCCGCCCGTCCCCGGAATCGGAAACCCCCGCTCCCGCCCGATCATCATCAGCTTGCGCGCCCCGAAATCGACCGACATGTAGCCTTCCTGGCTGAACAGCCGCATCTTCCGCTCGGTCTTCAGCGAAATCCGGCTCGCGGTGATCGTCGCCACGCAGCCGTTCTCAAAGCGCACCCGCGCGTTGGCGATATCCTCATGCGTGCTTGCCACCGGCGCTCCCACCGCGTCCACGCTGGCAATCGGGCTCTCTACCAGCGCCAGCACGAGATCGAGATCATGGATCATCAGGTCCAGGATCACCGACACATCGGTCCCGCGCGGCTTGAACGGCGCGATCCGCACGCAGTCGATATACAGCGGCCGGCGCATCCGCAGCGAGATTGCCTCATGTTCCGCGGAATACCGCAGCAGATGCCCCACCTGCAGCACCAGCCCCCGCGCCGAGGCCAGCGCGGCCAGCGCATCCGCCTCCTCGAGCGTCGCAGCGATCGGCTTTTCCACCAGCACATGCCGCCCGGCCCGCAGCGCCGCCCCGGCCAGCTCGAAATGCGCCTCCGCGGGTGCTGCCACCACCACCGCGTCACAAGACTCCAGCAATTCCGCGAACCCCATCGCCACGCTGGCCGTCTCGCGCGCCACCGTCTCCGCCCGCGCGCGGTCCCGATCATAGATCCCCGCCAGCTGCGCCCGCTTCGAGCTCGCCACCTTCAACGCGTGAAACCGCCCGAAATGACCGGCCCCGGCAATCCCAATGCGCAACCGTGTCATGGCACTCTCCCCTGTTGCACAGCCGATAGCAGGAGCCCCCGGTTGCGCCAACACGCCCTTGTCGTCATTCTCCGCCGCCCTTCCCGCCCCACCGGAGCCCGTGCCGCCGCATGATGTATTTCAGCCGCCTCAAATCAGCCCTGGTGCTCGCCACCTGCCTGATCGGCGCCCTGCTCTGCGTGCCCAACCTGCTCCCGGCCCCCACGTCCTGGATGCCCTGGCGCACCATCCATCTCGGTCTCGACCTGCGCGGCGGCAGCTACCTGCTGCTCGAGGTCGACATGGCCACCGTCATCAAGGAACGTCTCGACAGCCTGGTCGACGGCGCCCGCACCGACCTGCACGCCGCCAAGGTCGAGCACTTCACCGTCACCGCCCAGCTCCCCCAGAACCGCATTCTCGTCCACATCGCCGACCCCGCACAGAACCAGGCCGCCCTCACGGCCCTGCGCCCGCTCGGCCTCAACCCCAACGGCGGCGAGGATCTGGAATTCGACACCCAGCCCAACGGCGACATCACCGCCACTCTCTCCCAACCGGCCATGACCGCCCGCGCCCAGGCCGCCGTCGAGCAGTCCATCGAAATCGTCCGCCGCCGCATCGATGAGACCGGCGTGGTCGACCCGCAGATCTCCCGCCAGGGCGACAGCCGCATCGTCGTCCAGCTGCCCGGCATCGAAGACCCCAACCGCGTCAAGGAACTGCTCGGCAAAACCGCCCGCATGACCTTCCGCCTCACCGACGAAACCGCCAACCTCGCCTCCCCCGTCGCCCCCCCCGGCGAAGACTTCCTGCCGATGGAAAACAACCCCACCCAGAAGATCGCGGTCCGCCGCCGTGTCGAGGTCGACGGCGCCAACCTCACCGACGCCCGCGCCGGCCAGAACAGCCAGACCGGCGAATGGGTGGTCAACTTCACCTTCGACAGCATCGGCACCCGCCGTTTCGCCGACATCTCCAGCCGCAATGTCGGCCACCCCTTCGCCATCGTGCTCGACGACAAGGTGATCTCCGCCCCGGTGATCCGTGAGGCCATCACCGGCGGCCGCGGTCAGATATCGGGCAACTTCAACGCCCGCTCCGCCACCGACCTCGCGGTGCTGCTGCGTGCCGGCGCCCTGCCCGCCCCGCTCACCGTGGTCGAGGAACGCAGCGTCGGCCCCGAACTCGGCGCCGACGCCATCCGCGCCGGCGCCCTCGCTTTGGCCGTCGGCTTCGTCCTCGTCATCATCTACATGGGCGTGTTCTACGGCCTGTTCGGCTGGTTCGCGAACGTCTGCCTCATCGTCAACCTCGTGCTGATGCTCGCCATCCTCTCGCTCTTCGAGTCCACCCTCACCTTGCCCGGCATGGCCGGCATCCTGCTCACCCTGGGCATGGCGGTGGACGCCAACATCCTCATCAACGAACGCATCCGCGAAGAGGCCCACAACGGCCGCACGCCGCTGAACGCCATGGAGGTCGGCTTCAAACGCGCCTACTCCACCATCATCGACAGCAACATGACGGCCTTCCTCGCCCACGTGATGCTGTTCTTCTTCGGCGCAGGTCCGGTCCGCGGCTTCGCCGTCACCATCACCGTCGGCATCATCACCTCGATGTTCACCACTACCATGCTGTCACGTCTGCTGATGGTCCGCTGGTACGCGGCCCGCCGTCCCACAGCACTGCCGGTGTAGGAGCGCGCCATGTTCATGAAACCCGCCTTCCGTCTCGTCCGCGACGGAACCACCTTCCACTTCATGCGCGGCCGCTATCTCGGCCTGATCGTCTCGGCGATCCTGTCGACCGCCTCCGTCGTGCTGTTTTTCTATCCCGGCCTCAACCTCGGCATCGACTTCCGCGGCGGCATCGTCATGGAGGCGAAAACCCCCGCCCCCGCCGACATCGCCGCCATCCGCGCCGGCCTGGTCAAGGCCGGCCTGCACGAACCCAGCGTGCAACGCTTCGGCGCCCCCGACGAGGTCGCCATCCATATCGAGGCGCAATCCTCCGAAGCCGCCACCCAACAGGTCGTCACCACCGTCCGCACCGCGCTCGAAACCGTCCAGCCCGGCACCAAGGTCCAAAGCACCGATGCCGTCGGCGCCTCCGTCTCCGCCGAACTGTTCAAGGACGGCATGCTGGCCCTGGGCCTCAGCCTGCTGATGATCCTCGTCTACATCTGGTTCCGCTTCGAATGGCAGTTCGCCGTCGGCGCCGTCGTCACCCTGCTGCTCGACATCACCAAAGCGATCGGCTTCCTCGCGCTGACCCGCTTCGATTTCGACCTCGTGATGGTCGGCGCCATCCTCACCATCATCGGCTACTCCACCAACGACAAGGTGGTGGTCTACGACCGCATGCGCGAAAACCTGCGCAAGTACAAGTCGATGCCGCTGCGCGAACTGATCGACCTCTCCATCAACGAAACCCTCAACCGCACCCTCGGCACGTCGATGACGGTGTTCCTCGCCGCCCTCCCGCTCGCGCTCTTCGGCGGGTCCGGCCTCTCCGGCTTCGCCTGGGTGATGCTGTTCGGCATCGTCGTCGGCACCACCTCGTCGATCTTTATCGCAGCCCCCATCCTGCTGTTCCTCGGCGAGAAACGGCTGCGCCGGGATGCAGCTCCGCCGAAGGCAGAAGTCGCCCGGCCGTAAGGAGGAAGGAAAGCGGTTCTTTTTTGAAAAAAAGAACCAAAAAACTTTCTAACCTTGGGTGGGTTTTTATCACCCGACCGCCAGGCTTACTTCTGGATCTGGATCACATCCTTCAGCTGCGCCTCCGACAGCGGCGCCGCCAGAAACTTGAACGTCACCCCATCCTTCATCAGCGAGTCCAACCCGTTGATCTGATCCGGATTCAACGTCGCCTTCGGAAAGAACTGGTCCCGCATCTGCATCGCCACCGCCGGCGACACCCCGGAAAACGCCACGAACGTCGCAATCGCGTCGGGACTGCTGTACATCCAGTCCAACGTCTCCCGATACGCCGCCATGAAGCGCATGATCGCCGCCCGCTTCTGCGCCAACACCGCCGCATGCACCACATTCACCCGCACCGTCTGGTCGCGCGCCGCCGCAACATCCGCCCCCCGCACGACTACCCGGATCTTCCCCGCATTCAGCGCATCGATGCCAAACGGCGCAGCAGCCCAGCCCACATCGATCTGCCCCGACATCGTCTGCGTGAACGTCGCCGGCAACCCACCGGTTGCCACCGGATTGAACGCCACGCCATACTGCGCCCGCGCCATCAAGATCACCGAGTTGGTGGATGACCCCGTGGTCGAATACCCAACCGTCTTGCCCACCAGATCCTGCACCGTCCGGATCGGCGATGAAGCCGGCACATACCAGTACAGCTCCGGCGCACCCGTCATCTCCGCCGAAATGATCCGGATCGGCGCACCCTTCGAAGCCGCCCCGAACGCCCCCAGCGATCCCGCCGCCGTGCCGATGTCCACAGAGCGCGACAGCACCGCCTGCTGCGTCTCCCCACCCCCGGAGGTGTAGAGAATGTCCAGGTCCAGATCATGCTTCTTGAAGATGCCCGCCCGCTGCCCAAGCTCCGGTATCGCCGTGTCCCAGTTGCCCCGCTGCCCCACCGCCACCTTCAGCTCTTCCGCCCGCACCGCCGACACCTGCACCGCCAGCAGCAGCGTACACCACCAGACTGATTTCATGACCGTTCCCTCCTTATGTTCCGCAATCCGGCTCTTCCGGCCAGACGTTCCAACAGCAGATTGAGCCCGGCCGCCAGACCCACCGAGACCATCAGCAGACCATACATCCGCGGCATGTCGAACCGCTGATACGCATCCATCACCATGAACCCGAGCCCCTGCTTGGCAAGCTTGGTCTCCGCCAGCAGCACCCCGATCAAGGCCACACCGAACCCCAGCCTCGCCCCATTCAGCAACGGCGCCACCATCGCCGGCAGATAGATCTTCACCAGCATCTGATCCCACCGCGCGCGAAACGACCGCCCGACCCGCAGCAGCACCGCATCCACCCCGCGCACCCCCGCCGCCACGCTGATCGCGATCGGGAAAAAGCAGGACACCGCCCCCATCGCCATCTTCGATTCCAGCCCCACCCCGAACATCAGGATCAGCAACGGAAACAGAATGATCTTCGGCGTCGGCCCCAGATAGTTCAGCCACGGCTCGAACGCGCCCGAAGCAAACGGCGACGCCCCAAGCCCCAGCCCCACCACCAGCCCGGCCACCCCGCCCGCCACCAGCGCCGCCGCCAGCTCGGCAGACGTCACCGCCAGGTTGGCGTAGAAATCCGGGCTCGCGAACACCCGAACCAGCCCCGCCGCCAGCGCCGGCACCGTCGGAATCACATCGCGAAACAACAGCCCCGACATCGCCAGCCCCTGCCAGCACGCCAGCAGCACAACGCCGGCCACCAGCCGCGGCAGCAGCACGCCCTGCCTCAGCCGCGCGAACGCAACCATCGCTCGCCCCCTTCCAGCAGCAGGAAGAAACAGATGCTCACCCCCACCACGAGCCCGATCGCAGCCCACGTCCCCGGCAGATCGAACCGTTCGGCCAGCTCGTTGATCAGCTGCCCCAGCCCGCCCAGATTGATCAGGAACTCCACGCCCACCACATTGATCAGCGCAAACACGAGCGCCAGCCGCAGACCCACGAAGATCTGCGGCAGCGCCGCCGGCAGCAGGATCATCCGAAACGCCTGCCCCCGGCTGAGCCGCAGACTGCGCCCCACGTCCATCAGCACCGGCCGAACCGTTGACAACCCCTCAACGGTCTTCAGCACCACCGGCGCCAGCGCCGAGGCAAACGCGATGACGATGATGGTGAGCGGCCCCCGCCCAAACAGCACCAGAAACAGCGGATACGCCATCGCCAGCGGGGCCGCCGCCAGCAGCGCGAACCAGCTCTCGAACGCCAGAAGCAGTCGCGGCCAATGCTGCAGCGCCATGCCCAACGCCACCCCCACCACCAGCGCCAGCAGCCCCGAGGCCAGCGTCTCGCCGAACGTGATCGCGAACCGGCCGACCACATTCTCGTCGGCCACCAGCCGCGGCAATGCCGCCAGCATGTCCGACGGCAGCGGCACGATATAGACATCGACCCAACCGGCCTCGATCGCCCCCTGCAGCAAGACCAGCGCCAGCAGGATGCACCCCACGCCGAACCAAGGTGCTGCGCGCGGAGGCAGGATCATCGCTCCGCCGCCATCCCGCGTGACGCCTCTTCGCGCAGATCGCGCCACAGCGCCGCCACCGTCGCGCCGAATGCCGGGCTGGTCACCACATCGGGCGTGCGCGGCCGCGGCAGATTCACCTCCACCACCCGCTTCAGCCGCCCCGGCCGATACGTCATCACCAGAATCCGGTCCGAAAGCTGCACCGCCTCGGTGATGCTGTGGGTGATCAGCAGCGTCGTCTGGTTCAGCTGCTGCTGGATCTGCAGCACCTTGTCGCCCAGCAGCAGCCTGGTCTGCTCGTCCAGCGCCGCGAACGGCTCGTCCATCAGCAGCAGCCGTGGCCGTGCTGCCAGCGTGCGGGCGATGCACACGCGCTGGCGCATCCCGCCTGACAGCTCCGACGGCAGCCGCCGCTCGAACCCGCGCAGCCCCACCATATCGATAAAAAGCTGCGCCCGGTCCTGCCGCTCGCCGCGCGGAATGCCCGCCAGCTCCAGCGGAAACGCCACGTTGTCCTGCACGCTGCGCCAGGGAAAGCAGGACTCCTCCTGGAACACCATGCCCACCGCCGGGTGCGGCCCCGTCACCAGCGCCCCCTCCACCTCGATCCGCCCGCCCGTCGGCGCCACCAGCCCGCCCAGCATGCTGAACAGCGTGGACTTGCCGCAGCCGGACGGCCCGATGATCGAGACGAACTCCCCTTGCCCCACCGCGAAGGACATGGCGTCCACCGCCACCAGCCCTCCGGCCGCCGGCCCGAACCGCTTGGTCAGACGCTCGACCGACAGCAGCGGTGCGGCCGTCATTCCTTGGCGTGCCGGGTCAGCGCCGCCGCCATCGCCGGCGTGTAGCCCGGCAGCACCCGCACATCGACCACCACGACCTGCCCGTCATCAACAGCCGCGATCGCCTCGGCGAACACGCCCGCCAGCTCGCGCATATCCTGCACCGGACCGATGCCCACCGCCCCCTGCGCCCGCGCCAGCCCGGCGATGTCGATCTCAGGATCGGTCATCCGCATGCCGATCCATTTGTTCTCCACCGGCCGGTCGCGCAGCCGCGCCATCTTCTCCTGGTGCACCTCGTCGTTGAAGAAGGACTGGTTGTTGACGACAACGATGAGCAGCGCGATGCGGTAATGCGCCGCCGTCCAAACCGCGGTCGCCCCCATCAGGAAGTCACCGTCCCCGCAGATCGACACCGGCAGCCGCCCGCTGCCGCGCAGCGCCAGCGCCGCTCCCACCGAAATCCCCGGCCCGCCGCCGATCCCGCCGCCGCCATCCGAGCCCAGGAAATCCAGCGGATGGCGGAACGGCCACGACGCCCCGTCCCAGGACAGCGGCAGATGCAGCAGCGACACCTCGCGCGAACCCACCGCCGCCAGCAGCGCCGTCGCCATATCCGGCACAAGGATCGGCCCATCGGCGCGCGCCTCCGCCGCAGCCAACGCAGGCGCCGCAACCTTCACCTTCCCTTCCGGCAGTTGCGCCACCAGCGCCGCCACGACCGCATCCGGATCCGCCGAAATGAACAGATCCACCGGTGCCAGCCCCTGGTGATCGGCACTCCAGCCGTTGTGCAGATGATGATCGAGCGAAACCTGGATCACCTTGGCGTCCACAGGTCCGGCCGCCTGCAGCACCCCGGCCAGATCCACCCAATCGAGGCTGAGGATCACATCCGCCTCGGAAATCGCCGTGGCCGAGTCCGGCACCAGAAACACCGCCGGCGACCCGGCATGCAAAGGATGATCGGTGGGGAACGCCGCGCCGATCTTCAGATCGGTCACCACCCGCGCCCCCAGCGCCTCCGCCAGCTTCACCCGCCGGTCCCAGGCCGCAACACTGCGGCTCGCCCGCCCCATCAGAATGACCGGCCGCTGCGCCGCGCGCAGCATCTCCACCGCCGCCGTCACCGCCGCCGCCGGCGCCCCGGTCGAGACCTGCGGCATGAACCGCCGCGGATCGACCGGCGCCAGCGGCCGCTCCAGCTTCGCCTCCTGCACGGCCGCATCGAGATTGACATACACGGGCCCCATCGGCGCCGTCCCCGCGATCCATGCCGCCCGGAACAGCGCCTCCCGCGCGGCCTCCGGCGAGCCCGGCTGCGCGTCCCATTTCACATAGGACCGCACGATCGCCCCCTGGTCCTGCGCGGTATGGATCCAGTCGATCCACGGCCGGCGCTTGGCCGCATCCACCGGCCCGGTGGCACCGAGCACGATCACCGGCATCCGGTCGCACCAGGCGTTGAAGATCGCCATGGTCGCGTGGAACAGCCCGACATTGGAGTGCACCGCCGCCAGCATCGGCGCGCCCGTCACCTTCGCCCAGCCATGCGCGATGGCGACCGCATGTTCCTCATGCAGGCACAGCAGCATCTGCGGCGCGGCGTTGCCGAGATGGTTCACCAGGCTGTCATGCAGCCCGCGATAGCTCGCCCCCGGATTGAGCGCGACATAGGGGATGTTCAGATCCCGCAGCGACTCGGCAATGGCATCGCTGCCGAACAGCGCCTGACCAGGCGCAAGGGAAGCTGGCTGCTCAATGGCAGCCGAGGGAGAGTCCGCCGTGATCGGCGTGTTGGTGTCAGGCATTTGCCTTGTTTCCCCGGACATTTCTGGCGAAGCACGGTCGTGCCCGTGTCGTCCAGATCGGCCGGATTTCAATTTCCCTGAGACATCACCTCACCATGCGCCCATCGCGCGTGCAAGCCGGCTCAGCCGAGCGCCGCCTCCACCAGATCGATGAACCCCGCCAGCGCCGCCGTGTCGATCCAGCGCAGCACCGCCACCAGCTCCTTCGCCGGATGGATCCAGGTGACATTGCCCCCCGCCCCCAGCGCGAAATAACTCCCCGCGGGCGACTCCGGACGGTACCCCTGCAGCCACCACAGCAGCCCGTAATCCGGCTTGATCGCGCAAGGCGCCACCGATAGATCCACCCAGCCCTCCGGCAGGATCTGCGCATCCCCCCAGCGCCCCTTCTGTAGCATCAGCTGTCCGACCAGCGCCTGATCGGCGGCGTCGATGAAGATCCCGCCGCCCCAATGCCCGCCGCCCGACACGCTTTCGATCGGCGTGCCGCCCACATCCACCACCGAATTGCGGTAGCCATGCCAGCGCCACGTGTCCGACGCGCCGATCGGCCGCATCACCCGGGCGGCGAACACCTCCGGCAGCGCCCGGCCGAACACGCGCAGCAGCGCGAGGCTGAGCCGGTTCACCCGGATGTCGTTGTATTCCCAATACGTGCCCGGCGCCTGCAGCGGCCGTAGATCGCCCTTGCGCCGGCCCGGCTGCCCCGCGAACTCTGTGGCCAGGCTGCGATACCGGTCGATCCGGTCCGCCTTGCCGAACAGCGTGCCCTCCCATTCCGAGGTCTGCTGCAGCAGATGCCGCCAGGTGATGGCGCCGTTGTGCGGCCCGTCGAACCCGCCGTCGCGCACGGTGGTGCCGACGGTCTCGGCGAGGTTGCGGATCAGCCTATCCCCCACCGCGATCCCCGCCAGGATCGACAGGTAGCTCTTGGCCACGCTGAACGTCATGTCCACCCGGTGCGGATCGCCCCAGCGTGCCACCTCCCGCCCGTGCAGCAGGATCATCCCGTTCGGCCCGCCGCGCGGCGCCGTGGGGCCGATGATCTCGTTGTCCGGCGGCGGCTCGAACGTGCCGCTCGCCAGCTGGGCCGCGATGTCGCGCTGCCATGTCGTCTCATGGGCCAGCGCGAACGCCGCCGCCGCTTCGAACATCACGCCCCTCCCAGAATCCGCAGCGCCGTGCCGGACGCCACCAGCACGCGCTCCGTCTCCGTCAGCCGCGCCGCTGCCAGCGCCCGCGCCGACACATCGCTGGTGAAGATCGGATAATCCGTGCCGAACATCACCCGCTCCGCCCCGAACACACCCACCGCCAGCTCCAGCGCCCGCGGCCCCAGCGAGGCGCAGTCGAACACGATCTCCCCCAGCATCGCCGACGGCCGCGGCGCAGACGGATCGCGCGTGGCCACGATATGGTCCATCCGCTCGACCACGAACGGGAAGGTGCCGCCAAGGTTGACCACCTGCCAGGTGATGCGCGGCCAGCGCCGCATCACCGGCGCATGGATCAGCGAGATCAGCGCCTGGGTGATGCCGGCGTGCAGATCGATGGTGGACGCCCGATGCATCGCCAGATCCGGCCAGGCCTTCTGCGCCAGGCTCTCATCATGCCGCTGGCCGGGATGCAGCATCAGATGCGCCCCCAGCCGATCGGCCGCCGCGAACAGCGGATCGAGTGCGGCCACGCCCGCCAGCGACTGAAAATAGTTGCTCGGCAGGATCGCCCCCGCCAGCCCCAGCCCCATCGCCCGCTCGAGCTCGGCGATGGTGGCATCCAGATCCGCCATCGGCAGCCCCGCCAGGGCCGCGAACCGCGTGGGATGCATGGCACAGGTCGCGGCCAGCTCGTCGTTCACATCGCGCACCAGCGGCCGCGCCTCGGCCAGCGGCAGCACATCCGGCCCCAGCGCCCCGGGAAACGTGATCAGCTGGCGATCGATCCCCTGCGCCGCCATCCACCCCAGCCGCTCCGCCAACGACACGAACCCGCCCACCAGCGGAAACGCGCTCGTCGGCGTCACCATGAACCTCTGCCCGCCGCGCAGCTCCACCCGCGGCACCTCGGCGCGCGCGCTCAGATGGCGAAACAGCGTCTCGCCATAGAAATGCGCATGCGTGTCAAAGATCACGCTGAAACAGCCGCCTTCTGCCGATACGCGAACGCCGCATCGAAGCGCGACTGCACATAGGCCCCGCACGTCACCGGCTCATATTTCGCTGGCCCCACCACCGGCGCGATCACGGTGTCCCGATCCGGATCGACGAACACCGCACAGGACAGACGCTGCCGCCCCGAGCGGTTGACCACCCGGTGCGGCGTGGAGCGGAACCGATCATTGGTCCACCGCGCCAGCAGATCCCCGACATTGACCACATAGCTCCCCGCGATCGGCGCGGCCGCCACCCAGCCCTCGCGCCCCCGCACCTCCAGCCCGCCGGTCTGATCCTGATACAGCAGCGTCAGGCAGCCCCAATCCGTGTGCGGCGCCACCCCGAACTGCTCCTCCCCCAGATCCGGCGGCTGCGGCGGATAGAAGATCAGCGACCCCCGCGACGTCGGCCGCCCGACCGACCGAACGAACACGTCCTCCGCCAGATCCAGGCTGGCCGCGAACGCCCGCAGCAGATTCCAGCCGACCGCGTTCACCGCCGTGAAATACCGATCCAGCACCGGCCGCATCTCCGGCACGATATCCGGCCACCGGTTGGGCGGCGTGCCGAATTCATCCGGTTCGCTGCGCCCCGCCGCGGTGTCGAGCCCCCAGATGAAGCTCTCCTTCAGATCCGGCCGGCTGGTGGCATACATTTTCGCCTCGCCCGCACGGATGAACCCGCGATGCCAGGGATTGACGGCGAACCGGTCCTTCTCCGCCTGCGGGGCGGCAAAGAAACGCTGCGACAGCGCGAACACCTCATCGATCAACGCCTGCGGCACGCCATGGCCGCTGACATAGAAGAACCCGGTATCCTCCGCCGCCGCCAGCATCGCCCGCCCGACCTCCCGCGTGGCCTCGGCACCGGCGCCGAGGGCGGCGATGTCGATCACCGGGATGGACTGGGGAGACGGGGTTGGTGACATCGGCGACATCCTGCTTGACCCCGCAACTCTGCCGCAGGGTGCGAAGAACGGCAATCAGGGGCGGCCTTGCGCCATCAGCGCCGCAATCCTGCGATGATCTGCCGTCTGTCATCAGCGCCGCCGAAGACCACGGAGAGCATCCTCACCTCGGACGCTTGCTCATCGACACCGCACTGACACTCCTGCTCCCACTGGCAACGATCGAGCGCCTCCTGAAGGAATTCGGCTAGCTCGCGCCATAACGCGACCCGCAAAAGCCCCCCTGGACAGACACGCCAACCCGACGTCTGATCCAATCATGGAACAAACCCCGCCACACCTCACCCGTGACTTCATCGGCTACGGTCAGAACCCGCCCAATCCCAACTGGCCGGGCCGGGCACGCCTCGCACTCAACATCGTGCTGAACTACGAGGAAGGCTCCGAGCCCTCCATACCCGATGGCGACCCCGCCTCCGAGACCGCGCTCACCGACGGCAGCGGCGGCCTCAGAACACGCGATCTCGGGGCCGAATCGATGTTCGAATATGGCAGCCGCGTCGGCGTCTGGCGTCTGCTGCGCATCCTCCAGGCCCGCGCCCTGCCGGCCACCGTGTTCGCCTGCTCACTCGCCCTCGAACGCAACCCCGAGGTCGCGAAAGCCTTCCGCGGCGCCGGCTTCGACATCTGCGCCCATGGCCGTCGCTGGGTCCGCCACCAGGACCTCACCGAAGACCAGGAACGCGCCGACATCGCCGCAGCCGTGGAAAGCATCACCAGGCTGTTCGGCGCCCCGCCGCCCGGCTGGTACTGCCGCTCCGCCCCCGGCGTGAACACCCGCCGTCTGCTGCTCGAACACGGCGGCTTCCTCTACGATTCCGACACCTATGCCGACGAGCTGCCCTACTGGACCCGCGTCGAAGGCCAGCCCCACCTGCTGGTGCCCTATTCGCTGACCAACAACGATTCCCGCTTCATCCGCCAGGCCATCGGCACCGGCGAGGACTTCTTCACCTATCTGCGTGACGCCTTCGACCTGCTGTACCGCGAAGGCGAGACCGCGCCGAAAATGATGTCCGTCGGCCTGCACATGCGCATCGTGGGCCATCCCGGCCGCGCTGCCGGCCTCGAACGCTTCCTCGACCATGTTCAGCGCCACCCCGATGTCTGGATCTGCCGCCGCGTCGACATCGCCCGCCATTGGCACCAGCAACACCCCCCGCCGGAGAAGGCCCCATGAACCACCCAGCCCGCCTGCCCGCCCGCCCGCCGATGTTCGCGCCCGACGCCGCCATGGTGGAAAAGCCTCGGCTCGATGCCATCACCACAGCCGAATGGAACCTCATCGAGGCGCAGCGCACCCGCCATTTCCACGGCATGCAGGCCCGCCTGGTAATCGATCTGCTCAACAGCGCCGCCGCCGACCCGTCCTTCGGCTACCCCGTCAGCATGTACACCCACGGCCTGCAGGCCGCGACCCTCGCACTGGAAGCCGGCGAGGACGAGGAGTTCGTCGTCGTCTGCCTGCTGCACGACATCGGCTTCACCATCGCCGGCCCCTCGCACGGCGAATTCTCCGCCGCCCTGCTGCGCCCCTATATCAGCGAGCGCAACCGCTGGACGCTGGAGATGCACCAGCTGTTCGGCTTCCCCCACATGCAGGCCCACCCCGCCGTCACCACCGACGAACGCGAACGCTTCCGCGGCCACCCACATTTCGACGCCTGTGCCGACTTCGTCGCCCGCTACGACCAGACCACGGTCGATCCCGGCCTCAAGACCCACCCGATCGCGGCCTTCGAGCCGATGGTGCATCGCCTGTTCGCCCGCCCGCCGTCCCGCCGCTTCGCATGACGCTGGCCACACGTCTTGCCGCCTTCGCAGCCGCCCTGCGCTGGCAGGACCTGCAGGCCGAGGTGATCGCCGACGCCAAACTGCGCGTGCTGGACACGTTGGGCGTCATGCTCGCAGGCAGCTTGACCGCCACCGGCCGCGCCATGCTGCATGGCGCGCTCTCGCTCGGCCAAGGCACCGAAGCCGCCATCATCGGCTTCCCCCAGCGCAGCACGGCCAGTCTCGCCGCCCTGGTGAACGGCACCCTCGCCCACGCCATGGATTTTGACGACACCCACAACGCCTCCGTCATGCATCCCAGCGCGGTCTCGGTCGCCGCCGCCCTCGCCGTCACCGAGGCCACCGGCGGCACCGGCCGCGATCTGCTGCTGGGCGTGGCGCTGGGCAACGAGATCGGCTGCCGGCTGGGCCTCGCCGCCCCCGGCGCGTTCCATGCGGTCGGCCAGCACCCCACCAGCGTGCTCGGCACACCCGCCGCCGCCCTGGTCGCCGCCCGCCAGCTCGGCCTCGGTGCGACGCAGATGGTCTGGGCGCTCGGCATCGCCGCCAGCCAGGGCTCCGGCGTGCTCGAAGCCTACAGCGACGGCACCTGGTCGAAAACGCTGCACCCCGGCTGGGCCGCCCATGCCGGCATCGTGGCCGCCCACCTCGCCCGTGCCGGCTTCACCGGCCCCGAAACCGGGCTTGACGGGCGCTACGGCCTGTTCCCCACCCACATCCAGGCGCAGGACTACAATTTCGCCTACGACCTCGCCGCCGCCGATCTCGGCACGACCTGGCACAGCATCGAGACCGCGTTCAAACTCTACCCCAACGCCCACGCCATCCATGTCTTCGCCGAAATGGCGCTGTCCCTGCACCAGGCCCACACCCTCACGCCCGACCGGATCGAAAGCGTCACCCTGCACATCCCCGCCGGCTTCGAGGGTCAGATCGCCGTGCCCCGCGCCGCCAAGCTGTCACCCGGCACCACCACCCACGCCCGCGCCAGCGTGTTCTACGCCGTCGCCGCCGCGCTGACCGACGGCACGCTCGGCATGGACCACTATGTCGACGCCGCGATCACCCGGCCCGACATCCTGGCCCTGGCACCGCGCATCCACCATGTCATCACCCATCCCGATGGCCCGATCCGCTTCAGCGGCGGCATCGAGATCACCTGCACCGACGGACGCACGATCGGCATGGCCCTCGACGAGGCCGACGGCACCGGCACCCGCCGCCAGCCCGCCGCCCGGCTGGAAGCAAAATTCCGCGCCACCGCCGGCACACTTCTGCCACCGGATCAGGTGGAACGCCTCATCGCCCTGTGCCGCGATCTCGACGGCCAGCCCGACCTCGCCGGCCTCATAGCGTCGACCACAGCAGGGTGACGCCGGAGAACGCCAGCAGATACAGAATGATATGGTGGAAATGCCGGTCGCTGAGCCGACGATAGGCCGCAGCCCCGAGCCACGCCCCCAGCATCGTGCCCGGCACCGAGGCCAGCACCGCCATCCCCACCGCTGCGGTCAGACGTCCCGCCACCGCCTGCGCGACCAGCGCCGTCATCAGGATGCTGAGATTGAACGCCTGGATCAGGCTGCGCCGCTCGTCCTTGCCCCAGCCGCGCAGACTGGCCCACATCGTCGGCAGCGGCCCGGACAGCCCGGCCAGCCCGCCAAGCAACCCGCCGGCGAACCCCACCACGCCGTTCGCCACCGCCCCGCCCCAGGCCACCCGCAAACCGCGGCCCAGGCTCAGCGAAAACGTCGAGAACCCCACCAGCAGCAGCCCGATGCACAGCTTGAACACGCGCGGCTCCACCGCCCCCAGCAGATGGATCCCCAGCGGCACGCCCAGCAGCCCCGGCACGATGAACGGCAGCACCAGGCGCGGCCGCACCGCATGCCAGATCGCCGGGATCGTCTGCACCTGCGACATCATCGAGCAGATCACCGCCAGCGACACCGCAACCGTCGGCGGCACCGCGTAGAGCCAGATGCCGATCGCCACCAGCCCGGTGCCGAAGCCCGCGAGACCCGAGACGAACCCGCCGGCGAACGCGCCGCCCGTGACCAACAGGATCTGTGCGGCGGTCACGCCGCTAGATCAGGCTCCCCAGCCGCCGGATTCCCTCGGTGATATCGGCCAGGCCCGGCATCGAATAGGACAGCCGGATGGTGTTCGCGCCGCTGCCGTCATGGAAGAACGCGCCGCCCGGCACGAACGCCACCTTCGCCTCCGGCACCGCCCGCGCCAGCAGCGCGTAGCCGCTCACCGCCTCGGGCAAGGTGAGCCACACGAACAGCCCGCCCTCCGGCACGGTCCATTGCACGCCCTCGGGCATATACGCCGCAAGCGCTGCCAGCATCGCGTCACGCTTGGCGCGATACACCGTCCGCGCCGCGGCGATCAGCGCGTCGTGCTGCGTGCGCACCAGCCGGTGCATCACCATCTGGTTGATCACCGACACGTTCAGCTCGCTCGCCTGCGTCACCAGCACCAGCCGCTGGATGATCGCGCGGGACGCGCAGATCCAGCCGATCCGCAGCCCCGGCGCCACCGTCTTGGAGAACGTGCCGAGATAGGCCACGCGCGACGCATCGAGCGATCCCGCCCGCGCCACATCCAGCGCCTGCAGGCACGGCAGCGCCTCGCCCTCGAAGCGCAGCGCCTGATAGGCGCTGTCCTCCAGCACCGCGATATCCAGCTCCGCCGCCAGATCGAGCAACCGCCCGCGCGCGGCCAGCGACATCGTGGCCCCGGTCGGGTTGGCGAAATCCGGCACCACATAGGCGAACTTCACCCGCGTGGCAGCCCCAGACGGCGACGCCGCCTCGGCGTAGGACGCCGGGCTGCGGTTGCCCAGCTCCGGGCGCAGCGTGTCATAGCGCGGCTCGTAGGCGGCGAACGCCTGAAGGGCGCCGAGATAGCTCGGCGCCTCCACCAGCGCCGTGTCGCCCGGGCTCAGCAGCAGCTTGCCCATGAAATCGAGCGCCTGCTGCGACCCTGCGGTGATGATGATGTTCTCGGCGGAGGCCGGCACGCCGAGCCCGGCCATGGTGCCCACAATGGCCTCGCGCAGCGGCGCATAGCCTTCGCTGACGGAATACTGCAGCGCCGCGGCGGCCGTGGCGGGATCGGCCAGAATATCGGCATACGCCGCAGCCGCCGCAGCCGCCGGGAACAGCGCCGGGTCGGGAATGCCGCCGGCGAACGAAATGATGCCGGGCTGATCCAGCAGCTTCAGCAGTTCGCGGATCTCGGACGCCTTCATCCGCTCCGCGCGATCGGCGAGCACGCCGTCCCACACGCCCGCATCCGGGGTTGCCAACATGGTGTCCTCCCAACGACCTCTCCCGGTTATGGCAGCATCGTTGACCCAGCAACAAGCTACGCCGAGAGATCGCAGCCCCGCGCCTCAAGCGCCATCAGGTCGCTGCGGATGGCATCGATGCGCGCCTGCCCCACCAGCGCATCGGCCGCGTGATAGATGACGGCGATCTTGTGGGACAGTTCGGTGAGCAAGGTCGCGTCGTCCATGTTGGTCGGCGGCACGCGCAGAATCGTGTCGCCGCCATAGGTCGGCACCGGCTGGCCGTACATCGTCATCGGCGGCGGCTCGGTGCCGTCCTTCAGCGCGCGGATGGCGCGGCGCAGCCGCCGCCGATATGCCGCCACCCCCCGGTCGGTGAACGCCAGCACCTCGCGCGCATGCACCGCGATCTCGCCCTGGCCGATCCAGGCCTCGAAATCGCCCGGCGAACGCTGCCGCTGCTCATACGGCCGCTCATCCGTCTGGCCATAGAAATCGGCGGAGTTGTAGCCGCACAGATCCGGCCGGCCTTTTCCCTGCGGATCGGTTTCGCGGTTGAAATGTCGCCAGGCGATGTAGAGCGTGTTGGTGTCGTCCACCGGCACGATCCAGCGGGTGAGCCCGGTACGGACGAAATACACCGGCGCGTCGCCCTCCACATGCATGCCGCCGTTCTGCGAGAAGTTCGGCAGCAGGTGGTCATGCACGCGAAACCAGGCGAGATCGCCCACCTTGCGCGCCGAGGTGTAGAAATGCCCGGTCGGCCGCTCGTGATACGTCACCGTCGGCAGCAGCTTCAGATTCTCCTGGAACTGCGGCCCGCTGGCCCGCGTGTGCAGGAACGTCACATGAAACGGGTCGGACGAGTTCTCGAACACCTGCACCCAGTTGCACGGCACCGGAATCAGCAGCGGCACCATTTTGTCATCCGGCAGATCCATCGTGTCGAAGAACGGGAACGGCGGCATCAGCGCTGACGGCCCGAAATAGGCGAAGATCATCCCGTGATGCTCGATGACGGGATACGCCCCCTGGCAATGGGTGCGGCGGATGGTGCTCGTCTCGGGCTCGCCCGGCGTCTCCAGAATGGTGCCATCCGGTGCGAACAGCCAGCCATGGTAGCAGCAGCGAATGCCGGCCTGCTCGATGATGCCGTATTCCAGCGAGGTGTTGCGATGCGCGCACCACAGATGCAGCAGCCCCACCTGGCCGCTGCCGTCGCGGAACAGCACGAGATCCTCGCCCAGCCGACGGATCCGCAACGGCAGCTCTCCCAGCATCGCGCTCAGCGCGATCGGGTGCCAGAACCGCCGCAGATACTCACCCCCCGGCGTGCCTGGCCCCGTCTGGGTCAGTTCCGGGTCCGGCGCGAGGCCGAAGATTTTGTTGCGGTCATGACCACGAAACTGCCCCGCGGGCGGCGTCGGCAGATCGAGCTTGGCATCATCCGGCATGGCTTGCCCTCACATTTGCATCTGGCGGCGGAATACCGTGCAATGCCGATGCCAAGGACGGAAGTGGCAAAGATGACTCCCCTGCAGATCCTGGCGGAATTCGCCACCCACACCGCCCTGGCCGACCTGCCGTCACCGGTGCTGGAGCGCGGACGCTGGATTCTGGCCGACACGCTCGGCTGCATCGCCGCCGGCAACCGCGCCCCGGAGCTGCAATCCCTCGCGCGCATCCACGCCACACGCGGCGGCCCGGCCGAAGCCCGGGTCCTCGGAACCGACATCGCCCTGCCCCGCGCCGCCGCCGCCGAAGTCAACGGCGCCGCCGCCACCTGGCTCGATCTCGACGAAGGCAATCTCCACACCAAGGGCCACGCCGGCAGCCAGACCATCCCCGCCGCCCTCGCCGAGGCGCAGGCCACCTCGCAGTCCGGCGCCGCCCTGCTGCGCGCGGTGATCCTTGGCTATGAGATCGGCTGCCGCGTCTACGGCGCCACCGCCGCCCGGCTCGCCGTGCACCCGCACGGCACCTACGGCCCGCTCGCCGCCGCCGCCGCCCTGGCCTGCCTGCGCGGCCACGACGCATCGGCGATGGCGCGGGTGATGGCGCTCGCCGCCGGCCTCGGCGTGCCCGCCAGCCGCCAGACCCTGCGCGACGGCGCCACGCTGCGCAACGCCTACACCGCCGCCAGCGCCCGCGCCGCGTTTCACGCCTTCGACCTCGCCGACAGCGGCTTCACGCCCGAGCACGACCCGCTGCCATCGGTGTTCGGCGCGCTCTACGGCACCGCGTTCGACCCCGCGCTGTGCCTCGCAGGCCTCGGCCACGAATGGCGGCTGCTGCGCAACTATTTCAAGCTCCACCCCTCGGTGCGCTACGCCCATTCGGCCGTGGACCTGATCGACGACCTGATCGACGACCTGCGCGTGTTACCCTCCGCCATCACCCGCATCACGTTCGAAACCTACTTCATGGCCACCACCCTGGCCGACCCCGTCGTCACCACGGCGTTCGGCACCCGTTTCTCCATCCCCTTCCTGATCGCCGCCAGGCTGCTCGACGCCGATCATGACCTCACGGCCGACGGCAGCGCCGCCCTGGCCCGGCCCGACATCCACGCCCTCGCCGCGCGCGTGTCCGTCTCGGAGATCCCGGCCTTCACCGCCGCCTACCCGGAACGCCAACCCAGCCGGATGACCATCTGGCTGGCGGACGGCACCTGCCGACAGGCCGAGGCCGATTTCATCCGCGGCGAGGCTGAACGCCCGCATCCCCCCTCCGCCCTCGCCGCCAAGTTCGCCGCCCTCTGGCCGGAGGGCGATCTGCCAGGCTGGCTCGCCCTCGACGACCGGCCGCTCTGATGGCCCCGCAGATCATCCTGCTCAACGGCGTCGGCAGCGTCGGCAAAAGCTCCACCGCAAGGGCGCTGCAGGCCATCACCCGCACACCGTTCCTCCACGTCGCCATGGACAGCTTCCTCGCCATGCTGCCACCCGCCATGATGGGGCATCCCGACGGCCTCACCTTCGAGACCGTGCTGGACACCGGTCACCCCAGCATCGTCATCCAGTCCGGCCCGGTGCTGGACCGCGCCATGCGCGGCATGCGCCACGCCATCACCGCCATGGCCGCCCAAGGCAACCACCTCATCATCGACGAGGTGCTCCTCAGCCCCGACAAACAGCAAGCCTATCGCGACGCACTGTCCGGCTTCGACACACGCTGGGTCGGCCTGTTCGCCCCACTCGACGTGCTGGAAGCCCGCGAAAGATCCCGCGGCGACCGCGCCATCGGCCTGGCACGCTGGCAGTTCGAACGCGTGCACGCCGGCCTGCACTACGACCTCGAAGTCGACACAACCCAGTCCAGGCCAGAGCAAACCGCTCACCTGATCCGCACCCGCTTCAACCTGTAGGCCCGGCTCTTTCTTGCGTCCCCCGATTGCCCAAATCGCGTGGCTCGCGCACCCTTCCGGCGACCGACGGGAGAATTCCATGCCGCTTCGCCGACTGATCCTGGCCGCAGGCCTTTTGATCTCAGCTCACGCCCATGCCCAGACGCATGACACGCTCACCATGGGCATGGCGCAGTTCCCGCCGGACATGCACCCCTACATCACCGCCACCTCGATCAAGGACACGATCCTGTTCGCGGTGAACCGCCCCATGACGGCCTATGCCGCCGACGCCTCGGTGATCTGCGAACTCTGCACCGAGGTGCCCAGCCTCGCCAACGGCCTGGCCAAGGTTGTCAAACGCGACGATGGTGCCGAAGGCATGGAGGTGACCTACCACCTCAAGCCCGACCTGTTCTGGGCCGACGGCGTGCCCGTCACCGCGAAGGACGTGGTGTTCTCCTACACCACCAGCCTGATGTTCGGCCCCAACCGCACCATCGAGAAGGCCGAGGCGACGGACGACCACACGGTGACGTTCACCCTGCGCACCACGCAGTACGACTATGCCCGCATCGCCAACAGCTTCGCCGGCCAGGCTATCCTCTCCGAGCACATCGAAGGCCCGATCGTCGCCGCATCCAAGACTCCTCTGGAATACGGCGAGAAATCCACCTTCAATCGCCACCCGGAAACTCCCGGCCTCTGGCTCGGCCCCTACATGGTGGCCACATTCCGCCCCAACGACCAGGTCGTTCTGGTGCCCAACCCGTACTGGCACGGCCGCAAGCCCGGCTTCCAGAAGATCGTGATGCGGCTGATCGAGAACACCTCCGCCCTGCAGGCCAACCTGCTCTCCGGCGATGTCGACACGGTGGCCTCCGGCAATCTCGGCATCACGCTCGACCAGATCCTGTCGCTGGAAAAGACCGCCGGCGACAAGTTCGATTTCGACTTCCAGCCATCGCCCAACAGCTATGAGCACCTCGCCGTCAATCTCGACAATCCTCTGCTGGCCGACAAGCGCGTCCGCCATGCGATGTCGATGGCCATCGACCGCAAGACCATCGTCACCCGCCTGTTCCAGGGCAAGTTCGAACCCGCGCTCGGCTTCAAGCACCCGAGCCTGTTCGGCTACGACCCCACCGTCAAAACCTTCCCCTACGACCCCAAAGCCGCCCGCGCCCTGCTCGCCGAGGCCGGCTTCAAGCCCGGCCCGGACGGCATCCTGCTGAGCCCCACCGGCCAGAAATTCACCATCGACCTCGTCTCCACCGCCGGCAACCGCACCCGCGAGCTGATCGAGCAGGTGCTGCAGACGGAAATGAAGGCGATCGGCATCGACATCGTCATCCGCAACGAGCCCGCAAGGGTGATGTTCGGCGAGACCCTGCGTCAGCGCAAATTCACCGGTCTCGTCGAATTCCAGTCCGACATGGCCACCGACTACGTGCCGCTGATCTATTTCGCCTCCGCCTATATCCCCACCGCCGAGAACAACTGGTCCGGCCTCAACTATATGGACTTCCACAACGACGCGATGGACCAGGCCCTCACCCTGGCCCGCGCCGAGCTCGACGAGACCAGGCGCCGGGCCCTGTGGAAACCGATCCAGGCGGTCTACGCCGACGAAATGCCGGAAATTCCGCTGTATTTCCCAGCCCTGGGCATCATCACCCCGAAATGGATGACCGGCATCGTCAACCCCCGCCGCTACGGCTTCATCACCGCCTGGATCGAAGACTGGCGCCCCCGCTGAACGAAGCCCTGCCCATGCGCCGCCGCACCCTGCTCCAGACCGGCGCCCTGGCGCTGGCCGCCCCGCGCATCGGCCGCGGCCAGTCGTTGAAGATCCTGCGCCACATCCCCGAAGCCGACCTCGCGGTGCTCGACCCGATCTGGACCACCGCCAACGTCACCCGCAACCACGGCTTCATGGTGTTCGACACGCTCTACGGCGCGGACACCAATTTCACCAGCCAGCGCCAGATGGTCGCCGAGGAGCAGAATGACGGCCAGGACTGGACCTTCCGTCTCCGCCCCGGCCTCCGGTTCCACGACAACACGCCCGTCCTCGCCCGCGACGTCATCGCCAGCCTCACCCGCTGGGCCTCGCGTGACAGCTTCGGCCAGGCGCTGACAGAAGCGTCCAACGAAATCACCGCGCCTGACGACAGAACGTTCCGTATCCGCCTCAAACAGAGCTTCCTGGTGATCCGCGCGCTGACCAACTCCGCCCTGATCATGCCGGAACGCCTCGCCACCACCGATGCCGCCAGGCCCGTCACCGAAGTGGTCGGCTCCGGCCCGTTCCGGTTCCTGCCGGACGAACGCATCGCCGGTGTGCGCGTGGCCTATGCCCGCTTCGACGGCTACATCCAGCGCGACGAACCCAGCTCCTACACCGCCGGCAGCAAGCAGGCCTTCGTCGAGCGTGTGGAATGGAACATCATCCCCGATGTCAGCACCGCCGCCTCCGCCATGATCCAGGGCGAGGCCGACTGGTGGGGCCCAACCGCCGACCTCATCCCCCAGCTGCGCAAATCGCCCCGCGTGCGGCTTGAGACCATCGACACCACCGGCGGCATCGCCGTCATGCGCTTCAACCATCTGCACCCGCCGTTCGACAACGCGGCCATCCGCCGCGCCCTCCTGCCCGTGGTCGAACAGGCCGAATTCATGACGGCGGTGGTGGGCGACGATCACAGCCTTTGGCGTGACGGCGTCGGCTTCTTCACCCCCGGCAGCCCCATGGCCAGCGATGTCGGCATGCATGCCCTGATGAGCCCGCGCAGTGCGGCCAAAGCCCGCCAGGCGCTCGACCAGGCGGGCTACCGCGGCGAAAAGATCGTCCTGATGAACCCCGCCGACCTGCCGGATGTCAGCACGCTGGCCGTGCTCGGCGCCGACGTCCTGAAATGCGCCGGCATGAACGTCGATCTGCAGACGATGGACTGGGGCACCCTCATTCAGCGCCGCAGCAAGATGGAGCCACCCGCGCAGGGCGGCTGGAACATGGTGTTCACCTCGCTGAACGGCTCCGGCACCATGGACCCCGCCGGCCATATCGGCCTGCGCGCCAACGGCAGGAAGGCCTGGGCCGGCTGGCCCACCAGCGAGCGCCTCGAAGCCCTGCGCGCCGCCTGGTTCACATCCTCCGATGTCGTGGCCCAGCACGCGATCTGCGAGGACATGCAGCGTCAGGCCTTCCAGGACGTCCCCTACATCCCGCTCGGCCAGCGCTTCGGCCCCTATGCCTTCAACACGCGCGTGCGCGACGTGCCGCGCGGCTTTCCGCTGTTCTACGGTGTGAAACTCGCATGATGGGGCTCTGCGTGCATGGCCTGGCCGGCCCGATCGACATCGCCTTCGACGATCTGGGAATCCCCCGCATCACCGCGGCACCATCCCCGACGCGTTCTATGGCCAAGGCTATGCCGCAGCCCTGATGCGCCTGTGGCAGATGGACATCGGCCACAGGCGCCAGCTCGGCCGCCTCGCCGAAGCCTTCGGCCCGGAATTCGTGCCCTCCGACATCGCCAGCAGAACGATGCATTTCCGCGGCGACCTCGCAGAAGAATGGGCGGCCCTCGAACCCGTCGTCGCCGACATCCTCCGCACCTTCGTCGCCGGCATCAATGCCCGCGTCCGCGACGTCCGCGCCGATCCATCCCTGCTCCCCCCGGAATTCCGCCGCCTCGGCGTCCTGCCCGAAGAATGGAGCGCCGATGACATGCTGATCGCGCGCTACCAGTCCGGCCAGAACGTGCAGTCCGAACTGCGCCGCGCCCGCCTCGCCGCCGCGGGCTGCGTGGACAGCGACGCCCTCACCGCTCGCCTCGAGCCCGCCTGGCAGATACAGATGCCGGACGGCCTCGACCCCAGCCTGCTCGCCGCCACCGACCTCGCTCTGCTCGAACGCCTCTCCGCCCGTCTGCCCTTCGAAAAAGCGGTCGGTCACACCGGCCTCGACCAGCCACCGGACGATTCAACCGAAGGCAGCAACGCCTGGGTCATCGCCCCCCACCTCACCGACACCGGCCGTGCCATCCTGGCCAATGACCCGCATCTGCCGTTCTACGTCCCGTCTCCCCGCTTCACCACCCATCTGCGTGCCCCGGGCCTCGATGTCATCGGCAACGGCCCGGCAAGCCGCCCCGGCTTTCAGTTCGGCCACACCGACCGCTTCGCCTTCGGCCGCACCGACTTCAAGATCGACCAGGAGGATCTGTACGTCCTGCGCCTCAACGACGACGCCACCGCTTACCGCACCGCCACCGGCTGGCAGAGCATCACCCGTTTCACCGAAACCATCGCGGTGCGCGGCGGCGCGCCGGTCGCCGCCGCCATCGCCACCACGCCGCTTGGGCCGATCATCGCCGAACGGCCAGGCGTCGCCATCGCCCTGCGCGCCGCCTCGCTGCTGCCCGGCTCCCCGGTCGGCCTCGAATTTGTCCGTCTCGCGCTGGCGACCGACTGGAACAGCTACCGCGCCGCCATCCGCTTCGCGGTCTGGGGCAGCAACTACATGTATGCCGCTATCGACGGCAACATCGGCTGGCAATGCGGCGGCCGCGCTCCCCGCAGACGCCATCACGACGGCCTGATGCCGGTGCCCGCCGAAGGCCCCTATGACTGTGACGGCCTGATCCCGATCGACGAGCTGCCCCACGAATACAACCCGCCCCGCGGCTGGATCGCCAGCGCCAACCAGATGCCCCTCCCCGCGGACTTCCCCATCAACGAACGCCGCGTGAGCTTCGAATACATCATCGATGACCGCTACCGCCGCATCGTCGCCGTCCTCTCATCGCGCAAGCAGCACACAATCACCGAAAGCGTCGACCTGCAGCACGACACGTACTCGATGCGCGCCGAGGCGCTGGTGCCTCTGCTGCAGCACATCACAGCCCCTGAGCTCGCAGGCGCGGTCGTCACACTGCAATCCTGGAACCGCCACGTCGACGCCGACAGCCACGCCGTATCAGGCCTCGCCGGGGCCGACGTCACCGGCCTCGGCTCCAGCGGCGACGGCGCCACCGTCATGGCCCGCTGGTGGGCCGGCCCCGAAAACCCCAACACCTCAGGCGGCGCCAGCTTCGCAGCCGTCATGGATGTCGGCAATTGGGACGCCAGCCTCGCCATCAACGGCCCCGGCCAATCCGGCATTCCCGGCACGCCGCATTACACCGACCAGTACCGCGACTGGATCGAAGGCCGCTACCGCATTCTGCCGTTCAGCCGGCCGGCGCCGCAGGTTGCCAACCCCGGCAAACCCGCGTAACCGCCGCGGCCGAGGGAAACGTCAAAGACAGGGCGAAGCATGTCCAACACACCGCATTCCAGTGCCGTCGCCGTCGTCACCGGGGGGGCGCGCGGCATCGGCCTGGCGATCGGCCAGTGGTTCCTGGCCCATGGCTACAACGTGGCCCTGCTCGATATCGACCGCGACACGCTGGCCAGAACAGAAGCCACGCTGGCAGAGCCTGAACATGTGCTGATCCACCCCTGCGACGTCGGCAACGAAGCCGAGGTCGCCGCCGCCGCGGCCGCCATCATGGCCCGCTGGGGCCGGGTCGACGCGCTGGTCAACAACGCCGGCGTGGCCGTGTTCAAGCCGGCGCTGGAAACCTCGTTCGCCGAATGGCGCCACGTGCTCGGCACCAATCTCGACGGCGCCTTCCTCTGCACCCAGGCATTCGGCGCCATCATGGTGGCGCAGAAAAGCGGCGCCATCGTCAACATCGCCTCCATCTCCGGCCTGCGCGCCAGCACGCTGCGCGTGGCCTACGGCACCAGCAAGGCGGCGATCATCCACATGACCAAGCAATACGCGGTCGAACTCGGCAATTTCGGCGTGCGGGTCAACGCGGTCTGCCCCGGCCCGGTCGAGACCGAAATGGCCAAGCTGGTGCACAGCGTGGCCATCCGCTCAGATTATTACGACACCATCCCGATGGGCCGCTACGGCACCCCCGAGGAGATGGCCAACGTCGTGGGCTTCCTTTGCAGCAAGGAGGCCAGCTTCGTGAACGGCCAATACCTCGCCAACGATGGCGGCTTCGACGCGGCAGGCGTCGGCATCCCCACCTTCCGCCGCAATGCCGGCCTCAATCACGTGGGGGATGAGACGCATTGACGGGGGGTGAAGCAAGCAAGGCCAGGGGCGCTGCCCCTGGACCCCGCCAGAGGCGGAGCCTCTGGACACCATTCGTTTAATACCAACGGCCTTGATCGATGACTCTTCCATCGATCAAGGCCGTTGGTATCGCGCGCCGGGTTGGCCGGCGGCGGCGCGCCAAACCAAGACCATACCAACGGTCATTCGTCATGACCGTTGGTA
>JBBILI010000030.1:0-71670 GCA_037445025.1 Rhodospirillales bacterium
GCGACGCACCTTCCAACACCATGGCGATGGCAAGCAGTCGCCTGCTCTGCGCCGCATCCCGACTTTTGGCAGCAAAGCCACGCAACGCTCCTGCGTCATGCTCCGTGCGTGTGATCTGAACCGCAGCGCTCATTGGAAACTCCCCGCAGCGAAATGACGTGGGGAAGAGCGAATCAAATCTCAGCCGTGGCTGGGAAGCCCATAATCCGCGCGAGAGTCATCAACCGGGGCGGTTGGTATAACCCTCTTCCATCTCCACAATCGCCACATCCAGCAGCCGCTCGATCACCTCCGGCTCCTGCGCCCCGGCAATGGCATGCCGCCCGCCCACCACAAAGCACGGCACCCCGTTGATCCCCAGTCGATGCGCCCGCAGATTCTCCGCGTGAATCACATCCTGCTCGGCATCGCTGTAGAGAAACGCCGAGGCCGAAGCCGGATCCAGCCCGCACTCCCCAGCGATCGCCGCCAGCACCTGATGATCGCCGATGTCACGCCCCTGGGTGAAATGCGCCGCGAACAGCGCCTCCACCAAAGCCGAGCCGCGCCCCAGCGGCGCGCCGAACCGCACCAGCCGATGCGCGTCGACCGAGGACGGCGTGCGGCGGATACGGTCAAAGCGGAACATCAGGCCTTCGATCCGCCCGATCTCGGCAATCGAGCCGTACAGACGGCGCGCCCGTTCCTCGCCGCCGAACTTGCGCACGACATAATCGGCCCGCGCCATGCCGGCCCTTGGCATGTCGGGGTTGAGCAGAAACGGGCGCCAACTCAGCTCGAACGCCACGTCCGGCCGGTTGGCCAGCGTGCGCTGCAGCCGCCGCACGCCGAGATAGCACCAGGGGCACACCAGGTCGTGCACGACCTCGATCGCCAGCCGGGGCCGGCTGGTCGTGCCCGTGGCATCGCCGTCGTGCGGTTCGAAGCGCGGCACCAACATGTTCATGGCAATGTTATTGCGGCTGGGGGGGCGGTGATGCAAGGCAAACCGGACAGCAGAACAGTGGGAACGCGCGCATTCTTTGTGTAGACACCCGCCATGCCTGATGCCCCGATGCTGCGCCTGACCGAGATCAGGCTTCCCCTCGACCATGATGACCACGCGTTGCGCCAGGCCGTGCTGGACCGGCTCGGCACCGATGCCGGGATGCTGGACGATCTGCGCGTGGTCCGCCGCGCGGTGGACGCCCGCAAACGCGCCAACATCGTGTTCACCTACACCGTCGATGTGACCTTGACCGACGCCGCGGCCACCGCCCGGCTGGCGGCGGTGCCCGGCGTGCGCCCGGCGCCGGACACCGGATACCGCTTCGTCGCCAGGGCGCCGGCGCAGGTGGCGCATCGCCCGATCGTGGTCGGCACCGGCCCGTGCGGCCTGTTCGCCGGCCTGCTGCTGGCGCAGATGGGATTCCGCCCGCTGATCCTGGAACGCGGCAAGGTGGTGCGCGAACGCACCAAGGACACCTGGGGCCTGTGGCGCCGCTCGGTGCTCAACCCCGGCAGCAATGTCCAGTTCGGCGAAGGCGGCGCCGGCACGTTCAGCGACGGCAAGCTCTACAGTCAAATCAAGGACCCGCACCATCTCGGCCGCAAGGTGCTGGAAGAGTTCGTCAAGGCCGGCGCGCCCGAGGAGATCCTCACCGTCGCCCACCCGCATATCGGCACGTTCCGGCTGGTGACGATGGTGGAAAGCCTGCGCGCCACCATCGAGGGCCTCGGCGGCGAATACCGCTTCGGCTGCAAGGTCGAGGATCTGCTGGTCGATGAGACCGCGGCAGGGCGGCAGGTCCGCGGTGTGGTGCTGGACAGCGGCGAGACAATCGCGGCCGATCATGTGGTCCTGGCCATCGGCCACTCCGCCCGCGAGACCTTCACCATGCTGGAAGCGCGCGGCGTGCATATCGAGGCCAAGCCGTTCTCCATCGGCGTGCGCATCGAGCACCCGCAGTCGCTGATCGACCGCAACCGTTGGGGCGACTTCGCCGGCCACCGCAAGCTGGGTGCGGCCGAATACAAGCTGGTGCATCACTGCACCGGCAGCGGCGCGCAGGCGGGCCGCACCGTCTACAGCTTCTGCATGTGCCCGGGCGGCACGGTGGTGGCCGCGACCTCCGAGGTGGGCCGCGTCGTAACCAACGGCATGAGCCAGTATTCCCGCAACGAGCGCAACGCCAATTCCGGCCTCGTCGTCGGCATCTCGCCCAACGACTTCCCCGGCGGCGTGATGTCAGGCGTGGCCTATCAGCGACACTGGGAGGAACGCGCCTTCGCCGCCGGCGGCGGCTCCTACGCGGCGCCGGTGCAGCTGGTGGGTGACTTTCTGGCCGGCCGCCCCAGCACGGCGCTGGGCAGCGTCGTTCCGTCCTACCGCCCCGGCGTGAAGCCGACCGATCTGAGCCTGTGCCTGCCGGACTTCGCGGTGGCGGCGCTGCGCGAGGCGATTCCGGCGTTTGCCCGCCAGATCGAGGGCTACGCGATGGATGATGCGGTGATGACCGCGGTGGAAACCCGCACCTCGGCGCCGGTGCGCATCACCCGCGGTGCCGATTACCAGAGCCTCAACACACGGGGCCTGTATCCTGCGGGCGAGGGCGCCGGCTATGCCGGCGGCATCCTCTCCGCAGGGGTCGACGGCATCAAGGTCGCGGAGGCGGTGGCGCGCGACATGGCGGCCGCCCCCGGCTGAACCCGCCTCACTCCGGGAGGTGCGAGCTCTTCCAGGCCTTGTAGTCGGCTGAGGTCAGGTCCGGATTCAGCAGATATCCCGCGTCACGCAATGCATCGCGCACGCCCGGCACCGAGGCGTCACGGCGGATGGAGATGATGGCGGCTGCGAGAGTGGCGAGCGCCTGTTGGCTGGAAGCCTGGTCCATGATGACGATCCTGTAATGTCGTGTTGCATTGATAGAGCAAAGGTTCCTGACCGACAATCGGCCTCATGCCGCGTTGCAGCAAGAATTATGTGATGAGACGATGATGCCGATCTGATGATGCCGATCAGATAATCGGATTCGGAATGTCCTGATCATTTGCCCGTCAGTGAAGCTTCACCCCAGGCTCGACGCGTTGTGAAAAGACACTTGCCAAGGTGCGCCAGAGTACAGGCGCATGGCCGTGCAAGGCAGACTGATGCATCTTGTAAAGCGACCGATACATTATCCGGGCAAACAATCCTTCGACGAACATGCTGCGACCGACCAGAAAGCCCATCAGGTTGCCCACGGTCGAGTATTTGCCCAGTGACACCAGGGAGCCGAAGTCCCGGTAGATGAACGGCTCCAATGGCCGGCCCGCGAGCCGCAGGCGGATCTGATGCTGCATGTGGCTGGCCTGCTGGTGGGCGGCCTGGGCGCGTGGCGGCACCGGGGCGGTCGAGCCGGGGCGCGGGCAGGCGGCGCAGTCACCCAGTGCGAACACGTCGGGGTCGCGCGTGGTCTGCAGCGTCTGCTCCACCACCAGCTGGTTGATCCGGTTGGTCTCCAGCCCCGCGAGGTCGCGCAGGAAATCCGGCCCCTTCACGCCCGCCGACCACACCACGAGCTCGGAGGCGATCACCTCGCCGCCGTCGAGCACGATGCCGTCCGCGCGCACCTCCAGCACCCGCGTGCCGGTGCGCACCTCCACGCCCATCTGGTGCAGCAGCGCCTGGGTGGCGGCCGAGATGCGTTCCGGCAGCGCCGGCAGAATGCGCGGCGCGGCCTCCACCAGCACGATGCGGATGTCCCGCTCCGGATTGATCCGGTCGAGCCCGTAGGCCACCACCGAGCGCACCGTGCGGTGCAGCTCGGCGGCCAGCTCCGTGCCGGTGGCGCCGGCGCCGATGATGGCGACATGCAGCTGCCCCGGGCGGATCGGCTCGCTCTGCGCATTGGCGCGCAGGCAGGCGTTGACCAGGCGGCGATGGAAGCGCGAGGCCTGATCGGGCGTCTCCAGCGGCACCGCGTAGCGCGCCGCACCGGGCGTTCCGAAATCATTGGTGACGCTGCCGACCGCCATGATCAGCGTGTCATACGGCACGGAAGCCGGCGGGGTGATCTCGCGGCTCTCGTCATCGACGGTGGCGCCGAGCTGGACCAGCCTGGCCGCGCGGTCGAGCCCGGTCATCTCGCCGAAACGATACGTGAAATGGTGCCAGTGCGCCTGGGCGAGGTAGTTCAGCTCATGCTGCGCGCGATCGAGCGAGCCGGCGGCCACGGAGTGCAGCAGCGGCTTCCACAGATGCGTGCGCATCTTCTCCACCAGCGTCACGTGCATCCGCTTGTCGCGCACGGCGGCGTTGCCCAGGGCGGTCGCCAGCTCGAGTCCGGCCGCCCCGCCGCCGACGATGACGATACGATGCGCGGCCTGGGCTTCGGAGGGGCTCATGATCGTCCTCAGGATGTCTTCGACCGCAGTATAGACTCGGTGCCGCCGCGAACAGAGAAAATTGCTGCGCTGCGATGATGTCGATCATGGATGGCCAGACCCAGCTGCATCGGGCAGGATCAGTCGACGGAGGCGACAATGATCCATAAAATCAGCAGAAGAACCGTATCGACAGGCATCGCGGCATTCGGCGTGATGGCGGCCGCGCGCGCCACCCAGGCCACCAATACCGAGATCGAGGCTGCCGCGCGCCGGGAAGAGGCGGTCACCTGGTACACCGCGCACACCGATGTGGAGAGTGCCGAGGCGGCCGGGCGGGCGTTCACCGCGCTGTATCCGCAGATCAAGGTCTCGGTGATCCGCACCACCGCGCAGGTGGCGTATCAGCGGCTGCTGCAGGACCTCAAGAACAACACGCCGCAATGCGACGTGTTCAGCTCCACCGATCTCGGCCATGACGAGGCGCTGAAGAAGCAGGGCCGGTTCGCCCGATACACGCCGGCAGGGGCCGGCGCCTTGCTGCCGGCCTTTCAGGGGCTGGACCCGGACGGCACCTACTACCCCACCACGGCCGAGCTGTGCGTGCTGCTGCACAACACCGCCAAGGTGCAGCCGGGCGACGCGCCGAAAGCCTGGAAGGATCTGCTGGATCCCAGATGGAAGAACCAGGTGGCGGTCGGGCATCCCGGGTTCAGCGGCACGGTCGGCACCTGGGTGGTGGTGCTGCGCGATCTGTATGGCTGGTCGTTCTTCGAACAGCTGGAACGCAACAAGCCGCAGATCGGCCGTTCGGTGAACGATTCGGTCACCACGCTGAACTCGGGCGAGCGGCTGGTGGCGATGGGGCCGATGGGGCTGGCCGCGGTCACGGCCGCGCGCGGCAACCCGATCGGCATCACGTTTCCGCAGGACGGTGCCGTGATGGTGGTTTCGCCGTCCGCGGTGATGGCCAGCGCGCCGCACCCGAACGCGGCCCGGCTGTTCATGGATTTCCTGGTCAGCCCCGTGCATGGCGAGGTGATGGCGCAGCAGGCGCGGGTTTCGGTGTGTGCGCTGCCTTCGGGCGCCGGCGCCATTCCGGCGCAGGCGAAGATCCTGCGGCCGACCATTCCGCAGATTGTGCAGGGGATTCCGGATGTGATCGAGCAGTGGCGGGATCTGTTTGGGAATTAAGAGGTTCTTTTTTGAAAAAAAGAACCAAAAAACTTTTATCTGGCTGGCGCCCTCCTCCGGAGAGATGTTTGCTTAAAGGTTGAAAGTCTTTTGCTTCTTTTCTTCAGAAAAAAAGTGCTTTCTTACTTGGAAACTTCAACATCATGCCCTGGCTCCGCCGCTTCGACCCGCTGGTTCTGCTCTGGCTGATCCTGGCCCTGGTGCTCGCCGGGCTGGTGATCAACCCGCTCGGCCGTCTGCTGGCAAGCTCGCTGCAATCCGGCGACACCGGGGCCTGGACCTTCGCCAACTACCTCACCGCCTATGGCCGCCCGCGCTACGTGCAGGCGCTGTTCAACGCGCTGCTGCTGGGCGCGGTGGTGACTTTGCTGTGCCTGCTCTGGGCGGTGCCGCTGGCCTGGGCGGTCAGCCGCACCGACATGCCGGGCAAGTCGGCCATCCGGCTGCTGGTGCTGAGCGCCTTCGTCACCCCGCCCTATCTCGGCGCCATCGCCTGGATTCTGCTGGCCGGCCCCAACGCCGGCTGGCTCAACCGGATCTGGATGGGCGTGACAGGCGCACAGGAAGGGCTGTTCAACATCTATTCCTTCGCGGGCCTCGCCTTCATCATCTCGCTGTATTCGTTTCCGTATCTGTTCATCTTCGTGAATTCGGCGCTCGATGTCGTGTCCTCCGAGATGGAGGACGCCGCCAATGTGCTCGGCGCCGGCACCTGGCGCACCATGCGGCGGATCACCCTGCCGATGGTGCTGCCGGCCATCCTCGGCGGCGCCATCGTCACCTTCCTCGAAGCCATCGCGCTGTATGGCTCGCCCGCGCTGATCGCCATTCCCGCCCGCTTCAATGTGGTGACGACGACGCTGCTGCAGTTCTTCAGCCCGCCGGTGCGCGCCGAGGTGGCGGCGGCCTACGCGGTGCCGCTGCTGCTGATCACGCTGGTGCTGTTTCTGGTGCAGCGCCGCCTGCTGCACCGCCGCGGCTTCATCGCGCTGACCGGCAAGGGCGGTGAGCGCCGCGTGATCGAACTCGGCCGGTTCCGCTGGGTGATGGCGGGCTACGCGTTCGTGCTGCTGTCGCTGTCGGTGTTCCTGCCCTATGCCGCGCTGTCGCAGGCGGCGCTGGCCAAGGCGTGGGGCAGGGGCTGGAGCCTCGACAACCTCACCCTGCACAACTTCTATTACCTGCTGTTCGAGCACGAGACCGCCGGCGCCTCGGTGGTGCACAGCTTCGTCTATGCCGGCAGCGCGGCGTGTCTAGCGATCGGGCTGTCGCTGTCGATCGCCTATATCGTCCAGCGCCGGCTGCTGCCGTTCGCGGGCGTGCTCGGCTTTCTCGCCATGGCGCCGTTCGTGGTGCCCGGCATCGTGCTGGCCATCGCCTTCTATGCCGCCTATGCGCCGCCGCCGTTCTCGCTGTACGGCACCGGCGCCATTCTGATCCTGGCCTTCACCACCCGCTTCCTGCCGATCGGCTACACCAACGCCTCCGCGGCGCTGCGCGGCATCAACCCGGAGATGGAGGAGGCCGTCCGCATCCTCGGCGGCGGGCGTCTGCTCGCGGTGCGCCGTGTGCTGGCGCCGCTGATGAAGCGCGGCCTGATCGGCGCCTGGCTGCTGGTGTTCATCCCGGCCTCGCGCGAGCTCAGCACCGCCATGTTCCTCTATGGCCCCAGCACCCGCACCATGTCGGTGATGCTGATGGACATGAGCGAGGAGGGCAATTTCGAGCTGCTGGCGGCGCTCGGCTTTCTGTTGCTGCTGGCCACCGGGGTGATCGTGGCCATTGGTTTTCGTCTGGTGGGGCGTGACTTCATGCAAAGGCGCACATGAGCAAGCTGGAACTGTCAGACCTCGGCCGCAGCTTCGGCGGCGTTCATGCCGTCAGCGGCGTGTCGCTGTCCCTGCGCGACGGTGAGTTCGTCTCGCTGCTCGGCCCGTCGGGCTGCGGCAAGACCACGACGTTGCGCATGATCGCGGGCTTCATGAAGCCCAGTACCGGCCGCATCGTCATGAACGGCCGCCTGCTGTCCTCGCCCGGCGAGCTGGTGCCGCCGGAGCAGCGCGGCATGTCCATGATCTTCCAGAGCTACGCGATCTGGCCGAACATGACGGTGGCGGAGAATGTCGCCTTTGGCCTGGAGCTGCGCAAGCTGTCCAAGGCGGAGATCGCCACGCGCACCCGCCAGATGCTTGATGTGGTGAAGCTGGGCCCGCTTGCCGACCGCTATCCCGGCGAGCTGTCCGGCGGCCAGCAGCAGCGCGTGGCGCTGGCGCGGGCCATCGTCATCGCGCCGGAGGTGCTGCTGCTCGACGAGCCGCTGTCCAATCTCGACGCCAATCTGCGCGAGGAGATGCGCAGCGAGATCCGCCGCCTGCACGACGAATTCCGCATCACCACGGTCTACGTCACCCACGACCAGTCCGAGGCGATGGTGACGTCGGACCGCATCGTGGTGATGAACCAGGGCCGCATCGAACAGGTCGATGACCCGGTCTCGCTGTACACACGGCCGCAGACGCGTTTCGTGGCCGGCTTCATCGGCCGCACCAACTTTCTCGACGGGGTGAGCAATGGCAGTTCGATCCGGTTTCCCGGGTTCGCGGTGCCGACCGACCTGCCGGCGGGACCGGCCAGCTTCTCGGTGCGGCCGCAGAGTGTGGCGCTGCACGGGGTGCGCGGTGACGGTCCGGGCTGGTGGGTGCGCGGGCGTGTGGTGGAGCGCGCCTATCTCGGCGAATACTGGGACTACGGTGTTCAGCCGGACGGCGGACAGGTGCTGCGGGTGACCGCAGCACCGTCCGTGATACTCACGCAAGGCCACGAGATCTGGCTGTGCATCGGCGCCAGCCAGGCGGCGCGGATCCCGCCCGCCTGACCCGTCTCAGCGGTTGCGGTAGGCCCGATGGCAGGCGCCGCAGGTGCCGCCGGTGACCTTGAACTGATCGGCGAAACCGGCGTCGTCACCAGCCTTGGCCAGCGACGCGAGCTTGTCGACGGCGACCTCATAGTTGGTGGAAGCCTTGATGAAGCCGGCGCGGTCGCTCCAGATCTCCGGCTTCGCCTTGGTGTTGCCGCCGGTCTCGGTGCCCTCGGGGAACAGCGTCTGCAGGCGGTGGGCGCGCGCGGAGAATTCATCCATCAGCGGCACCAGTGTCGAGACGGATGTCTTGTCGGCGATGGCCTTTTTCAGCGCGTCGGCGATGTCGCCCACCCGCTTCTGGTTGGCCTGACGATCCTGGATGATCTCCAGAGGCGTGGCGGCGAGCGCCGGCAACGTGGCGAGGGCAGCGGTGAAGCAAAGGGCGCGCACGATCGGCTTGAAGGATGAGGGCATGACGACTCCGGAAAGATGGAACGGAAGCAGACACCGCGGCGCCGTTGCGAAACCGCAGAGTGGAGAATTTGTATCTTTTCCTGTCTATCAAGGCTCGTGACGAATCGAAAAGACGGACGGAGAAAAGAATGGCGGACATTCGATCGGCGGCCGTGTTCTGCGGGGCGAGTTTCGGCGAGCTGCCGCAATGGCGGGAGGCGGCGCTGGCGCTTGGCGCGGGCCTGGCGGCGCGGGGCATCAGGCTGGTCTATGGCGGGGGCAGTCTTGGGCTGATGGGGGCCGTGGCGGAGGGAACGCGCGGCGCGGGCGGGGCCATCAGCGGGGTGATCCCGGGTTTTCTGATCCGCCGCGAGGCGCCGGCCGAGGATATCGCGAAGTTCGAGGTCACCGACACGATGCATGCGCGCAAGCAGCGCATGTTCGAACTGGCGGATTGCTTCATCTCCATGCCCGGCGGCCTCGGCACGCTCGACGAGACGTTCGAGATTCTCACCTGGAAGCAGCTGGCGCTGCACGACAAGCCGATCCTGATCTGTGACGTGGCGGGCTCGGCGGGGCCGCTGATCGCTGCGATCGAGGCGACGATCGCGATGGGTTTTGCCAAGCCGGCTGTCCGCGCGCTGTTCGAGGTGATCCGCGGCGTGCCGGCGCTGTTGGAGCGGCTGGACTCGCTGCGCCAAGGCCATGACGCGCTGGGCCCCGTTTAATGCATCTTGCTCTCGCGCAGAGGGGGAGCTACAAGCCGCCCCTCGGTCGGAGCGTAGCTCAGCCTGGTAGAGCACTGTGTTCGGGACGCAGGGGCCGGAGGTTCGAATCCTCTCGCTCCGACCAATTTGCCGGATCTCCTGCCCGGTGTATTCCCGCTGTCGCGGGGATGAATTTATCGGCGAAATCGCAGCGACATTAAGACTTTATCGGCAAAGATCAGCGACACTGTGCTTGGAACGCTCCCTTGTTGGGCGGTCTGGCCCGCTTAGGGGGTCGCTGCGCTGCACCTTTTGCCGTCAATGTCGGTTGTTGCCGTGGCCCTTGGCCGTGGCGTCATCCGCTGAAATCGTCCGGAGCACATGACCAATCTCGTTCTCGAACTGCGTGCGGGCGACCTCATGGTCATCAATGGCGCACCCATCCGTTTTCGCACCAAGGCGCGGATCGAACTGGCGTCTCGCGCCCGCTTTCTGTTCGGCAAGCAGATCATGACGGTGGAACAGGCCAACAGCCCGGCCAGGCGCATCTATTTCATGCTGCAGACCGCCTATCTCGGCGAGGCGGATGAGGCACCGCCGAGGCTCGCCATCGCGCGTGAGCTGACCGAGGAATACCAGGGGGTGACGACGTCCCTGATGGCGCGGGAGATTCTGGAGCGGGCCATGCGGGCGGCGGAGATGGGCGATTATTATCGGGCGCTGAAGCTGCTTAAGCGAATCATACGCCATGAGGATTCAGTGCTCGGGCATGATCGGGCGGAGGAGGGGTTAGAGGGGGGGCAGTGAAGCGGTTCTTTTTTGAAAAAAAGAACCAAAAAACTTTCTGCCGGCTGACGCCAACCTTCGGAAAGTGTGTACCCAAGGGATAAAAGTCTTTTGCTTCTTTTCTTCAGAAAAGAAGTGCTTGCCTTCTATGAATCATAACTGATCAACGACGCAAACGGTACATCAAGCCTTGCGCGCCCGTTGAGAAACGTCAGCTCGATCAGCGCCACAGCGCCCACCACCTCTGCGCCCACCTTGCGCAGCAGATTGATCGACGCCTGCAGGGTGCCGCCGGTGGCCAGCAGATCGTCCACCACCACCACGCGCTGCCCGGGCTGCACCGCGTCGGCCTGGATCTGAATCCGGTCCGAGCCGTATTCCAGCGCATAATCGAGGCTGATCGTCTCGCCCGGCAGCTTGCCCGGCTTGCGCACCATCACGAAGCCGCAACCCAGCTTCAGCGCCAGCGGTGCCGCCATCAGAAAGCCGCGGGATTCGATGCCGGCCAGCAGATCCGGCTGAAAGCCGCGCACCAGATTGGCCATCCGCCCGCTCGCGACCTGCCAGGCGTCGGCATGCCGCAGCAGCGTGGAGATGTCGTAGAAGAGAATGCCGGGCTTTGGGAAATCTGGAATGCCCCGAATATGCGCTTTGAGATCCATCGACGGCATCCTTTCCCCCGGCGTGATGACTGCAGGCGGGAGCGCGGGATGTCTGGTCCTGCCGTGCGGACTCGTCCTATCGCCATGTCACACGGTGGCGCAAGCGCCGAAGGGTCAGGCCGCTTTGGTGACCGGCACGATTCCAGGACCCATGGCCCGATCCAGCATCCGCCCGAAGGCCTGGAACACGCGGCGCATCTGCGGCGGCTTGTACGGAAACAGCGAGGCTGGATCGAGCAGGTGCACGATCGCGGCCATTTCGACCTCGAACAGCAGCAGCCGCCCATCGGGCGCCTGCGCACAGTCGAGCACCATGTAGTCCAGACCCAGACCCTCCTGCAGGGCGGCGAAGGCGGTTGCGTGGCGCAGGGCGAACTCGCTCTCGAAGGCGGCCATGGCGGCGGCCTCCTCGGCGCGTTTGGCCGCGTCATGGTCCATGCCGGCATTGAGGTAGTGGATCATCCAATGGTCCGACACGCCCATGTGGCACAGGAACGCCTCGCCCTGGATCAGCGCCACCCGCCGCTTGCGGTAGAGCCCATCGGCATCCCGGTAGTCGACGAAGCGGGTCAGATCGAACTGCGCGCCAGGCGTTGCATCCAGATAGGCGCGCAGCGCCGCGGCATCCGCCACCCGCTCCAGGCTGGCGCCGGCATGGGCCCCGTGCTGACGCACCAGCAGCGGCCAAGCGCCGCCGTCGCACAGTTTGGGGTGATCCTCACCCCCGTCCAGCCGCGCGGCCAGTGCCGCCCGTGTGAGGCTCACGACTGGAGGCGCATAGACGCCGGGCGCATCGGCGAAGCAGGCGGCGATGCCGGCGCGGGTGAGGTCCTCGATCCGGCCGCAGGCGAGCCGGTTGGGGTCGTTGAGCACCGGGCGTGGCCAGTTGCGCAACAGCTCGGCACAGCGATGCAGGGCGACCGGATCGAGATCGCTCGCCACACAGAAGGCGACGTCGTGGTCCGGCAGGGCCGCCGGCAGAATGCCGTCCTCGGTGAGGAAGAGCACGTCCAGCTGAACGTCGAGATGGGCGGTGATGAACTCGATCGGCAGGTTCATCTGCAGGTCGCCGGAGGCGGCGATGGCCAGGACCCGGATCGGCCGGGCCGAGAGTGGGCCGCCATGGACGCGAAAGAGCCGGCAGCGTGTCAGCAGGTCCCGCTGCAGCTGCAGGCCCAACTCGTTCTGGCGCATCAGCATGGCAAGCGTCGCCGTGTCATACAGCGCACCGTAGAGCGCCTGCTCGCTGGCAAAGGGGCCCGACAATTCCGCCAACAGCGTCTGCGTCTCCACCCCTGCCAACAGCGAGGCGGTCAGTCGTTCTGCCCCGCGCACCAGCGGCGGCGCAAGGTCGCTGGCCAGAATGGGTCCGTCCGTCTGCACCATACCATCTCCCTGTCAGTCCGCGCAGACTGTCCCCAGGAGATGAAAAAACGGCTAATATGACAGGGTTGTATCAGATTGCTTCAAGATCCACGCCGACCGACACGCTGTGGCGTCCGCCGCCGAGGATCACGCCGCGCACCGGGCTGATGTCGCCGTAGTCCCGGCCCCAGGCCAGCACCACGTGCTCGTCGCGCACCACGAGGTTGTTGGTGGGATCCAGATCGACCCAGCCATGCTGCGGCCCCATCCAGGCGCCCACCCAGGCATGCGACTGGTCGGCCCCGCGGCGCGGCGTCACGCCTGGCGGCGGCTTGGTGCGCAGATAGCCTGACACGTAGCGCGCCGGCAGCCCATGCGCCCGCAGGGCCGCGATCATCAGGTGGGTGAAGTCCTGGCACACGCCGGCACGCTGGGCGAGCACCTTGGAGACCGGCGTGTTGATGCTGGTGACGCCGGATTTGAACGCGAACTCCCGCCGGATGCGGGCGTTCAGATCGAGCAGCGCCTCCAGGATCGGCCGGCCTGGGGGAAAGCTCGGCGCGGCATAGGCGAAGGCGAGCGGCTCGGCCGGCACCATTGGGCTGTCGAAGGAGAACTCGGCCGCTTCCCACGCGTCATGCCCGCCGGCGCGCGCGGCCGCCGCCACCAGTTCCCAGGCAGGCGTCTCGCCGGGTGGCGGCGGCGGCGCGAACCCCACCTCGACCTCGGCCGACACCGTGACCTCGAACCGGTCGTGCGGCTGGTCGAGGAACATCCAGGCGACGTTGTTGCCGAAATGATCTCGGCTGGCATGGCTGCGGGTGGGGCTCGGCGTGGCCGTCAGCTTCGCGTCCAGCACGGTCTGGCCGGGCAGGCTGCGCGGCGCCAGGTGCAGCATGTGGCTGGCGAGGTCCACCTTGTCGGCATAGGTGTAGGTGGTGGTGTGGCCCACGCGGTATTTCATGCCACGCCTTTCAGGGCGATGATTTCGGCGGCATCGGCGCTCATGCCCAGGGTCTGCGCGACCGGCAGCAGCGCGAAGTAACGCCGCGTGATGCGGTCGGACAGCGCGGCGATGCCGGCGCTGATGCCCGAGAAATGCTCGGGAAGGGCCGAGGCGGCGACCGCCTGGTCGGGGGCTTCCAGCACGCCCTGTACCAGCGCCTCGACCTCGGCCAGCAGCCCGGCCGCGGCCCCGGCCAGCTGCTCGCGGCCGGGGCCGGTCGCGGTCAGCTCGTCGAGCAGCCCGTGCATGGCGACGAGCTGGAAGGCGAGGCCGCGCGGGTTGCCCTGGTCGGCCAGCACCAGATCGAGCACCGGCGCCGGCTGCAGCACATTGAGATAGCGACTGCGATAGGTGATGGCGCTGTCGCACAGCTCCAGCACCAGCCGCAGCCCGGTCTCGATGCGCGGCGGCGGCTGGTCGATGGCGATGGCGACCTCGCTGGCCACCTCCTGCGCCCGCTCCACCCGGCGTCCGAGATCGAGGAACAGCCAGCCGCCGCCGCGCACCATGCTCTCGGCCGCCACACCGGCCACCGCCGTGGAATAGCGCAGGATGCTCACCATGGCATGGCTCAGCCCGTCCAGGCTGCGGCCCACCAGCGCGGCATCGGCGCGCACCGTGCGCAGCGCCTGGGTGAAGGTGGCGTACATGTCCCCGGTCAGCCGGTCGCGCACGCTTTCGGTGAGCCGGCCAACCTCGCCGAAATAGTCGAAGATCGCGCCGCCTTCGCGCACGCAAGCCAGCAGCGCCTCGGCCAGCGTGGAGGTCGCGGCGGGGGTGGCGGCCTCGGGGCGGATGCAGCCGGCCTCGGCCAAGCAGCGGGCGAGGGATTGCAGCTCGGCGATCTCGCGCGGTAGCAGCGCCGCCCCGCGTGCAAGCCTGGCGACGGCGGCGCGCACCAGCCGTGCGGCCCGCTCCAGGCGCTCCACATAGCGGCCAAGCCAGAACAGGTTGTCGGCCACCCGGCTCGGCAGATCGCCGCTGGCGCGGCGGATGGCGAGCGTGCGCGCCGGCATCACCGGCGGGCCCACGATATCGCCGCGGTCCTCGTTGAGCACCCACACATCCTTGGACAGGCCGCCGCGCGGCAGATGGCCGGCGAGCCGGTCGTGCTCCTCCATCACCCGCGCCAGGCCGCCCTGCAGCGCCTGCCACCTTGTGCCGTCATGCACCATGAACAGCCGCATCACCACCGGGCGCGGGGCCAGATGGTCACCGTCGAGGCAGGGCGCCATCGAGGGCTGGATCGCGGCCGAGGCCGCCCAGTCCCAGGGGCGCGACTCGATGCGCGCGAGCAGCGCCGTGCGGTCCTGGGGCGAGAGGGTGAGCGGGGCGATCGACTGGGCGCTGCCGTCCATCGCGGGCCGGATCAGCCAGCGGCTCGGGTCCTGCTGCACCAGGCTGCGGGCCCGCTGCTCGCCCAGCCACATGGTCGGCACGGATTGCAGCAGCAGCCGTTCGTCGAGCAGACGCTGGCACAGGCCGGGCAGAAAGGCGCTGAGCGCCGGCGCCTCGACGGCACCCGAACCGGGGTCGTTGCTGATCCGCACGGCGCCGGTGCGGGCGGCGTCGAGCAGGCCGGGCACGCCGATCAGGCTGCCGGGCTCGAGCTCCAGCGGATCGATCATCCGTCCGTCGAGCCGGCGCAGCAGCACATCCACCTGCTGCAGGCCGCGCAGCGTCTTGATGAAGACGGCGCCGCCGCGCACCGTGAGGTCGCCGCCCTCGACCAGCGCGCAGGACAGTTCGCGCGACAGATACATGTGCTCGAACCATTGCGGATGGCCGGTGCCGGGCGTCAGCAGCGCCACGGTCGGATTGGTGCGGTCGGATTGCTGAGCGGTCCCGCTTCCCCCTGGCGGCGCCATGCGGCGCAGGCTGTCCTGCCAGATGTCGAAGAACGGCCGGAGCTGGCGCACCTGCACCGGGCGGAACGCCTCGGGCATGACGCGCGCCAGCAGGCGGCGGTTCTCCCGCGCGAAGCCCACACCGGAGGCGCCGGCGGTGCGGTCGGCCAGGACGCGCCAGGCGCCGTCGGGGCCGCGCAGCAGGTCGGCCGCGTAGAACTGCAGGCGCGACGGAGTCGTCATGAAGCGGCCGGCGCGCATGAAGGCGGGGTTGGCGAAGGCCAGGGCCGGCGGCAGCGTGCCGTCGGCGAGCAATGTCTGGGGACCGTAGAGATCGTCCAGCACCGCTTCGAGCAGCCTGGCGCGCTGGGCCAGGCCCTGTTCCAGTTCGGCGAATTCGCGGGCGGGGATCGGCAGCGGCACCGGATCGCACCGCCAGGCCAGGGCGGTGGCGCTGGCGCCGGGCAGCACGGACGTCACGCCTTCTTCCTCGAAGGCGCGGTCGAGTCGCATGGCACGCTCGCGCAGCCCGCCTTCGCCCAGGGCCGAGAAGGCGCCGATCAGGCTGCGCCAATGCGGACGCAGCCCGCCTTTGCCGTCCACCATCTCGTCCAGGGCAGCAGGGATCGTCACGCGGTCATGTTTCCTTGTCTGGCCTGCGGCCCATGCGAAAGACCAAGGCTAACAGGGCGCGCATGCCCTGTCGCGCCCGAGGTGGGGCATCGGCACAACGATCCTGCAGAACGAACAAGGCCAGGGACAAGCCCTGGCCTTTCATCGTCGCACAGCAAGGCAAGAAATGTCAGGCGGCGGCCTTCTTGCGGCCGCGGGTCTTGGGCGCGGGCACGATATCGGGCTCGATCTCGACTTCCGGCTCCTCGACCATCACGACGCCGGCCTTGCGGCCCAGGCCGATGGACTTGGCGAGCGACGAGCGCTTGGCGGCATAGTCCGGCGCCACCATGGGATAGTCGGCCGCCAGGCCCCAACGCTCGCGATACTGCTCGGGCGTCAAGTTATAGGCGGTCTGCAGATGCCGTTTCAGCATCTTCAGTTTCTTGCCGTCTTCGAGGCATACGATGTGGTCCGGGAACACCGAACGCTTGACCGGAACTGCCGGAACCGGCCGTTCTGCCACTTCCGGGACAGTTCCAACCGTGCTGAGCGTGTTGTAGACGGACGAGATCATTGCCAGCAAAGTCTCGGGGGTCACCGAGTTATGCGAGACGTGGGCCGCGACGATATCGGCGGTCAGGCTCATCAATTCGGAACGGTCGGGCGTGTTGCTCATGTCATCCTGCGGGAAAGAAGGCTTCCATAATACTCGGAAATCCGATTCTGCCAATACTGTTCTGTTAGTTAAATTGGCCATTGTGCCAAGCTCTCCCACCCCCATTTCATCAAGCACAGGGCCCGGGCCTTGGCCGCCTGTGCATTGACAGAGGAGGGCGGCCCGAACACCATCTGACCAAAGTCGAGACAGGGATGGCACGCACATGATCGACACCGAAGCCGCGGTGACACCTGCCGTGCTTGCCGCCATGGCACCGGCCCCGGATGCGCGGCTGCGTGAGATCATGGCCAGCTTTGTCCGCCATCTCCATGATTTTGCACGCGAGGTGAAACTCACCGAAGGTGAGTTCGAGCAGGGCGTGGCGTTTCTCAACCGGATCGGCCAGGCCACCAACGATCAGCACAACGAAGGCGTGCTGTTTGCCGATATCATGGGTCTTTCCACTCTGGTGTGCCTTCTCAACAATGGCGATGCCGGCGCCACAGAAACGGCAGCCGCTCTGCTGGGCCCGTTCTGGCGTGCCGACCAGCCGCAGACCGAGAACGGCGGCTCGATCGTCCGCTCAGAAACGCCGGGGCCGGCGCTGTTCGCGAAGGTCCATGTCGTCGATGCCGCAGGCGTTCCCATCGCCGGCGTCGCGGTCGATGTCTGGCACGCGTCGCCGGTCGGCATGTACGACATCCAGGACCCCACCCAGGCGGCCATGAACATGCGCGGCACGTTCACCACCGATGCCGAGGGCGCGATCTGGTTTCGCAGCGTGAAGCCGGCCGGCTATCCGATTCCCACCCATGGTCCGTCCGGCGATCTGCTGCGCGCCCAGCTGCGCCATCCGCAGCGCCCGGCGCATCTGCATTTTCTCTGCTACAAGGAAGGCTACAAAACACTGATCTCCCAGGTGTTCGTGGGCGACGACCCGCATCTGGAAAGCGACGTGGTGCTCGGCGTCACCAGCGCGCTGGTCGGCCATTACGTCGCGCGCACCGATGCGCCGCCCGCGCCTGATGTGGCGGTGCCCTGGTTCAGCCTGGATCATCGCCTGGTGATGGAGCCAGGCTGCGCGACCCTTCCGGTGCCCCCGGTGAAATGAGCGAGATGTCAGCGTTGCAGAACAAGGTCGCCGTGGTGATCGGCGGGGCCGGCGGCATCGGTGCCGCCGCGGCGCGGCTGTTCGCCGAAGCCGGTGCCCATGTCGTCATCACCCACCGTCCCGGTGCCGACAAGCAGGCGGCCGCAGAGTCGATCCTGGCCACGCTTCCGGGTGGACCGCATGCGGCGTTTCCCGCCGATGTCGCCGTAACCGCCACGCTCAACGCCTTGCGCGATGCGGTGCAGGAGCGGTTTGGCCGTGCGGACATTCTGGTCAACACCGCCGGCTATACTAGGCCGATCCCGCATGGTGATCTCGATGCGCTGACCGACGAACTGATCGATGACATGTTCGTCGTCAACTGGCGCGGGCAGTTCGCCGCCGTGCGTGCCTTCGCGCCGATGTTGAAGGTGAGCGGCGACGGGCTGATCGTCTCCGTCTCGTCCATTGCGGGCATGAACGGGGCCGGCTCGTCCATTGTCTATGGCGCGACCAAGGCGGGCATCGATGTGATGACCAAGTCGCTGGCCCGTGCGCTGGCGCCGGAGATCCGTGTCATGGGTGTTTCGCCCGGGGTGGTCGCCACCGGTTTCGTGCCGGGGCGCGGCGCCGAGTTCAACGCCAGGACGGCGGCGACCACGCCGCTGAAGCGGGTGGCGACGGCGGAGGATGTGGCGCGGGCGATTGTGGCCTGTGCGACGCAGCTGACGTTTTCGACGGGGAGCAATGTGGTGGTGGATGGTGGGAGGTCGCTTTAAGCAAGCGGTTCTTTTTTGAAAAAAAGAACCAAAAAACTTTTATCCTCTGAGCTTTCGGAAAGACGCGCTCCAAAACGAATAAAAGTCTTTTGCTTCTTTTCTTCAGAAAAGAAGTCCTTTCTTCCTTAAGGACTCCAAATGCGCTCCCCCCTGCCAAAACTCTTCATTACCTGCGCCGTCACCGGCAACCTCACCACCCCGGAGCAAACGCCGTATCTGCCGATCACCCCCGAGCAGATCGCCGATGCCTGCCTGGGTGCGGCCGAGGCGGGGGCTGCCGTGGTGCACATCCATGTGCGCGACCCCGCCACCGGCCAGCCCTCGATGGCGCTGGAATATTATCAGGACGTGGTGGCGCGCATCCGGCTGAAGAACGACCAGGTGATCCTCAACATCACCACCGGCCCCGGCGGCCGCTTCGTGCCCAATTACGATGAGCCGAAGCTGTTCGACCCCGGCACGACCCTGATGAACCCGGAGCAGCGGGCCGCGCACATCACGGCGCTGAAGCCCGAGATCTGCACGCTCGACCTCAACACCATGAATTCCGGCAAGCAGGTGGTGATCAACACGCCCGGCAATGTCCGCCGCATGGCCAAGGTGATCAACGAGGCCGGCGTGAAGCCCGAGATCGAGCTGTTCGACAGCGGTGACATCGCGCTGATGCTGGATCTGGTGAAGGACGGCACGCTGACAGGGCCCTTGCTGACCAGCTTCGTCATGGGCGTGCCGTACGGGTTTCAGCCCAGCCCGGAATCGGTGATCTACGCCCGCAACCTGCTGCCGGGCGATGCGCAGTTCACCGCGATCGCCATCGGCCGCAACGCGTTTCCCTATGTGGCGCAGTCCTACCTCGCCGGCGGGCATGTGCGGGTGGGCATCGAGGACGGTGTATACCTCTCCCGCGGCGTGCTGGCCGAGACCAACGCGCAGATGGTGGAGAAGGCGCGCCGCATCGTCGAGGATCTCGGCGGCCAGATCGCCAACCCCAAAGAGGCGCGGGCGATCATCGGGCTCAAGGAGATCTGAGACGATGGCGGTTCTTGCCACCTGCCTGCGCCTGCACGCCAAGGCCGCCGATGCGGCCAGCGTGGCACCCGTGATCGAAACCCGTGAGCTTGCCTGCCCCCCGGGGCATGTGCTGGTCGAGATCCGCGCCGCCGCCGTCAACCCGTCCGACGTCAAGGCCGCGATCGGCATGATGCCGTACGCGGTGTTCCCTCGCACGCCCGGGCGGGACTATGCCGGCGTGGTGATCGACGGTCCGGCTGACATGATCGGCACCGAGGTGTTCGGCTCATCCGGCGATCTCGGCATCAGGCGGGACGGCACGCACGCCACGCATCTGCTGGTGGAGGCCGATGCGGTGGTGACCAAGCCTGACGGCATCACGCTGGCGGAGGCCGCCGGCATCGGCGTGCCGTTCGTCACCGCGCTGGAAGGGTTTCGCCGGGCCGGCCTACCCAAGCCGGGCGAGAACGTGCTGATCATGGGCCTCAACGGCAAGGTCGGCCAGGCGGCGGCGCAGATCGCGACCTGGCGCGGGGCGAAGGTGATCGGCGTGGTGCGCCGGGCCGAACCCTATGCCGGGCATGCCTCCGCCGAGGTGGCCGTTGTGGACAGTTCGGCCGGCGATGTCGCCACCGCGGTGCGCGCCATGACGGACGGGAAGGGGGCCAACATCGTCTTCAACACCGTGGGTGATCCTTTCTACGACGATGCTCATCGGTCGACGGCTGTGCTCGGCCGCCAGATCCTGATCTCTGCCGTCGATAAGATCGTGCAATTCAACATCTTCGAGTTCTATCGCGGCCGGCACACCTATGTCGGCATCGACACGCTGGCGCTGACCAGCCCGCAGACCGGCGACGTGCTGCGCGAACTCGCCCCTGGCTTTGCCGCGGGCGCGCTGCGGCCGTTCCCGATCGTGCCCAGCGCCATCTATCCCCTCGCCGAGGCCGCGCGCGCCTATGTCGCGGTGCTCGGCTCGTCGCGCGACCGTGTCATTCTCGATCCGAAAGGCTGACCTCATGCGCCGTGTTCTGCTCGCCGCCTGCCTGTTTGTCGCAAGCCTGACTGCAGCCGGGGCGCAGACCCCGGTGAAGATCGGCACCGGCTTCGGGGTCGGCTTCCTGCCGATGTTCATCGCCGACCAGGAGAAGCTGGTCGAGAAACATGCCAAGGAAGCGGGGCTCGACGTCACCGCCAGCTATATCCGCTTCTCCGGCTCGTCGGCGATGCAGGATGCGGTGCTGTCCGGCTCGGTGGACATGGGGGTCTATGGCGTGGCCGCCATGCTGATCGCGTGGGACAAGGCGCATGGCACGCCGAGCCAGGTGTTCGGCATCGCCGGCGTCAACTCCACGCCGCTGGTCCTGGTCACCAACCTGCCTGGGGCGAAGTCGCTGGCCGACCTCAAGCCGGCGGACAAGATCTCGATGCCCGCGCTGATCTCGCCGCAGATGTATGCGCTGCAGATGCTGGCCGAGAAGCAGTTCGGCGCGGCCGACTACGACCATTTCCGCACCCAGGTGGCGGCGCTGCCGCATCCGGAATCGGTGAGTGCGATCCTGTCGGGCGGCACCGAGGTGCGCGCCTATTTCTCCACGCCGCCTTTCACCCAGGTGCTGCTCAACAGCGGCAAGGCCCACGCCATCGCCTCTTCTGAGGACGCCTATGGCGGCCGCTCCACCTTCCTGGCCCTGGGTGCCACCAAGCGCTGGATCGACGCCAATCCCAAGATGCCCGGCGTGATGGTGGCAGCCCTGAAGGAGGCCGGCGACATCATCCGCAACGATCCGGCCCGCGCCGCCGCCATCTACCTCAAGGTCGAACCCTCGAAATATCTCGACCAGGCCCAGGTCGTGGCGATGCTGAAATCGCTGCACGACGATTTCGGCGTCGAGGTCACCGGCGTGAAGACGCTGGCCGATTTCATGGGGCGGATCAAAGGGTTGAAGCGCGTGCCGGCGAGCTGGACGGATGTGTTCCTGCCGGTGATCGGCGATACGAAAAGCAACTGACCGCTCCCCGCATCGCGCTTGGGCGATGCGGGATCGGCTGCACAATCCCGCATCGCCCGAGTGCGATGCGGGCTACACCGGCACGACCGCCGCCTTCTTCCTGCGCTGCAGGGCGAGATAGATCACCGGAGTCGTATACAGCGTCAGCACCTGCGACACCGCGAGCCCGCCGATGATGGTGATGCCCAGCGGCGTGCGCAGCTCTGACCCTGTGCCGAACGCCAGCGCCAGCGGCAGCGCCCCCAGCATCGCCGCCAGCGTGGTCATCACGATCGGCCGGAACCGCTCGAGGCAGGCCGCATGCATCGCCTCCGCCGGGGTGCGGCCGTGCTCGCGTTCCTCCTCCAGCGCGAAATCCACCAGCATGATGGCGTTTTTCTTCACGATGCCCATCAGCAGCAGAATGCCGATGATCGCCATCACCGACAGGTCCGTCCCGGTCGCGAGCAGCGCCAGCAGCGCGCCGAGCCCGGCCGAGGGCAGGGTGGAGATGATGGTGATCGGCTGTGTCAGGCTCTCATACAGCACGCCCAGCACGATATAGATGGTCAGAAACGCGGCTGCGATCAGCAGCGGCTGGCTTTTCAGGCTGTCGGTCAGGAAGCGCGAATTGCCGGCGAACTCGGCGCGCACGGTATCGGGCATGTGCAGATCTGCCGCCGCCTTCTGCACCGCCAGCAGCGCCGTGCCCTGCGGCACATCCGGTGACTGGTTGAAGCTGATCGTCGCCGCCGGGATCTGCCCCTGATGCGAGACGGACAGCGGCGCGATGCCGCGCACCACCGTCACCAGGCTGCCCAGCGGCACCTGCTTGCCGCCGGTGGCACCGACATAGATGCGGTTCAGCATGGTGGGATCGGTCTGCAGCGACGGATCGACCTCCTCCACCACACGATACTGGTTGCGCTCGGTGTAGATGATCGACACCTGGCGCTGGGTGAAGGCGTTGTTCAGCGCGTTGTCGATCGCCGCCACAGACACGCCCATGCGCGACGCCGCCAGCCGGTCGATCACCACATTGGCCTGGGGCGCCGCGCGGTCCTGGTCGGAGGTCACGTCCGTCACCTCGGCCACACTGCGCAGCCGGTCCTCCAGCCGCTGTGTCCAGTCCCGCAGCTCCGTGAGGTTCTGATCGAGCAGCACGAACTGGTTGGACGCTCCGCCGCGCCCGCCGCCGCGCAGATCCTGCGCCGAATACAGAAAGGTCTGCACGCCCCCCAGCCGGTTCAGCACCGGCCGCAGCCGCGCCAGCACCTGTTCCGACGTGACCCCCCGCTCGGCCGGCGGCTTCAGCCCGATGGTGAGCTGGCCCCGGTTCTGCCCCGAACCCCAGCCGTTGGTGACCCCGATGGTCGAGCCCACGGTGGCGATCGCCGGGTCCTGCAGCAGAATATCCACCACCGCCTGCTGGCGTTCGCGCATGGCGGCGAACGACACGTCAGGGTTGGCCACCGTGCCGCCCTGGATCAGCCCGGTGTCCTGCGTGGGGAAAAAGCCTTTCGGCACCACGCCGTACAGCCAGATGGTGAGCACCACCGTGCCGATGCTCACCCCCAGCATCAGCCAGTTGTGCCGCAGCGCCCAGCCCAGCGTTGCGGCGTAGAAACGCTGTGCGGCGCGAAACCCGCGATCCACCGCGCCGTCGATATGCGACCACCAGGTCCGCCGCGGCGGGCTGTCATCGATGAACTGGCCGCACACCATCGGCGTGATGGTGAGCGACACCGCGGCCGACACCGCGATCGCCGTCGTCAGTGTCATCGCGAACTCGTGCAGCAGCTTGCCGAGAATGCCGCCCATGAACAGGATGGGAATGAACACGGCGACCAGCGACACGCTGATCGACATCACGGTGAAGCCGATCTGCCGCGCGCCGATCAGTGCGGCCTGCATCGGGGACTGCCCCTTCTCGCGGTGGCGCACGATGTTCTCGATCATCACGATCGCATCGTCGACCACGAAGCCCACCGAGATCGTCAGCGCCATCAGCGAAAAATTGTCGAGCGCGAAGCCCTCGAACCACATTGCGGCCAGGGTGCCGGCGATCGACAGCGGCACCGTCACACCCGCCGCCACCGTCGGCACCACGCGGCGCATGAACAGCAGCACCACCACCAGCACCAGCGCCACGGTGATGACGAGGGTGATCTCCACATCGTCCACGCTGGCGCGGATGGTCTGCGTCCGGTCGGACAGCACGGTGAGCTTGATGCCCGCCGGCATCCAGCCTTCCAGCACCGGCAGCTGCGCCTTCACCCGATCGACCGTCTCGATCACGTTGGCGTCCGTCGTCTTGGTGATGGTCAGCAGAATGGCCGGCTTCTTGCCGAACCAGGCGGCGAGACGGATGTTGGCCACACCGTCGATCACGCTCGCCACGTCTGACAGCCGCACCACCGCGCCGTTGACGTTCTTCAGCACCAGCGGCCGGAAATCCGCGGCGGAAGCGAGCTGGCCGTTGGTGCCGATGCTCCCGGCCCGTTCGGCCCCCTCGAACCCGCCGACGGGGCTGGTGACATTGGCCTGGCGGATGGCGGTGAACACGTCCTGCCCGGACAGGCCGGCCGCGGCCACCGCCGCGGGGTCGAGCCGGACGCGCACGGCGGGCTTCTCGGCCCCGTTGACCTGCACCTGTGCCACACCTTCCACCTGGGAGAGGCGCTGGGCGAGGATGCTGTCGGCGGCGTCGTATACCTGCGCCGGCGACAGCGAGTCCGATGTCAGCGCGATGGTCATGATCGGCGCATCGGCCGGGTTGAACTTGCGGAAATACGGGCGGATCGGCAGATCGGCCGGCAGATCGAGGCTGGCGGCGTTGATGGCGGCCTGCACGTCATGCGCCGCGGCGTCGAGGCTTTTGGAGATGTCGAACTGGACGACGATGGTCGACACGCCGACGGAGCTGGTGGAGGTGAGCTCGGTGACCCCGGCGATCTCGCCGAGATGGCGCTCCAGCGGACCCGCGATCGAGTTGGCCATCGTCTCGGGGTCAGCACCCGGGCGGCTGGCGAAGACGACGATGGTGGGAATGTCCACACTCGGCAGCGGTGCGACCGGCAGGAAGCGGTAGGCGACCATGCCCGCCAGGAGGATGCCCAGGCCGAGCAGGATGGTGGCCACCGGGCGGCGGATGAAGAGGGCGCTGAAGCCGGTGCCGATGGAGGTCATGAGGAAGGAAGGCCTTCTTTTTCTGAAGAAAAAGAAGCAAAAAGACTTTTATACGTTTGAGCCGACCTCTCTCCGGAGGAGGGCGTCAGCCGAGAGAAAAAGTTCTTTTTTTCAAAAAAGAACATCTTGCTTAAGCCGCCACTGGCGCCCAGCGCAGGCGCATCCGCTCAAACGCCAGATAGATCACCGGCGTCGTATACAGCGTCAGCAACTGGCTCAGCAGCAGCCCGCCCACGATGGTCACCCCCAGCGGAAACCGCAGCTCCGAGCCGGTGCCATGCTCCAACACCAGCGGCACGGCGCCCAGCAGCGCCGCCATCGTGGTCATCATGATCGGCCGGAACCGCAGCAGGCAGGCGTCGCGGATCGCCGTCAGCGGATCGGCACCGGCTTCGCGCTCGGCTTCGATGGCGAAGTCGATCATCATGATGGCGTTCTTCTTCACGATGCCCATCAGCAAGACCACCCCGACAAGGGCGACCAGCGACAGATCCTCGCCGGTCGCCATTAGCGCCAGCAATGCGCCGATGCCGGCCGAGGGCAGGGTGGACAGGATGGTGACGGGGTGGATGACGCTTTCGTAGAGCACGCCGAGCACGATGTAGATCACCACCATCGCGGCCAGGATCAGCCAGGGCTCGGAGGCCAGGGATTTCTGGAACTCGGCGGCATCGCCGGAATAGCTGCCGGTGATGGTGGGCGGCAGGCCGATCCGGTCCGAGGCGGCGGCGACGGCGCGCACCGCATCGCCGAGCGAGGACCCGGGGGCGAGGTTGAAGCTCAGCGTCACCGAGGGAAACTGCGATTCGTGGGTGATCACCAGCGGGGCTGTGATGCGCTCGATGGTGGCGATGGCGGAGAGCGGGATCTGCGCCCCGGTGTTGCTGGCCACCCGCAGCCGCGTCAGCGAATTCGGATCGGCCTGCCAGGCGGCATCGGCCTCCAGCACCACCCGATACTGGTTGGATTGCGAGAAAATGGTGGAAATCTGCCGCTGGCCGAAGCTGTCATACAGCGCGTCCTGCACCGCCTGCATCGACACGCCGAGCCGAAACGCCTGGTCGCGGTTGACGCGCACAAAGCTGCGGAACCCGTCATTCTGCTGGTCGGTGGCGACATCCTGCAGCGCCGGCAGCGCGGTCATGGCGGCGAGCAGCTTCGGCGCCCAGGTGTCGAGCTCGGCGGTGTCGGTGTCGATGATGGTGTACTGGAACTGGGTGCGGCTGATGCGGGTGCCGATCTGAATGTCCTGCACCGGCTGCATGAAGGTCTTCAGCCCGGGAATGGCGGCAAGCTTCGGCATCAGCCGGGCCGCGATGTCGGCGGCGGACGCGCGGCCGGAATCATGCGGTTTCAGCGCGATGGTGATGCGCCCGGTGTTGGGCGTGGGGTTGATGCTGCCGGCGCCGACGAAGGTGGCCACACCGGCGACGGCAGGATCGGTCGCGATGATCGCCGCCGCCTGTTCCTGCAGCGTGGTCATGCGCGGGATCGAGACGGATTGCTCGGCCTCGGTCACCGCCACGATCACCCCCGTGTCCTGCTGCGGCAGGAAGCCTTTGGGGATGACGACGTAGAGCGCCACCGTGCCGAACAGCGTCAGCACGGCGACTGTCAGCACCAGTGGCTGGTGGCGCAGCGACAGGTCGAGCGTGCGGCGGTAGAACTGCAGCATGGCGAGAAACCCGCGCTCGGTCTGGCGCGATAGCCAGTTCGGCCGCTCCTCGGCGTGCGGGCGCAGCAGCCGTCCGGCCATCATCGGCGTGAGGGTGAGCGAGACGACGGCCGAGACGATCACCGAAACGGACAGGGTGACGGCGAATTCGGAGAACAGCCGGCCGACCACGCCTTCCATGAACAGCAGCGGAATGAACACCGCGATCAGCGAGACCGTCAGCGAGACGATGGTGAAGCCGATCTGTGCCGCCCCCTTGTAGGCGGCGGCCAGCGGGCTTTCGCCGGCCTCGATGAAGCGCACCACGTTCTCGATCATCACGATGGCATCGTCGACGACGAAGCCGGTGGCGACGGTGAGCGCCATCAGCGAGAGATTGTCGAGCCCGTAGCCCAGCCAGGCCATGACGGCGAAGGTGCCGATCAGCGACAGCGGCAGGGCGACGGCGGGAATGAGGGTGGCGCGCCAGGAGCGCAGGAACAGGTAAATCACCCCCACCACCAGCACGATGGCGAGGATCAGCGTGGCCTGCACGTCGGTGACCGAGGCGCGGATGGTCTCGGTGCGGTCGGTGACGACCTGCATGCGCACCGAGGCCGGCAGGCCGCGCCGGAGATTGGGCAGCTCCGCCTTCACGCGGTCGACGGTGGCGACGATGTTGGCGCCGGGCTGGCGCTGAATGTCGATCAGCACGGCGGGATGCCCGTCATAGCGGGCGGCGACGCGGTCGTTCTCCACCCCGCCCACCACGCCGCCGACATCGATCAGCCGCACCGGCGCGTTGTTGCGATAGGCGATCACCAGGGAGCGGTAGGCGTCGGGCGAGAGGATCTGGTCGTTGGCGCCGAGGGCTATGGCCTGGCGCGGCCCGTCGAAGCCGCCTTTGGCGCCGTTGACGTTGGCGGCGGCCACGGCGGTGCGCACATCCTCCATCGACAGCCCGTAGGCGGCGAGCCGAGCGGGGTCGGCGTGCACGCGGATCGCCGCCTTCATGTTGCCCTGCACCGTCACCTTGCCGACACCGTCGATCTGGCTGAGCTTGGGCTGCAGCAGCGTGTCGGCGGCGTCGCTCACCTTGTCGATGGTGACGCTGTCCGAGGTCAGCGCGAGGGTGAGGATCGGCGCATCGGCCGGGTTCACCTTGGCGTAGACCGGCGGGTAGGGCAGGGTGGCCGGCAGCGTGCCGGCGGCGGCGTTGATGGCGGCCTGCACGTCCTGGGCGGCCGAGTCGATGTTGCGGGCCAGCGAGAACTGCAGGGTAATTTGACTGGTGCCCTCGGAGCTGACCGAGCTCATCGTGGTCAGGCCCTGAATCTGGCCGAACTGGCGTTCCAGCGAGGCGGTGATAAGGGTGGAGACTGTGTCAGGGTTGGCGCCGGGCAGCTGGGTGGTGATCTGGATGGTGGGGAAATCGACCTGCGGCAGGGCCGAGACCGGCAGCGCCTCATAGCCCAGCACGCCCGCCAGCAGCACCGCGATCGCCAGCAGCGAGGTGGCGATGGGCCGCGCGATGAACGGGCTGGACAGGCTCATGGCGTGGGCCGGCCGGTGCCGGGCGGGCGTTGCTGGCGCGGCCGCGGCGGGGTGACGGTGGGGGGGGCGGCCGGCTGCACCATGGCCACGTGGGAGTTCTCGTTCAGCCGCGCCGCGCCGTCGATCACCACGAGCTCGCCGGGGCGCAGGCCGGTGGGGATGATGCTGGTGGTGAGATCCTCATGCCCCACGGTGATGGGGCGCCGCTCCACGGCAGAGTCGCCTTTCATCACCCAGGCATAGGGGCCGGTGGGTCCGCGCTGCACCGCCACCGGCGGCACCGTGATCACGTCGCGCTCGGTCGCCACCAGCAGCCGGATGGTGGCGAACGCCCCTGGCCAGAGCCGCAGCCTTGTGTTGGGAAAGCTCGCCTTCAGCTTGATGGTGCCGGTGGTCGGGTCCACCTGGTTGTCCAGCACCGTCAGCGTGCCTTCGTCGAGCACCTCGTTGGTGCCTTCCTGCGGCAGCGCCAGGACCGGGGGCATCTTTCCATCGGCCTTCGCCGCAGTGATCGCGTCCGACACCGCGCGCAGGCTTTGCTGCGGCAGGTTGAACAGCACCGAGATCGGCCGCAGCGTAGTCAACACCACCAGCCCGCCGGTGTCGGCGGCGTGGATGATGTTGCCCTGGTCGACCAGACGGATGCCGGTCCGCCCGTCGATGGGCGCGGTGATGGTGGTGTAGCCGAGATTGATCCGCGCGTTGTCGATCTGCGCCTGGTCGGCGGCGACCAGCGCCTCGTCTTGCGCCACCTGGGAGCGGGCGGTGTCGTATTGCTGGGCGGAGGTATAGGCCTGGGCGGCGAGCTTGCCGTAGCGGGCGACATCGAGCCGGGCATTGGCGAGGGTTGCAGTGTCCTGCGCCTTCTTGGCGACGGCCTGGTCGAGGGCCGCCTGATAGGCGCGCGGATCGATGCGGGCCAGCACGTCGCCGGCCTTGACGTCCTGGCCTTCCTTGAAATCGACCTCGATCAGCTTGCCGTCGACCTGGCTGTGCACGGTGACGGTGGCCGAGGCCTGCACGGTGCCGAGGCCTTCGAGATAGATCGGCACATCGCGCCGCTGCACTGGCGCCACCACGACGGGAACGGGCAGGTTGGCCAGCGCCCGTCTCGCCTGGGCCTGCGCGTCCTGCGCGGGTGCGCGCACCTTGAACCACCAAGTGCCACCGCCACCCAGGGCGAGCGCCAGCACGAGCAGCCAGATCATGCGGCGCATCACAGAATTCCCTGAAACAGCCTGGGCGCCGGCGTGGTCGTGTCGGTGATCTGCCAGCCGCCGCCGAGCGCCTTGTAGAGGGCCACCAGCGCCTGGAAGCGCTGCAACCGCACCTGCGCCAGCGTGTCGAGATCGTTGAACAAGGTGTTCTGCGCCTGCAGGGCGGTGACGATGTCGCTGGTGCCAGCCAGCACCTGGGCGCGGGCGATGTCGGAGGCGCGCTGGGCGGTGGCCACCGCATCGCGCTCCAGCGCCTCCTGCTCGGTGGCGTAGCGATACTGGGTCAGCGCGTCCTCCACATCGGTGAACGCCTGCACGACGGCCTTGCGGTAGTCCGCCACAAGCTCGTCGTAGCGGGCCTTGTACTGGTCGAACTGACCGGCCTTGAGTCCGTTGTCAAAGATCGTCTGGGTGGCGGTGGCGGCGGCGCTGGCCAGGATCGAGGTGGGGCCGAACAGCGTGCCCAGCGCGGCACTTTGCCAGCCACCGGCGCCGGTCAGCTCGATCTGCGGATAGAAACTGGCCCGCGCCTCGCGGATATTGGCGTTGGCGGCGACCAGATTGGCCTCGGCCGACGCCACATCCGGCCGGCGCAGCAGCAGATCCGACGGCAGGCCGGGGGCGACTTCCGGCAGGTCCAGCGTGTCGAGCGTGCCGGGGGTTGCGGTGATGTCCTCCGGGTTCCGGCCGGTCAGCACGCCCAGCGCATCGAGCTGCACACGGACATTGCTGCGAAAGCTCGGAATCTGCGCGCGAATGCCCGCCACCAGCGCGGCCTGCTGGGCCACGTCCAGCTCCGAGGCGGTGCCGGCGTCGAGCCGGGCGCGGATGGCGGTGAGGATCTGCTCGGCGTCGTTGAGGTTGCGCTGCGCCACCGCCAGCCGGTCCTGATAGGCCAGGGCGGTGAACCAGGTGGTGGCCACCGCGGTGACGGCGGTGAGCGCCACCGTCTGCTGGTCGAAGCGGCTGAACAGGGCCAGGGCTGCGGCATTGTCACGCGTGGCCTGCACCCGGCCCCAGACATCGAGCTCGTAGCTGGCGCTCGGCTGTACGCTGAACTGCCGCGATTCGCTGTAGCCGCCCGGTGCAGCGAACAGGCGCGACGTGCTGCCGCGGGTGTAGCTGCGCTGCCAGTCCGCCTTGGCGGTGCCGGTGAGCGCGGGCAGCAGGGCCGCGCCGGAGACGCGCAGCTGCGCATCGGCCTGCGCCACGCGGGCGATGGCGGCCTGGATGTCGAAATTGCCGGCCTGGGCGAGGTCGATCAGCCGATCGAGATCGGGGGAATGAAACCCGCGCCACCAGGTGGCGGAGGGCCAGACCGGGCCCGCCGGGGCGGTCTGGCGGAATGCCGCGGGCGGGGGTGCCGCCGGGCGCGCATAGTCAGGGCCAAGGGCGCAGGCGGCGAGAAGGAGCCCCAGGCACAGGGGCGACAGGCGCGAAAGGATCATGGCAGAGGCGCCGAGGCGGCCGGGGAGGCACGCGTCGCGGAGTTCCTTTCAGTGAAGAGCCGGTCTGGCACCATATAGACCGATTTTCATGACGTGCAGATGGCGATCGCATTGCCGCACCACATCAGCGGGCCGCGGCGAGAATCCGTTCCGCGAGCTTCAGATGCGGCCGGTCGATCATCTTGCCGTCGAGCGTGAACACGCCGGCGCCGGGATGGGCGGCGAAGCCGTCGCGCACCGCCTGCGCCCAGGCGACGCGGCCGGGGGCCGGGGTGAAGGCGGCGTTGACGGTCTCGATCTGGTTGGGATGGATGCACAGCTTGCCGGCGAACCCGTCGGCGGCGGCGGTTGCGGTCTCGCGGGCGAGGCCTTCGGGATCGCGCGGGTCGGGGAACGGCGTGTCGATGGCGGCGACCCCGATGGCGGACGCCGTCAGCAGCACGCCAGCCCGCGCCTGGGCGATGGCGGCGGGGTAGCTGTGATCGGCATGGCGGGGGCTGATGCCGAGATCGGCCGAGAGATCCTCGGCGCCGAAGCACAGGGCTGCCACCCGGCGGTGAAAGCCGAGCAGGCTCGGCAGCGCCAGCACCGAGGCGGTGGTCTCGGTTGCGATCGGCAGCACCTGGATTTCGCCCACCGGCAGCCCGGCCGCCGTCTCCAGCGCTTCGAGATGATGGTCCAGCGCCACCAGATCGGCCGCCCCGCGGCATTTCGGCAGCATGATCGCCGCCGGCCTGCCGGCCACGATGGCGGCGAGGTCGGCCAGGTACCACTCGGTCTCCGGCGGGTTGATGCGCACGATGACGCCGGGGCGCGACAGGCCGGGCAGCATTGCCGCCACCAGCGCGCGGGCGGCGGGCTTGGCGGAGGCGGCCACGGAATCCTCGAGATCGAGGATCACCGCGTCGGCCGGCGACTGCATCGCCTTCTCGGCCTTGCGGGCGCTGTCGCCTGGCGCGAACAGCGGGCTTCTCAGTTTCATCAGGCCTGTCCCGTCGGTTTGCGGTGCATCAGCGCCGTGCGGTCGCAGCGTGCCACCACCTGGCCGCGCTGGTTGGTGGCGGTATGGCGGAAGGTGACGATTCCCGCATCCGGCCGCGATTTGCTGGCGCGGGCCGCCACGACGATCGTGCGGGTCGCGATCGTGTCGCCGGCGAACACCGGGGCGGGGAAGGCCACGTCGGTCATGCCGAGATTGGCCACCAGCGTGCCCATGGTGAGGTTGTGCACGGACATGCCGATCATCAGCCCCAGGGTGAACAGCGAGTTCACCAGCGGCCGGCCGAACTCCGTGGTGGCCGCGTATTCGGCGTCGAGATGCAGCTTCTGCACGTTCATCGTCATGCCGCAGAACATCACGTTGTCGGCTTCGGTGACGGTGCGCGTCCATTGCGCGTCGATTTCCCGTCCCTCGGTCAATTCTTCGAACCAGAGGCCCGACATGGCGTTTATCTCCGCAATCTCCCAGTCTTGGGAAACAATCTTGCGCAGCCCTGCGTGATATGCAAATCAGGTCCCAACACGAACAGAGGGAGACGTCCGGGGTGACATCCACCATCCTGGAGACCACGGGTCTGACGCGCGAGTTCCGCGGGTTTGTCGCTGTCAACAGCGTCGATCTCAAGGTGCAATCGGGCACGATCCATGCGCTCATCGGCCCGAACGGGGCCGGCAAGACCACCTGCTTCAATCTTCTCACCAAGTTCCTCGCCCCCACGCGGGGCACGATCCGTTTCAAGGACCGCGACATCACCGGCATGAAGCCGGCCGAGGTGGCGCGGCTGGGGCTGATCCGCAGCTTTCAGATCTCGGCGGTGTTCGCGCATCTGACCGCGCTGGAGAATGTGCGCGTGGCGCTGCAGCGGGCGCGCGGGTCGAGCTTCGATTTCTGGCGCTCGGAGGACGTGCTGCACCAGTACGACAACCGCGCCCGGGCGTTGCTCGAGGATGTCGGGCTGTCCGAATTCGTCGACACACAGGCGGGGCTGCTCTCCTACGGCCGCAAGCGGGCGCTGGAGATTGCCACCACGCTGGCGCTCGACCCCGAGATGCTGCTGCTCGACGAGCCCACCGCCGGCATGACGCATGACGATGTCGAGCGCATCGTGGCCCTCATCCGTCGCATCCGCGCCGGGCGGACGATTCTGATGGTGGAGCACAACCTCTCCGTCGTCGAAGGTCTGTGCGACACCATCACCGTGCTCACCCGCGGGCGTGTGTTGGCGGAGGGCGACTACGCCACGGTGTCGAAAAACCCCGAGGTGATCTCGGCCTATCTCGGAGTGGTCGATGCTTGAAGTCCGCGGCCTGAACGCCTGGTACGGGGAAAGCCACATCCTGCACGGCGTGGATTTCGACGTGCGCGAGGGCGAGGTGGTGACGCTGCTGGGCCGCAACGGCGCCGGCAAGACCACCACGATGAAAAGCATCATGGGCCTGGTCGGCAACCGCACCGGCTCGGTGAAGTTCAAGGGCCAGGAGACGATCGGCCTGCGTTCGGACCTGATCGCCCGCGCCGGCATCGCCATCTGTCCGGAGGAGCGCGGCATCTTCGCCAGCCTCAACGTGACCGAGAATCTGATGCTGCCGCCGGTGATCGCGCCGGGCGGGCTGTCGGTCGCCGAGATCCAGACGCTGTTCCCCAACCTCAAGGAACGCGCCGGCAGCCAGGGGACCAAGCTCTCCGGCGGCGAGCAGCAGATGCTGGCCATCGGCCGCATCCTGCGCACCGGAGCGAAGCTGCTGCTGCTCGACGAGCCGACCGAGGGGCTGGCCCCGGTGATCGTCCAGCAGATCGGCCGCACCATCCGAGAGATCAAGCAGCGCGGCTTCACCGTGCTGCTGGTGGAACAGAATTTCCGGTTTGCCGCGACCGTCGCCGACCGGCATTACGTGATGGATCACGGCGTGGTGGTGGACATGATCCCGAACGCCGAACTCGACGCCAACATGGACAAGCTGCACGATTATCTCGGCGTTTGACCCAAGAACAAGGAACCGTCCGATGCTGACGTCACGTCGCACAGTGCTCGCCGCCACCGCCGCCACAGCATTGCCGTTCGCCCGCGCCCGGGCGCAGGGCACAGCGGGGGCCGGGCTCAAGATCGGCGTGCTGACCGATCTGTCCGGGCCGTACAAGGATCTTGCCGGGCCCGTCGCCGTGCAGTGCGTCGCCCAGGCGCTGGAGGATTTCGGCGCCGCCGCCAAAGGCATGAAGATCGACGTCGTCTCGGCCGATCACCAGAACAAGCCCGATATCGGTGCTGGCATCGCCGCCCAGTGGTATGACCGTGACGGGGTCGATCTGATCGTCGAGGTCGCCAACTCCGGCGTGGGCCTCGCGGTCGCGGGTGTCGCCAAGGCCAAGAACAAGGTCTACATCAATTCCGGCGCCGCGGCGTCGGACCTCACCGGCGCGCAGTGCAACGCCAACACCATTCATTGGGCGTACGACACGTATATGCTGGCGAAATCCACCGGCGGCGCGCTGGCCAAGGCGGGCGGGGACAGCTGGTATTTCATCACCGCCGACTACGCCTTCGGCAAGGCGCTGCAGCGCGACACCACCGGCTTCATCGAGGCGAACAAGGGCAAGGTGGTCGGCTCCACCGCCTACCCGTTCCCGGGCACGACGGATTTCTCGTCGCTGCTGGTGCAGGCGCAGTCCTCCGGTGCCAAGGTGCTCGGCCTCGCCAATGCCGGCACCGACACGATCAACTCCATCAAGCAGGCCAAGGAGTTCGGCCTGACCATGACCATCGCCGGCCTGCTGCTGTTCATTTCGGACGTGCATTCGCTGGGCCTCGAAGTGGCCCAGGGCATCGCGGTGACCAACAGTTTCTATTGGGATGCCAACACCCGCACCCGCGCCTTCTCCGAGCGCCTCAAATCCAAGGCGCCGAATGTGCGCCCCACCATGGTGCAGGCCGGCGTGTATTCCTCGACGCTGCATTGGCTCAAGCTGGCCGCCCAGGCCGGCGTGCCGTTCATGAAGGGCAGCGGGGTCGAGGTGGTCGAGCGGCTCAAGGCGATGCCGACCGATGATGACTGCTTCGGCGCCGGCTCCATCCGGGTGGACGGCCGCAAGATCCATCCCAGCTATCTCCGGCAGGTGAAGAAGCCGTCCGAGAGCAAGGGGCCGTGGGACTATTACAAGCCCGTCGCCTCCACACCGGCCGAGGAGGCCTTCCGTCCGCTCAACGCGGGCGGCTGCTATCTGGTAAAATCGTAACAAATCCACCTGAAACGAGGGGAAACGTCCATGAACATCTCACGCCGCTCACTGCTGGGGACGGCCGCCGCCGTCTCCGCCCTGCCGGTCGCCCGTGCGCGCGCCCAATCCAAGCCGGTCTTCAAGATCGGCGTGCTCAACGACCAGTCCGGCCCGTATCGCGACACCGGCGGCACCACCTCGGTGATCTGCACGCAGCAGGCGGTCGATGAGTTCCGCTCGCAGATGCAGGGCTATGACGTGCAGGTCATCACCGCCGACCACCAGAACAAGCCCGACGTCGGCGCCGGCATCGCGCGCCAGTGGTTCGACCAGGACGGGGTCGACATGATCACCGACGTGCCGAACTCCGGCGTGGCGCTGGCCGTCGCCGGTGTGGCCAAGGAGAAGAACAAGCTGCACGTCAACTCGGGTGCCGCATCGTCGGACATCACCGGCCTGCAATGCTCGTACAACACCATCCACTGGACCTACGACACCTGGATGCTGGCGCAGTCCACCGGCGGCGCCACGGTGAAGGCGGGCGGCGACAGCTGGTTCTTCATCACCGCCGACTACGCCTTTGGCCACAAGCTGGAGAGCGACACCACCGAGCTGATCAAGGCCGCCAAGGGCAAGGTGCTGGGCTCGGCCTCGTATCCGTTCCCGGGCACGACGGATTTCTCCTCGTTCCTCGTGCAGGCGCAGGGCTCCGGCGCCAAGGTGCTCGGCCTCGCCAATGCGGGCGGCGACACCATCAACTCCATCAAGCAGGCCAAGGAGTTCGGCCTGACCATGGACATCGCGGCCCTGCTGATGTTCATCACCGATGTCAACGCGCTGGGCCTCGATGTCGCCGGCGGGCTGCATCTGACCGAGAGCTTCTACTGGGATCTCAACGACAAGACCCGCGCCTTCACCAACCGGGTGAAGCCCAAGACGCCCAACAACTGGCCCAACATGGCCCATGCCGGCTGCTATGCGGGCTCGCTGCATTTCATGAAGGCGATCAACCATATCGGTGCGGCGGCGGCGAAGAAGAGCGGGAAGGCCATCGCGGATGCGATGAAGGCGCTGCCGACCGAGGATGACTGCTTCGGCAAGGGCTCGGTGCGCGAGGACGGGCGCGGCATGTTCAACGCCTATCTGTTCCAGGTGAAGACGCCCAAGCAGAGCAAGGGCAAGTGGGACTATTACAACCTCGTGCAGACCTCGACGCCGGACAAGGCGTGGCGTCCGCTCAACGCGGGCGGCTGCCCGTTCATCAAGGCCTGACCTGCGATGTTGACAGTCCTTGGATTCAATATCGGCCCGATGCTGGCACAGGGCGTGCTCGGCCTGATCAACGGCGCGTTCTACGCCATGCTCTCGCTGGGTCTGGCCGTGATCTTCGGGCTGCTCAACATCATCAACTTCGCCCACGGCGCGCTGTACATGATCGGCGCGTTCGTGGCGTGGGGTCTGCTGACCTATCTCGGCATCGGCTACTGGCCGGCTCTGATCATCGTGCCGATCGTGGTGGGCGGCTTCGGCATGCTGCTGGAGCGGGTGTTCATCAGCAAGCTGTACAAGCTTGACCATCTGTACGGCCTGCTGCTGACCTTTGGCCTCGCACTGATCATGGAAGGGCTGATGCGCAACTATTTCGGCAGCTCGGGCATGCCCTTCGCGGTGCCGGAATCGTTGCGCGGCGCCACCCGGCTCGGCTTCATGATCATGCCGACCTATCGGGTGTGGGTGGTGGTCGCGTCCTTCGTCATCTGCATCGCCACCTGGCTTACCATCGAGAAGACGCCGATCGGCGCCACGCTGCGGGCGGCGACGGAGAATCCGGCGCTGGTGCAGGCGTTCGGGGTGAACGTGCCGCGGCTGGTGACGCTCACCTACGGCGCCGGCGTGGCGCTGGCGGCGTTCGCCGGCGTTATGGCCGCACCTGTCTATTCCGTGAACCCGGGCATGGGCTCCAACGTCATCATCATCGTCTTTGCCGTCGTGGTGATCGGCGGCATGGGGTCCATTCTCGGCTCGATCCTGACCGGCTTCACGCTCGGGCTGGTCGAGGGCTTCACCAAGTATCTTTATCCCGAGGGGTCCGGCGTCGTCATCTTCGTGCTGATGGTGATCGTGCTGCTGCTGCGCCCGGCCGGTCTGTTCGGAAAGGCTGCCTGATGCTGATGGGTTTCTCCCGGCCCCAGGCGATCGGCCTGCTGCTGATGGTGGCGGCGATCGTGATCGCGCCGATGCTCGCCTATCCCGTGTTTCTGATGAAGGTGCTGTGCTTCGCGCTGTTCGCCTGTGCGTTCAACCTGCTGATCGGCTATGTCGGCCTGCTGAGCTTCGGCCACGCGGCGTATTTCGGCATGGGCTGCTATGTCAGCGCCTATGCCGCCAAGGCGTGGGGGCTGTCGGCGGAGCTTTGCATTCTGTGCGGCGCCGTCGTCGGCGCCGGGCTCGGGCTGCTGTTCGGGCTGATCGCGATCCGCCGGCAGGGCATCTATTTCTCCATGATTACGCTGGCTTTGGCGCAGATGGCGTATTTCTTCTGCACCCAGGCAGCGTTCACCGGCGGCGAGGACGGCATTCAGCAGGTGCCGCGCCCGTCTCTGCTGGGCTTCATCTCGCTGCAGAGCGACATGGCGATCTACTGGGTGGTCGCCGGCGTGTTCCTTATCGGCTTCTTCCTCGTCCATCGCATCGTGCATTCGCCGTTCGGCCAGGTGCTGAAGGCGATCCGCGAGAACGAACCCCGCGCGATCTCGCTGGGCTATCGCACGGATGACTACAAGCTGATCGCCTTCGTGCTGTCCACCGCCATCGCGGGTGCCGCCGGCGGCACAAAGGCGCTGGTGTTCGGCATCGCCACACTGTCGGACGTGACGTGGCAGGCCTCGGGCGAGGTGGTGCTGACCAACCTGCTCGGCGGCATGGGGACCATCTTCGGGCCGGTGATCGGGGCGGTGATCAGCAACACGCTGGAATTCTATTTGAGCCCGTTCGGCTCCTGGGTGACGGTGACGCAGGGGGTGATCTTCGTGGCCTGTGTGATGCTGTTCCGCCGTGGGGTGGTGGGCGAGATTGCCAATCGGTTGAAGGTGGCGCTGTAGACCCGGCACGTATGGCCGCACCCGGCAGAATTTGCCGGGTGGCGGACGGAAAAAGTGCGGAGATCTGAGGGTTCGGTGCTGGCATGACGGATGCAGCTGCAGCGTGGTTCCTCCTGGAGGTGTTTCATGTCTGTCAGTTCCCTGCTTGCCGCTCCCGCGATGCTGCCGTGGCTGCAAAGCACGGCCGTGACGATCGGTACCAACGATGTCGCCGGCACGACCTCCGCGCCGCCGCCACCACCACCACCCGGGCGGCCGCCCGGAGCGGCCGGCGGGTCCGGCACGTTGTTTGACAAGCTGAGCTCGGCCATCCAGGCGGCCCTGTTGCAGATCCAGAGCGAGCAGGGCACCAGCGGCACGAGCGGCACCACGTCATCGGCCGGTTCGACGGCTGGTTCCGCCCCCACCGGCACCACCACCGATCCGAACAGCTTGCTGGATACGCTGCTCAAGGAGATCGCCGACGCGATCCAGAACGGCACGACGGCGAGCACGACGGGCGTGGTCACCACCGCCGGCACCGCCGACACGGCCGGCATCACGCCGTCGGCCACCGGCATCGCCACGCCCGGCATCGCCACGCCCGGCACAGCGGACGCAACCGGCACCACGACCGCGGCGGCCGCAACGCAACATCACCATCACCACCACGACGCCGCGGCCGCGAGCACGACCGCGGGCGGGACCGCCGCGGTCTCCGCCTCCTCCACCGGATCCGCCTCCACCGCCGCGACCAACGGATTGCCGGCGCCGCTGAACCGGCTGGTCAATGCCCTGGCGCTGGTCACGATGCAGGCTCTGCAGGCCTATTCCAGCGCCCAGGCGACCGGCAGCACCGGCCCGGCCGCGTCCGTGGCAACGACTGTCTGATCCGAGCTTGGGGAAATGACGACGCTTCCGTCATTTCCGCGCGCGGTGACGCTGCCTCGGTCAACCCGGCGCGCGATACCAACGGCCGTGATCGATGGAAGAGTCATCGATCACGGCCGTTGGTATCAGCTTGTTGGCATCACAACTCCGTACTTGCGTGCCCGGTATCACAGGTCTATGGCGGTTTCGGAATACCACCGTTCCATCACCCATTCGAGGACCACATGAACCCGCGATCCAGCAGCCAGTCTCCGGAGAGCGACAGTCGTCGCTTGTCGTCTGGCGTGACTGCCGAGCTGGCCCGTCGCCCGGGCAGACCATGTGACCGCAAGGAGCAGCGCAGCCGGCGCTGATCCATCGGCCGCAGGGCTTCCCGGGTTCGAGCAACAGCCGAACCAGAGGAGGCCCTTATGGCCATCCAGCATTCACCCACCTTTCGCCTCACCGGTTTTCGCGCCCAGCAATCGCTTGTGCTCCTGCTGTCCGGCTGATCGCGCGCCCGCCCGCCCGCCCGCCCGATCGATCCAGACCCAGCCTGAGACGCGGCCGCGCGGCCGCCGGAGACCGCCATGACTCATATTCCCGCCAAGACCGCCGTGCTCGACAGCGCGCATGTCGGTGACATCCATGGTGCCATGGGCACCATCCGCCTCGGCGACACCGATCGGCGCACCACCTGGCGCGCCCGGCTTGCCACGCTGCTGGCCATCATCGGCCCGGGCATGATCGTCATGGTCGGCGACAACGACGCCGGCGCGTTTGCCACCTACACCCAGGCCGGCCAGAACTTCGGCACCTCGCTGCTGTGGACGATGCTGCTGCTGGTGCCGGTGCTGTATGTGAACCAGGAGATGGTGCTGCGGCTTGGCGCCGTCACCGGCGTGGGCCATGCGCGGCTGATCCTGGAGCGGTTCGGCCGCTTCTGGGGCGCGTTCAGCGTGATCGACCTGTTCATCCTCAACGGGTTGACCATCGTCACCGAATTCATCGGCATCAGCCTGGCCCTGGACTATCTCGGCGTGTCCAAGATCCTGGGCGTGGCGATCGCCGCGGTGCTGACCATGCTGGCCGCCACCACCGGGGATTTCCGCCGCTTCGAACGCTTCGCGCTGATGCTGTGCCTGGGCAGCCTGCTGCTGGTGCCGATCGTGCTGGCGGTGCATGTGGCGCCTGGCCAGATCGCGCATGACCTGTTCATCCCGGGCCTGCCTGACGGAAACCTGTCCGACATCCTGCTGCTGATCATCGGCATCGTCGGCACCACGGTGGCGCCGTGGCAGCTGTTCTTCCAGCAGAGCTACGTCATCGACAAGCGCATCACGCCGCACTTCATGGGCTACGAGAAGGCCGATCTCTGGCTCGGCATCATCGTCGTCATGATCGGCGCGATCGCCATGATCGTGTTCTGTGCGGCGACCTTTGCCGGCAGGCCCGAGTTCGGCCACTTCACCGATGCCCGCGGCGTGGCGGCCGGGCTGTCGCGCTATGTCAGCCCCACCACGGGCGTGCTGTTCGCCATCGCGCTGATCGACGCCGCCATCATCGGCGCCTCCGCGGTGTCGCTGGCCACCGCCTATGCGGTCAGCGACGTGCTGCGGATGAAGCATTCGCTTCACCGCAAGGCGCGCGACGCCAAGGGGTTCTACCTGCTGTATGGCGGGCTGATCATGGTCGCTGCCGGGATCGTGCTGCTGCCCAACGCGCCGCTGGGGCTGATCACGCTGGCGGTGCAGACGCTGGCCGGCGTGCTGCTGCCCAGTGCCACCGTGTTCCTGCTGCTGCTGTGCAACGACGCGCAGGTGCTCGGCCCCTGGGTGAACGGCAAGTGGCTGAACGTGTTCACGGGGGCGGTGGTCTCGGTGCTGGTGATGCTGTCGATCATCCTCACCGCATCCGTGCTCTACCCTGACATCTCGGATGCGCAGATCCTGTGGATCCTGGGAGGCGGGGTGGTGCTGTTCGGCTGCGGCGGTGTGGCCAGCATGGTGTTGGGGGGGCGTGCGGTGCAGCCGAAGCTGACCTGGGCGGTGGCCGATCGGAGCACCTGGCGGATGCCGCCGTTGGAGACGCTGATCCGCAGCCCGTTCTCGCTGTCCACGCGGGTGTGGATGGTGGTGCTGCGGGGGTACCTGGTGGTGGCGGTGGGGATGGTGGTTGTCAGGATCGTGCAGCTGGCAGTTGGGTAAGCAAGCAGTTCTTTTCTGAAGAAAAGAACCAAAAGACTTTTCAATCGCTTGGGGACTCCCTCGCCGGAGGGGGGCGTCAGCCGATCAAAAGTTTTTTGGTTCTTTTTTCAAAAAAGAACTTTCTTGCTACCCTCCGCGAATAAACCACCACCCTCCCGCGTCATCTCCCCACACCGAGGAGACGACCCATGGACCCCGAAGATCGCCGCGGCTTACTCAAATGCATGCTCTGGGCCGGCACCGGCGTGCTCTGGACCGTCGCCGGTGGCGTTCCCCGCTCCGGCCTGCTCGGCGCCGGCGCCGAGGCCGCGGAGACCGGACTCAGCTTCGTCCAGATCAGCGACAGCCATATCGGCTTCTCCAACGCCCCCAACACCGACGTGGCGGGCACGCTCGGCGAGGCGATCGGCCGCGTAAACCAGCTGAAGGGCAACGCCTCGTTGCTGATCCATACCGGCGACGTCAGCCAGCTCTCGCGCGCGGCGCAGTTCGACACCGCCGCGCAGATCATCAAAGGCGCCGGCATGGACACGCATTACGTGCCCGGCGAGCACGACGTGCTGGACGAGGACGGCAAGGGCTTCTTCGCGCGGTTCACGAAAGGGGCCGCCGGCGGCTACTACAGCTTTGACCAGCAGGGCGTGCACTTCATCGGCCTCAACAACGTCCAGAACCTCAAGGCGGGCGGCCTTGGCAATCTTGGCGCCGCGCAGCTTGAGTGGCTTACGAAGGACCTGAAGGACCGCCCCGCCAGCCAGCCGATCGTGGTGTTCGCCCATATCCCGCTGTGGACGATCTATCAGGACTGGGGCTGGGGCACCGATGACGGCGTGCAGGCGCTGGCCCAGCTGCGCCGCTTCGGCTCGGTGACGGTGCTGAACGGGCATATCCACCAGATCATGCAGAAGGTCGAAGGCACCATCGCCTTCCACACCGCCCTTTCCACCGCCTTTCCGCAGCCGGCCCCCGGCACGGCGGCAAGCCCTGGCCCGATCAAGGACGTGCCCGCCGGCCGCCTGCGCAGCGTGCTCGGCGTCACCACCGTCAAGCAGGTGCGGGGCCAGTCGCACCTCGCCATTGTCGACAGCCCGCTCGGCACCTGAGGGAGGCGACTGATGCAACGACGCATCCTGCTTGGCGGACTCACGGCGGCCCTCCTCCCCGGGCTCGCCCGCCCCCAGGCGCCGGACGCCAGGGTGCTGATCGACAATTTCGCGTTTTCGCCGGCCACGCTCACCGTGAAGGCCGGAACGCGGGTGGTCTGGACCAACGGCGACGACATCCCCCACACCGTCACCGATGCCGCGACCCCGCGCAGCTTCAGATCCCCGGTGCTCGACACCGGGGACCGCTTCGCCATGGCGTTCCCCACCCCCGGCACCACCCATTATTTCTGTTCGCTGCACCCGCATATGCAGGGCAGCGTGGTGGTGCAATGACGGCGATGCCGCAGCCCGGTCTGACATGACACAGCCGCAGCCGGTCTTCGCGCAGGCCATCCTGCCGCATCTCGACGCGGCCTACAGCCTGGCGCGCTGGCTGCTGCGCGACCCGGACACGGCCGCCGACGTGGTGCAGGATGCCTGCCTGCGCGCCCTGCAGCATTTCCCCTCGTTTCGCGGCGGCGATGCGCGGGCCTGGCTGCTGCAGATCGTGCGCAACGCCGCCTACACGCGGCTGCGGTCCGGCCGCTCGCGCCTGGAGGTCTCGCTTGACGAGACCGACGACCATCCCGGCTACCACGTGGCCGACCCCACGCCCGGCCCGGAGGACCAGCTCGCTACACGCCAGGACCTCGCCCGGCTCGACGAAGCCCTGGCCGTCTTGCCCGTGGAGCTGCGCGAGTGCCTGGTGCTCTGCGAGCTGGAGCAGCTTTCCTACAAGGACATCGCGAAAATCACCGAAGTGCCGATTGGAACAGTCATGTCACGACTTTGGCGGGCCCGTCGCCTGCTGGCGGGAGTACGGCGATGACCGAGCAGGAATGCGCTGACATGGAGCTGCTGCTCCAGGCCGATCACGACGGCGAGCTCGACATCGCGGCCACCGCGCGTGTCGCGACCCATCTGCGGGATTGCCCGCGCTGCCAGGCCAGGCAGGCCGAGCTGGCACAGCTCTCGCGCCGGCTGCGCAGCGAGGTGCCCCGATTCACCGCACCGGCCTCGCTCCGCGCGGCGATCGCCACCGCTGTGCCGCAGCCGGCGATTCTGCCCTGGCACACCAGGCTGTTCCGGGCGACACGTCGTGCCTGGCCGATCGCAGCCGCCGCCGTGATCGCCGCCTCGGTCACCTTCGCCATTCTCCCGCAAGGGTCCGACCTTGCCGACAGTGTCGTCGCCAGCCACGTTCGCGCTCTGCAGCCCGGCCATCTGATGGACGTCGTCTCCACTGACCAGCACACGGTGAAGCCCTGGTTCGACGGGCGGCTCGATTTCGCGCCGCCGGTGAAAGATCTCGCCGCCAAAGGCTTTCCGCTCACCGGCGGCAGGCTCGACTATCTCGCCGGCCGCCCCGTGGCAGCGCTCACCTATGGCAGCGCCAAACATGTGATCGACCTGTATGTCTGGCCCGCCGCCCGGCCCGGCGAGGCCCAGTCCGGCACGCGCAACGGCTACAACTTCATCGGCTTCACCGATGGCGCGATGACGCTGTGGGCGGTGTCGGACCTCAACCCGACCGAGCTGGAAAGCTTCGTGCGAGACTGGCAGGCCGACTGATCGAGGGGCAGACTGCGGCGCCCGCGCGGAGATGCCCCATATGAAGCCTGCAATCCGGATCGCCGTCCTGCATTTCTCGCATGAGACGGTGACGTTCCTGGCCAACGACACGACGCTGGAGGATTTCACCTATCCCGGCTCACCCGCGTCAGGCGAGGCGCTGCTGACCTGTGATCCCCGCGGCTACATGGGCGGCTTCGTCAAGATGGCCCGCGAGTTCGAGGCGGTGGAGCTCATCGGCATCGAATCCCCGCTCTGGCCGCGCACCGGCACCGGCTCCGGCTGGATCACCACCGAGGCGTTCGAGACCTTCGTCGGCCGGATGATCGCAGAGCTCCACGCCCAGGGCCCGTTCGACGGCGCCTATCTCTGCCTGCACGGTGCTGCCGCCGTGCGCGGCATCCACCGTCCCGAAGCCGAGATCGCCCGGCGCGTGCGGGCCGTGATCGGTGAGGCGGCCTTCATCGCCGGCACCTTCGATCCGCACGGCAACGAGGACGCGGAATTCCTCCGCCACGCCAACATGGCCTTCGCTGTCAAATACTTCCCGCATTACGACGGCTATCTCCAGGGCGAACGCGCCGCGCGCTGCCTGGTCCGCGCCATCCGTGGCAACTACGTGCCCACCCATGTTACCCAGAAGGTGCCGATCCTCTCGCCCACCGTGTTTCAATGGACCGGCGCCTCGCCCTGGATGAACCTGGTGCAGCAGGCGCTGACCTGGGAGGCCCGCGAGCCTGACCTGTTCGTGAACTTCTTCTTCGGCTTCCCCTGGTCGGACGTGCCGGACGTCGGCATGACCTTTCAGGTGCTGACCAACAACAACCCGGACCTCGCGCGCAAGGTGGCCGATGACATGGCCGCCAGCGCCTGGCGCCAGCGCGCGGCGCTGCTGACCACCGCCCGGATCCACACCATCAGCGACGGTGTCGCCGCAGCACGCAAGGCCGTCGCGGAAGGCCAGGGCCCGGTCGTGCTGGCCGATCACAGCGACCGCTCGGGCTACGCCACCTGGTTGCTGCAGGCGATCATCGACCAGGGCCTGTCTCGCACGCTGATCGGCACCGTGGCCGACGGGCCGCTGGTCTCGCGCTGGCAAGCCGAAGGGGCCAAGCTGGGCGATGCGGTGGATGTGCTGGTCGGCGGCGGTGTCGATGACTCAGCCGGCCCGCCCGTGCGCGTGCAGGGTACCATTCTCGCGATGACCCCGGTCAGCCAGCGGGTGAAGGGAAGCACCTGGTTCCATATCGGCTTCGGCGACGGCAACGTGCTGCTGGTCAGCCCCTATCTCGCCCAGGTGATCGAGCCTGCCACGTTCACGTCGCTCGGGCTGAGCCTCGGGGATTTCGATGTGTTCGTCATCAAGTCCCGCGTGCATTTCCGCCGCGGCTTCGATGACAGCGGCTTTGCCCGGACCATCCTGCTGGTCGAGCCGGACCAGCCGTTTCTCGGCACGGTGCGGCTCGACGGTCTGCCGTACCGGAACGTCGATCTGACCGCGTTCTATCCTTACGGCGATGTGGCGTTCGCGCCGTCCTGACCACGGCGCGAGTCGTCCGCCGCGACCAGCCGGACGCCCGAGCGAACGCGCCGGCGAACCCGTCAGCGCGGGCCGCGCCTGCGGTTCAGCGCCAGCTCGTCCGGGGTGAGCTGGAAGCCGATGTAGATCCGGTAAAGGCTGGCCGGCTTCTGTTCGGTCACCGGGAAATCCAGGTTGATCTCATCGCTGCCGATCGGCACCGTGTCGGTGTTCGACTTGAACTGGCCGGCCAGCGTGTAGGCCTTGCGGTCCAGCACAGTGTCACCCTGGGCGACGCCCACGATGATCGGCACCGTCACGTCGCGCCCGGCGAAGGCAGGGCCGCGCACCACCGCGGCGTTCACCTTGAGCTTGACGTTGACGATGCCCTTGCCGCCACGCTGGCATTTCGCCGGCACGGTGGCGATGCGGCCGTCGATCACCAAATCGGTCAGATCCCGGCCCTTTCCATTGTACTGCGTAAGGTCGGCGGCATCGGCGAGCAGGGCGATGCTGGGGCAGATCGGCGGAAACTGTTCGGTGGGGCCGCAGCCGGCCAGCAGCAGGGCAGGCAACGTCGCCACTGCGGCCAGGCGAGAGAGGATGCGTGCGGTCATGAAGGTCTCCGGAATGTCGGCTGCATCTTGGTGGCTGGGGAAGTTCGGCGCAAATCGCCGGGCAGGGCCTTGCGCCGTTGCGCGTGCTGGGGTGTTTTGCCGTCTTTCGTGATCCGGACAAGGTCTGCATGGCGGTCTACACCGAAGTTTCCGATGATGCGCTGGCCGCGTTCCTGCTCGAGTACGACATCGGCGCGATGGTGGCGTTCCGCGGCATTGCCGAAGGGGTCGAGAACAGCAATTTCTCGGTCCGCACCACGGCAGGCGACTTCATCCTCACGCTGTATGAGAAGCGCGTCGACGTGGCGGAATTGCCGTGGTTTCTCGGCCTGATGGAACACCTGGCTGCCCGTGGCCTGGTCTGCCCGCAGCCGGTGCGGGCGCGGGACGGGGCCGCCCTGCGCAGCCTGTGCGGCAGGGCGGCTGCGATCACCACTTTCCTGCCCGGCGTCTGGCCGCGCCGGGTGCGACTGGAACACTGCGCCCCGGTGGGGGCGGCGCTGGCGAAGCTGCATCTTGCCGGTGCCGATTATCCGCCGACTCGTGCCAACGCGCTCGGGCCCCACGGTTGGGTGCCGCTGCTCGCGCGTTGCCTGCCGCGGGCAGACGAGGTGCAGCCCGGCCTCGGCGCCGAGCTGTCCGATGCGCTGGCCCGCATCCTGGCGCGCTGGCCGCAGGATCTGCCGGTCGGCCACATCCATGCCGATCTGTTCCCCGACAACGTGTTCTTTCTCGGCGGCGCGCTCTCCGGCCTGATCGACTTCTATTTCGCCGCCACCGATCTGCTGGCCTATGACGTGGCGGTGTGTCTCAACGCCTGGTGCTTCGAGACCGATTTCGCCTTCAACCACACCAAGGGCCGCGCCCTGCTGGCCGGCTACCAGTCGGTGCGCCCGCTGGCCGCGGCGGAGATCGCAGCCCTGCCGGTGCTGTGCCAGGGCGCTGCCATCCGTTTCGCGCTGACGCGGTTGTATGACTGGGTGAACACGCCGCCCGGCGCGCTGGTGACCCGCAAGGACCCGATGGACTATATCCGCCGCCTGCGCTTTCACCTGCTGGCCGAGGATGGCGGTTCCTATGGACTCTGAAACACCGGCCACCGAAGCCGTCGAGATCTGGACCGATGGCGGCTGCAAACCCAACCCGGGCCCGGGCGGCTGGTCGGCCATTCTGCGCTTCAAGGGCGTGGAGCGGGAGCTCTCGGGCGGCGCGCGCAAGACCACCAACAACCGCATGGAGCTGACCGCCGCCGCCGAGGCTTTGGAAACCCTGAAACGTCCCTGCCGTGTGGTACTGAACACCGACAGCGAATATCTGCGCAACGGCATCACCCGCTGGCACACCGGCTGGGTGCGCAAGGGCTGGAAAAACGCCAAGGGCGACCCGGTGGCGAACATGGACCTCTGGCGGCGCATTCTCGACGCGGCCAAGGCCCACGAGATCGAATGGCGCTGGGTGCGCGGCCACTCCGGCAACGAGATGAACGAGCGCGCCGACGTGCTGGCCACCAAGGCGCGCGAGGCGCTCTGAGCGCGTCTTGTCGTCGGCCGCGCGATCGTCGAATACTGGTCGGCAAACGCCGCCAAGACCCACGCGCACGGAGACCAACCGATGGCATTCTACCGAGGCATGACCTGCGAGAACGTCACCCTCACCGGTGACGGCGGCACGCCCATCACCGCCTATGTCGCCAAACCCGAAGGCCCCGGCCCGTTCCCCGGCGTGGTGCTGATCCACCATCTTCCCGGCTGGAGCGAGTTCTACATCGAGACCACCCGCCGCTTCGCCCATCACGGCTACCTCGCCATCTGCGCCAACCTCTACGAACGTGCCGGCGCGGGCGACCCCGACGACGTCGCCGCCAAGGTGCGCGCCGATGGCGGCATTCCGGACGCGCAGATGGTGGGTGACACGGCGGCCGCCGTCGCCTGGATCCGCGCCCAGCCCGTCAGCAATGGCAAGGTGGGCCTGTTCGGCTCCTGCTCCGGCGGCCGGCACGCCGTGATCTACGCCTCCCAGCGCACCGACGTCGATGCCTGCGCCGACCTCTGGGGCGGCCGCGTGGTGATGCCGAAGGAGGACCTCAACGCCAAAACCCCCGTGGCCCCCATCGACATGACCGCCGACCTGTGTTGCCCCCTGCTCGGCATCTTCGGCAACGAGGACCGTTCGCCCAGCCCTGAGCAGGTCAACCAGCACGAGGCCGAGCTGAAGCGCCTCGGCAAGACCCACGAATTCTACCGCTACGACGGCGCCGGCCACGGCTTCTTCTACTGGCACCGCCCGATCTACCGGCCGGAGCAGACCATGGACGGCTGGAGCAAGATCTTCGCCTTCTTCGGCAAATATCTGGCGTCGTAGGAGCCCCCCCCCGATGTGCACCTCCATCATCGAGATCACCCCCGCCGAAGGCATGGCCAAGCGCGGCACCACCTGGTTCCCGCTGTCGCAATCGGTGGTCGCCTACGACCACGCCCGCCACGCCCCGCTCGGCGACGTCATCACGCTCGATTTCGTCAACACCGCGCTCGGCCCCGAAGCCCGCGCCGGGATCGAGCTGTCCCTGGACAGCGCCAAGTCCCTGCGCGCGGCGCTCGACCGCGCGATCGCCGCCGCGGAGTTCGAGGAAGCGGAAATCCGCGGCAAAGGCGCCCCGATGATCCGCGCGGCGTAAAGCGCGGTTAAACCTTCCGCCGGCTGGGAACGATCGCGCCCGCCGCCTTCAGCGCCGCGATCTCCTGGGCCGAATAGCCATGCCGGGCCAGCACCGCATCCGTGTGCTCGCCGAATTTCGGCGGCCGGCTGCGGGTGCCGCCCGGGGTGCGCGACATCTTGATCGGCGTCCCCAGCCCCCGGTAATCGCCAAGCTCCGTCACCATCGCCCGCGCCGCCGTGTGCTCGGCCGCCATCGCCTCATCGACCGCCAGCACCGGCCCTGCCGGCAGACCCGCCTTCAGCATCCGGTCGGACAGCTCCATCCGGTCGAACCCCGAGAACATATCGGCCAGCAACGCGGTGAGGGCAGGGCGGTTGCGCACCCGATCCCCATTGGTGAGAAACCGCGGATCGGTCGCAAGCTCCGGATGCCCGAGCAGCTCCGCCATCTTGCGGAACTGCCCCTCGTTGCCGATGGCGATGAACATCGCCCCCGTCGCCGTCTGGAACACGTCATACGGCGAGATGTTGGGATGCGCGTTGCCCGGCGGCATCGGCCGCTTGCCGTTGAGAAAAAAATTCGCGGCCTGCGGATGCAGCAGCGCCATCCCGCAATCATGCAGCGTCATATCAAGATACTGCCCCAGCCCCGAGCGCTGCCGCTCATGCAGCGCCATCAGAATGGCGATCACCGAATACAGCCCCGTCGCCAGATCCACCACCGGCGTCCCCATCCGCACCGGCCCCGACTCCGGCGTGCCGTTGATGCTCATCAGCCCGGTCATCGCCTGCAGAATGGCGTCATACCCCGGCAGCCCCCCCAACGGACCGTCAGCACCGAACCCCGACACGCGGCAATGGATCAGCCCGGGAAACCGCGGCGCCAGGTCCTTCTCATACCCCAGCCCCCATTTCTCCATCGTCCCCGTCTTGAAATTCTCAACGACGATGTCCGCCCCCTCCAGCAGCCGCAGCACCACGGCCCGCCCCTCCGGCCTGCCGAGATCCAGCGTGATCGCCTGCTTGTTGCGGTTGACGCCAAGGAAATAGCTGGCATCGCCATCCTGAAACGGCGGCCCCCATTCCCGCGTCTCATCGCCCTGCGGCGGCTCCACCTTGATCACCTCGGCCCCATGATCCGCCAGGATCATCGTGCAGTATGGCCCGCCCAGCACCCGCGTGAGGTCCACCACCTTCAGCCCCGCAAGCGCCCCCGCGGAGAGGGCGAGACCTTTGCCGATCGGTGCGTCCATCAGGCTGACTTTCGGGTTGAGGTTTCGCCGCGACCCCAGACACTGCGGCAGAACTGCGGATAGGTCGCCAGCATCTCGTCACACACCGCGCCCCGCAGCAAGGCGAGCTCGAATGCGGAGGGCGGGCTGGTCTCCGGCACCGCGTCCGGCACCGCGAAGTCAAACCCGGTGGCGGCGCGCACGCTCTCCACGGTCTCGCCGGGATGCAGGCTGCAAAGCCGGAAGCCCGCCCCATCGAACGCAAACACGCACCGCCCCGTCACCAGCGCCTGCGCCGTCCCGCGCCGAAACACCCCCGGCGCGGAAACCCCCGGTGCTGACACATGGTCCACCCGCGCCACCAGCACCCGCGGCGAATGCTCCTCGCGGAACAGAATGGTGCGCGGCGTCATCATATACATGAACGCCGAGCCGAAACTGCCGGGAAACCGCACCGAAGTCCCCGGCCACTCGCCGGTCCCCACCAGGTTCAGATTGGCCTGCCCATCGATCTGACCGCCGCCCAGAAAAAACAGATCGATCCGCCCCTGTCCCGCCAGATCGAACAGCTCCCGCGTACCCTCGGTGAACGGGTTGCCCTGCGGCCGATGCAGCAGCGACAGCCGCACCTCATGCCCCAGCTTCTTCACCAGCCAGCACGCCGCCGCCGGAATCGGCGACGCCGCCCCCACCGCGATATGCCGCGCCGGCGGCGCCGCAGGGTCGGTGATCAGCCGCGCGATCGCCGCAATCAGCATCTCCTGCGGCGCGATCACAACGCCGGCTCCCGTTCCAGCACATACCGCTCCAGATAGCCCCGAAACCCCGCCTCGGTCCGCGCCGCCCGCGCATATTCAGCGAAATGCGCGGCATCGAGCGCATAGTCGTCCAACAGCCCGATCGGCCACGCCCCCCTCGGCGCCACCGCCACGGCCTCGACATACGTCGCATTGATCGTCCCGGGCGCCATCCGCTCATCCTCCAGCAGACTGCCCTCCACCATCCGCTCCACCGTCACCAGCGAACGCCGCGACGCATGCGCCAGCGTCGCCAGCTCCCGCCGCCGCCCGACATACACATTCCCGTCCCGGTCCGCGCACACCGCATGAAACGCCGCCACATCCGGCGACAGCGCCGGCACCAGCAAGATCGGGTCGCCCCCGCCGGCAAACGGATTGTCGATCACCATCCAGTCCGGCCGATGCGCCACCAGGTCGCTGCCCAGCACGCCGCGCAACGGCATGAACGGCACCCCCTTCTCCGCCGCCTGCAGCATCGTGTGAATCGCCGGGCACGTCGCATCGATCACCGAGATCGTCCCCGCAGCCACCGCCGCCACAAACCGCGGCGCCGTCCCGGCCTCGCCCAGCGTCACCGCACTGGTCTGCACCTCGGCCACACACCCGGCCCCGATCAGCAGATCCGTCACATACCCCGAAACCGGCACCCCCAGCAGCCGCAGCCCCCGCACACCCCGCCGCACCAGCGCCCGCACCAACGCCGCCGGCGACAGCGAATTGTCCGGCGGCAGCGCCAGCAGCGCCCCATCCGGCACCAGCGCCGCCAGCTCATCGATATGCAACACCCGCATCGTCATCTCCCCTTGCCCCCGACTATAGAAGTGGGACGATCGACCTTTGAACCTCCGGTGAGACCAACCATGCGCGACCAGCCCACCCCCACCCTCGGCCCGGTCCCGCAGTTCCGCCCCTACGAACCGGGCCCCTTCCGCATGGCCATGGCGCTGACCGCCGTCGCCGAGCCCGACTGGCTGGAATTCGCCGAAGACACCCCAACCCAGATGGCCGAACGCCACCGCCTGCTCGACACCACGCCCGAAGCCGTCCTCGCCTGCCTCCCCGAAGCCGAACCCGCCGCCCACGAACTGCTCGACGTGCTGGTGCACCACCTCTGCACCCACCACCAAACCTGGTTCCAGCGCGAAGGCACCACCCTGCACAACCGCCTCCTCGCCCACGCCATCGACATCACCAGCGCCCCACCCCTCGAAATCGCCGGCCGCCTGGTGCAGGAGGATTTCTGCCTCATGCAGGAACACCAGGGCGCCCACCACCTCACCGGCGCCGTGCTCTGCTTCCCCACCCGCTGGTCGCTGGCCGAAAAACTCGGCCACCCCCTCATCACCGTCCACGAGAAAGTCCCGTTCTACGCCGAAAAACTCGGCAACCCCGTCGAACGCTTCTTCCGCTCCCTCCGCCTCAACCGCCTCGCCCAACGCCTCAACTGGTCCGTCATCGACAGCCCCGAGCTCTTCCAGCTCCAAGGCAAAGGCCGCTCCGGCATCGACCCCGACATCACCCCCGCCAACGCCCTCACCCGCCTCTACCTGCGCGTCGAACGCCAAACCTTCCGCCGCCTCCCCACCACCAACGCCGTCGTCTTCGGCATCCGCATCCACGTCACCCCGCTCGACCGCGTCACCCAGGACCCCACCGAAGCCCAAAGATTGACCGAAGCCCTCAAAGCCCTCCCCCCGGAAATGGCCCACTACAAAAGCACCGGACGGTTCATCGATGCGCTGCTGACAGCCCTGAAAGAAAAGCCCATAGGGTGGGGTGATCTTCCGCACCCCACCATCCCCCACACCGAAAATCAACATCATTAAAAAACCGGAACGATTACCGCCAACGTCCAGCAAAACCCTCACCGAATCTTCCCAAACCCCTCCCGCCGCGCCGCCGAAAGCACCCCCCGCGGCAACGGAATCCGAAACGGCTCCGGCCGCACCCGAACCCTCTTCACCGCCGCAACCCGCTCCACCACCACCGGCGGCGAAACCCCCAACAACCCCGGCTCCAACGCCAACATCCGACACACCGGCGCCAACACCCGCCGCGCCTGCGGCACCGCAGCCAACAACGCCTGCATCTCCGGGTCCTCCAACACCCCCCGCAACTGCGAGGCAAACCCCGCCGCATGCGTCGGAACCAGCGGCAACAACCATCCAAACCCCGTCGGCAACCGCGTCCCCACAGCCCGACGCCCCCCACCCGAGCGACGCACCCGCGCCCCCCGGACCAGAACCCGCCCCGCCCGAAACCGCACCAACAAAAGCTGAACCCGATCCTCCACCCGCCGGATCCGCCCACAAATCAAAACAATCACCGCCGCCGCCAACCCCCCACCCGCAATCCGCGCCGCCACCGCCCGCCACAACCCCTCCAGGGTCAGCGCAAAACGCTCAGAAAGCGAAAGGGAACCAGCTACATTCATAAAAAAAATAGGAACACAAACCTACGAAAATAGCAACCGATTTCCCCAACGAGACCACCCGTAGCCCGCATCGCTCATGGGCGATGCGGGACCCCACACCAGGCCCCGCATCACTGATACCATCGAGTATGATCGATAGGGTCGTAGCACCCCACCCCCCGCAACGGTGAGTCTGTCGTCACAATGCACGTGACCAAAACCTGACCCATGCCCGAATACCGCCGCGTCTTCGTGCCAGGAGGCACCCCCTTTTTCACCGTGGCCCTGGCCGATCGGCGCACCGACCTCCTCGTGCGCGAGATCGCCGCCTTGCGCGGGGCCATCGCTCGTACGCAACGGCTGTATCCGTTCCAAATCGATGCGTGGGTCGTGCTCTCTGAGCATATGCATGCGGTCTGGACGTTGCCCGAAGGCGATGCGCGATATTCCCTGCGATGGACGCTCATCAAACGGTGGTTCTCGGCAGCGATCCCAGCTGGCGAACGCCGATCAGAGTCCCGGGTGGCCAAAGGAGAGCGCGGAATTTGGCAACGCCGGTTTTGGGAGCACACCGTGCGTGACTCCAACGATTTTGCCCGACATGTCGACTATGTCCATTTCAATCCGGTCAAGCACGGGCTTGTCACGCGGGCGATCGATTGGCCGCATTCCACGTTCAGGCGAGCCGTCGGGCGGGGACATTATCCGGCGGATTGGGCACTTGCGGATGATGATGTCGGCGGGTTTGGAGAAGTAGGCGTAGGGTGGGGTGCACGACCGCACCCCACACCCCCATCAATCCAGCGCCGCCGCCAACGCCTGCGCACTCCGCCCATTGGCAATCCAGGCCGACCGCGTATCCCAATGCGTCCCGCCCGCCCGCGCAAACGCATGGTCGGCACTCGGATACACATGCGCCTCGATCAGCCCATGCCCCGCCACCGCCGCCAACAGCTTCTCCCGCGGCTCAGCCGGAAAGAAATTGTCATTCTCCGCGATATGCACCAACAACGGCTTCGAAATCTGCCCCAACTCCGGGATCAGCCCATCCAGCCCCACCCCATAATAAGAAACATTCACATCCGCATCCGACCGCGTCGCCATCATGAACGCGAGCCGCCCACCCAGGCAGTACCCCATCGTCCCCGCCCGGCCATTGGTGCCAGGAATCGCCCGCGCCGCCGCAAGCGTCGCCTTCAAATCCTCAACCCCCTTGTCCTGGTCGAACCCGCCCAGCAGCGCGAACGCGCGGTCCCACTCCGCCTGCGTCTTGTCCGAAAGATTAACCCCCGGCTCCTGCCGCCAGAACAGATCCGGCGCCAGCACGTGATAGCCCAGCGAAGCCACCTGATCAGCGATCTCGCGCAGAGAGTCGCTGACCCCGAAAATCTCCTGGATCAGCACCACCGCGCCATGCGGCGCCTTGGCATGAAGCCCCGCGGCGGGGGCGTGATAGGCCTGGAACGTCCCGGCGCCGTCGGTGGCCGCGATGTCGATGAATGGCATGTTCGAATCCCTTGCTGATCGGCCGTGTCCGGCCATGACGTCAGATAAGACAGATCGGTCCTATCGCCAGACCGCCGTCATGGCCAGTGAACCTCCGGCGGCAGGCTCATCAGGATCGCCTCCACATTCCCCCCGGTCTTCAGCCCGAACAGCGTGCCGCGGTCATGGATGAGGTTGAACTCCACATACCGCCCCCGCCGCACCAGCTGGTGCCGGCGCTCCTCCGGCGTCCACGCCTCATGCATCCGCCGCCGCACAATGGCCGGATACGCCTCCAGAAACGCCAGCCCGACATCCCGGGTGAACCCGAAATCCGCCGCCGCATCCCCGGTGAACAGGTGATCGTAGAAAATCCCCCCCGCCCCGCGCGGCTCGTTGCGATGCGGCAGAAAGAAGTACCGGTCACACCATTCCTTAAACTTTGGATAGTAACCAGGGTCATGCCGATCGCACGCCGCCTTGAACGTCGCATGCAGCAACGCCGCATCCTCCCGCGCTTCCGGCGCGTCGAGCTTCATCGGCGTCAGGTCGCCGCCGCCGCCGAACCAGCCCTGGGTGGTCACCAGCATGCGCGTGTTGAAATGCACCGCAGGCACAAGCGGGCTCGCCATATGCGCCACCAGCGAAATGCCGGTGGCGAAAAACCGCGGATCCTCCGCAGCCCCCGGAATCTGCTTGCAAAATTCCGGGCTGAATACGCCCCACACCGTCGAGACGTTCACGCCCACCTTCTCGAACACCCGCCCGCGCATCAGGCTGATCACCCCGCCGCCGCCCGGCCCGGTCTCGGTCGGCCGCTCCCACGGCGTGCGGCTGAACCGCCCCGCCGCCTCGCCCGGCACCGCCTCCGCCATCTCATCCTCGATCGCCTCGAACGTGGCGCAGATCCGGTCGCGCAGCGACTCGAACCAGGCCTGCGCCTCGCCCTTCAGGCCGGCATGCGGCGGTGAGATTTGTGGCTCAGGCAAGGATTGCGGCATGACGATACGACCCTAGGTGGATATCAGAATGCTAACGCGTGTCTGCGTCGTGTTGCAGGGGCGAAGTGCGCGACCTAGAAATGTGTTGCCGCACACGCTGCATGCGCTATGTCGCTCTGGCCAGACCTTGGCAGGGTGGCATGACGCATTGCGGTTCGCCCAGCCCATCTGAAACGTTCCGCCGCGGCGGACCATGGTAGAGGAAGTCGATTGATGTCCGCGACCGCTCATGCACAAGGGCACACACCCGGTGGTGACCATCTCGAAGACGGCAGCAAACGCGATTTTCTGAAGATGGTGACGGCCGCCTCCGCCGTCATCGGCGTCGGCGCCCTCGCCTGGCCGCTGATCGACAGCATGAACCCCTCCGGTGACGTGCTGGCCCTGTCCTCCACCGAGGTGGATCTCACCCCCATCGCCCTCGGCTCGGCCATCACCGTGCTGTGGCGCGGCAAGCCGATCTTCGTGCGCCACCGCACCCCGGCCGAGATCAAGTCCGCCCAGGATGTCCAGCTGAGCCAACTCGGCGACCCCGCCACCGACGCCAGCCGCGTCAAGGCCGGGCATGACCAGTGGCTCGTCGTCGTCGGCATCTGCACCCATCTCGGCTGCGTGCCGCTGGGCAACAAGCCCACCGATCCGCGCGGCGAATGGGGCGGCTGGTTCTGCCCCTGCCACGGCAGCCAGTACGACACGTCCGGCCGCATGCGCCACGGCCCCGCGCCGGCCAACCTGGCCGTCCCGCCCTACGCGTTCGAAACCGATTCCAAGATCAAGATCGGCTGAACCCAGTTTCCTAACCTACCGCACTCGGAGCACCAGCCACATGGTCGGCCTGCATAAGAGCGAGTTCAAGAACCCGGTGATCAACTGGGTGGACACGCGACTTCCTCTGTTCACAATGATGACCAAGGAATACGGCGTCTTCCCGACGCCGAAGAATTTCAACTATTTCTGGAACTTCGGCGCCCTCGCGATGGTCAATCTGGTCATCATGATCGCCACCGGCGTCTTCCTGGCGATGAACTACAACGCCTCCACCGCCGGCGCGTTCGACAGTGTCGAGCGCATCATGCGTGACGTGAACTACGGCTGGCTGCTCCGCTACGTCCACGCCAACGGCGCCTCGATGTTCTTCATCGTCGTCTACATCCACATGTTCCGCGGCCTTTACTACGGCTCCTACAAAAAGCCGCGCGAACTGCTGTGGATGCTCGGCGTCGTCATCCTGCTGCTGATGATGGCCACCGCCTTCATGGGCTACGTGCTGCCCTGGGGCCAGATGTCCTACTGGGGTGCCACCGTCATCACCAACCTGTTCTCCGCCATCCCCCTGGTCGGTGACAGCATTGTCACCCTGCTCTGGGGCGGCTTCTCGGTCGACAACCCCACCCTGAACCGCTTCTTCGCGCTGCACTACCTCATGCCGTTCGTCCTTGTCGGCGTGATCTTCCTGCACGTCGTGGCGCTGCACATCACCGGCTCGAACAACCCGCTCGGCATCGAGCCGAAATCCTCGCAGGACACGCTGCCCTTCCATCCGTACTACACGATCAAGGACAGCTTCGGCATGTGCATCTACCTCATGGTATTTGCCATCCTGGTGTTCTTCGCGCCGAACTATCTTGGCCACACCGACAACTACATCCCGGCCAATCCGCTGGTCACCCCCCCGCACATCGTGCCGGAATGGTACTTCCTGCCGTTCTACGCCATCCTGCGCTCGGTGCCGTCCAAGCTCGGCGGCGTCATCCTGATGTTCGGCTCGATCGCCATCCTCTTCGTGCTGCCCTGGCTCGACACCTCGCCGGTCCGCAGCGCCAAGTTCCGCCCGATCTACCGCCAACTGATGTATGTCTTCGTGGTTGACGTGGTGGTGCTCGGCATCGTCGGCGGCAAGCCGCCGGAGGGCATGTATGTGGTGATCGGGCAGGTCGCCACGGTCTATTACTTCCTGCACTTCCTGGTGTTGCTGCCGATCCTGGGCAAGCTGGAAAAGCCGCTGCCGCTGCCGGAGAGCATCAGCCGTGCCGTTCTGCCGCAAGGCGGTGGGCCGCTGCCCGCCGGCGCCGCGGCCAAGCCGATGGAGAAGGTGTGATGCGGTTTCGTACCCTTGCCATGCTGGGGCTGGCGCTCACCAGCCTCGCCGCCGCCCCCGCCTTCGCCGCCGAGGAGCTGGATCTTCCCACGCAGAGCTGGAGCTTCGACGGTCCGTTCGGCACCTTCGACAAGGCTTCCGCCCAGCGCGGCTTCCAGATCTACAAGGAGGTCTGCTCCAACTGTCATTCGATGAAGCAGGTCTACTACCGCAACCTCGCCGGCATCGGCCTGTCCGAGGATCAGATCAAAGCCATCGCCGCCTCGGTGACCGTCCCCACGATCGGCGATGACGGTCAGCCGACCGAGCGCCCGGGCCTGCCGTCCGATCACTTCAAGGCGCCCTATCCCAACGACAAGGCGGCCCGCGCCGCCCTGAACGGCGCGCTGCCGCCCGACCAGTCGGTGATCGAGAAGGCCCGTGAAGGCGGTGCCGACTACATCTACGACCTGCTGACCGGCTACGCCGATCCGCCGGCCGGGATGAAGATGGGCGACGGCATGAACTACAACAAATGGTTCAACGGCCACCAGATCGCCATGGCGCAGCCGCTGGTCGACGGCCGGGTCGACTATGCCGACGGCACCAAGCCCACCCTGCAGCAGGAAGCCAAGGACGTCGTGACCTTCCTCACCTACGTCGCCAATCCGGAAATGGAGCAGCGCAAGCGGATGGGCGTGAAGGTCGTGCTGTTCCTGGCCCTGATGTCGTGCCTGACCTATGTGGTGAAGCGGCAGATCTGGTCTGACGTCGACCACTGAGCCAATCGGGATTGACAGCATCGGCGCCGCGTCCCAGCAGGGGCGCGGCGTTGTTGCGTGTATCGCCTAGGGAGTGTGAGCCATGACGGATGTGAGCGTGACCCCGGTGATCGGCATCATCGGCGGCTCCGGCCTGTATGACATCGATGGGCTGGAAGGCCGCACCTGGCGGCACGTCTCCACCCCCTGGGGCGATCCGTCGGACGCGCTGATGGAAGGCACGCTCGGCGGCGTCCGCTGCGTCTTTCTCCCGCGCCACGGCCGCGGCCATCCGCTGCCGCCGAGCGCGCTGAACTACCGCGCCAACATCGACGCCCTGAAGCGCCTCGGTGTCACCGACATCCTCTCCCTCTCCGCCGTCGGCAGCCTCAAGGCCGAACTGCCCCCCGGCCATTTCGTCATCGTCGACCAGTTCATCGACCGCACCTTCGCCCGCGAAAAAAGCTTCTTCGGCCCGGGCTGCGTCGGCCACGTGTCCGTCGCTCACCCGGTCTGCCCGCGCCTTGGCGACGCGCTGGAGCAGGCGGCGATGGGCCTGGACCTGCCGGTGACGCGCGGCGGCACCTATCTGGTGATGGAAGGCCCGCAGTTCTCGACCAAGGCGGAAAGCGAGCTCTACCGCAGCTGGGGCTGCAGCGTGATCGGCATGACCAACATGCCGGAGGCCAAACTCGCCCGTGAAGCGGAGATCTGTTACGCAACTGTCGCGATGGTGACGGATTACGACTGCTGGCATCCCGATCATGACGCGGTGACGGTGGACCAGGTGGTAAAATTCCTGGTCGGCAACGCCGACCGCGCCCGCGCGCTGGTCCGCGCCGTAGTGCCGGTGATCGGCGCGCCGCGCGGCCTGTGCCCGGCCGGGTGTGACAGGGCGCTGGATCATGCGATCATCACGGCGCCAGACAAGCGGGATCCCGCAATGCTGGCGAAACTGGATGCGGTGGCCGGGCGGATGTTGTGAAGGAAGCAGTTCTTTTTTGAAAAAAGAACCAAAAAACTTTTATCCGCCAGCAAGTGACTTTCTGGAGGAAGCTCCGCCCAACGACCAAAAGTCTTTTGCTTATTTTCTTCAGAAAAGAAGGCCTTTTTTTCCGTTTGGAGATTTCAATGCTGCAATCCCCGCCCGCCCGCCCCGGCATGTCCGAAGCTGAAATCGACACCCCGGCCCTGATCATCGACCTCGACGCCTTCGAGCACAATCTCGACACGATGGCCCAGGCGCTGGCGGGCACCGGCACGGTGCTGCGCGCCCACGCCAAGACGCACAAATCCCCGGTGGTCGCCCATCGCCAGATCGCCCGCGGTGCGGTCGGCCAGTGCGTCCAGAAGGTCGCCGAGGCGGAGATTCTCGCCTGGGGCGGCGTTGGCGACATTCTGGTCAGCAACGAGGTGGTCGGAGAAGGCAAACTGGCCCGGCTTGCGGCGCTGGCCCGTATCACGCGCATTGCCGTATGCGCCGACGATGCGTCGCAGGTCGATGCGCTGGCCGCCGCGGCGGCCCAGGCCGGCGTGGTGCTCCGCGTGCTGGTGGAGATCGATGTCGGCGCCGGCCGCTGCGGCGTATCCCCGGGAGCCGAAGCGGTGGTCCTGGCACAACGAATTGCCGCCAGCCCGCATCTCGAATTCGGCGGTCTGCAGGCCTATCACGGCAGCGCCCAGCATCTGCGTCGGCACGAGCAGCGTCATTTCGCGATCCAGGCCGCGGTGGACGACACGCGCCGCACGGTGGAGCAACTCCGTCAGCAAGGATTGGAATGCGCCATCGTCGGTGGCGGCGGAACCGGTACATTCCTGCATGAGGCCATGTCCGGTGTGTTCACCGAGATCCAGGCTGGCAGCTACTGCTTCATGGACGCCGATTACGCCGCCAATCTGGCCGAGGACGGCCGTCCGGTGCGAACCTTCCGCCACGCGCTGTTCGTTCTGGCCACGGTCATGAGCACGGCGCGCCCGGGCGTGGCCGTTGTCGATGCCGGTCACAAGGCGGTGGCTGTCGACAGCGGCCTGCCGTTGGTCTGGCAGCGGCCGGGCGTCGCCTATGTCGGTGCCAGCGACGAACACGGCAAGCTGACGGTGGACCCTGCCGCGGCAGCCCCGAAGCTTGGTGAGAAGCTTCGCCTGGTGCCAGGCCATTGCGACCCGACGGTTGACAGGTTCGACTGGTATGTCGGCGTACGGGCCGGGCGGGTGGAGTGCCTTTGGCCGATCGCAGCCCGCGGCGGATTGTCCTGACGGTCACGCCGAGGCAGCAAAAGCACCCGTGCGACCAGTGGCAGGTGACGTGGCCGCCGACTTCGAACGTTCGTAGACACCACGCTCGCCAGGCACCGATGTGAACGCATCGGTGATCCCCAGCACCGTCTCGGCACCGCCGAGGTAGAGCAGTCCGTCCGCCGGCATCTGCCGGGCAATGGCCTCCAGGACCTTGGCCTTGGTCGGCTGGTCAAAATAAATCAGCACATTGCGACAGAACACAATATCGAATTGACCCAAAGGTCGTAGGTCACCCAACAGGTTTAGCACCTTGAATTGTGCCATGGCCCGAATGGCCGCAGAAATACGCCAGTTGTTGTTATCTTCTTTTGTGAAATATTTCACGAGATACTGCATCGGTAGGCCGCGCTGAACCTCGAATTGAGAGTAAAGCCCATCGCGCGCGCGGCCAAGCTGCTCGCGGGCGATATCGGTGCCGATGATCTCGATCGACCTGGAGCCCACGCTGGCCCGCATCTCCGACCACATCATCGCCAGCGAATAGGCCTCCTGCCCAGAACTCGCAGCCGCCGACCAGATCCGCAGCCCGGCCGAACCAGACCTGGCCGCAAGCAGGCGCGGGATGCCACTGGTGCGGAGATGGGTGAATGGCTTGTTGTCGCGAAAGAACAGGCTCTCGTTGGTCGTCATCGCCTCGATGACATCGAGCTCCAGCGTCCCGGGCGCAAAGTCAATTCTGGCAAGCTGCGGATTGAACCGCAGCTTGGCTGCCGCCTCGTCGAGACTGGCAATGCCATGCTTGCGCAGCACCGGACCGAGCCGCGTTTCGAGCAGGTATTGTTTGTCCGGCCCGATCACAAGGCCCGAGCCGAGGCGAAGGAGGGAGGCCAGGGTCTCGAAGCTGGTCGGTTTCATGGGAGCCTCGATTCCAGAAGTTCGAGTGTCTTGGCAGCGATGGAGGGCAGGGGCAGCACGGCATGGCACAGACCTGCCTGGGCGATGGCGCCGGGCATGCCCCAGACCACACTCGTGCGCTCATCTTGTGCCAGCGCCGTGCCGCCGGCATCGATCACCTTGCGGGTGCCATCGAGACCGTCATGGCCCATGCCGGTGAGCATCACCACCAGCACCCGCCCGCCACAGGCCGCGGCCGCGCTGCGCAGCATCGGATCGACCGAGGGCCGGCAGAAGTTCTCAGGAGGATCTTCCGACAGGCGCGCGCGCAGCTTTCCGGCGTGGCTCTCCACCAACAGATGCTGATCGCCCGGTGCGAGGTAGATATGACCCGCCAGCAAAGGCTCGCCATGGCTGGCCTCGGTGCACGGAAGTCCGCCCAACTTGCCCAGATGATCGGCCAGGATCGGCGTGAAGCTCTTGGGCATATGCTGTGTCAGCACCACCGGCACCTTAACATTTCGCCCAAGACCCTGGACCAACGTGAACAACGCTTGGGGGCCACCCGTGGAACTGCCGACGGCAAGCAAGGCCGGACGTTGCCCCGACGCCGGCCTGAGCCGGAGTGCAGCACGAGGCGGGGCGGCCTGGGCGACGGATTGTCCGTCACGGCGCAGGCGAGCGAGGCCAGTCACCTTGGCAAGCAGTTCCCGACGAAAGCAGTCCTCCTGGATCGCGTGGCTGGAAGGCTTCGGCAGATAGTCGGCAGCACCCAGTCGTAGGGCACGCAGTGCCACATCGGCCCCACGCGTGGTCAGGGTGCTGGCCATGATCACCCGAACCGACGGATCGGCCGCCAGCAGTTGCGGCAGGGCGGTCAAGCCGTCCATGACCGGCATTTCGATGTCCAGGACAACCACGTCGATCGATTGGCGGCGCACTTCGGCCAGGGCGGCCGCCCCATCGGCAACGCGTGCCACCACCTTGATGCGCGGGTCGCTCTCCAGCATGCGGGTGATGGCAGACCGGATCACGACACTGTCGTCGCAGACCATAACACGCGCAAGCGCGGGCGCCGTGGTATCGGAGACGTGACAGGAGGACGGCCGGGGCGGTACTAGGTTCAAAGAAGGCCGACCTGGGTGAATTTTCCGACCAGGATCTCTTCATCGAACGGCTTCATGATGAATTCCTGAGCTCCATGCTCGATCGCCTGCTCGATGAACGCGATGTCGTTCTCCGTCGTGCAGAACATGACCGGCGGCTGATGCGGTCCAAATTCCCTGCGCAGCTCCTTGAGGAACTCGATGCCGCTCATTACCGGCATGTTCCAGTCCAGCAGCACCGCCCCTGGCATCTGCCGCCGGCAGGCCTCCAGGGCCATCTGCCCGTCCTCCGCTTCCTGGATGGCAAAGCCGTGCCCTTCCAGGATCCTGCGTGCGACCTTGCGCACAACTCTGCTGTCATCGACGACCAGACATGTCCGGCTTGGATCGGGCATGGGAGCCCCCTTCATGCGGCTTGAGGAGACAGGGCCAGCAGTGGTGCCACGTCGAGCACCACAAGCAGCCGGCCCTGCAGGCGATAGATGCCAAGGCTGTAGCGCGACCATTCCTGCGGCAGTGTTGGCGGGTTGCGTTCGAACTGGGCGGCTTTCAGACTCATAACCTCGGCGACCTGGTCGACCAGCAGGGCATAGAGTTCGCCTCCCTGCTCGGCGACCACCGACATCTGCTTGGATCCCGGCGGAGGCGGCGGCAAATGCAGTCTGCGGCGTAGGTCAATCGCTGTCACGATCCGTCCACGCAGGTTGAGGCTGCCGGCCACCTCGGGTGGTGCGAGAGGAATGCGGGTGATTGCCTGCGGCCCCAGCACATCACGTACTGACAGGACCGGGATTCCGCAGAGCTGGTCTCCCACGGTCAAAGTAACGAAAACCTGCTCAGCCTCTGTCCCGCCGGCCTCCGATGTGGAACTGCCTGCAGCGCGCGCGCCATAAGTGTCTGTGGTCATGCCCATGTCGGACCTGTCGTGAAATTGGGTGGGATCGGCGCCGCGTCAGGCCACCATACGCATCGGGTCGCCCGCACCCGGCGGATGCGCCAGGCATTGGTGGAGGCTGCGCAGCAAGGCCTCTCGCGCAGACTTGCCGACATAGTCGGTGAAGCCGGCATCGCGTCCGTCTTCAACGTCCTGTTCGGACATCCGACCGGCGAGGGCAACGACCGGAAGGGCCGCCCAGATGCCGGACGCACGGACCGCGCGGACGAAGGCCAGGCCGTCCATGTCGGGCATTTCAATGTCCGAGACGATCACGTCGAACATCCGTCCGCTGTCACGCAGCAGCAAGGCCTTTGCGGCGGTGTCGACGGCCGTCACGTCATAACCGCCTGCCTGCAGGACCGGGACAATCATCTGCCGGAAGAAGTCACTGTCCTCGATCAGCAGAAGTTTTGGCCGACTATGGCGGTCACGCTCGCCGGCGCGGCTGAACCAGTCCTGGTTGGCGCGCGTAAGCCAGTAAGAGGTGTCGATCACGTCGGTCGCCTTGCCGGCGATCACCGCCGTGCCCAGGATTCCATCCCGTGCACCAGACAATTCGATGCGCAGATGCTCATCAACGACATCGACGATCTGGTCAACCGCGAGACCCATGCAGTTTTCCTGGCCGGACTGGGTGTCGCTGTCCGTGAAGACCAGAATCGGCTGCTCTGGCTGGCTTGCGTCCATCTCGCCGGACATAGGCACCAGCCGCATCAGCCGCCCGCGATATTGCGTGACCGGCACGCCGGCAGCGAGCTCGATCCTGTCGCGTGGAATGTTCTCCAGTCGGGCCACCAAGCCGAGCGGAACCGCCTTGTGGCTGGCATCTCCGGCGCGGAACAGCAGCATCGCGGTGGTCTGGTCGTTGGCGTCTCTGCCGATGGCGTTGGCGTTGGACCTGGGATCCAGCAGTCGGCCATCGCCGGATCCGGCAATGCCCGTCGCCCGCGCGATGCCGCTGGGATCGAGAATCATGATCACCGAACCGTCACCCAGAATCGTGTTGCCGCTGAACATGCTGATATGGCGCAGGACCGGTGCCACCGGCTTGACGACGATTTCCTCGGTGTCGAACACCCGGTCGACCACAAGCCCCAGCAGGCTGGCGCCCACCTGGGCCACGATGATGGTATGGCTGCCGTCATGGCGTGCGGCATCGGCCCCATGGTCGAGCGCGGCGTTCCTGTCATGAAGCTGCAGCAGGTCATCGAGCTTCACCAAGGGCAGCAGCCGTTCACGCAGGCGCAGCACCGGCGTACCGTTGATCTGCTCGATGGTGCTCGTCGAGATATCGCCTGGATGTGGATCGGAACCAGCCTGGCGATAGCTGCTGCCTTCCTGGGCGCGCACCAGTTCCACCACGCTGATCTGCGGGATTGCAAAGCGCTCGCCGCCGGCCTCCACGATCAACGCCGCCACGATCGCCAGAGTCAGCGGAATCTTGATCGTGAACACCGTGCCCTGGCCGGCCACGCTCTTGAGGTCGATCGTGCCGCCGATCCGCTCGATATTCGTCTTGACCACATCCATGCCGACGCCGCGACCGGACACGGCGGTGATGGCGGCCGCGGTCGAGAAACCGGCGCGGAAGATGAAGCGCTGGATCGCCTCCGGGCTCATGGATGCGAGCTCGGCCTCGGTGCTCAGACCCTGCGCCAGCACCTTGGCGCGGATCCGATCGATCGGCAGCCCGCGTCCGTCATCGGAGATCTCGATGACGATATGCCCCCCCTCATGGAAGGCGTTGAGCGTGATGCGCCCGGTCTCTGATTTGCCGGCGGCACGACGTTCGGCCTGTGTCTCAAGTCCATGGTCGCCGCTGTTGCGCACCATGTGAGTCAGCGGGTCCTTGATCAGCTCAAGCACCTGCCGGTCCAGCTCGGTGTCCGCGCCCAGCATCACGAGGTCGATCTTCTTGTCGAGCTCGCGGGCCAGATCGCGCACGATGCGGGGCAGCTTGTTCCAGGCATAGCCGATCGGCTGCATGCGGGTCTTCATGATCCCTTCCTGCAGGTCCGACGTGATATGCGACAGACGCTGCAGCGGGCCGGTGAACCCGGCGTTCTCCTGGCTTCGGGCCAGCTGCAGCAGCTGGTTGCGGGTGAGCACGAGCTCGCTCACCAGGGTCATCAGATTCTCCAGAACGTCCACGCCGACGCGGATGGTCTGGGAGGCCAGATTGGCATCACCGGAAGGGGCCTGCTCGGCAGCCGGGACCTCGGCCTGTGGCGGTGGCGGTGCGTGTGGCGCCGCAGCTGGCTGCGGTGCCGGTGTTGGTGGAGGGGGCGCAGCCTCGACGGCCACAGGCGTCGCCGCGGGGGGCGATTTGGCCTTGGCGGGCGGATGCGCCGCACCGCCGCCGAGGAAGGCATCGAGAGCCGCGATCAGCTGCGAATCATCACCTGCCGGTTCGCTGCCTGTGGCGGCCAGCGCGGCAACAATGGTCTTGATCCGGTCAAGCGCCGAGAGAACGATGCTCACCACATCCGGCGTCACCGAAAGGGCGCCATCCCGCACTTTGCCCAGCACATTCTCGCCAGCATGCGCCACCCGCTCCAGACGCGGAAGCCCGAGGAACCCGCACGTGCCTTTGATCGTATGCACCAGGCGGAAAATCAGCGACAGGGTCGCTGCATCCTCCGGCTCTTGCTCGAGCTTGACCAAGGCCAGATCAAGCTCCGCCAGACTCTCGGTGGTCTCGGTCAGAAAGTCGGCCAACAGATCATCCATCGCGTGCTCCAACCCCAGGCGTTGCAGGCGGGGTGCCATTCGGAATCGATGGCGCGAGTGTGGTCTGCAGAGAAAAACAAACCGTTAAGAAGAACCCGACACGAAGGAGAGAACGCGAACCGGGCTACACGATCTCAGCCGGATCCAGACTCACGGATCCAGGCTCACCAGCAAAGGCGGGGCCTGCTCGGTCTGCGCCGACAGCAGCATGTCCACCCGCAGGCCGGCCCGCTCGGCCATCAGCGCCACCAGCAGCGATTGTTGCAGCCGCTCCGCCCGTGCCGCCGCCGGCGCCGCTTCCCGCGGATCGGCCAGCAGCATCGCCAGATCCGAAGGCCACGCCGCGCGCGGTCCGTCGATGGACACCACCACCTCACCCGTCTCGCCGCCGGACAGCGATGCCACGCCCGCCCCATGCAACGATTCCACCGCCAGCAGCAGCAGATTCAGCAAAAGCTGCGCCGCCTGCGGCGTGAAGCTGCGGGATTGTGGAATGTTGTCCAGCAGGATGGTCACGCGCCGACCCACCGGCAGGCCGGCGGCGAGATCGCGCAGTTCCGACATGCCGATGCTGCGCTCGGCCACCGCGTCGCTGCCGCCCCAGGCCGCGCGCAAAAGGCGCAGTCTGCCGCCGAGCTGGCGGGCGCCATCCTGCGCCAGCTCCAGCGCCTCGGCCGCCATGGCGGGGTCACCCGCCGCCATCTCCATCGCATTGCTCACCGTGCCGAGCATGCCTGCCAGATCGTGGCACAGCCGGGTGGCCATCTTCTCGGCGAGATTCAACGCCTCGCGTGCGCCAGTCTCCGATGAGACCGGTGCCGACCGCATGGCTGACTGTGTCACACTCTGTTCCTCTCGCATGTCGTGTTTCACCCCTCAGCATGCCACCATACTCTTTGCAGACTCGAAAGATCGACATGCCGCCGGACGCCCCCAAATCGCATGATCACAGCGACTCCGACCGGTTTTTCAGCGGCGTCGAGCCGGGGCAGCGCGTGCGCCACCCCGGCCAGCCCGACTGGGGCGAGGGCCAGGTGCAATCTGTGGTCGGCGCACGCGTGACGGTGAATTTCGAAAACGCCGGCAAGGTGCTCATCAACGCAAGGCTCGTGGCCCTCGAGATCATCGATCCGTAACAGCCGGGCTTGCAGCCGGTTGGGAAAGCGACAACATCTACACCCTTCTCGAGGATCAGCCGCGTTCATGATCGACCCGTTCGGCCGTGCCATCAGCTATCTGCGTGTCTCTGTCACGGATCGCTGCGATCTGCGGTGCGTCTACTGCATGTCCGAGGACATGACGTTCCTGCCCAAGCCCGAGGTGCTATCGCTGGAGGAGCTGGAACGCCTGTGCGCCGCCTTCATCCGCCTCGGCACCGACAAGATCCGCATCACCGGCGGCGAACCGCTGGTGCGGCGCGATGTGATGACGCTGTTCCGCCGGCTCGGCACGAGGCTCGGCGACGGGCTGCGCGAACTCACCTTGACCACCAACGGCAGCCAGCTCATCCGCTTCGCCGGCGATCTCCACGCCGCCGGCGTCCGTCGCATCAATGTCAGTCTCGACACCCTGGATGCCGCGACCTTCGCTGGCATCACGCGGTGGGGCAAGCTCGACAAGACGCTGGACGGCATCTTCGCCGCCAAAGCGGCAGGATTGGCCATCAAGATCAACGCGGTGGCGCTGAAAGGTGTCAACGAGGATGAATTCGACCGCATGCTGGCCTGGTGCGGCGAGCATGGCTTCGACCTCTGTCTGATCGAGACCATGCCACTCGGCGAAATCGACGGGCAGCGGATCGACCAGTACCTGCCGCTGTCACAGGTGCGCGCCCGGCTGCGCAAGCACTGGACCCTGGTCGACACCGACTACCGCACCGGCGGCCCGGCGCGGTATTTCACGGTGCAGCAGACCGGCGCCCGCGTCGGCTTCATCACGCCGATGACGCATAATTTCTGCGAAAGCTGCAACCGCGTGCGGCTCACCTGCACCGGCACGCTCTATATGTGCCTCGGCCAGGAGGATGCGGCCGATTTCCGCGGCCTGCTGCGCAGCGGCGCGGATGACGACGCGCTCGATGCCGCCATCCATCGTGCCATCGCCCGCAAGCCGAAAGGCCATGACTTCGTGATCGACCGCCGGGCCGAGGGGCCCGCGCTGGCCCGTCACATGAGCGTCACGGGCGGGTAGCGCGCAGCGCGTCGGCCAGCGAATGCTGCGCCGAACCCGGCTTCAGCGGCTGCGGCTGGCTGGCGGACGGCGCCCACCCCGTCAGCATCGCCAGGCGCAAGGTGACGTGCACCCGCCCCTCCGCTTCGGGCAGCCGTGCCAAGGCCGCGGGGAACAGCGCACGCGGCGGAATGACGCGGCTGCGCTCGGCCACCGCGTTGGCCTCGCCGGCCTGGCGCAGATCCTGCAACAGCGCAAACGGCATGGCATAGGCCAGGCTGATCACCTCCAGATCCGCCACCGGCAGCGCGAACCCGGCCCGCTGCAGCAAGGCGGCGCCGTCGCGCAGGTCAGGGAACGGGGCCACGCGCGGGGCGGCGCCACCGGTCAGCTCCGCCTCCGCCGCCGTCAACGCCTCGCGCAGCTCCTGCAGCGTGCCCAGCGCGGGCAGGCTTGCCAGAAACAGCCCGTCAGGCTGCAAGGCCCAGCGCAGCTGGATCAGCGCGCCCGGCAGATCGTTCACCCCATGCAGCGACAGGTTGGCCACCACCAGATCAAAGCTCGCCGGCGCGAAAGGCAGCCGCTCCTCATCCGCCACCACGCCCACCCCGCCGGAACGCCGCACCATCGCGCGCGACAGATCGCTCGACACGGTGTGGATGCCGCGCGCCCGCAGCAGCGGCGCGATCACCCCGCGGCCGCCCACATCCAGCGCGTGGGTGAACCGGCGTGTGGTGTCGTCCAGCCGGTCCAGCAGGCGCTCGGCCACCTCGCCCAGCACCGGCGCCACCCGGTCCACGGTGGCGGCGGCACGGTCGCGCTGGCGGCGCAGGGCAGGGCGGTCGAAGATGATCGGGGTCATGAACGCCGATGTGACGCGGGATTGCCTTGGTGCCAAGCCTTTCCCGCCGTTACCTTCGCCCCATGGTCGCAGCCATGCCTCTCCCCGCGCTCTGGCAGCACACGAGACGCCTCGCACGCTGGGCGCTCGACACGCTGCTGCCGCCGCAATGCCTCACCTGCGACGCGCCGGTGCCGGATCCCGGCCTGTTCTGCCCCAACTGCTTCAACGCCACGCAGTTCATCTCCGAGCCCTGCTGCCGCCTGTGCGGAACCCCCTTCACCTTCGCCCTGGAAGGCGGGCCGGACCGGCTGTGCCCGCAATGCCGCGAGAATCCGCCGCCCTGGCGCCAGGCGCGCGCCGCCATGGCCTACGACGCGCAGAGCCGCCGCACCATCCTGCCGCTGAAATACGCCGATCGCACCGAACTCGCCCCCGCCCTCGCGCGGCTCATGGTCCGCGCCGCTCCCGCCCTGCTCGAACATGCCGACCTCCTGGTGCCGGTGCCGATGCACCGCACCCGCCTGCGCCGCCGCCGCTACAACCAGGCCGCCCTGCTGGCCCGCGCCGTCGCCCGCATCACTCACATCCCCACCTGCCTCGACGCGCTGGCCCGTGTGCGCGCCACCAGCCCGCTCGAGCACCTCTCCGCCGACGCCCGCGCCGCCACGGTGGCGAACGCCTTCCACGTCACCCCCCAGGGCCGCCACCGCCTGCCCGGGCAACACGTGGTGCTGATCGACGATGTGCTGACCTCCGGTGCCACCGCCGCCGCCTGCACGCTGGCCCTGCACCAGGCCGGTGCCGCCAGCGTCGACATTCTCGTGGCCGCCCGCGTGCCTGATCCGCGCAATGGGTAAGCGCTGTTGCCGTTTCGCCACTTGCACTGCAGCCCCACAGGCCCAACCCTTACCGATCTGACAGGAGCGCGTGCATGCCCGAGATCGAGATCTACACCCAGGACTGGTGCCCGTACTGCGTGCGCGCCAAAACACTGCTCGCCAAAAAGGGCGTGACGTTCCGCGAGATCGATGCCCCCGGCGGCTCGCCCGCGCGGGCGGAATCGCAGCAGCGCTCCGGCCGCACCAGCGTGCCGCAGATCTTCATCGGCGGCACGCATATCGGCGGCTGCGACGATCTGATGGCGCTCGACCGCGCCGGCAAGCTGGATGCATTGATCGCGGCATGATCCATTACGCGCTTCACTGCAGCCAGGACCACAGCTTCGATGGCTGGTTCCCAGGCTCCGCCGCCTTCGAGAAGCAGGCCAAGCGCGGTCTGCTGGAATGCCCGGTCTGTGGCGACAAGTCCATCGAACGCGGCCTTATGGCGCCGGCTGTCCCCCGCAAGGGCAACGCGACGAAAGCCAGACCCCAACCCGATCAGGCCGTGGCCCTGCCGCCCGAACGGCTGCCGGACGGTGTCCGCGCGGCCCTGCAGAAGCTGCGCGCCGAGGTGGAGAAGCACTGCGATTACGTCGGCCCCGCTTTCGCCGACGAAGCCCGCCGCATCCACAACGGCGAGGCCGATGTGCGGGGGATCTACGGCGAAACCACCCCGGAAGAGGCCGAGGCGCTGGCCGACGATGGCATTCAGGTCGCGCGGATTCCTTGGGTGCCGCGGGCGGATGGGTAAGAAAGCACTTCTTTTCTGAAGAAAAGAAGCAAAAGACTTTCATTCGTTGGGGCGGACCCTTCCGGACAGATAAAACCAAACGGATAAAAGTTTTTTGGTTCTTTTTTTCAAAAAAGAACCTCTGGCTTTCTTAAATTCGTCGCGCCGCCATCACATAATTGACCTCCATGCTGCCCCCAACACGCCACGTGCCGGCCAGCGGCGCGAAATTCAACCCGCTCACATCCTGCACCAGCAGCCCCACCCGCCGCAGCATCCCCGCCAGTTCCGCCGGCGTGATGAACTGCGCCCACGCATGCGTCCCCGCCGGCAGCAGCCGCAGCACATATTCCGCCCCCAGCTTCGCCACCACCCAGGACCGCCGCGTGCGGTTCAACGTCGACAGGCACAGAACCCCCCCCCGCTCCAGCATCCCCGCCAGCACCGCCAGAAACGCAGCCGGATCCGCCACATGCTCGATCACCTCCAACGACGTGATCGCCTCATACCGCTCCCCCGCCGCCGCCAAGGCCTCCGCCGACGTGTGCCGATACACCAGGTCCAGCCCCTGGCCCTGCGCATGCGCCCGCGCCGCCGCAATCACCTCCGGCGCCGCATCGATCCCCGTCACGTCATGCCCCAGCCGCGCCAACGCCTCCGCCGCCAGGCCCCCGCCACACCCCACATCCAACAAACGAACCGGCCGCCCCACCCCACGCCGAACCTGCCCATCCACCCAAGCCACCCGCGCCGGATTCATCGCATGCAACGGCGCCATCGGCCCACGCCGATCCCACCACCGCCCCGCCAACCCATCAAACAAAGCCACTTCCGCCGAAACGATACTGCCACCCGATGCGTCAACCATGCTGTCCTCGTTGTGTGCGGGGAGGGGGCGCAAGCAAGGCGGGGGGCGTTGCCCCCTCGACCCCCACCAGGGGCCGAGCCCCTGGACCTCATCAATTAAAGCATGTTGGTCTTTGAGGAGGGGGGACCCGCGGGTCGAACGGCTCCACGTGTCAGCCCCCCTCCTCAAAGACCAACGTTCTTAACGAATGGTGTCC